>NZ_JPOC01000027.1 GCF_000738775.1 Prescottella defluvii
TCGTGGAGGGCAGCCCCGTTCGGTGTTCCGTGATCAGTTGACCTGAACCGGCGCCTCGGAGACTGCATCGACGGGAGCCGGTGCCGGTGCCGGTTCCGCCGCGGCCGGTGCGTTGGGCACCGTCGTGACCTGACCGGTGATCTCGTCGAAGATCATCGATCCGCGCTCGAAATCGCTGCGCATTCCGTTGGCCACCCGGTACTCGTCGCTGATCGGCAGGCCGATGTCGCTCAGCGGGCCGCCGGACGACTGCCACGACTTGAAGATCTCGCCGAGCATCGTCACCACCCCGCCCTGCGGTGAGGTGAAGATCGCGCCGTTCTGGAAGATCGCGTACAGCTGCCCGGTCGCGGTGGTGAGCAGGCCGGTGAGTGCGTCGCCGAGCATGCCGCGGTTGCCGCCCGTGGCCAGCCACTGCTGCGCGATCGGATTGGAGTCCGCGATCGACAGGATGCCGTTCACGACGGACGGAATGTGCTGCGCCAGGTCGAGCGAGTTGGTGCCGTTGCCGCCGTTGTTGTTGCCACCCGAGCTGGGCTTCGTGGGCGGCGGGCTGACGGTACCGCCGCCGCTGTTGCCGCCGTAGTTGGCTGCGGCGATGTCACGGATCTGGTCCATCTGGGCGTACGCGGCGCCGCCCGGGCACTCGGTGTAGCCGACGTCGCGGTGCGCGAAGATGATCGGCAGCTTCACGGCCGTCCCCAGCGGGTACTTCGTGAACGAGGTGCCCTCCGAGTACATCGTCGTCGTGCCCTTGGGGTTCAGGTTCGCGAGCTTGAGTCGCCAGCCCAGGTACTTGCCCACCGACTCGATCGTGGCCGCCGGAGCCGGCTGGTTCACGAAATTGCCCATCATCGCGATACCGACGGTGTTCTCGTTGAAGCCACCGGCATGCGCGCCCTGAACCGGGCGGTCGAGACCACCGAATCGTCCCTCGAAGATCTGGCCGAAGCGGTCGACGAGCACGTTGTAGCCGACATCGCACCAGCCCAGCGTCTGCGCGTGGTAGGCGTAGATGCCGCGCACGATGCCCGCCGACTGTTCCCGCGTGTAGTTGTTGTTCTCGGCCGTGTGGTGCACGGTCGCACCACCGGTGGAATCGTCGTAGGTCGTGCTGCCGCAGCGGATGTTCTCGTCCGCGCCCCACGCCTTGCGGGAGATCACGTTGATGCCGTTCACGGAGGTCGGCGTCGCGACGTCCGCGAGGTTCGAATCCTGCGGCCCGTTACCGGGATTGATGAGAACCGCGGCGATGTCGTCCGCGGTGACGGTCGCCGAGCGCAGTGGCTTGGCCACCGCAGCCGGAACGTAACCCAGCGGCTGCTGAGCCTCGTCCGCTGCGGCCGGTGCCGGTGCCGGCGCCGGGGGTGCGTCCGCCGGGGCCGGTGCCGCCGGCTCACCGGTGCCCGCCACATCTGCGGCGCCCGCGGGGTCCGCAGCGCCGGCTGCGTTCTGGGTGGGGGTCACGAGGATCTGCACCGCGTTCGTCTCGCCGACGAACACGGGATCGGTGCCCTGCCGGCCGGACTGCGACGCCATGTCGGCGCTGCCGCTCTCGATCACGTCGGGGGTGAACCACTCGCCCCACGACCCGTCGGACAGCTTCGCGCGCAGCTTCGTGACCGTCGACTCGAGGTTCGGCGCGGTGAGCGCGACCATCGAGAACGGCTCGTCCCGCGTGATCTCCTTGACCGTGGCGCCGAGCTGATCCGCCGGGATCGTCGTCGCGTCGGGAGTCGGTGCCGGCGCCGGTGCCGGTACGGCGATGTCGCCCGGGGCGTCCGGCGGGGTCAGCGACGGCAGTTCGAGTGAACCGCCGCCGGGCAGCGGGATCTCGGTCGGCAGTTGCAGATCCCGCAGGCGGATGTCCGGAAGGTCCAGCCCCGTGAGTTCCTTGAGGGGGATCACGATGTCGGGCACCGAGGCGAGGACGACCTCCGCGATCTGGGTCTCGATCGTGGGGTAGGAATCGCTGGCGGACAGGACATCCGACGGGTCGCTGTTCAGGGCCTGGACCGCGAACGGCGCGGCGACTGCCACCGCGGCGACTGCGGCCAGAACGATCGAGTTCTTCGGTCGACGGTGCGGCAAGGCGAATTCTCCTCGTGGTAGTGCGCGGGGTGTCTTCGTGCGCTGCGAGCGACCTCTCGGCCGGACCGATCCCGGTGGGGTCGGGGTTCGGACGCAATCCTGGGGGCTGCCCCGGGAAGAAGTCCACAGATCATCCGAGTATGTCTGCAACTTGTGATGCAGATGTTACTGATGTGATTGGTGTTACCTCAGTAGTTGCTGTTGCCAACACCAGTCACAGTTGCCACACTAGTCGCAACATCCATAACGCTCAACCTTAGCTTGAGCCTTTTTGGAGTGTGCAGGTCGGGCCGCTGCTTCGTTCCAGATCCACCGGCAGCTGCGACGTCGGCACGACCGTTTCCGGATCTCGCGCGATGATCCGGACCCTTCACCGATGAGGAGCGCAGTATGGCGATCCCCCGTCTTCGCAGAGCCGCGAACCGCGGCGTCCGCGTCCGTCGACGATTCGTGACCGGCCCCTCCCGGTCCCTCGGCAGGCTGACAGCCCTCGGGTTGGCTCCGGCTCTCGCGGTGGGAGCCGTGGTCGCGCTCACCGCCGTCGAGCGGAACTCGGAACCCGCGATCACGCAGGTGGTTGCCGCCGACACGCCGATCACGCTGACCGGCCACGGATTCGGGCACGGCCGCGGGATGGGCCAGTACGGCGCCTACGGCTACGCCAAGAACCACGGGTGGTCCGCGGAACGGATCGTGGGGCACTACTACGGCAACACCACCCTCGGCCGGGTCGACGACCCGTTCGTCACCGTGCGACTGCTCGACCGCGACGACAAACGCCTCGACGTCTACTCGCAGGCCGGCCTCAACGTCGCCGGCCGCTCCTTCGGACCCAATTCCGCCGCACACGTCACCCCGACGCCCGGCGGCATCGACGTCACCGTCACCGAGGGCTGCAGCGGCCGCGAGATCTGGCGCGGCTCCACCGGACACGCGTGGGTCGACCCGGTGAATCTCGGCGCGAATCGTCCCTCCAACGAGCACCTGCGACTGTGCGACGGCAACGTGCCGTATCGCGGCACGATGAACGTCACCCGGGACGGCAACGGCGCGTGGCGGACAGTGAACCGGGTGCTGATGGAGGAGTACCTCTACGGAGTCGTCCCGGCCGAGTCGGTGCCGTCGTGGGCCGACTCCGGCGGGCGGGAGGCGCTGCGCGCCCAGGCCATCGCGGCGCGCTCCTACGCCGCGGCCGAGCGTCGCTACGGCTACGCGAAGACCTGCGACACCCAGTCCTGCCAGGTGTATCGGGGTTCGTCCAACGAGGACCGGCGGACCACCGACGCGGTGAACTCGACCGCCGGCACCGTGCTCAAGCGCGGCAACCAGACCGTGGCGGCCGAGTTCTCGTCGTCGTCCGGTGGATTCACCGCCGGCGGCGTCTTCCCGGCCGTCGTCGACGACGGCGACATCGTGTCCCCGAACCGGAACTGGACCAAGACCGTCACGGCCGGCGCCATCGCGAACGCGTTCGGCGTCGGGGAACTGTTCTCGTTCGAGGTGATCGGCCGCAACGGACTCGGCGCCGACGGCGGACGCGTGACCCGGGTGAAGGTCGTGGGCTCGACCCGCACCGTCGAGGCGTCCGGCGACGACACCCGATGGAAGCTGGGACTGAAGTCGGACTGGTTCACCGTCGGCGGCAGTGGCGCACCGGGGCCGATCCCGGGCCTGCCGCTGCCGGAGCTGCCGCCGGGCTCGCTGGACCTGCTCGAGACGCTCCCGCTGCCGCCGCTGCCGCCGCTGCCGGAGATCACGCCGGGTTCGCTCGAGTCGCTCCCGTTGCCGCCGCTGCCTCCGCTCCCGCCGTTGCCGCCGCTCCCGGTCCTGCCGGGCTCGGCCGGGCCCCTGCCGATCGCGGACCCCGTGAACGTGGCGGACGTGGCAGCCGCGGCGGATGCTCCCGGCAGTGCCGACGTCGTGGATCCCGAGTCGCCGATCGACGTCAAGTACCGCGAACTCGGGGGCCCGGCCGGCAGTCTCGGCGCACCCACCGGTCCCGAACTGATGCTCCTCGACGAGTCGGGCAAGTTCCGCACCTACGCCGGCGGCACGATCGTGTGGACGCCGACGCTGGGCGCGCAGGTCGTCGACTCCAGCGTCGTCCTGCAGCAACTGCCGCCGGGCGGCGGGGAGATCGCGTCGGAGGGCACTCCCGAATAGCGACCCCTATATAGAAGGACGCCCGCAGTCGGCGTCGCCGGGAATCGGGCAGGAACCGGGGAACATCCCACGGGTCCTGCCCGATTTCCCGTTTCCGCTTGACCTTGACGTCACGTCAACCTGCACGCTGGGTGTACCGACGCACCGAGGAGGCGACGTGACCCGACCCGGAGAGTGGTCCATCCAGCAACTGGCGCGGATCACCGGAACCACGAGCCGGACACTGCGGCACTACGGCAGCCTCGGACTGCTCGAGCCGAGCCGGATCGGGGCCAACGGCTATCGGTTCTACGACCAGGCCGCGCTCGTGCGACTGCAGCGGATCCTGCTGCTGCGTGAACTGGGGCTGGGGCTGGCGGCGATCGCGGACCTGCTCGGCGGCGAGACCGATACGGTCACGGCGCTCGGCACCCACCTCGACCTGCTCGAGCAGGAACAGGCTCGGCTGCAACGCCTGATCGCGTCGGTGCGCACGACCCTGGACAAGACGAGGAGAGGCGAGCCACTGATGGCCGAGGAGATGTTCGACGGATTCGACCACACCCGATACAAGGACGAGGTGATCGAGCGGTGGGGTGAGGAGGCCTACCGCGGCAGCGACACGTGGTGGCGCTCACTGTCCACGGCCGACAAGGAGGGCTTCGAGCAGGCGCAACTCGACATCGCCGCCGACTACGGGCGCGCCCACGCGGCCGGTCTCGCACCCGACGGCCCCGAGGCCCAGGAGATCACCCGCCGGCACTACGAGTGGGTCGCGGCGGGCTGGCAGGGGCGTCGTCCCGGCGCCGACGAGTTCGCGGGCCTGGGGGAGATGTACGTGTCCGATCCCCGGTTCGCGCAGAACTACGACCGGCACGGCGAGGGCACCGCGGAGTTCGTTCGGGACGCCATGCTGGCGTTCGCGGCGGACCTGTAGCCGCCACACACCGTGCGCCTTTTCGGTGGTTCGCGCCACCGGAAAGGCGCACGGGCGACGGAGTCGCCTACCCTGTTTTTCGTGACTGCCCAAAACGCGCCCGCCCCGTCCGCAGGTCAGTACGACCTCATCGTCGTCGGATCCGGATTCTTCGGACTGACGATCGCCGAGAGGGCTGCGACGCAGCTGGGCAAGCGGGTGCTCGTCGTCGAGCGCCGCCACCACCTCGGCGGCAACGCGTACTCGGAGGCCGAGCCCGAAACCGGGATCGAAATCCACAAGTACGGCGCGCACCTGTTCCACACCTCGAACAAGCGGGTGTGGGACTACGTCACCCAGTTCACCGAGTTCACCGGCTACCAGCACCGCGTCTTCGCGATGCACAAGGGCCAGTCGTACCAGTTCCCGTTGGGCCTGGGCCTGGTGTCGCAGTTCTTCGGTCGCTACTTCTCGCCGAACGAGGCGCGTGCCCTCATCGCCGAGCAGGCCGCCGAGTTCGACTCCAAGGACGCGTCCAACCTCGAGGAGAAGGCGATCTCGCTGATCGGCCGCCCCCTGTACGAGGCGTTCGTCCGCGACTACACCGCCAAGCAGTGGCAGACGGACCCGAAGAACCTGCCCGCCGGCAACATCACCCGGCTGCCGGTGCGGTACACGTTCGACAACCGCTACTTCAACGACACCTACGAGGGTCTGCCCGTCGACGGCTACACCGCGTGGCTCGAGAACATGGCGAAGGACGACAAGATCGACGTCCGCCTCGACACCGACTGGTTCGACGTCCGCGACGACATCCGTGCCGCGAACCCCGACGCCCCGGTCGTGTACACCGGCCCGCTGGACCGCTACTTCGACTACGCCGACGGCGAGCTGGGCTGGCGCACCCTCGACTTCGAGACCGAGGTCCTGAGCGACTGCGGCGACTTCCAGGGCACCCCGGTGATGAACTACAACGACGCCGACGTCCCCTTCACCCGCATCCACGAGTTCCGCCACTTCCACCCGGAGCGGGACTACCCGAAGGACAAGACGGTCATCATGCGCGAGTTCTCGCGCTTCGCCGAGAGCGACGACGAGCCGTACTACCCGATCAACACCCCCGAGGACCGCGCCAAGCTCGAGGCCTACCGCGACCGCGCGAAGGCCGAGACGGCGAACGCGAAGGTCCTGTTCGGTGGGCGCCTGGGCACCTACCAGTACCTGGACATGCACATGGCGATCGCCAGCGCGCTGTCGATGTTCGACAACACGCTGCGCCCGCACCTCGAGTCCGGCGAGCAGTTGGCCGGAGACCTCGCGTGAGCGCGCTGCTGCAGCGGGTACTGCTCCCGCGCGCCGGTGAACCGCTCGACGTCCGCAGCCTCTACACCGAGGAGTCGACGACCAACGCGCACCGCGCGCACGCGACGTCACGCACGTCGCTGTCGATCGGCGCCGAGTCGGAGGTGTCGTTCTGCAGCTACTTCAACGCGTTCCCCGCGAGCTACTGGCGCCGCTGGACGGTCCTCGAGTCCGTCCTGCTGCGGCTCGAGCTGTCCGGGCACTGCCGCGTCGACGTGTACCGCTCCAAGGCGGACGGATCACGGATCCATGTGGAGGGCAAGGAGTTCCGCGAGGGGAGCCTCGAATTCCAGGTGGACCTGGGGCCGTTCGAGGACGGCGGCTGGGTCTGGTTCGACATCACCACCGACGCCGAGGTGGAACTGCGCAGCGCCGGTTGGTACGCGCCGGTCGACGCCCCCGGTGAGGGTCGCGTCGCCGTCGGCATCCCCACGTTCAACCGTCCGACCGACGCCGTGAAGGCGCTCACCGCGCTCGCCTCCGACCCCCTCGTCCTCGAGGTGATCGACGCCGTCATCATGCCCGACCAGGGCACCCGCAAGGTGCGCGACGAGCCGGGCTTCGCGGAGGCCGCCGCCATCCTCGGCGACAGGCTCACGATTCACGACCAGGGCAACCTCGGCGGCTCCGGCGGGTACAGCCGGATCATGTACGAGGCGCTGAAGACGACCGACAGTCCGTACATCCTCTTCATGGACGACGACATCGAGATCGAGCCGGACTCGGTCCTGCGCGCGCTCGCGATGTCCCGGTTCGCCAAGAGCCCCATGCTCGTCGGCGGTCAGATGCTCAACCTGCAGGAGCGCAGCCACCTGCACACGATGGGCGAGGTGATCGACCGCTCCGTCACGATGTGGACGGGTGCGCCGAACGCCGAGTACGACCACGACTTCTCGCAGTACCCGCTCAGTGACCGCGAGAACTCGAAGGACCTGCACCGTCGCATCGACGTCGACGGCAACGGCTGGTGGATGTGCATGATCCCCCGCGTCTGCGCGGAGGAGATCGGCCTCCCGATGCCGCTGTTCATCAAGTGGGACGACTGGGAGTACGCGCTGCGCGCCCAGCGCGCCGGCTACCCCACGGCCACCGTGCCCGGCATCGCGATCTGGCACATGGCGTGGAGCGACAAGGACGACGCCATCGACTGGCAGGCGTACTTCCACCTCCGCAACCGCCTCGTCGTCGCGGCGCTGCACATGCCCGACAGCATCAACGGGCTGGTGCTGAGCACGGTCAAGGCCACGATCAAGCACCTGCTGTGCCTCGAGTACTCCACCGTCGCGATCCAGAACCTGGCGATCGCGGACTTCCTCGCGGGGCCCCAGCACGTCGCCGACCTGCTGCCCACCGCGCTGGGTACCGTCCACGCGCTGCGCAAGGAATACCCCGACGCCGTGGTGCTGCCGTCCTCGACGAGCCTGCCGCTCCCGTCCCGCGAGGACGTCGGCAACGTCAGCCTCCCGACCAACAAGGTGGCCATCGCCACCCGCCTGGTCAAGGGTCTGGTGCACAACGTCAAGAAGTCCAAGCCCGAGCACCACGAGCAGCCGCAGCTGAACGTGCCGACGCTCGACGCGCGCTGGTTCCTGCTGTCGCAGGTGGACGGCGTCACCGTCACCACCGCCGACGGTCGCGGCGTCGTCTACCGCAAGCGTGACCCCAAGGTCGCGGCCCGACTGCTCAAGGAGTCGCTGCGCCTGCGCCGCGAACTCGCAGAGCGGTTCCCGGATGTCGCCCGCGAGTACCAGGCCGCCGCGCCTGAGCTGACCAGCAAGGAGAGGTGGGAGCGTGTCTTCGGCATCTGAGGTCCGGATCCTGCAGACCGTGCAGGCCACCATCGGGTCCAAGCCCCAGGTGATCCGCGCGGCGCGGGGCATGTCGCACTTCGGTGAGCACGCCCTGGGCTGGGTGGCCGTCGCCGCCGTCGGCGCGGCACTGGACAAGCCGCGTCGCCGCAGCTGGGCGGGCGTCGCGGTCGGCGCGGTCGGCGCGCACGCGGCGTCGATCGTCATCAAACGCGTCATCCGCCGGCCCCGGCCGAACGACCCGTCCGTGCAGATCAACGTGTCGACGCCCAGCAAACTGAGCTTCCCGTCGTCGCACGCGACGTCCACTACGGCGGCGGCAGTGCTGCTCGGTCGACTCACCGGGCTACCCTTGCCTGCGGTACTGGTCCCGCCGATGCTGCTCTCGCGCCTGGTTCTCGGGGTGCACTACCCGACCGACGTGCTCGCGGGGTCGGCACTCGGCGCCGTATCCGCAGCGGCTGTGCTGCGGGCCGAGCAGAAGTTTGGAGTGAAATGAGCGAGGAGCCGGCGGTCGTCACCGGACCCCCGAAGACGCTGGCCGGAGGCATCGTCAAGGCCGTCCGTCCGCGCCAGTGGGTCAAGAACGTGCTCGTGCTCGCGGCCCCGCTGGCCGCCGGGTCCGTCACGCAGGGCGACGTCCTGCTGCCGGTCGCGCTCGCGTTCGTCGTGTTCTGCATGGCCGCGTCGGGCATCTATCTCGTCAACGACGCGATGGACGTCGAGGCCGACCGGGCGCACCCCACCAAGCGGTTCCGTCCCATCGCGGCCGGCGTGCTGCCGGTCAACATGGCCTACGGAATGGCCGTCGTCCTTCTCTCCGGCGCGATCCTGCTGTCGTTCTTCGCGAACTGGCAGCTCGCGGTCGTCATGGCCGTGTACATCGGGATCCAGCTGGCGTACTGCTTCGGCCTCAAGCACCAGGCCGTCCTCGACATCTGCATCGTCTCGTCGGGCTTCCTGCTGCGCGCGATCGCCGGCGGTGTGGCCGCCGAGATCCCGCTGTCGCAGTGGTTCCTGCTGATCATGGCGTTCGGGTCGCTGTTCATGGCGGCCGGCAAGCGCTACGCCGAGCTGCAGTTGGCGGAGCGTACCGGCGCGAAGATCCGTAAGTCGCTCGAGTACTACACCGGCACCTACCTGCGGTTCGTGTGGACGCTGTCGGCGACGGCCGTCGTGCTCTGCTACGGACTGTGGGCGTTCGAGCAGGATCGTGCGAACGACACCAACCTGTTCGCGATCTCGATGGTTCCTTTCACGATCGCCATCCTGCGATACGCGGTGGACGTCGACGGTGGCGAGGCGGGCGAGCCCGAAGAGATCGCGCTCGGTGACCGAGTGCTCCAGTTCCTCGCGATTGCCTGGATCGGGGTAGTAGGTGTCGCTCTCTACCTCATCTGAGCCGACACGCACCACCGACGAACCCGCCGCGGATCGGAGCCGACAGGGCAACCGCATCCGTCGCGCCGTGTTCGTCGGTGGTGTCGTGGTGACGGCGTTCCTGTTCGCGTGGGGCGCGTGGCAGCGACGGTGGATCGCCGACGACGGGCTGATCGTGCTGCGCACGGTGCGGAACCTGCTCGCCGGCAACGGTCCGGTCTTCAACGCGGGCGAGCGGGTGGAGGCCAACACCAGCACGCTGTGGACGTACGTCGTGTACGCCTTCGGGTGGATCACGCAGGCCCGGCTCGAGTACGTCGTACTGTCGCTCGCGCTGGTGCTGTCCGTCGGTGCCGTCGTGCTGGCGATGGTCGCCGCGAGGCGTCTCTACATGCCGACGATCGCGGCGTCGGGCACCGTGACGGTGCTCCTGCCCGCCGGTGTCCTCGTCTACATCGCGCTGCCCCCGGCTCGGGACTTCGCGACCTCCGGTCTGGAAACGTGCCTGGTCCTCTTCTGGATCGCCCTGCTGGCGTTGCTGCTCGTGCGGTGGGCGCAGGCCGCCGATCCGTCCCGCTCCTCGGTCCTGACGCTGGCGTTCGTCGCCGGCCTGAGTCCGCTGGTGCGCCCCGAGATGGCGCTCCTCGGCGCCCTCGCCCTGCTCATGGTGCTGGTGGCGACCGAGATGGACTGGCGTTCGCGGATCGCGTTCGTCGTGGTCGCGGGCCTGGTGCCGGTGGGCTATCAGATCTGGCGGATGGGCTACTACGGCCTGCCGTACCCGAACACGGCGGTCACCAAGGAGGCCGGCGGTTCCGAATGGGCGCAGGGCTTCGCGTACCTCGGCAACCTCGTCGGCCCCTACCTGCTGTGGATTCCGCTCCTCCTGCTCGGTGTCGGTGCCGGGCTCGCCTGGTACCTGACCCGGTCCGCCGGGCGCGTCCCCGCCGCGACCACGGAACCCGCGCAGTCTCGGGTGCTCCGCGCTCGCCGGTGGATGCGCAGCACCCGTGGCGTCGTGTCCTTCATTCTGTTCGGCGGACTCCTCCTGGCGGCGTACGCCGTTCGCGTCGGCGGCGACTTCATGCACGGGCGGACCCTGCTGCCGGCCCTGTTCTGCCTGCTGTTGCCGGTGGCCGTCGTCCCGATCCGCGTGCCGCGGACGGGGGATCGGCGGTCGGTCGTCCTCGGTGCCGGATCGCTGGCGATCTGGCTGGGCGTCGTGGGGTGGGCGGCGTGGGCCGCCAGCCTCGGCGGCCTGCCGAACGGCACCGTGCTCGGCCGGAACGGAATCGTCGACGAGCGGGCGTTCTACTCGCTCGAGACCGGTCACGAACACCCGATCCGCGCCGAGGACTACCTGGACTTCCCGCGGGTCCGGGCGATCGCCTCGACGATCGCGGACACCCCGGACGGCGGCGTGCTGATCTCCTCCGGCGCTCACGACTTCATGTGGGTCGTGCCGCCTCCGCTGCCGATCCCTCCCGGCGGTGCCGGCCACACGGTGTTCTTCCCGATGCTCGGTATGGCCTCGATGAACGTCTCGCTGGACGTGCGCGTGGTCGACAACATCGGGTTGGCCAACCCCATCGCCGCGCACACCGATCGTCTCCCCGAGGGACGCATCGGCCACGACAAGGACCTGCCCCCGGACTGGATCGTCGCCGACGCCGGCATGGTCCCGGTGCATCCGTGGCTGCCGCCGTTCATCGACGAGCGCTGGGTGGCCGACGCCCGGACGGCGCTGACCTGCCCGCAGACCCAGGATCTGCTCACGTCGTACCGCTCGGAGCTCACGTGGGCCAGGTTCAAGCAGAACTTCCGGCGGTCCTTCGAGTTCGCCGACTACCGGATCGACCGCGTCCCGGCGTACGAGATCCAGAGGTGTGGGCTCGGAACTCCGACGTCGTGAGCGTTCACCCGGCCCGAACTGTCTCGTTTGTGTAACGTGCCGCCGTGGCGAATCGATCTCATTGCGAGTGACGAGCAACACACGAGTACCCCTCGTCGTTGCATTGCACGGCATTTGTGTCAACGCAAACCGTGACATAAAGTCCACCGAGCGCAGTGCGACTTGGATGAGGTCCACTACCGACCCGGTCGAGATCGGGCCGGTGAAAGCCTTGTTCCCCGACGGAATCCGATGGTGCTCACTCTGGCGAGCGGGCCCGCAGACGAAGACGAAGAGAGAGCAGTACCCATGCGTTTTGATCGACAGAGGTTGACCCGGCGCTTCAAACAGCGGGTGATGGCGCTCGGCGCCGCGGCCCTCGTGCTGCCCCTCGCCGCCGGAATCGCGGGTGGCGCTGTCGCGACTGCCGCTCCGGCCCGCGCCGTTGCCCCGGCGGGTGGATACGAAGAACTCTCGGTGCCTTCGTCGATGGGTCCCATCAAGGTGCAGGTCCAGTGGGCCGCGCGTGGTGGCGACGCCGCTCTCTATCTGCTCGACGGACTCCGCGCCCGTGACGACGCCAACGCGTGGAGCTTCGAGACCAACGCGTTCGACCAGTTCCGCGCCGACGACGTCACCCTGGTGCTGCCCGTCGGCGGCCAGTCCAGCTTCTACACGGACTGGTACGCGCCCAGCAACTTCAACGGGCAGGAGATCACCTACAAGTGGGAGACGTTCCTGACCGAGGAACTCCCCGCCTACCTGGCGACCCGCGGCGTCTCGCGCACCAACAACGCCGTCCTCGGACTGTCGATGGGCGGTTCGGCCGCACTGACGCTGGCCGCGTACCACCGGGACCAGTTCAAGTTCGCCGGATCGTTCTCCGGATACCTGCACATCTCGGCGCCGGGCATGCGTGAGGCCATCCGCATCGCGATGCTCGACGCCGGCCGCTTCAACGTCGATTCGATGTGGGGCCCGCCGTGGAGCCCCAGCTGGCTGCGCAACGACCCGTTCGTCTTCGCACCCAAGCTCAAGGGTCTGTCGATGTACATCTCGGCCGCGAGCGGTCTGCCCGGCAAGTACGACAACCCGAAGAAGCCGGTCGAGTACTACAACGCCGCGAACGCGATGGCGCTCGAAGCCCTGTCGCTGGCCAACACCCGCGCGTTCCAGCTCAAGCTCAACAAGCTGAAGATCCCCGCGACCTACAGCTTCCCGGCCAACGGCACCCACGCGTGGGGCTACTGGTCGGACGAGCTGTGGAAGTCTCGCACCCAGATCCTCGACGCGCTCGGCGCTCGGTGATCGAAACCATGATCTGAACCGACATGCCATTCCTCACGCCTCGGGCGCGGGGAATGGCATGTCGCATTTCGTCACGACGAATTCACTATTCCACCAGCGCGGCAACCCCACTTCGAAGGTCCTTCCGGGTAGTAAGGAAGCGATGTTCAGTCCCGGCGGGGGCGTCCGCCACGACGAAGGAGAGTTGTCCCGATGCGACTAGGTCTCGAGCGGCCACAGCGCCGCGACGTAGCCGGGGGAGGTTGGCGCAAGCGGGCGCTCGGCTTCGCCGCGGCCGCGCTGGTGCTGCCGATCGCGGCGGGTCTGACTTCGGGCGGCACCGCCGTCGCTCAGTCGATCGGTACCCCCGGTGCTCCCTCGACCATGCAGGCCGGCGCCCCGGGCACCGTCCAGCGCGTCGACTGGCTCACCGATCGTCGGGTCGCAGTGTGGGTGAACTCCCCGTCGATGGGTGTCCCGATCCAGGTGCAACTGCTGCTCGCACGGGACTGGAACGCCAAGCCGGACGCCAAGTTCCCCGCCGTCTACATGCTCGACGGCATGCGCGCGCGGGACGACGAGAACGGCTGGACCCTCGACACCGACGCCGAGGCGTTCTTCGCCGACAAGAACGTCAACGTGGTGCTGCCGATCGGTGGCAACTCGAGCTTCTACGCCGACTGGCTCGACCAGAACAACGGGCACAACTACCAGTGGGAGACGTTCCTCACCAAGGAACTTCCGCCGATCCTCGAGGGCCAGTGGCGGACCACGCAGACGCGTGGTGCCGTCGGCCTGTCGATGGGCGGCACGTCCGCGATGATGCTGGCGGCGCGTAACCAGGGCTTCTTCAAGTTCGCCGGTTCGCTGTCGGGCATCCTCGCGACCACGACGCTCGGTATGCCGCAGGCCATCTCGTTCGCGATCGCCGAGGCCGGCGGATTCGACTCCGACGCGATGTGGGGCAACCCCACCAACGACGCGTGGGCCGCGCACGATCCGTACCTGCTGGCCGACCAGCTCGAGGGCGTCAGCCTGTACATCTCGAGCGGCAGCGGAACGACGGGTCCCTACGACCAGCCGTCCGGCATCCCGGGCATCAGCACCAACTACGCGGGTATGGGTCTCGAGATCCTGTCGCGTCTGACGTCGCAGACGTTCACGACCAAGCTGCGCAAGCTGAACATCCCCGCCACCGTGAACTACCGCCCGTCGGGAACGCATTCGTGGCCGTACTGGGAGTTCGAGCTGCACCAGCTGTGGCCTCAGCTCGCCAACGCGCTCGGCGTCGAGGTCGACAAGCCGGCCTGCGGCCCGGGTGGTGGCATCGCGCCGGTCGCGAACGGCAACCCGTGGATCGGCGACTGCTTGACCGGTGAGTACTCGGTGCCCGGCGGTGTCGCGCAGGACTTCCGCTTCGGTCGGATCTTCCACTCGGGCAGCGGAACCTACCCCGTGGCGGGACGCATCGGCGGCACGTACCAGGGCACCGGCGGACCGGCCGGTGACCTCGGAATGCCGACGAGCCCCGAGGTCGTGCTCCCCGACGGCCGTGGCCGTCTGAACCACTTCCAGCACGGTTCGATCTACTGGACGCCGCAGACCGGCGCCCAGGCGGTGTCCGGCCCGATCCGGGATACCTGGTCCAAGCTGGGCTGGGAAACCGGCGCGCTGGGGTACCCCACGGCCGAGGCCGTGAGTATCCCGGGCAAGGACGGCCTGATCCAGAGCTTCGAAGGCGGAGCCGTCTACTGGACCCCGCAGACCGGCGCGAACGCGGTCCAGGGTCTGATCATGAAGAAGTACGGCGACCTGGGCTGGGAGAACGGCTGGCTCGGACTGCCCGTGACCAGCGAGGTCCCCGTCAAGGATGGCGGTCGCTTCAACCGGTTCCAGAACGGCAACATCTACTGGAGCCCCGCCAGCGGCGCCTGGTCGGTCAAGAACGGCCCGATCTTCGACGCCTGGAAGGGCGAGAACTACGAGAACGGTCGCCTCGGCTTCCCGATCAGTGATCAGTTCGACATCCCGGGCGGTGTCGAGCAGAACTTCCAGCACGGTGTCATCACCATCAAGGACGGCAAGGCAGCGATCCGCTGACCTTCGACTGCCCTTTGGCTGACCACTGACTGACCACGTGCGGGCGGTGACCGGATCGGACGATCCGGTCACCGCCCGCATTGCATCTGTAGCCTGTTTCAAGAGTCTGCACCGGTACGTACATCGATACGACCCATGTCAACGCAAGGACTGATAATGCACTTCTTACGCACTCGTTCCGCGGTGGCCCGCGCGGTGGCCGTCGGCGCCCTGACGCTCGCGACCGGCAGCCTGTTGGTCGCCTGCGGCGACGACGACTCGTCGGCGACCGGCAGCCCCACCACGACGTCGGCGTCCTCGACCACGTCGGCCAAGGCGCCCTCCGGTGGCAGCGCGTCGGCGACCCCGGAGGCCCCGGCTCAGACGCCGGCGCAGGGATCGGGTGGCGGTGCTACGGCGCCCGTCGAGGAGCCGCAGGCAGTCCCGAGCGGTTTCCCCGGCCCGACCGAGGTGCCGATCTCCTCGCGCGGTGAGGCGTTCCTCGCCGGGTTGGAGAAGGAGGGCATCACGCCCACCGCCGGCGGCATCATCGCGGTCTCGACGGCCGACTACATCTGTGCAGCCACCGAGCAGGGCAGCTCGCAGTCCGAGATCGCCACCTTCGTCACCGCCGCCGTCGGCAGCGAGGCGAGCGCGGCCGGTGAGGAGCTGACGCCGGAGCAGGCCGGGAAGAACGCCCAGGTCTACATCCGCGTGGCGCAGGCCGAATACTGCAGCAAGTAGCGGTCGATGAGTGTGAGCGGACGCGGGACGCGGAAGTCCGGGAAGAATCGGGGACGTAGGCGCTTCGGGATCGTCGCCATGGCGGCGCTCCTCGTGCTGGTCCTCGCAGTGCTGGCCGTCTGGTATCTGTTGGCGGGGCGGGTGCCCTCGCCGGTGCCCCCGACGCCTCCGGGACCGACGCCGCCCAGTGCGCAACCGGCCGACTGTCCGGATGTCCAGGTGATCTCGATTCCGGGTACGTGGGAGTCGAACGCCGCCGACGATCCGCACAACCCGACCGCGAATCCCGCGTCGCTCATGCTCAACGTCACCCGGCCGCTGCAGGAGCGCTTCTCGCCGCAGCGCGCCGACGTGTACACCGTCCCGTACGTCGCGCAGTTCTCCAATCCGATCGCGCTGCCGCCGGACGGTCAGGAGTCGTACAACAATTCCCGTGCCGCCGGTACCGAGGCCACGCTCGGCGTCATGGAGCGCCGGTACGCGGAGTGCCCCCTCACGACGTACGTGCTGGCCGGTTTCTCGCAGGGCGCGGTCATCGCGGGCGATGTGGCGGCGCGGATCGGGGCCGGGGACGGCCCGGTGCCCGCGGACCTCGTGCTGGGCGTCGGCCTCATCGCGGACGGCCGACGTGATCCGGCGACGGCACCCACCGTCGGGCCGCCGGTCTCCGGTGTCGGCGCCGAGCTGGCGCTCTCCGGGCTGAAACTGCCCGGAATCACGATGACCGGGCCGCGGCCCGGCGGGTTCGGTTCGCTGTCGGACCGAGCGGTGCAGATCTGTGCGCCGAGCGACGGAATCTGCGATGCCCCGGCCGAGGCGCTCAAGGTCGGAAACTGGCTCAGCAGTGCGTCACGACTCGGCGAGTACTACAACAATCCCGTTCACGCGCTGTACAACTCGTTCGTCGTCGACGGCAACGGGACCACCGCCACACAGTGGATCACGAACTGGGCGACAGAGAAGATCGAGGCCGCTCCGACGCCCGCACACGAGTAGCGGTTCGCACCCGGACGCATCGGGTGACACCTAGTCGGCGGAAGTTGCTACCTGCCGGTCAGTTGCGAGGTAGTGTCCGTGCTCGCGGCCCGATCACGGGTTGCAGGGGTGGGTCCCTATGCTGATGGGTTGGTGCCCGATGGGCCCAGCCATGCTCGCATGCGTGAATTGAGGAAGAAGGCTTTGATGAGTTCCACCGACATCCCGGGTTCCCGGGCGCCGCGTAAGTTCCGGTTCGCGGCCGGTGGCGAGGGGAACGCCGAGGAAGGCGGGGCCCGTCGATTCGTCAAGCTCGCGCAGAAGGCCGAGGAACTGGGCTACGACAGCTTCATGATCCCGGACCATCTGGGCAACCAGGTCGGTCCGATCGCGGCGCTCGGCGCGCTCGCGATCGCGACGGACAAGATCCGGCTGGGCACGGCCGTCCTGGCCAACGGCTTCCGTCATCCCGCGATCCTCGCCAAGGACGCGGCCACCATCGACGTCCTGTCGGGAGGCCGGCTCGAGCTCGGCATCGGCGCCGGGTGGATGAAGGAAGAATTCGACAAGGGCGGCATCGAGTACGAGCGCCCCGGTGTCCGAATTGCGAAACTTGAAGAGTCCCTGCAGATTCTGGACACGCTGCTGCGTGGGCAGGAGTGCAACTTCGAGGGCGAGCACTACCGGATCAGTGGCCTCAAGGGCAGCCCGCGCCCGCGACAGGGCCCGCGCCCGCCGATCGCGGTCGGTGGCGGTGGACCGAAGATGCTGGCGCTGGCGGCCAAGTACGCCGACATCATCTCCGTGGCCACCCCGACCAACGCCGAGGGCCGGTTGCTGCTGTCCGGCATCACGATGGAGAACACCATCGCGCGTGTCGAGCGGATCCGGGACGCCGCCGGCGACCGGTTCGACGACATCGAGTTGAACTGGACCATCACGATGATCCTCGTCACGGACGACCGTGAGCAGGCCGCGGAGATGGCCCTGGCCTCCCTCGACCAGGGATTCCCCCCGAACATCGAGGTCGACGCCCGATTGTCGGTCGAGGAGATCTTGAATTCGCCGTACCTGGCGATCGGGTCCTACGACGAGATCGCGGATCAGATCCGTAACGTACGCGAGAAGACGTCGATGTCATATGTGGGTGTGTTCCCGACTCAGATGGAGGCGTTCGCGCCTGTGATCCCATTGCTCCGAGGCGAGTAGATCGATGCACATCTGTAACATGTTGCTGGTTTCGAGTCGATGGAGTGACTCGTAGGCATGCCGTCGACGTCCCGAATGTTGCGAGCGGCTACCACTGGACAGGGTAGCCACGCGTGGCGACAAGTAGCAGGCCAGTACCGATCAAGCAGTGAGAAGCAATTGAATCCGCGCGGCGAAGGAAGTCTGGGGCGCAATCATGTCGATTGATGGTTGTGTGATCGCTTCGACAGGAGAAGGAATGAACGCAATGTTCGACGACTACCTCGACGAACAGGGCCACATCCGGCTCACGCCGGGTCACACGCTGATCGACTATGTCGACGAGCACACGCGTAACAATGCGGGCGAGCTGGTGTACCGGTACATCGACTACTCGCGTGAGCGTGACGGTGAGGCCGACGAGCTGACGTGGGGCCAGTTCGGTCTGCGCCTGCGTGCGGTGGCGGCTCGATTGCAGCAGGTCACCGCGCCCGGTGACCGCGTCGCGATCCTCGCACCGCAGGGACTCGACTACGTCACCTCATTCTTCGCGGCGATCCACGCCGGCCGTATCGCGGTTCCGCTGTTCGACCCGGACGAGCCCGGTCACACCGACCGGCTGCACGCGGTTCTCGGGGACTGCGAGCCGGCCGCGATCCTCACCTCGACGTCGTCCGCGGCCGGTGTGCGCCAGTTCTTCCGTGCGCTGCCCGCCGCGAAGCGCCCCCGGATCATTGCCGTCGACGCGATCCCGGACAGTGTCGGTGACACGTGGGTCCGCCCCGACATCGGACTCGACGACATCGCGTACCTGCAGTACACGTCCGGTTCCACCCGCACCCCGGCGGGCGTCGAGATCACGCATCGTGGTGTCGCCACCAACGTGCTGCAGATGGTCGACTCCCTCGGGCTCAGCGAGCACTCCCGCGGCGTCACCTGGCTGCCGCTCTACCACGACATGGGTCTGCTGACGGTGATCCTGCCTGCGCTGGGCGGGCAGTACATCACGATCATGAGCCCCCGTGCGTTCGTGGCGCGCCCGTACCGCTGGATCAAGGAACTCGCGGCGATCGCCGACGGTGCCGGCACGTACGCCGCCGCCCCCAACTTCGCCTTCGAGCACGCCGCGGTGCGCGGTCTGCCGAAGGACGGCGAGCACCTCGACCTGAGCAACGTCATCGGTCTGATCAACGGCAGCGAGCCGGTCACGGTGTCGTCGATGCGCAAGTTCAACGAGGCGTTCGCGCCGTACGGTCTGCCCAAGACCGCGATCAAGCCCTCGTACGGCATGGCGGAGGCCACGCTGTTCGTGTCCACGACGCATCCGTCGGACGAGGCCAAGGTCATGTACGTCGATCGTGACCAGCTCAACGGCGGCCGCATGGTCCAGGTCGACCAGGACGCTCCCGGTGCCGTCGCGCAGGTGGCGTGTGGCGCTATCTCGCGCAGCCAGTGGGCGACGATCGTCGATGCCGACACCGGCGCCGAGCGCCCCGACGGCTACGTCGGCGAGATCTGGCTGCACGGCGACAACATCGGTCAGGGCTACTGGGGTCGTGAGCAGGAGACGGCCGAGACCTTCCACAACAAGCTGCTCGAGCGGCTGCCCGAGGGCACGCACGCCGCGGGCGCTCCGGACGACGCCAACTGGCTGCGCACCGGCGACTACGGCGTCTTCGTCGACGGCGAGCTGTACATCACCGGTCGCGTCAAGGACCTGGTGATCGTCGACGGTCGCAACCACTACCCGCAGGACCTCGAGTACTCGGCGCAGGAGGCCAGTGCCGCGCTGCGTCCCGGCTTCGTCGCCGCGTTCGCGGTGCCGGCCAACCAGCTTCCGTCGGTCGTGTTCGAGAACTCCCACTCGGGCCTCGAGTTCGACCAGGACGACGCGTCCGAGCAGTTGGTCATCGTCGCGGAGCGTGCACCCGGTGCCGGCAAGGCCGATCCGCAGCCCGTCGCGGACGCGGTCCGTGCGGCCATCTCGTCGCGTCACGGTGTCACCGCGCGTGACGTGCTGCTGGTGCCGGCCGGTTCGATTCCGCGTACGTCCAGCGGCAAGCTGGCGCGCCGGGCCTGCAAGGCGAGCTACATCGAGGGAACGCTGCGTGGCGGTCACGCCCAGACCGCATTCCCCGATAGCGTTTCCGACTAGTCCTTTCCTGACGGGTAGCTTGGTGATTTGATGGCTGAACACGAGATGACGGTCGCGCAGCTGCGCGAATGGCTGCGCAAGTGGATCGCGGAGGCCACCGGGCAACCGGTGGCGGCGATCTCCGAGGACCGACCGTTGGAGGAGTTCGGACTCTCCTCCCGCGACGCGGTCGCGTTGTCGGGTGAGATCGAGGACCTCGTGGGGGTCACGCTCTCCGCCACGATCGTGTACCAGCATCCGACCATCGCCTCGTTGGCCACCCGCATCATCGAGGGCGAGCCGGAACTGCCGGCGGAGGCCGAGGACGCCACGTACTACGGCGGTGGCGTCCCGGTCGGCCAGTCCCACGACATCGCGATCGTCGGGCTGGCGTCGCGGTTCCCGGGCACCGGACACACCCCGCAGGAGATGTGGAAGCTGCTGATCGAGGGCCGCGACGCGGTCACCGATCTGCCGGAGGGCCGCTGGGCCGAGTTCACCGCCGATCCCTACGTGGCTGCGGCCGTCGACAAGGCTGCCACCAAGGGTGGCTACCTCGACGACGTGCAGGGCTTCGACGCGGAGTTCTTCGCGATGTCGCCGCTCGAGGTCCAGAACGTGGATCCGCAGCAGCGTCTCGCGCTGGAGCTGACGTGGGAGGCGCTCGAGCACGCCCACATCCCGGCGAACCAGCTCAAGGGCCGCGAGGTCGGCGTCTTCCTCGGCTCGTCGGCCAACGACTACCAGCTGCTCGCGGTGAGCGACCCGGCGTCGGCGCACCCGTATGCGCTCACCGGCACGTCCACCGCGATCGTCGCGAACCGTGTCTCGTACTTCTACGACTTCCGTGGTCCGTCGATCGCCCTCGACACGGCGTGCTCGTCGTCGCTGGTCGCGGTCCATCAGGCGGTGCGCAGCCTGCGTTCGGGCGAGTCGGAGATCGCGCTGGCCGGTGGCGTCAACATGCTGCTCGCGCCGCCCGCGACCCTCGGCTTCGACGAGGGTGGCGTGCTCACCGCCGACGGCAAGATCAAGGCGTTCTCCTCCGACGCGAGCGGCATCGTCCGTGCGGAGGGCGGCGGTGTCGTCGTCCTCAAGCGTCTCGAGGACGCCGAGCGTGACGGCGATTCGATCCTCGCGGTCATCGCGGGTACCGCCGTCAACCAGGACGGTCGTTCCAACGGCCTGCTGGCACCGAACCCGGACGCGCAGGCCGACTGCCTGCGGCACGCGTACCGCGACGCGGGGATCGCGCCGTCCGGTGTCGACTACATCGAGGCGCACGGCACCGGCACCATCCTCGGCGACCCGATCGAGGCGGACGCCCTCGGTCGCGTCGTCGGTCGTGGCCGCGACGCCGACAAGCCCGCGCTGCTCGGTTCCGCCAAGACCAACTTCGGTCACCTCGAGGCCGCGGCGGGTGCAGCGGGCCTGATCAAGGTCGTGCTCGCGCTGCAGGAGGACGTCATCCCGGCGTCCCTCAACTACGCGGGCCCCAACCCGTACATCGAGTTCGACAAGGCCCACCTGAAGGTGATCCCGGAGGCCACCGCGTGGCCGCGGTACACCGGCAACGCCGTCGCGGGTGTGTCCGGTTTCGGCTTCGGTGGCACCAACGCGCACGTCGTGGTCCGCGAGTACACCGGTCCCGCCGCGATCGCCGCCGACGTTGCGGTCCCCGCCGACCTCGACCACGAGAACACCACCATCGAGGCCGAGGCCGAGCGGATGCTCGCCGAGGCCGCCGAGTCGGTGGGCCTGGACGACGCGACGCAGGTCGCCGAGACCGCCGTCGTGCTCGCGGTGTCGGCGTCCATGCCGTCCCGCCGCCGCCGCGCCGCGGAGGATCTCGCGAACTGGCTCGAGACCGAGGAGGGCAGCCGCACGCCGCTCGCCGACGTCGCGCGCACCCTCGCCAAGCGCAACCACGGTCGTTCCCGTGCCGTCGTCATCGCCAAGACCCGCGCCGAGGCCGTCGCCGGTCTGCGCGCGGTCGCCGCCGGCAAGCCCACCCCCGGTGTGCTGTCCGCGGACGCGCCAGCGTCGAAGGGCCCGGTCTGGGTGTTCTCGGGCTTCGGCTCGCAGCACCGCAAGATGGCCAAGCAGATGTACCTGGAGAACGCGGTCTTCGCGGCCGCGATCGACGAGGTCGACGCGCTCATCGAGGACGAGGCCGGCTATTCCGTGAAGGAGAAGTTCCTCGACGACGCGATCGACTACGACGTCGAGACTTCGCAGGTCGGCATCTTCGCGATTCAGGTCGGTCTGGCGCGGACGCTGCGCCACCACGGCGCCGACCCGGCCGCGCTGGTCGGGCACTCGATGGGTGAGGCCGCCGCCGCGTACGTCTCGGGCGGTCTGTCGCTCGAGGACGCCGTCCGGGTGATCTGTTCGCGTTCGCGTCTGATGGGTGAGGCCGAGGGCCTGCTCGAGGGCGACGACATCCGCCTCATGGCGCTGGTCGAGTACACCGCCGACGAGATCGAGAAGGTCCTGCCGGACTTCCCGCACCTCGAGGTGTGCGTGTACGCGGCGCCGACCCACACCGTCATCGGTGGCCCCGAGCCCGAGGTGAACGCGATCGTCGCGCGCGCCGAGGCCGAGGAGAAGATGGCCCGGGTCCTCAAGACGAAGGGCGCCAGCCACACGTCGCAGGTCGATCCGCTGCTCGGTGAGCTCGCGGCCGAACTGGCCGGTATCGAGCCGCACACGCTGAAGGTCGGCCAGTACTCGTCGGTGGACCAGGACACCTTCTACCCGGCCGGGCACGCCCCGATCCATCCGGTGGAGTACTGGACCAAGGGCCTGCGGCACAGCGTGTACTTCACCAACGCCGTCAAGGCCGCGGTCGACGCCGGGCACACCACGTTCGTGGAGCTCGCGCCGAACCCGGTGACCCTGATGTCCGTTGCGGCAACAGCGTGGGCCGCCGGTGTCGCGGACACGCAGCTGATCCAGACGCTCAAGCGCAAGGAGGACGAGCCGCTCGGCGTGCTCACGGCCCTCGCGCAGCTGTACGTCCACGGGCATGCCGTCGACCTGCCGTCGCTGCTGCCGGCCGGTGACTACGCCGACCTGCCGCGCACCGCGTTCCTGCGCAAGCGGCACTGGATCGACGCGCGGGTGTCGTCGGCCGGCGACACCCGGGTTCCGGGTGCGCATGTCGCGCTGCCCGACGGCCGGCACGCGTGGGAGGTGCAGGCGTCCGCGGTCTCGGACCTGGGCGCACTGGTCACCGCGGCCGCGTCGCAGCTGTTCGCGGACGTCGCGTTGACCGGTGCCGTCGCGCACGGCGAGGTGCCGTCGGCGGGAACCCTGACCACGACGCTGGTCCCGCACCTCGGTGGGGCGTCGGTGCAGGTTCATGCCAAGACCGGTAGTGCGTTCGCGCTGGTGTACGACGCCGTCGTGTCGTCCGGTGAGGCGCTGCCCGAGCCGGTCGTCGCCGCGGTTGCCGCCGCGCCCGCGGTGTCGGACGAGGTTTCGGCCGAGTCCGTCGAGGTTTTCGGTGACCGTTGGGATCCGGCGAGTTCGCAGTCGCTCGAGGATCGCTTGACGATCGTCGTGGCGGAGTCGATGGGGTATGCGCCGGAGGATCTGCCGGCGGAGATTCCGTTGATCGAGCTGGGTCTGGATTCGCTGATGGCGGTCCGGATCAAGAACCGCGTCGAGTACGAGTTCGACATCCCGCAGCTGCAGTTGGCGGCGGTGAAGGATGCGAGCCTGCAGGACGTGGCGAAGTACCTGCACTACGCGGTCGAGAACCGCGAGGAGGTCGCGGCGCTGGCGGCGCAGCAGCAGGCGGAGAAGGAAGCCGGGGAGGCCGTTTCGGAGGCTGCTGCTCCGGAGCTTCCCGAAACGCCGGTGGCCGAGGATGTTCCGGCGGAGTCCGGGGAGATCGATGTGCCGCCGCGTGATGCGGCGGAGCGGTTGACGTTCGCGTCGTGGGCGGTGGTGACCGGGAAGTCGGCGAAGAGCATCTTCGCGACGTTGCCGATCCTCGGGGACGAGGCCGCGGAGAAGTTGGCGGCGCGTCTGACGGAGCGGTCCGGCGGCGAGATCACCGTCGACGACGTGCTCGACGCCGAGACTATCGAGCAGCTCGCCGAGACGGTGCGTCAGCACCTCGAGGACGGCCTGAAGATCGACGGTCTGGTCCGAACGCTGCGGCCGCGGGCCGAGGGCTCGGATGCGGTGCCGGTGTTCGTGTTCCATCCGGCCGGTGGGTCGACGGTGGCGTACGAGCCGCTGCTCAAGCGTCTGCCGGCGCACACTCCGATGTTCGGTCTCGAGCGGGTCGAGGGTCCGATCGACGAGCGTGCCGCGGCGTACGTGCCGCTGCTGCGCGAGATCCAGGGCGACGGCCCGTACGTGCTGGCCGGTTGGTCGCTCGGCGGCGTGCTCGCCTACGCGGTCGCCCGTCTGCTGCGTGAGCAGGGCGCCGACGTCCGCGTCGTCGGACTGATCGACACCGTCATGGCCGGCGAGAAGGTCGAGGACACTCCGGAGGAGATCCGGGCCCGCTGGCAGCGCTACGCGAAGTTCGCGAAGAAGACGTACGGCGTCGACGCGCCGCTGCCCTTCGACCAGTTGGCGCAGGCGGGCAGCGACGAGGAGCAGATCGGGATCCTCATGGACCTGCTGAAGCTGAGCGGCGCGAAGATCCCCGGCGGCATCATCGAGCACCAGCGCACGTCGTGGCTCGACAACCGGGCCATCCAGACGGCGGATCCGCAGCAGTACGACGGCGACGTCGTGCTGTACATGGCGGACAAGTACCACGACGACGCGATCAACCTCGAGCCCTCGTTCGGGACACGTCAGCCCGACGGCGGCTGGGGGGAAGTGGCGAAGAACCTGGAGGTCGTCTACATCGGCGGCGATCACATCCAGATCGTCGACGAGCCCTACATCTCCAAGGTCGGCGCGGACCTGTCGAACAAGCTGACCGAGATCGAGAAGCGGAGCAACTGAGTGAGTACCACCACCGCAGAAAAACTTGCGGAACTGCACGAAAAGCTCGAGCTGTCGAAGGCCCCGGGCAACCCCCGGGCGATCCAGAAGCGCAAGGACAAGGGCCTGCCGACGCCGCGTGAGCGCATCGACATGCTCCTCGACCCGGGCACGTTCGTCGAGATGGGGCAGCTGGCCCGCCAACCCGGCGACGACTCCAACCCGTACGGTGACGGTGTCGTCACCGGCCACGGCCTGGTCGACGGACGTCCGGTCGCGGTGTTCGCGCACGACCAGACCGTGTTCGGTGGTGCCGCCGGCGAGATCTTCGGCCGTAAGGTCGCTGCCGTCAACGACTTCGCCATCAAGATCGGCTGCCCGGTCATCGGCATCAACGAGTCCGCAGGCGCCCGCATCCAGGACGCGGTGACGTCGCTGGCGTGGTACGCCGAGATGGGTCGCCGTCAGGAGCCGCTGTCGGGCATGTGCCCGCAGATCTCGATCATTCTCGGCAAGTGCGCCGGCGGTGCCGTATACGCGCCGATCAACACCGACATCGTGATCGCGACCGAAGAGTCGTACATGTTCGTCACCGGCCCGGACGTCATCAAGTCCGTCACCGGTGAGGACGTCAGCCTCGACGAGCTGGGCGGTGCCCGCAACCAGGCCGAGTACGGCAACATCCATCACGTCGCGGCCGACGAGAAGGCCGCGTTCGAGTACGCGCGCCAGTACCTCAGCTACATGCCGTCGAGCTGCACCGAGCAGCCCCCGGTCATCAACCCGGGCCTCGAGCCGGAGATCACCGAGGACGACCGCTCGCTCGACGCGTTCATGCCGGACGCCGACAACGCCGGCTACGACATGCACGACATCCTCATCAAGATCTTCGACGACGGTGAGTTCCTCGAGGTCCGCGCCGAGTCCGCGCGCAACGTCATCACCGGCTACGCGCGGGTCGACGGCCGTCCGGTCGGTGTGGTCGCGAACCAGC
Organism: Prescottella defluvii; assembly: GCF_000738775.1. Taxonomy (GTDB): domain Bacteria; phylum Actinomycetota; class Actinomycetes; order Mycobacteriales; family Mycobacteriaceae; genus Prescottella; species Prescottella defluvii. The sequence continues at coordinate 25,945 of NZ_JPOC01000027.1, forward strand.
CGATGTACCTGTCCGGTGCGCTCGACGCCGCTGCGTCGGACAAGGCGGCGCACTTCGTGCGGGTCTGCAACGCGTACGACATTCCGCTCGTGTTCGTCGTCGACACCCCGGGCTTCCTGGTCGGTGTGGAGCAGGAGAAGATCGGCGTCATCAAGCGCGGCGGACGCTTCCTGTTCGCGTACGTCGAGGCGACCGTCCCGAAGGTCACCGTCGTGGTGCGCAAGTCGTACGGCGGCGGCTACGCGGTGATGGGCTCGAAGCAGCTCGGCGCCGACGTCAACCTCGCCTGGCCCACCGCCCGCATCGCGGTCATGGGTGCCGAGGGTGCGGTCAACATCATCGCCCGCAAGCAGATCGAGGCCGCCGGCGACAACGCCCCGGCGGTCCGCGCACAGCTCGTCAACTTCTACAACGAGCACGTCGCGACGCCGTACATCGCGGCCGAGCGCGGCTACATCGACGCCGTCATCGAGCCGTCGACCACCCGCCTCGAGATCCGCAAGGCACTCACCCTGCTCCGCGACAAGACGGTCTTCAAGAACCCGCGCAAGCATCACTTGCTCCCGTTCTGATCGGGCTGTTCGTTCCGCCCCTTGTTTTCAGCTGAAGGGACCCTTTGTGCGCTCCCAGCGCATGAAGGGTCCCTTCAGCTGATCTCGGGGAGTCGGACGGTCCCGCATCCGTAGCGGTGGGCGCGGTCGGGAGCGCGCCAGTTCGTAGTGCGCGCGCAGATCGGCGAGTGCGCGTTCGGGGGAATCCCGCAACTGCCGGGGGATGACGGCGAGCACGATGATGCCTGCGTTCTGCATGCGTGCCCGTCGGGCGAGTGTGGCGTCGTACTCGGCCGGGGACAGATGCCAGTCGAGCGAGTCGATCTCCCATGCGAGGGCGACGTCGTCGATCCAGCCGTCGGGTTGGGCGATGAACTCTCCGGTGGCGCTTTCGATGGGGCGGTTGAAGTGCATCGGTGGCAGGCCGCTCCGTAGCCACAGTTCTCGGGCGTCGGCTTCGGCGACCGAATGGATGTCGGCGCGGACCTCGCGCAGGATCTTTCGCGGGAGCGCAGATCCGCGGTTGCTGCCCGATTCGAGTTCGTCCGCCAGGATCGCGGGCGTGACGTCGCCGCGCTGCACCGCTTCCGCGAGAAGGGCCCGCGCCGCTGCGGTCGTCGTGCAGCGGCGTGAGGCGTCGAGCAGCGCTCGGGGGAGTGGGCTGCAGGCGAGTCCGCTCCGACTCACCGGCGTGGGCAATCGGGTCGTCCGCTCCACGACGAGGAAGCCGGTGGACTGCATCCTCCTCGAATGTTCGAGCAGGACGTGTACATCGGAGAATGATTCGGACGAGCGGTAGCCGTGTTCAGCGAGTGCTGCGCGCCCCGTCAACATCGAGCCGGATCCGCAGTAGAGCAGCGCTGCTGTGCGCCGTTCGCGCTGACTCGGGACACCGTTGTGCATGAGAACGAGGCCGGGGAGGATCCGTTGCCACGGACCCTCGGGCCGACATCGAAAGCTGATCGCCGATCCGGACATGCCGGCCCCGAGCAGGTCGCGCACCCGCACGATGCCGTTGATCGCGAAGCGGCGGAGTTCGTGGATGGCATCCGAGTTCCACATTCGTTGTCCCATGCGGACAGCTTGGCGGGCGGTTCGGTCAAGCATCGCGGTGGAACGTCAGCGAAATGTCGGTCTGTGGATGGATGCGCGCCTGTGGATAAACAGCTGAAGGGTTCCTTCATACGCTGGCAGCGTATGAAGGAACCCTTCAGCTCAAGGAGGAGCAGGCCTACGGCTCGTAGACCCGCAGGGTGCCGGGGGACCAGAAGCCCGAGCGGTTCAGGGTTTCGGTTTGGACGGGCGCGGTGGCGGCGTCGGGGTAGTGCCGGTCGTAGCGTTCGAGGGAGCCCCAGTCGCGGCCCCAGTCGTTGTTCAGGTAGGTCGGGACGGTGGTGGCGCCGGCGAGCATTTCGGTCCAGCCGAGGGGTCCGCCGTTTTCGAGGGACTGCCAGGTGTCGGTGGAGCTGACGGCGAGGGGCCGGTCGGGGAGGATCCGGTAGTTGGGCATTTCGGCGATGCCGTTGAGGTGGTTGAACGGACGTTGGCACGGGAATTGCAGTCCGACGGCCCAGTCGAGGAGGACGGGCTGTTCGGTGCCGACGACGTTGCTGAGGGTGTCGAGTTTGGGTACGCGTGGCGGTGTGAACGCGAACCACTGGTCGCCGGTGAGGTTGGGGTCGGATGCGTTGATCCGGACGACGTCGGTGTCGGCGGGTAGTTCGTCGAGCGGGATGCGCAGGTTCCGCCAGGACGGTGCGGGGCCGATGTCGCGGGGGACGTAGGTGCCTTGGATGTCGACGGTGCCGTCGGGTTGGCGTTTGCCGTATTCGAGGTTCAGCGGCTGGCCGTAGTTGGTCTGTCCGCTGATCTGGTCGATGGACCAGATGCGGCCGGCGGCGGAGATCACGACGAGGGGGGAGTCGTCGCTGCGTTCGGGCAGCTGGTACCAGCTGGAGACGACGGATGCTTGTTGCTGGACGCCGTCCTGGTAGCTGCCGAGGATGGGGGTGCGGGCGGGGTCGAGCCCGAACGGCAGTTTGACGGTGCTGCCGTTGATGCCGAGGGCGCCGGTGCCGCCGGTGGTGCCGGATCCGGCGCCGGTCTCGAAGGAGGGGCCGATGCTCTGGCTGTCGGTGTTGCCCATGCCGGCCTTGACTTCGACGAAGTCGGCGGTGAGGTCGCTGGGGACGCCGTTGGGGGTGAAGCCGACGGGTTTGCTGCCGGCGAGTGGGTCGGCGGGGTCGGCGAGGGGGTTGGTG
>NZ_JPOC01000028.1 GCF_000738775.1 Prescottella defluvii
GCAACCGTTCCAGCCTAACCAGAACCGGAGCCGGACGCAAATCCGAGAACCAGAACCGATCAAAGCAGATTCGCCAGGCGCTCTCCGTACAACCTCGTTTTTCCAGTCCCTCAGGTCCGGGTCGGTGTCCGTGTCGCTCTGACCTGGAATAAGTTACGCGAGACCGTATTGGTCGTCAAACTGCCTGGTCGGAGACGTGAAGACAGGCGTTTCCGCAGGTCACCGCGTCGGTTCTGCACCACTTACGGACAAACGTCCATTTGTGACGCCGAACACAGTCCTTCGCGTGGGCGCCGGCCGGCTCCCCCGCCCTGCCCCCTACTGATCGTCGACCACTCGCCGGATGTCGCCTCCGAGTCCCGACAGGTCCTCGACGAACCGCGGGTAGCCCCGGTCGATGTGGTAGACGTCGTGCACCTCCGTGACGCCGTCAGCGACCAGGCCGGCGAGGACGAGACCGGCTCCGGCCCGAATGTCCGACGACCACACCGGTGCGCTCGACAGCTCGGGAACTCCCCGTACCACTGCATGGTGCCCGTCGGTCCGGGCATCGGCGCCCAACCGGATCATCTCCTCGACGAACCGGAACCGCGCCTCGAACACGTTTTCCGTAATCATCGACGTGCCCTCCGCGATCGAGGCCAGCCCGATCGCCATGGGCTGAAGGTCGGTGGGAAACCCCGGGTACGGCAGCGTCGCGAAGTTCACGGCCTGTGGACGATCCGCCTGCACCACGCGGAACCCGTCGGCTTCGACCGTGACCTCGGAACCTGCGGCGCGCAGCTTGTCGAGCACCAACGTGAGGTGCTTCGGATTCACCCCACGCACGAGGACATCGCCGCGCGTCATTGCTGCAGCGATCCCCCACGTCGCCGCGACGATCCGGTCCCCGATGACCCGATGTGTGGTCGGCTGCAGCTTCGGCACTCCACGAATGGTCAGCGTCGTGGATCCGGCGCCACTGATCTTCGCGCCCATCCGCGTCAGCATGTTGCACAGGTCGACGATCTCCGGTTCGCGCGCAGCGTTGTCGATGACCGTCTCGCCCTTCGCGAGGACAGCGGCCATGAGGATGTTCTCGGTCGCGCCGACCGACGGGAAGGCCAGGCGAATGTTCGCCCCGTGCAGGTCGTCGGCCTCGGCAACTACGCATCCGTGCTCGATCTCGCTGTGCGCGCCCAGCAATCGCAGCCCGGACTGATGCATGTCGAGAGGCCTCGACCCGATCGCGTCACCGCCGGGCAGTGCGACGACTGCCTTGCGGCACCGCGCAACCAACGGTCCGAGCACACACACCGACGCACGGAACTGACGCACGGCGGCGAAGTCCGCGTGGTACTTCGGCTGGGCCGGCGTCGTGATGGTCGCGACGGAACCCTCCAGGACGACCTCGCAACCGAGGCCCCTGAGCACGTCAGCCATCAGCGGCACATCGAGGATGTCCGGGCAGTTGCTGATCACGCTGGTCCCCTCGGCCAACAAGGCCGCGGCCATCAGCTTCAGGACGCTGTTCTTCGCCCCACCCACTGGCACCTCACCGACGAGTCGGTTTCCACCAGCGACAAGAAAGCGTTCACTCACAGTGGCACAGCCTAACCAGCGTCGTCACAGAACGGCTGGGCGGTACCGTTAGCCCATGGCTGTTCACTTGACGCGGATCTACACCCGGACCGGGGACGACGGCACCACCGGGCTCAGCGACTTCTCTCGGGTCTCGAAGAACGATCCCCGGCTGATCGCATACGCAGACTGCGACGAAACCAACGCGAGCATCGGTGTCGCACTCGCGCTGGGCGCACCCCCGGAGGAGATCGTCGACGTACTCCGTCAGATCCAGAACGATCTCTTCGATGCCGGAGCGGACCTCTCGACACCCGTGGTCCCGGATCCGAAATACCCGCCGCTACGCGTGACGCAGCCGTACATCGACCGCGTCGAGGGCTGGTGCGACCAGTTCAACGAGCGTCTCGAGCCACTGCACTCGTTCATCCTGCCGGGCGGAACCCCACTCGGGGCCCTGTTGCACTCCGCCCGGACAGTCGCCCGGCGCGCCGAGCGCTCGGCGTGGGCGGCCGTCGAATCCAGCCCGGAGGACACCAACGTGCTTCCGGCGAAGTACCTCAACAGGCTGTCGGACCTGCTGTTCATCGTCAGTCGGCTGGCAAATCCCAGCGGAGACGTGCTCTGGCAGCCCGGTGCGGGCGGCTGAGTCCGACATCGCGATAACGCAAAAGGGAGGCCCGCGGGCCTCCCTTTTTCATTGCCTCGTCATCTCGGAACGATGATCGCCGGCGCCCGTCCGTTCAGGCCGGACGCCCACGCATCGAGCGCCCCGACGGCCGCGATTCGACCCACGACAGGAACGCGGTCAACGCACCGCGGTCCAGTGCGATCTCGTAGCTCCGATCGCCGTCCGTCACCTCGAGGATCACGATCTCGTCGGTCATGATGTCGTACTCGTTGCCGACCGGACCGCGGCGGGCACCGACCTCGATGCCCTGACGGCTCATCCGTGTGTCCGGGCCGGGACGCAGACTCGACAGCTTGAAGAAGACCAGCGAGCCCTCGCCGTACCGCACCACCCCGTGCCGCCACCCGCTCCCGCCGGGGGACGGAGTGACGCGCAGGATCGCGGCGGTTCCGCCGCGACGCAAAACTGTCAGCCGATACACGAAAGCCGCGACGAAGACCGCGAGCAGCACAACCAGAATGATGAGAACTACCATCCCGATCGTCACAGCTCGTCGGCTCCGTCGCGGCTCGTCGTGAACTGACTAGGCGCGCTCGACCGCACGCAGCTGACCCTTGGCGACCGCAATCGCCTCGAGGTCCTCGGTGGTCTCCGCCAGGACGGCCTTGGCCGCCTCGACGTCGACGTCCTGGGCCATGTCCGCGGACTCCGCCAGGATCGTCACCGTGGTAGCGGTCACCGAGAGGAAACCGCCGTGCACAGCCGCGACCACACGCTCGCCGTCGACGGTCGTGATCGAAACCACGCCGCCCTCCACCAGCTGACCGAGAACCGGCTCATGCCCGGGCATGATGCCGATCTCACCCTCGGTCGTCTGGGCGCTGACGAGCTTCGCCGATCCCGACCAGAGTCGCTGCTCGACGGCAACGAGTTCAACGGTCATCTCAGCCATGTCGGTCTACTTTCCGGCGATCTTCTTGGCAGCGGCCTCGACGTCGTCGAGTCCACCGCAGCTGTTGAACGCCTGCTCCGGCAGGTGGTCGAACTCGCCCTTGCAGACGCGGTCGAACGCCTCGATGGTGTCACGCAGCGGCACGACCGAGCCGGGCTCACCGGTGAACTTCTCGGCGACGATGAAGTTCTGGCCGAGGAACTTCTGGATACGGCGCGCGCGGCCGACCAGGACCTTGTCCTCTTCCTGAAGCTCGTCCATACCGAGGATGGCGATGATGTCCTGCAGTTCCTTGTACTTCTGCAGGATCCGCTTGACCTCGTTCGCGACGCGGAAGTGCTCGGCACCGACAATGCCGGGTTCCAGGATGCGCGAGGTCGACGTCAGCGGGTCCACAGCGGGGTAGATACCCATCTGCGAAATCGGACGCGAGAGCTCGGTGGTCGCATCGAGGTGCGCGAAGGTGGTCGCCGGCGCCGGGTCGGTGTAGTCGTCGGCGGGGACGTAGATCGCCTGCAGCGAGGTGATCGAGCGGCCACGGGTCGAGGTGATGCGCTCCTGGAGCTCACCCATCTCGTCCGCCAGCGTGGGCTGGTAACCGACGGCCGAAGGCATACGACCCAGCAGGGTCGAAACCTCGGAACCGGCCTGCGTGAAGCGGAAGATGTTGTCGATGAACAGCAGCACGTCCTGGCCCTGGACATCGCGGAAGTACTCCGCCATGGTCAGCGCGGACAGGGCGACGCGCATACGCGTTCCCGGCGGCTCGTCCATCTGGCCGAAGACAAGGGCGGTGTCCTGGAGGACGCCCATCTCTTCCATCTCGAGGTGAAGGTCGGTGCCCTCACGGGTGCGCTCACCGACGCCTGCGAACACCGAGGTTCCGGAGAACTCGCGGGCGATACGGGTGATCATTTCCTGGATCAGAACGGTCTTGCCGACGCCGGCACCACCGAACAGACCGATCTTGCCGCCCTTGACGTACGGGGTCAGCAGGTCGATGACCTTGATGCCGGTCTCGAGGATCTCGGTCTTGCCTTCGAGCTGATCGAAGGCCGGGGGCTTGCGGTGGATGCCCCACTGCTCGCCGTCGCGACCGGTGCCCGGAGCGTCGAGGCAGTCACCGAGGGCGTTGAACACGTGGCCCTTGACGACGTCGCCGACGGGAACCGAGATCGGCTTGCCGGTGTTGGTGACAGCAGCGCCGCGGACCAGGCCGTCGGTGGGCTGCATCGAGATGGTGCGCACCAGGTTGTCGCCCAGGTGCTGCGCAACCTCGAGGGTCAGCGTCTTCGCCACCGACGGGAGGGTGATCTCCGAGTGCAGGGCGTTGAACAGGTCGGGAACATGGCCGCGCGGGAACTCAACGTCCACAACGGGACCGATGACCCGCACGACCCGGCCGGACGTGGTGTCCGCTCCGTTCGCGTTGGTTTGGGTTACTGCTGCGGTCATGTGCTAGTCACTTCCTGCGCTCGAGGCCAGCGCATTCGCGCCACCGACGATCTCGCTGATTTCCTGGGTGATCTGGGCCTGGCGAGCCTGGTTTGCCTGACGGCTCAGGGTGTTCACCAGTTCGTTCGCATTATCCGTCGCGGCCTTCATGGCCGTACGACGGGCGGCAGACTCCGAGGCGGCGGAGTCCAGCAGAGCCGAGTAGATGCGCGTGCTGACGTACTTGGGCAGCAGTGCCGCCAGCAGCGTCGCAGCTTCGGGCTCGAAGTTGTAGACAGCCGCCGGACCCGACTTTCCGTCGTGCTGACCGTTGGACAGCATGTCCTCGCCCAGCTCGATGTGATCATCGGCGTAGTCGACCTCGAGCGGAGCCATCCGCCGGACTTCCGGCTTCTGGGTCAGCATCGACACGAAGCGGGTGTAGACGATGTGAAGCTCGTCGACGCCCTCGATCGTGCCCTCGCCGTTCGGGGCCTCGACCTCGGAACCGGAGCCGGCCATGAACAGCTCGACCAGGTGACGGCTCGCCGTAGCGGCATCCGTGTAGCCGGGCTCCTGCGAGAAGCCGGTCCACGATCCGCCCACGTTCCGCCCACGGAAGGTGTAGTAGCCGAGTCCCTTGGCACCGAGCACGTAGATCACAGGCTCCTTGCCCTCGGAACGCAGCAGCTGGAACAGCTCCTCCGCCTCCTTGAGAGCGTTGGAGTTGTAACCGCCACACATACCGCGGTCACTGGTGACGACCAGGACGGCAGCACGCTTCGGGTTCGGGCGCTCGTTCAGCAGTGGATGATCGAGCGACGCCGAAGCACTCGCCAGCTCGGAGAGCACCTTGGTGATCTCCTCCGCGTACGGCTTGGAAGCCGCGACCCGGGCCTGAGCCTTCGTGATACGCGAAGTCGCGATCAGTTCCTGCGCCTTGGTGATCTTCTTGGTCGAGTTGGTCGCCTTGATACGAGAACGCAGTTCGCGAATGCTTGCCATCGGTCGATCACTCTCCCTTCGGGTGACGCTGTGTCATGGGGACCACGCTCACTTGCTGACAGTGGTGCGCTTGACGGTGACCTTCTCCTGGCCGACCTCGGAAGCGTCGAGTGCCGCGGCAGCGGCCTCGTTCACGACACGGCTGCCGTCGGAGGCGAGGAAGCCCTGCTTGAACTTGTCGGTGGCCGCCATCAGCGCGGTGATCGACTCGCCGTCGAGAGCCTTGCCGCCCTTGATCGACTCGTAGACACCGGCAGCGTTGCGGTGCAGGTCCTCGAGCAGCTCGGTCTCGAAGCGACGGACGTCGTCGACCGGAACCGAGTCGAACACGCCTTCGCCGGCGAGGTAGATCGAGATGATCTGGTCCTCGACCGCGATCGGCGAGTACTGGTCCTGCTTGAGCAGCTCGACCAGGCGCTGGCCGCGCTCGAGCTGAGCCTTCGAAGCAGCGTCCAGGTCCGAGGCGAAGGCCGAGAAGGCCTCGAGCTCGCGGAACTGTGCCAGCTCCAGACGCAGCGAACCGGAGACCTTCTTCATGCCCTTGGTCTGCGCGGCGCCACCGACTCGGGAAACCGAGATACCGACGTTGATCGCGGGGCGGATGCCCTTGTTGAACAGGTCGGACTCGAGGAAGACCTGGCCGTCGGTGATCGAGATGACGTTGGTCGGGATGTACGCCGAGACGTCGTTGGCCTTGGTCTCGACGATCGGCAGAGCCGTCAGCGAACCGCCACCGAGCTCGTCGGACAGCTTCGCCGAACGCTCCAGCAGACGAGAGTGCAGGTAGAAGACGTCACCCGGGTAGGCCTCACGTCCCGGCGGACGACGCAGCAGCAGCGAAATGGCGCGGTACGCCTCAGCCTGCTTGGTCAGGTCGTCGAACACGATGAGGACGTGCTTGCCCTGGTACATCCAGTGCTGGCCGATGGCCGAACCGGTGTACGGGGCCAGCCACTTGAAGCCGGCGGAGTCGGAGGCCGGGGCAGCGACGATGGTGGTGTACTCCATCGCGCCCTGCTCCTCGAGCGCCTGCTTGACGCCGGCGATGGTGGAGCCCTTCTGACCGATCGCGACGTAGATGCAGCGAACCTGCTGCTTCGGGTCGCCGGTCGCCCAGTTGGCCTTCTGGTTCAGGATGGCGTCCACGCAGACCGCGGTCTTGCCGGTCTTGCGGTCACCGATGACGAGCTGACGCTGGCCGCGGCCGATCGGGGTCATGGCGTCGATCGCCTTGATGCCGGTCTGCAGCGGCTCCTCGACGGGCTGACGCTCGAGGACCGAGGCGGCCTGCAGCTCGAGAGCGCGGGTCTCGGTGGTCTCGATGTCGCCGAGGCCGTCGATCGGACGACCCAGCGGGTCCACGACGCGGCCCAGGTAGCCGTCGCCGACCGGCACCGACAGAACGTCGCCGGTCCGCTTGACTTCCTGGCCTTCTTCGATGTGCTCGTAGTCGCCCAGGATGACGGCGCCGATCTCGGTCGCATCCAGGTTCAGTGCCACGCCGAGCACGCCGCCCGGGAACTCCAGCAGCTCGTTGGACATCGCCGACGGCAGGCCGGTGATGTGAGCGATGCCGTCGCTGGTGTCGGACACCGTGCCGACCTCCTCGCGGGAGGCCTCCGGTGAGTAGCTCGCGGTGTAGTTCTCGATCGCGCTACGGATCTCGTCGGAGGAGATCGTCAGCTCCGCCATGTTTTTCCTGCTCTCGGTATCAGGTCTTCGAAAAGATCGGGAGTATGTGTTCGGTCGTCGGCTACTTGAAGGTCTTCCGCAGGGCAGCGAGGCGACCGGCCGCGCTCCCGTCGATGACCTCGTGACCAACCCGCACGACCATGCCGGCGAGGAGAGCGGAATCGACCTCCACGTGCACGGTGACGGGCTTGCCGTAGGTGCGAGTCAGCGTCGCCGCAAGCCGATCGACCTGCTCACTCGACAACGCCGAGGCGCTGCGCACGTGCGCAACCGCCTTGTTCCGCTGTGCCGCGGCCAAGGCCGACAGCTCGTCGAAGGCATCCGCGGGAGCGGTCCGCAGTCGGCCCACGGCCTGGACGGCCAAGGCCTCCGTGATCGCAGTGACCTTGCCGTACAGCAGCTTCGACAGCAGTTCGCGCTTGCTGGCGAACGGCGTCGAACGATCCGAAAGGACCTGCTCCAGCTGCGGGTTGCCGGCAACGATGCGACCGAGGCGGAAGAGCTCGTCCTCGACCGCGTCGCTCTGGTTCTGGTCGGCCGCAGCCCGAAGCAGGGACTCACGTCCCAGCGTGACCAGGGAGTTCAGCAGGTCCGCCGAGGACGACCAGTCCTGGCCCACGGCGGCCTCGAGGGTTGCCTGCGCCTCGGCGCCGACCTTCCCCGAGAACACCTGGCGGGCCAGGCCCTGGCGACCAGCGGCAGGCGTGGACGCGTCGGCGAGCGCATTCCGGAGAGTGCGCTGGCCGTCGAGTACCTCGACCAACGAGAACAGCTCGGATCCGGCCTGCGCCGCAGCCGCAGTGGCTGCGCCGGGGGAAACGGAATCCAACGCCGCGTTGAGCGCAGCACGGGTCTGCGTCAGGGCTTCACGGCTCGCTGCGTACATGGTGCTCACTTTCCTGCTGCGGAATCGGCGCTGACAGCGTCCAGCTCGTTGAGGAAGCGATCGACCGTTCCGGCGCGCTTGACGTCGTCGGCGAGAGACTCCCCGATGACCTTCTCGGCGAGGTCGACAGCGGTCTTGCCGATGTCGGCCCGCAGCTCGGTCACGATCTGCTGGCGCTGTGCGACCAACTGGCTGTGACCGGCGGCGACGATGCGGTCGCTCTCTTCCTGAGCCTGTGCCTTCATCTCAGCGATGATCTGCTGGCCCTGGGTGCGTGCTTCCTCGCGTATCTTCGCGGCCTCGGTACGAGCCTCAGCGAGCTGCGCGTGGTACTGCTCCAGCGCTTGCTGAGCCTCGTTCTGCGCCGCCTCAGCGCGCGCTAGACCGCCCTCGATCTTCTCGGTGCGCTCGTCGAGTACCCGCTGCGCCATGGGGAGAACGAATTTCCAGAAGACGAACGCGACGACAGCCAGGGCGACGATCGACCAGACAATGTCGTATACCGCAGGGATGAGCGGGTTCTGCTCTTCAGCTGCGAGTAGTTCGATAGTTGCTGCTGCCATGACGATGTCTTAGAAAATGAAGCCGGCAACGAGGCCGATCAGCGCGAGGGCCTCGGTGAACGCGATACCGAGGAACATCGTGGTACGGATCTGGCCGGCCATCTCAGGCTGGCGAGCCATGCTCTCCATTGCCTTGCCGACGAGGATACCGATGCCGATGCCGGGGCCGATCGCGGCGAGGCCGAAGCCGATGGCGCCGTAGCCCTTGACGGTGGTCTCGGCGGCTTCCTGTGCCAGGTACGCGAGGCTCATGGTGGTGTTTCCCTTTCGTTTGGCCACGCCCGGGGTCGGTGCGGGGCTCAGTTCTCAGTGGTGCCGGCCCGAAGGCCGGCCGGCCATCAGTGGTTCTAGTGCGAATCCGCGTGCAGCGACGTATCGATGTAGACCGCGGTCAGCAGCGCGAAGACGTATGCCTGCAGGAAGATCACAAGCAGTTCGAAGAAGGTAAAGGCGACGGCCGCCGCGACGGACGCCACGCCGAACACCGCGGTGAAGTTCCCGGCCTCGAAGAAGAAGTACCAGGCGGACCCGAAGAACAGCACCAGCAGGATGTGACCCGCGAGCATGTTCGCCATGAGTCGAACCATCAACGTGAACGGGCGAAGAACGAAGGTCGAGATGAACTCGATCGGGATCAGCAGGACGTGCAGGGCCGGCGGCACGTTGGGAACAACGATGCTGCTCTTGAAGTACTTGAAGAATCCGTACTTCTTGATGCCCACATAGAGGAACGTGATCCACGCGAAGAGCGCGAGAACCATCGGCATCGCGATTCGACCGTTTGACGAGATGTTCATGAACGGCACGATGGCCGAGAAGTTGGTCGCGACAACCACGAAGAAGATCGTGGCGATCACCGGAAGGAACCTGCGGCCCTGTTCCTTGCCGAGGATCTCTTCCGCGATGTTGATTCGCACGAAATCGATCGCCAATTCGGCGACATTCTGGATGCCCCGCGGCACGAACTTGGGGCTCCGGAGCGCAATCACGAAGAACAGCAGCAGCACGGCGCACATGATCAGCCGGAGCATGACCAGTCGATCGATTTCGAACGGGGTGCCACCGAACAGAATGGCAGGCGGGTTGAAGTCGGCCAGGGTTGGCGGTGTGTAACCCTCGGCCGTGAATGTGACGCTCAGCGGTCTCTCCCGTAGTCGGTCCGCAGTCGGTGTCAACCTGCGGTTCGATCGGACAGTGGTGGTGCGATCGGACAGTGATGATCTACTACCTGACGAGATCGACCTTGCGAATCGCCAGCATCCTCCCGAAGGACTCGCTGTCGACGTCGGCGACACTCGTCGACTCGGCGGCAGCCCGGGGCTTCCGCCTGCAAATCACAGGGGCGATGATCCCACACTGGGAATCCCGCCTGCTTGTGCTCGCTTGGACGGAACTTTATCAAGACATCTACGACAGTGCGTAGACGGGGTGGTTTCCGGTCGGACTTACCGACCGGCCACCCCTGTCGTCCGCCGTTCTACGCCGACCGCTCCGGGGCGTCGTCGTCGCTGTCGGAGGCCGGCTCCACGTACAACATCTTGCTGCCGAGCACCCCCCAGGTCTCCGATCCCAGCACCAGGACGAGCGCGCAGACCATGACGATTACGAGCGTCGGACGGCTGTAGAAGTCGAGGGGGTTGAGCAGTCCGAGGACGATGAGCGCGATCACCATCTTGATCAGCCATCCGCCCAACAGAACCGCAGCCGCGGTGATCGCAGGCAAACGCGCCGTGAACAGGACGATCACCGCGGTCACGAGGATGAATCCGCCGCCGATCGCAGCTCCGATCAACGCGCCCCACACGCCCGGCAGCCCGGCGGCGATGCCACCGATCACGGCGCCGACCACAGCGAGCACGACGAGGCCGAGCGCACCGAACTGCACAGCACGGCGCAGCGCAGCGGTGGAGCCGCCGGGGACGGAGGTGGTCATATCGGAATCCAAATCTGGGGTCGTCACGACACCCAAGGGTAACGGAAGCCCGAAACCCCCTCCCGGAACGCTCCGCGAGTCATCCGTCGCCGCGCACCGAGTCGTGTCTGGAGCGCAGCGACGGGACGGCTGTCACCACGAGCGCGAACACCAGACCTCCGGCCACCAGGAGAACGACCACACGCCTGTCGATCAACGCGGAACCGACCGCTCCGAACGCGAGGATCGCCACCCACAAGTAGATCAGGAGCACGACGCGACGGTGGGAGTGGCCGATCTGCAGCAACCGATGGTGCAGATGCATCTTGTCCGGGCTGAACGGACTCACGCCGGCGCGGGTCCGTCGGACGATGGCCAGCAGCAGGTCGAGGATCGGAATGAACATGACCGCACCCACCAGCAGGAGCGGCGAGAGCAGACCGAGCAGATCCCGGGATCCGTACGCGCTCAGACTGATCCGACCCGATGCGCTCGTCGAGACCGCCGCCAGCGTCAGGCCGATCAGCATCGAACCGGAGTCGCCCATGAAGATCCGGGCCGGCTGGAAGTTGTGCGGCAGGAAGCCCAGGCAGGCACCGGCGAGCGCCGCCGCGATCATCGCCGGCGGGTACGCGCTGACGTCGCCCCCCTGGTCGTGCAGCAGCCCGACCGAGAACGCGCAGATCGCGAGCGAAGCGATCAGTCCGAGCCCGGCCGCGAGGCCGTCCAGGCCGTCGACGAAGTTCATCGCGTTGATCATCACGACGGTCACACCGACCGTGACGAGTCCCGCTTGGAGTTGGTCGAGGATGACCGTGGTGTCACCGAAGGGCTGGTAGATGATGTACCAGCTGACTCCCATCACGGCGAGGATCCCGGCGGCGGTCACCTGACCGACGAACTTGGTGAGCGCGTCGAGACCCCAACGATCGTCGATCACGCCGACCAGCACGATGACGAAGCCGGCGACCAGGACTGCACTGATGTCGGTGGAGAACTCGAATCCACGTGTCAGGGCCGGCAACTGCTGCGCGAACAGCAGTGCGACGAGCATCCCGATGTACATGCCGACACCACCGAGCCGCGGCGTCGGCTGCACATGGACGTCACGGTCGCGCGGTACGGCGACCGCACCGAAACGGATCGCCAGTACCCGGACCGCGCCCGTCCCCAGGAACGTGACGACGGCCGCCGTGAACAGCACGAGGAGAAGCTCACGCAGCGGCACACCCGCCCCGTTGCCACCCTGGGCGAGCGCCAGCAGGGCCGTATCCGCAGGACTCACCTCGACGACGCTACCGGCAGGCCGGCCAGCGGCCGGGATTGAGCATGACGAGTCCCGTCACCACTACTCCCCTCCCGGCAGCAGGCTCGCCGCGGCGACTCCGAGCACCTCGGCGACGTCGGCGGTCGGCACCGCCCCCTCGCGGAGGATGCGCGGCTCGTCGCCGGTGAGGTCGACGATCGTCGACGCGACGGCATGAGCGGCCGGTCCACCGTCGAGGTAGACACTGGCAGCGCCCCCGAGTTGGTCGCGGGCTTCGTCGACGGTGGTCGCCGGCGGACGCCCCGAGATGTTGGCGCTGGAGACCGCGAGCGGTCCCACCTCCCGCAGGAGATCGAGGGCGACCGGATGCAACGGCATCCGGAGCATGACCGTCCCCCGACTGTCACCGAGGTCCCACGCAAGCGAAGGAGCTTGCTGCACAACGAGACTCAGGCCACCAGGCCAGAAGGCCTTGACGAGGTCGCGCGCCTGCGGGCGCACCGAGAAGACGAGTCCGTCGATCGTGCTCCACGAACCGACCAGAACGGGCACCGGCATGTCCCGACCGCGCCCCTTGGCCCGCAGCAGGCTCGCGACGGCGTCGCCGTCGAACGCATCGGCGCCGAGGCCGTACAGGGTGTCGGTCGGAAGCACGACCAGACGGCCGGCCCGCAGCGCATTCTTGGCGGCGGTCAGCCCTGCTTCACGATTGTCGGGTTGCTTGCAGTCGTAGACGGTGCTCACTCCCCCATCCTTCCACTGGACCGTCGGACCGCTTTCATCGCGCCGCCTCCGCCTCGGTCGCGACCCGCTGCGCGACGACGAACCGGGGCCTGCCCGCGAGGTCCGGATGCTCGGCGACGTGATCGAAGACGCGACGGGCCCGGAACAGCTCGGCCACCTGAGCACCGTTGGTGTCGTCGTGTTCGACGCCCACCGCACCGCCGATGCGCAGCCACCGCGCAATGTTGTTGACCATCGGTTTGATCACCGACAGGCCGTCGGCCCCACCGAACAACGCGGTGTGCGGATCGTGTTCGGCCACTTCGGGGTCGAGCACGGCGCCCTCGGGGATGTACGGGGGGTTGGAGACGATGAGGTCGACACCACCCTCGAGCTCGGTGAGCAACGCCCGGTCCGTCACGTCACCCTGGACGAGACGGATCGGCGTGTCCCCCGCCTCTCGCCGACGATCGGCGTTGCGACGGGCCCACGCCAACGCATCCGGCTGCAGTTCGACGGCATGGACGACAGCATCGGGCCGGGCGTGGGCGATCGCCAGGGCCAGCGCACCGGAGCCGGTACACAGGTCCATCACGACGGGGGCCCGGAGACCGGAGGACTCGAGATGCGCGAGCGCCCACGCCAGCAGGAGTTCGGTCTCGGGGCGCGGGACGAACACGCCGGGCCCGACCTCGAGGTCGATGTTGCCCATCGCGGTCGATCCCGTGATGTATTGCAGCGGAATGCGTTCCGCGCGGCGCGCCACCATCTTGCGGTACTCGTCGATGACCGGCGGGTCCACCAGCGGCACCAGGCCGAGGCGCGTCCGTTCGACACCCAGCAGATGCGCGGCGAGGAGTTCGGCGTCCACCCGCGCCGAGGGCACCCCGGCTCTCTCCAACTCGGCGGCTGCCTCGATGATGGCCAGGCGGATGGGTTGTCTCACGGGGTACAGACTGCCACGTCGGTCACGGACGCAACACGGATAGGTGCCGGACAGCTTGCACCGACGCTACAGCCGTCGTCCCGGCGATAGAATACGACCGGTCTGGACACCGTCAGACCGAGGCCGGACGAAGGTACATCCCATGTTCTCCGCCACAGCGGTACGTCTGCTGACTGCCGCAGCATTCACCACAGTTTCCGTCGCGATCGGGCCCGCGATCGCGCACGCCACCGCATTCGACGTACAGCCGGCACCGGCGATCTGCCCGGGCGGGATGGGCGTCGCCGACGCCACCGCCCTGCCCGACGGACGGCTCGCGATCAGCGTCGACGAACCCCCGCCGGCCGGCGGCGGCAGAGTCGTCTGGGTCAACAACTCCACCGGCGCCAACGGCATCGCCACGCTCACCAACAACGGCAGCCGCGCGGAGTTCGTCGCGGACACCGGTCCCGGTGTCGTCACCACCGTGCTCGACGGCGTCTACACCAACGGTGCCGGTCAGCCGTGCGTGCTCGCACAGGGCGGCGTCACCACCACCGTCGTGAGCTGACGCGGTCGACTACTCGGCGGTGGATGCTCGCTCGCCGAGGCTCACTCGGCGGCGAGTCGGGCCTCTCGGTCCGCCTTGCCCAGGGCGTCGAGCAGCGCTTCCATGTCACCGTCGAGGACGGCGTCGAGATTGTGCGCCTTGAATCCGATCCGATGATCGGTGATCCGGTTCTCCGGGAAGTTGTACGTGCGGATGCGCTCGGAGCGGTCGACCGTGCGGACCTGACTCTGACGTCCGGCCGACGCCTCGGCGTCCGCGGCCTCCTCGGCGGCAGCCTGCAGACGCGCCGCGAGCACCTGCATCGCGCGGGCCTTGTTCTGCAGCTGGGAGCGCTCGTTCTGGCAGGTCACGACGATGCCGGTGGGCAGGTGGGTGATCCGGACCGCGGAGTCGGTGGTGTTGACGCCCTGGCCGCCCTTACCGGACGAGCGGTAGACGTCGATGCGCAGATCGGTCTCGTCGATCTGCACCTCCTCGACCTCCTCGGGCTCCGGGTAGATGAGGACTCCCGCGGCCGAGGTGTGCACGCGTCCCTGCGACTCGGTGACGGGCACTCGCTGCACGCGGTGGACGCCGCCCTCGAACTTCAGGCGGGACCAGACACCGTCCCGGACGTCGCCCTTCGACTTGATCGAGATGGTCGCGTCCTTGTATCCGCCGAGGTCGGACACGGTGGCGTCGAGGATCTCGACCTTCCAGCCGGCGCGCTCGGCGTGCCGGACGTACATGCGGGCGAGGTCGGACGCGAACAGCGCCGACTCCTCACCGCCCTCGCCGGACTTGAGTTCGAGGACGACGTCGTCGCCGTCGTGCGGGTCTCGCGGGGCCAGCAGGTCGGTGAGCGCCTTGTCGAGCTCGGTCACCGTCTCCTCGAGCGCCGGAATCTCGGCGGCGAACGCGGAGTCGTCGGCAGCGAGCTCCCGCGCGGCCTCGAGATCATCCTGTGCCGCGACGAGCTTGGCGTACGTGGCCATGATCGGTGCCAGTTCGGCGAAGCGCTTGCCGGCCTTGCGGGCCGCCGACGGATCGTTGTGCAGCGCCGGATCGGCGAGCTGCTGCTCCAGACCTGCGTGCTCGGCCAGGATGTCGTCGATCGCCGACGGCTTCGTCGTCCCTGCCATTCTGGGCTCCTGTTTCGCGTTTTGCGCACTTGTCGTTGTCGTCGAGACCTCCGAATCGCGGCAAGTGCGCAAAACGCGGTTCGGGTTGGTACAAAAAAGCCGACGCCCGGCCTGCAGAAGCAGGACGGGCGTCGGCGGGACAGCTACTGGTCGGCAGCGGCCTTCTTGTCGGCACGCTTGCCGTAGCGAGCCTCGAAGCGAGCCACGCGGCCGCCGGTGTCGAGGATCTTCTGCTTGCCGGTGTAGAACGGGTGGCACTGCGAGCAGACCTCGACGTTGATACGTCCGCTGGTCGCGGTGCTGTGGGTCTCGAACGTGTTACCGCAACCGCACACGACGGTGGTGGCAACGTACTCGGGATGGATTCCAGCCTTCATGGTGTCCCTTTCAATGGTCGCCGGGTCGACCTCGCCATTCGAAGCCGTGAACCGGAACCGGACATGATTGTCACGCGATCGCCCATTCTGCCAGAGGCGGACGCATCCTCATAAACGCGCCCCCGGCCCGATTGATTCCCGCCCGATACGACGCCGTCCCCGCGGCGCGAGGCACACGGGGACGGACGTCGTCGATCGGGAACGCGCCCGGAGGTCAGTCCTCCAGGGCACCCGGAGCGGTCTTCGAGACCTGCATGAGGAACTCGATGTTGCTCTTGCTCTTCTTCAGACGGTCGACGAGCAAGTCGATCGCCTGGTGCGTGTCCAGACCGGACAGCACACGCCGCAGCTTGTGCACGACGGCGAACTCGTCCGGGCTCATGAGGAGCTCGTCCTTACGAGTGCTCGACAGGTTGACGTCGACGGCCGGGAACACCCGACGCTCCGCGATCTTGCGGTCGAGCTTGAGCTCGGCGTTGCCGGTGCCCTTGAACTCCTCGAAGATCACCGTGTCGCCCGTGGAGCCGGTCTCGACCAGCGCCGAGGCGATGATCGTCAGCGAGCCACCGTTCTCGATGTTGCGAGCGGCACCGAGGAAACGCTTCGGCGGGTACAGCGCGGTCGAGTCGACACCACCGGACAGGATGCGTCCGGACGCGGGCGAGCTGTTGTTGTACGCGCGACCCAGGCGGGTGATCGAGTCGAGCAGCACCACGACGTCGCGACCGGCCTCGACGAGGCGCTTCGCGCGCTCGATGGCGAGCTCGGCGACCGAGGTGTGATCGGCCGGCGGACGGTCGAACGTCGACGCGATGACCTCGCCGTTCACCGAACGCTGCATGTCGGTGACTTCTTCGGGACGCTCGTCGACGAGGACCACCATCAGGTAGCACTCGGGGTTGTTCACCGTGATCGCGTTCGCGATGTCCTGCAGGACCGTTGTCTTACCGGCCTTCGGCGGCGACACGATCAGGGCGCGCTGTCCCTTACCGATCGGCATGACCAGGTCGATGACACGCGTGGTGAGGATGTTCGGCGTGGTCTCGAGGCGCAGTCGCTGGTTCGGGTAGAGCGGCGTGAGCTTGTTGAACTCGGGACGCCTGCGCGCCGCCTCGACGTCGCCACCGTTGACGGTGTCCAGGCGCACCAGCGGATTGAACTTCTGCCGCTGGCTGCTCTGCTGCTCACCCTCACGGGGAACGCGGACCGCACCGGTGATCGCGTCACCGCGGCGCAGGCCGTTCTTGCGAACCAGGTTCATCGAGACGTACACGTCGTTCGGGCCGGCGAGGTAGCCGGAGGTGCGCACGAACGCGTAGTTGTCGAGCACGTCGAGGATGCCGGCGACCGGCTGCAGGACGTCGTCCTCGCGGATCTCGGGCTCCCGGGCATCCCGGCCCTCCCCCGCCTCGCCACGGTCGCGTCCACGACGACGCTCACGGACGCGACGCCCACGACGGCCGCGGCCGCCCTCGTCGTCGTCACCGTCACGGCGATCGCCGCGACCTTCACCGCGGGGTCCGTTGCCGCCCTGCGATCGATCGCCACTCTGAGCACGGTCACCGCGCTCACCACGGTCACCGCGCTCGCCACGGTCACCGCCCTGAGCACGATCGCCGCGGTCACCCCGCTCGCCGCGCTCACGACGTCCGCCACGCTCACCGCGCTCGTCGGACTGCTGCTCCCGGCCCTGCTCCTTGTCGGAGTCGGTGGCCTTGGGCTCCGCCGGCGCATTGCCGGACTGAGTGTTGTCGTTCTCGGCGCCTTCAGGGGCACCCGACCGGCGCGACGCGCCGCGACGCTGGCGGCCGCGGCGGCCACCCTGCTCGGCGTCGGTGCCGTCCTGGGCATCGGCGGCCGGCGGCGCCGACTGCTCGACGCTCTCCTTGCGGGGAGCCGGGGTCTCCGCGGCGGGCGCGCCCTCGGCGGGCGCCGACTTCACGGGAGCCGCCTCGGCGGGCGCCGACTTCGCGGGAGCCGCCTTGGCAGCACTCGAACCGCCCTGGCGCTCCTTGATCGCGGCGATCAGGTCGCCCTTGCGCATACCCGAGGTGCCCTTGATGCCGAGTTCGCCCGCGAGCGAACGAAGCTCGGCGAGCACCATCCCGGACAGCCCGGCCCCGCGGCGTGCATCGGCACGCTTGGTGGACGCGACGACCGCGCCCTCGCGCGGTGCAGCGTCAGAAGTCTGTGGAGAATTTCCCGCCCGGGCACCCGCGGCCTCTGCCGGGGAATCTTGGACAGGCGTGGCAATCAGGTCCGTATCGGTCACGGAGGTCCTTTCCTTCCCTCGCTCGCGCTGCGCAAAGCCGAGGGTTCGTCCCGCAGTTCAGTCGACAACTGAACTCGGATGTGCCGTATCCGCTGGATGGAATGTCGGCTTGTCCTCCATCACATCACCCGAGGAGGCGGGTGCTGTCGATCGATCCACGCAGAGGAGAGCGCGCAAGAATCGTGCCAGGATTACCCCGAAGAAATGGAGCGACTGCCCTGGTGAAGCACCGGCGTCTGAAGCGCACGATGTACGGACACGCTCAGGATAGCGGCGAATGCCCCACTGGGCAAGAAGCAGTCCTGAGCGCGTCCGATCGGTCCATCCGGACTCAGTCGACCTGAACCCCGTCGGCGATCTCGAGGTCGAGCACCCGCAGGCCCTCGCCTTCGGCCTCGACCCGCAGCGCGTCCGGGAAGGGCCGGTTCGACAGCGCCAGCACGGTGGGGCCGGCACCCGAGACGGTGGCAGCGATCCCCGCCTCACGCAGCTTCGCGATCCACCGCGTCGTGAGCGGCAGCGCCGGCGCCCGCTGCGTCTGATGGAGCTTGTCCTCCGTCGCGGTCATCAACAGGTCCGGGCGCTGGGTGAGCGCGACGACCGCGAGCGCACCGCGGCTGATGTTGAAGGCCGCGTCACGGTGCGGAACGGTCTCCGGGAGCAGTCCACGGGTGAGCGCGGTCGACGAACGCTCGGACGGCACCAGCACCACCACCCGGACGTCGGAGTGCACTGGCAACCGCACGGCGCGGTAGAGGCGCTGCGCATCGTCGTCGGCGGTCTCACTCCACGACACCACCGCGCCGCCCAGCACGCTGGCGGCGGCATTGTCCGGATGTCCCTCGAACTCGGACGACAGCTGAACCAGCTGAGCGTCGGTCAGTTCCAGTTCCGGAGCGGCCTTGCGGGCGAGCCCGTTGGCCGCGGCCAGGCCACCGACAGCTGCCGACGCCGACGAACCGAGACCTCGCGAGTGCGGAATGGCGTTCCGGCACACCACATCCAGGCCGTCGGCCCACACTCCCGCAGCCTCGAGACCCCGCTCGATGGCGCGGACGACGAGGTGCGACGGACCCCACGGCACGTCGTCGGCGCCCTCCCCCTCGACCCGGACGGTCAGGCCCGACTCGGTGGTGGTGACCGTGATCTCGTCGTACAGACCCAGTGCGAGCCCCAGCGTGTCGAATCCCGGACCGAGATTCGCACTGGACGCGGGGACGCGAGCGGTCACCGTGAGTCCGACGGGAAGGGTCTGTGTCATCGCCTGGTTCCGAATCGTGGTCCGGGTCGTCTCGTCCTGGTTCACCGGTGTCGCTGCCGTGTCCCTGGCCGTGGTCACTACGCCAGCTCGAGGGCGGAGGCGACAGCCACAGGGTCGACCGGGATCGGCTGCACCGCCGGCATGCCCGCGAGGGCGGTGTCGGGGTCCTTGAGGCCGTTGCCGGTGACGGTGCAGACCACGGTCAGACCGGAATCGAGCCAGCCCTCCTTGCGCGCGGCGAGCAGGCCGGCGACGCTGGCCGCCGACGCCGGCTCCACGAAGACACCCTCGGTGGCCGCGATCAGGCGGTACGCCTCGAGGATCTCCTCGTCGGTGGCGGCACGGAACGCGCCGTTCGACTCCTCCTTGGCGGCGACGGCACCGTCCCACGACGCGGGCGCGCCGATACGGATCGCGGTCGCGATGGTCTCCGGGTCCTTGACCGGGGCACCGTGCACGAGCGGCGCAGCGCCGGCTGCCTGGACACCGAGCATGCGCGGGCGCACCGAGGTGATGCCGTCGGCGAAGTACTCCGAGTACCCGCGCCAGTAGGCGGTGATGTTGCCGGCATTACCGACGGGCAGTGCATGCACGTCGGGGGCCTTGCCGAGGGCGTCGCAGATCTCGAACGCGGCGGTCTTCTGACCCTCGATGCGCACCGGGTTGACCGAGTTGACCAGGCCGATCGTCGGGAACTCGGCGGTGGTCTTGCGAGCCAGCTCGAGGCAGTCGTCGAAGTTGCCCTGCACCTGGATGATTCGCGCACCGTGCATGACGGCCTGGGCGAGCTTGCCCATCGCGATCTTGCCCTGCGGAACCAGCACCGCGCAGCCCATACCGGCCACAGCGGCGTACGCGGCGGCCGACGCCGAGGTGTTGCCGGTGGAGGCGCACAGCACCGCCTGCTGGCCGCGGGCGAGCGCGTCGGTGACGGCCATCGTCATGCCGCGGTCCTTGAAGGAACCGGTGGGGTTGAGGCCCTCGACCTTGAGGTACACGTCGCAGCCGGTGAGCTCGGACAGGTGCCCGGCGGGCAGCAGCGGCGTGCCGCCCTCGCGCAGGGTGACGGTCTTCCAGTTCGGTCCGATCGCGAGCCGGTCGCGGTAGGCCTCGATCAGTCCCGGCCACGGGGTGTGGACGGCGGTCGTCTTGGTGTCGGCCTTGGGGCTGGCGCCGGTCATTCGGAGGTACCTTCCAGTCGGAGCACGCTGGTCACAGCGGTTACAGATTCGAGTTCGGCGAGGGCGGCAACCGTTTCCGAGAGTGCCGCGTCGTTCGCGAGGTGAGTCACGACCACCAGGCGTGCACCGTCACCGGCACCCTCCTGCCGGACCGTGGAGATGCTGACGCCGCGCTTGGCGAACTCGGCGGAGACCGCCGAGAGCACACCGGCACGGTCGGCCACCTGCATGTTCACGTAGTAGCGGGTGGGGATGTCGCCCATGGGTGCGATGGGCAGATCCGCGTACTTGGACTCGCGGGGTCCACGCCCGCCGTGCACGCGGTTGCGCGCGGCCATCACGAGGTCGCCCATGACGGCGGACGCGGTGGGGGCGCCACCGGCGCCCTGGCCGTAGAACATCAGGCGGCCCGCGGCGGCGGACTCGACGACCACGGCGTTGTACGCGCCGTTGACGCCGGCGAGCGGGTGCTCGCGCGGAACGAGCGCCGGGTAGACGCGGGCGGAGACCCGCTCGCTGCCGTCCTCGGCGACGATCCGCTCGCAGATCGACAGCAGCTTGATGGTGCAGTCCAGCGACTTGGCGGCGTCGAGATCGTCCGAGGTGATCTTCGAGATGCCCTCGCGGTACACGTCACCGGCGGTGACGCGGGTGTGGAACGCGATCGAGGCGAGGATCGCGGCCTTCGACGCGGCGTCGAAGCCCTCGACGTCGGCGGTCGGGTCGGCCTCGGCGTAGCCCAGACGGCCGGCCTCGGCGAGCGTGTCGGCGTAGTCGGCGCCGGTCTCGTCCATCGCGGACAGGATGAAGTTGGTGGTGCCGTTGACGATGCCGAGGACGCGGTTCACCCGATCACCGGCGAGGGACTGGGTGAGCGGGCGGATCACGGGGATCGCACCGGCGACGGCGGCCTCGAAGTACAGGTCGACGCTCTGCCGCTCGGCCGCCTCGGCGAGTTCGCCGGTGTACTCGGCGAGCAGTGCCTTGTTGGCCGTCACCACGGACTTGCCCGCATTGAGCGCGGCGAGCACCAGTTTGCGCGGCAACTCGATGCCACCGATGACCTCGACGACCACGTCGACGTCGTCACGGGTCACGAGGGCTTCCGCGTCGGTGGTCAGCAATTCCTGCGGCACCCCGCGATCGCCGTCGATGCGGCGTACCGCCACACCGCGCAGTTCCAGTCGCCCACCGACCCGGGCCTCGAGGTCGGTCGAGTGCTCGCGGATGATCCGAGCCACCTCGCTGCCCACGGTCCCCAGGCCGAGAACAGCCACCCCGATGGCGCGCTGCGCCGATTCGCTGGTCACTCCGAAACCTCCAAGCTGAGCAGATCTTCCACAGTTTCCCTACGCAAGATTAGGCGTGAGGCGCCGTCTCGCACTGCCACCACGGCGGGCCGGGTGAGCAGGTTGTAGCGGCTGGACATCGAATAGCAGTATGCGCCGGTCGCCGCGACCGCGAGCAAATCTCCGGGTCCCAGGTCGTCCGGCATCCACGCGTCGCGGATGACGATGTCACCACTTTCGCAATGCTTGCCGACGACACGCGCGACGACGGGTTCGCCGTCGCTGTCCCGCGACACCAGGCGGGCGTCGTATTCCGCCTGGTACAGCGACGTGCGGATGTTGTCGCTCATGCCGCCGTCGACGCTGATGTACCGCCGCGTCGCGCCGGCATCGAGGGTGACGTCCTTGATGGTGCCGACCTCGTACAGCGTGATGGTGCCGGGGCCGGCGATGGCGCGACCGGGCTCGACCATGAGGGTCGGGGCGGGCAGTCCCGCGGCGGCGGACTCGGTGGCCACGATGTGGGCGAGCTTGGCCGCGAGTTGGTCCACCGGCGGCGGATTGTCGCTGGACAGGTACGAGATGCCGAGACCGCCGCCGAGGTCGACGATGGTCAGTGGCGCGGCCTTCTCGGCACCGAACCGGTCGACGATCTCCCGGATGAGGCCGATCACCCGGTGTGCGGCCAACTCGAAGCCGTCGACCTCGAAGATCTGCGAGCCGATGTGGCTGTGCAGGCCGACGAGGCGCAGGTTGCCGGCCCCGAGGACACGCGCGGCGGCGTCCATCGCCTTGCCGCCGGACAGCGAGAAACCGAACTTCTGGTCCTCGTGCGCGGTCGCGATGAACTCGTGCGTGTGTGCCTCGACGCCGACGGTGATGCGGATCAGCACGTCCTGCACGACGCCGTGTCGGGCCGCGGCTTCGTCCAGGCGGTCGATCTCGATCATCGAGTCGAGCACGATGTGCCCGACCCCCGCCGCGACGGCGGTGTCGAGTTCGGCGACGGACTTGTTGTTGCCGTGCATCGTGATGCGCTCGGCGGGGAACCCGGCGTGCAGTGCGACGGCGAGTTCGCCGCCCGATGCGACGTCCATCGACAGTCCCTCGTCACGGACCCAGCGGGCGATCTCCGCGGACAGGAAGGCCTTCGACGCGTAGTGGACGCGGTCGGCACCGCCGAAGGCGCGGGCCATCTCCCGGCAGCGGGACCGGAAGTCGTCCTCGTCGACGACGAACAGCGGGGTGCCGTACTTCGCGGCCAGGTCGGTGACCGGGACACCCGCGATCCGGACGACACCGTCGGAGCCGCGTTCGGCGCCGCGCGGCCAGACCTGCGCGGGCAGCGCCGTCATCTCCGACGGCGCGGTGGGACGCGGGGGCAGGCCCGGGGCGTGCTGGATCTCGGCGTGCCGGGGACCGGCCGGATGCGCGTTCACATCCGCTCCGGTGCGGAGACACCGAGCAGTCCGAGCCCGTTGGCCAGGACCTGACGCGACGCGTCGCACAGTGCGAGGCGCGCGGTGTGCAGGTCGCCGGCCTCCTCGTCGCCCTGCGGCAGGATGCGGCACGCGTCGTAGAAGCGGTGGTAGGTGCCCGCGAGTTCCTCGAGGTAGCGCGCGATGCGGTGCGGCTCGCGCAGTTCGGCGGCCTTCGCGACGACGCGCGGGTACTCGCCGATGGTGCGGATGAGGTCGCCCTCGCGGTCGTGCGTGAGCAGGCCCAGGTTCGGGTTCTGTGAGCTCAGCCCCAGGTCGGCGGCATTGCGGGCGATCGAGCACAGGCGCGCGTGCGCGTACTGGACGTAGTACACCGGGTTCTCGTTGCTGGTGCTCGTCCACAGCTCGAGGTCGATGTCGATGCTCTGGTCCACCGACGAGCGCACCAGCACGTAGCGGGACGCGTCGACGCCGATCGCCTCGACGAGGTCGTCGAGGGTGATGACGGTGCCGGCACGCTTGCTCATCTTCACCGCGACACCGCCGCGGACGAGGTTGACCATCTGGCCGATCATGACCTCGACGGTGTCGGGGTCGTCGCCGAACGCGGCCGCGGCGGCCTTGAGGCGTCCGATGTAGCCGTGGTGGTCGGCGCCGAGCATGTAGATGCACAGATCGAAACCACGGGAGCGCTTGTCCTGGAAGTACGCGATGTCACCGGCGATGTAGGCGGCGTCACCGTCGGACTTGATGACGACGCGGTCCTTGTCGTCACCGAAGTCGGTGCTCTTGAGCCACCACGCACCGTCCTCGTGGTAGAGGTTGCCGGAACCCTTCAGGGTCTCGACCGCCTTCTCCACGGCACCGGACTCGAACAGCGAGTTCTCATGGAAGTAGACGTCGAAGTCGACACCGAACTCGTGCAGCGTGTGCTTGATGTGCGCGAACATCAGCTCGACGCCGATCGAACGGAACGTCTCGCGACGCTCGTCCTCGGGCAGGCCCGCAGCGCCGGGGACGCGGGAGACGACGTCGGCGGCGATGTCCTCGATGTACGCGCCGGCGTAGCCGTCCTCGGGGGCCGGCTCGCCCAGCGCGGCCGCGACCAGCGAATTGCTGAATCGGTCGATCTGACGGCCGTGGTCGTTGAAGTAGTACTCGCGGGTCACGTCGGCGCCCTGCGCGGCCAGGATGCGGCCCAGTGCGTCGCCGACCGCGGCCCAGCGCGTTCCACCGAGGTGGATCGGGCCGGTGGGGTTCGCGGAGACGAACTCGAGGTTGATCCGCTTCCCGGCGAGGGCATCGCCCGCACCGTACGCGGCGCCGGCCTCGAGTGCCTGCGCGACGATCGCGCCCTGGGCGTCCGCGGCGAGGCGGATGTTGAGGAAGCCGGGTCCGGCGACCTCCGCCGAATCGATGCCGTCGGCTGCTGTCAGCGCCGCCGCCAACCACGTGGCCAGATCACGCGGATTCGCGCCGGCCTTCTTGGCGACCTGCATCGCCACATTGGTGGCGTAGTCGCCGTGCTCGGGATTACGAGGACGCTCGACCGTCAACGTCGCGGGCAGTACGGATACGTCGAGTCCGTGCTCGGCGAGCACCGTCGCGGCGGTCCCTCGGAGCAGTTCGGCAAGGTCGGCTGGAGTCACAGGAGTCCATCTTATTGCCTGGACGAGCGCACCGATTACCCAGTATCGCCCTCTCAGAGGTTTCCCTCAGGGTCGGAACGTACAGTGGTGAAGCCTGAGGGGGATCCCGGACGCTCCATACTCCTCGGAGATGCCCTATGTCCAATCACCGAAAGAGCACTCATCGATGCCCAGCGGTTCGGAAAGTCGCGGTCCCGGTAACAGAAACACGGGGGCCAAGTCAGCCAAGGCGATCAAAGCAGCCAAGAAGCAGGGCGGGGTGCCCGCCGCCAAACGCGGTCCGGGCGCGCCGCGCCAGATTCCGTGGCTGACCATCGGCGCCGTCGTCGCAGTCGTCGCCCTGATCGGCGTGCTCGCGATCAACATCTTCCCGAAGTATCAGGACCAGCAGGCGGTGGCGAAGTTCGCGCCGTCGGAGTCCAATCAGGATCCGTCGACCGAGATCGACGGTGTCGTCAAGATCGACTACCCGGCCGGTGTGCACGTCGACGCGACGCAGCGCGTGGCCTACGACCAGTCGCCGCCGTTCGGCGGACCGCACGACGCCGTGTGGGCGACGTGCATGGGCACCGTCTACGAGAACCCGATCCGCAGTGAGAACGCCGTCCACTCGCTCGAGCACGGTGCGGTCTGGATCGCGTACAACCCCGACAAGGTCGACGACGCCCAGCGTCAGCTGCTCGAGGAGCGCGCGAGTTCCCGCGACGGCTACATGATGATGTCGCCGTACCCGGGCTTGGATTCGCCGATCTCGCTGCAGTCGTGGGGGCACCAGCTGAAGGTCGACAGTGCCGACGACGAGCGCATCGACCAGTTCATCGCCGCGCTGCGCCTCAACCGGTTCGCCTACCCCGAGGTCGGCGCGAGCTGCTCGACCATCCCGGGCTCGTTCGATCCGGCCAATCCGCCGGCGTTCGACGCGAGCGCGCCGGGACCGGACGCGGTTCCGATGGACGGTGGCGGCATCGCGCCGGACGCCTCCGAGATCCCCGGCGGAAACGGGTGACAGGGCCTGTGACCGACGACCAGAACCAGGCCGCGTCGGCACCGGCAGCGTCCAACCGCAGTCAGCGGACGGCGCTCACGGTGATCGGGCTGATCGGTGTCCTGGCGATCGGGTTCGCGCTCGGATTCTTCGTGAAGCTGCCGCTCGACGACGACACCGCGACGGTCCCGAAGGCCGATTCCGTCGACGTCGGGTTCTCACAGGACATGACGGTCCACCACAACCAGGCCATCGACATGGCCACGATCGCGTTGACGAAGTCCGGCGATCAGACGGTGAAGAATCTCGCGTACGACATCCTGACGACCCAGCAGAACCAGGTCGGCCAGATGCAGGGCTGGCTGGCTCTGTGGGATCAGGCGCCGCTGCCCACCGGCGGGTACATGACGTGGATGACCGAGGGTGAGGGTCACGGCGCTCACGGGAGCACCGCGGCGTCGGAGGCGTCGAAGGCGTCGGCGCCCGCTCACGACACCGGCTCGATGCCCGGCATGGCCAGCCCCGCGGAGATGTCGGCGCTGGGACAGGCGACGGGGCCGGAACTCGACGTCATGTTCCTGCAGCTCATGCTGCGCCACCATCAGGGCGGGCTGCCGATGATGGAGTACGCCCAGCAGTACGCGGACGTTCCGGTGGTCCGCAACCTCGCGAAGACGATGGTCGCGACCCAGCAGGGCGAATCGACGCTCATCACGGGCATGCTCGCGGAGCGGAACGCAGTACCGCTTCCCATGAACTGAGCGCGGCATCCGTGACCGGGCGGCGCATCCTCCAACGGATGCGCCGCCCGGTCTCGTTTCCGCGTCGGCCGCGCGAAAAACACCGATCTACCAGCCGATGTGGATGATCGCCGACAATGCGCTACGCTAACTCCGCCCACTGGCACACCGGATTTCCGGTGCGCCCCCGTAGCTCAGGGGATAGAGCGTTCGCCTCCGGAGCGAAAGGCCGCAGGTTCGAATCCTGCCGGGGGCACCGAGAAGGCCCCACTCTTTCGAGAGTGGGGCCTTCAGCCGTTTCCGGGGGTGTTTCCCAGGTTTCCTATGCGGTGTCGGCGACGTCAGCGCGCGTCAGTGCGCGTCAGTGCGTGCTCTGGGCTCCCGATCGCAGTTCCAGCCCCCACGCGCCCACACCGCACAGGACGATCACCGCGAGCGCCACCACGCCGGCGGGCACGGAGACCGCTATCGGCTGCGGGGACGCCGACGCGTAGTCCGCGTACCGTTCGGTGATCGTCCAGGCCACGGCCGCGATGCCCGGGACCCCGATGGTGAACGGCAGCGACAGTCCGACCGTCGACGCCGGCGCGGAGGCGGGAAGACACGACCCGACCACGTACCCCGCGGCGACGGGCAGCACGAACATCGCGGCGATCTGGGGCAGGTCCGAGCGGTCGAGGTCGACGATGGCGCCCGCGGCCACCAACGCCAGGAGTCCGAACCCGGCGGCCGGAACCGGCCACCTCAGGCCCACCACGACACCGACGACGATCAGGCCGGCCGGGACGGCGAGGGACCACCAGTCGCCGCCGGACCACGTTCCCCCGGTTGCCGCGGCGAGCACCGCCGCCCCGGCAAACACCACCTGTCCGTCACGCCCGGGCAGGTGCCACGCGATCCAGGCGACGAGCACCGTCGCGAGACCGGCGTACGGATACCACCACTCGGGCCGTGCCCCCGACTCGACCAGGATCCAGGCGGCGACGAAGGCCGCGACGGGCAGTGCGGCGGTGGCCGCGAGCCACGGGGTGTCGACCCGCGCGGTCCACGACGTCCGCCGGTCGAGAAGCGCCGTCAGGACGACGAGTACCGCCGCCACGGCGGCGGGCCACAGGCCCACCACGCCCGGTTGGTCCGTCGATTCCGCCGTCGTCAGCGGGGTATATCCGGAGTAGGCGGTCCAGCCGAAGTCCGCCGTGCCGAACCGGCGCAACGCCACGAACGCGCCCGACAACAGGAACGCGCCGATGGCACCCGCGGCGAGTGCGGCCTGGGCGTCGCGCTCGCGGGCGGCGAGGGGGGAGATCGCGCCCAGGACCATGCCTGCGGCAACGGCATTGGAGTACAGGAGTACCGCCGGATCGTCGGGGTACGCCAGCAACTCCGGCAATGCGAGCAGCAGCAGCCCGGCGACGGCGGTGGTCGTCACCAGAGTGAGCGAGCGCCGCCGGGTCAGCGCCACCGTCACCAGCACGGCCACGACGGCGGCGCCCGCGACACCCACGCCGTTCACGGAGAGGACGTCGGGGAGCCTGCTCGACGCCCTGACGGGGTCGTCGGGCATCGGCGACCACAGCACCCGACCGGCGAGCACCCCGCACAGCAGCGCGGCGAGCACCGGCACGATCCGAGCGAGACGGCTCATGTCACTCCCTATCGGGTTTGCAACTCTGCGACCACCTCGGCCATGCGGCGATCCTGATCGGGATTCTCGGGCAGCGCCAGTGTGACACTGCGGGCGACGCCGTCGAGTCGGCTGCGGACGGTGTCGGCGAGTGCGTCGTAGCGGGCGGTCGGCACGACCGTGCCGAGGACGTCGTCGGTGACGATGTCGCGCAGTCGATCCCAATCCTGGTGGCGGACGAGTTCGGCGAGCCGCCCCTGGAGGTCGGGGAAGCCGTGGCGTTCGAGGGCGCCGCTGTAGGCCGGGGTCGAGTACAGGAACGCGAACAGCCGACGACGGCGTTCGCGTTCCTCGGCGACCTCCGCGTCGGTCGCGCCGGTGATCACCTGCAGTCCGGCGACGACGTCGAAGTCGTCCAGTGCGCGACCGGCGGTCGCCGCGCCTTCGGTGAGCGCCGGCACGCATTCGTCGGCGAGGTAGCGCGGATCGGAGTTGGTGGGGTGGGTGACGAGGCCGTCCGCGCACTCCCCCGCGACGCGCAGCATGCGCTGCCCCACACCGCCCAGGTAGATCGGGGGTAGCGGGGTCGTCGTGTCCGGGCCCGGGTTGAAGTAGGGCTGCATGCGGGTGAAGCGGTACGTGTCGCCTTCGTACGCGACGAGTTCGCCGGTGCGGAACGTCTCGAAGGCGGCCCGCACGACCCCGACGTACTCGCGCATCGCGGCCGCGGGCGCACTCCACGGCATCGCGTACCGCTCCTCGATGTTCTGCCGGATCTGGCTGCCGAGGCCGAGGTGGAACCGCCCGCCGGACAGTTTCGACAGGTCCCACGCGGTGTAGGCCGTCACGAGCGGGCTGCGGACGAACGCGAGGGCCACCGAGGTTCGCACCGTGATCCGTTCGGTCGCCTGCAGTGCGAGCAGTGCGAGCAGGAACGGGTCGTGCACGGTCTCCGAGACGTGGAGTCCGTCGTAGCCTGCGGCCTCGACGCGTCTGGCGAAGTCCGCGACCGAGGACAGGTCGATTGCGGGATCGGTTCCGGTGTACACCTTCATCCGTCAGTTGTACCCGGCGAATTGCCGGATTTCGCAGTGAGTCGGTGCGTCTGGCTGTGGTTGATGTGATTGCAGTTACCATCGCTTCTCGTGGTCGACAGCATGGTGGGGGCGGAGCATGTATCCGCGCAGGGGCAGACACGGACGAACGAACGGGTGGCATCGAAGTGGGGGCTTCGACGCGCACGCCTGATCGCGATCGTCGCGGCGGTCGTCGGCATCGTGTCGGCGCTCGCGATTCCGTTGCTTCCGGTGCATCAGGAACAGGCGACGCTGTCGTGGCCGCAGAACGGGTCGCCGCGCAGCGTCGAGGCGCCCCTCGTGTCGTATGCGCCCATGACGTTCGACGCCCGGATCCCGTGCGCCACGGCCGCCGGTCTCGACGACGGCGGACTCCTGGTCTCGACGATTCCGGCGGGAGCACCGGGAACGGAGCAGTACGGCCTCATCGCCAAGACCGTGGCGTCGGAGTCCGCGCCGACGCGCCTGGAGGTGATCCTCCGTGACCGGTCACTGATCTCCATGCCGCTGTCGGAGGTGTCCGGCGTCGACTGCGCGATCGTCGTCTCGTCCGATTCGACCCGGACGATCGCGTCGATCACCGGCCCGGGTGGCGACCTCGTGACGAAGACCTTCGAGGGCGACTTCCGCCCCCAGATCGTCGGCGTGTTCAGCGATCTCGACGGTGTGGCCCCCGAGGGCCTGCAGGTGACCGCGCCCCTCGACACCCGGTTCTCGACAACCCCCACACTGATCAAGATCGTCGCGATGATCGTGACGGTGCTGGCGACGCTGCTGGCGCTGGTCGCACTGCATCGGCTGGACCTGACGGACGGTCGCCGGGCGCGCCGCTTCCTGCCCGCCCGGTGGTGGCGCTTCGGCGTCCTGGACGTCGTCGTCATCGGAACCCTGCTGCTGTGGCACTTCATCGGCGCGACCACCGCCGACGACGGCTACCAGTACACGATGGCGCGGTCGGCGCAGTCGTCCGGCTACATGTCGAACTACTTCCGCTACTTCGCCGTGCCCGAGACCCCGTTCGGCACGCCCTACTACTACATCTTCGGCCTGCTCGACGACATCTGGAACGCGAGTCCGTGGGTGCGCCTGCCGGCGCTGCTCGCGGGCGTCGTCACGTGGCTGGTGCTCAGCCGGGAGGTGGTGCCCCGCCTGGGTGCGGCGGCACGCACGAACAAGATCGTGTTGTGGACGGGCGCCCTCGGATTCCTCGCGGTGTGGTTGCCGTACAACAACGGTCTGCGCCCGGAACCGATCGTCGCGGCCGGGGTGCTGCTCACGTGGTGCTCGGTGGAGCGTGCCATCGCGACGCGGCGGCTGCTGCCGGCCGCGGTCGCGATCCTGATCGCCGCGGCGACGCTCTCGGTCGGTCCGTCCGGTGTCATCTGTTTCGCGGCACTGCTCGCGGGGCTGCGCCCGCTGCTGCGGATCGTGATCGCGCGCGCCAAGGCCGTCGGATTCGCGGCACTGTTGTTGCCGCTCATCGCCTCCGGCACCGCCATTCTCGTCGCGATCTTCGCCGATCAGACGCTCGCGGTGGTCCCGGCCATGCAGGACGCGCACGTCGCCGGCGGCCCGAGCGAGAAGTGGTTCAGCGAGAACCTGCGCTACCAGTGGCTGCTCAACGACACCGCCGACGGCTCGCTGGCGCGCCGGTTCGGCATCTTCGTGATGTTCCTGGGGCTCGCGGTCTGCACCCTCGCAATCCTGCGCAAGAGCGGCCGCATCCCCGGCACGTCGGCGGGTCCGTCGCGCCGCATCATCGGGGTCACGATCGGCGCTGTCGCGCTGATGATGTTCACGCCCACCAAGTGGACGCATCACCTCGGCGTCTTCGCCGGTCTGGCGGGTGCCCTCGCGGTCCTCACCGCCGTCGCCGTCGGCACCGCCGTGCTGCGCTCGCCTCGCAACCGTGCACTGTTCGCTGCCGGGATGCTCTTCCTGCTGGCGTTCACGTTCATCGGGACGAACAACTACTGGTACGTGTCGGCGTGGGGTGTGCCGTGGTGGGACAAGCCGCCGTCATTCGCCGGCACCGGGGCCGCGACCATGCTGTTCGGTGGTGCGATCGTGATGGTCGGGGTCGCGACGTGGTGTCACCTTCGTGACTCCCCCGTCCCCGCACCGGGTTCCCGCACCCGGCGACTGTGGGCGCTGCCCCCGCTGACCATCGCGGCCGCCGCGATGGTGCTGTTCGAGGTGCTCTCGCTCGCGAAGGGCACGGTGAGCCAGTATCCCGCGTACTCGGTCGGCAGGTCGAACTTCGACGCGCTCCGCGGCCAGAACTGCGGGCTCGCGAACGACGTGCTCCTCGAGACCGACCCGAATGCGTCCATGCTGCAGCCGCTCTCGGGCGACGCGGCCACCGCACTCGCCGGCACCGAATCCACCGGGTTCGGACCCAACGGCGTCGCGTCGGATCTCAGTGCCGACGCGGAGGCCGCGGCGGCGGGCACCGCGAACCTGGTCAACCCGGACGGGGCGTCCACCTCGACCGATACCGCGGCCGGGACCGGTGGCGGCGAGGGCGCTGCGGGCATCAACGGCAGTACCGTCGCGCTGCCGTACGGACTCGACCCCGCAACCACACCCGTGCTCGGTAGCTACCGCGCCGGCGAGCAGACGCCGGCGTCGCTGGTCAGCGGTTGGTACGGACTGCCGGCCGTCGGCGACGACGGAACGCGCGGTGACCTCGTCTCGATCGCCGTCGCCGGACGGATCCGCTCGATGGACTCCGACGGCATCGTCCGGTACGGGCAGGATCTGGAACTCGAGTACGGGGTCCGCCGACCCGACGGTTCGGTCGACGTCCTGGGTCGGGCGCTGCCCCTCGACATCGGACCCGAGCCGTCGTGGCGGAACGTGCGGGTGCCCCTGGACCAGTTGCCCGCCGAGGCCGACGCGGTTCGTCTCGTCGCCGCCGACGAGGACCGCGACCCGGACCAGTGGCTGGCGGTCACTCCGCCGCGCGTCCCGCAGACGCGGACCCTGCAGGACGTCGTCGGCTCCGACACCCCGGTGCTCGTGGACTGGGCGGTGGGGCTGCAGTTCCCGTGCCAGCAGCCGTTCTCGCACGCGAACGGTGTCGCGGAGGTGCCCGGGTACCGGATCCTTCCCGATCGTCCCGGCGCGGTCTCGACGAACCGGTGGCAGGACCATTTCGGTGGCGGGCCACTGGGTTGGACCGATCAACTGTTGATCGCCGAGACGGTCCCGTCGTATCTGAATCACGACTGGCGACGCGACTGGGGTCAGATCGAACAGTTCACGCCCCGCGACGAGTCCGCGGTGCCCGCCGAACTCACGACGGTGACCGAGCGACGGTCCGGGCTGTGGAACCCGGGCCCGATGGCGCTGCGCTTCTGAGTCGAGGCCGGTTAGGGTCGATCCCGGTTCGCCCGCTCGAGGACCGCGTCGATCGCCGCCCTTGCCTGCGGGCTGTTGCGCCAGCAGGTCGAACCGGTGGCCGCGGCCCCCGCATCGAGGATGTCGTCGGCGTGAACGGACTGCAGCGCGGCGAAGCTGTCGTGGCCCATGTCTTCGAGTCGTCGCAGCACCGTGGGACCGACGCCCTTCAATGCCAGTAGGGCCGCACGCTGTTCGTCGTCGAATGCCACGGGGCGACCCTACCGGCCGACCCGGACGTCAGTGTTGCGGCTCGATGATCGCGGTGATCGAGTCGATCTCGGCGCTCGGGATCGAGAAGTGCTCGGTGATCGCGACGGTGATCGTGTCGCCTCCGATGCTCATGTCGAGCAGGAATCGGGCGACCACGTCGGTGCCCCACTCGCGGAACCGGAGGTCCCGGACCGCGCTGATCGGCCGGTACTGCGCCCCTGTCTCGAGCATGGCGCGGATCTCCTCACCGGAATCGCCTGTGCGCCGACCGTTCTCGTAGCGGCGGCAGTGCCGGGCGAGCCGGACCTTGCCGGTGTCGTGCGTGACGAGGGCATCGATGTACTCACGTGCCATCGCCACCCGTGGGGTGTCGGTGGGGCCACCGGTCTCTTCGGCGATCCCGGCGAGCAGTGGAACCGCGAGGTCCCGGCGGCAGATGAGCAGGTCGGGCAGGTACGGATGCGGTTGGTTGTAGCGCAGGGGTGTGCCGTCGATCCGGGAACAGTGCAGTCCGGCGGACAGTGCGACGCCGACCGGTGCCGCCGAGTCCCACTCCCATTGCCCGCCGGCGTGGACGTACGCGTCGGCCTCACCGCGGAGCACCGCCATGGCCTTGGCTCCCGCCGATCCCATCGAGGCGACGTCTGCGCCGACCCGCCGGGCGAGCGCCCGCGCGAACGGCGGGGGCCTACTGTCGCTCACCAGAATTCGTGGACGGTCACGATGCGAGTCGACGGCCCGGACCGCCCCGCTGACGTACACCTCGCCGCGTGCCGGTTGCGCGACGGCCGCCGCCGTGATGCCGAGGTCCCGTTCCCACAGCGCGACGTGCACGGCCCAGTCGGTGCGGCCGGCGAGACCGTACTCGCGGGAGCCGTCGAGCGGGTCGACGATCCACACCCGCGGGTTCTCCGACCGGAAGGGATCGTCGGCGGCCTCCTCGGACAGCACGGCGTCGTCGGGCCGTGCGGCGGCCAGCCCGTCCAGCAGGAGCGCGTCGGCCGCCGCGTCTCCGCGTCGGCCCAACTCCTTCGCGGCCGCCGTGCCCAGCGGGGTCTCCCCCAGTTCCCGGGACCGGATCTCCAGCAGCAGATCCCCCGCGCGGGTGGCGAGGTCGGCCGCGAGTTCGGCGTCGGTGCTCACAGGTTCAGATACTCCATGATCCTGGCGGCCTGCGCGACCGGATCGCCGTCCTCCGGTCGGAGCACCAGTTCGGCCCGCTCGGGAGCCTCGTACGGGTCGTCGACGCCGGTGAATCCGGTGATCTCCCCCGCCCGCGCCTTGGCGTACATGCCCTTCGGGTCGCGGGCCTCGCACTGTTCGATCGGGGTGTCGACGAACACCTCCACGAACGGCAGGCCCGCATCGAGGTGCCGGCGCCGGACCCGGTCCCGGTCGGCGTGGTAGGGGCTGATCAGCGATGCGATCGCGACGGTGCCGCCGTCCGCGAGCAACTGCGCGACCGCACCCACCCGGCGGACGTTCTCGGCGCGGTCCGCGGCGGTGAATCCGAGGTCGGCATTGAGTCCGTGCCGCAGATTGTCGCCGTCGAGGCGGTAGGCGGGTATCCCGGCCGCGACCAGTCGGCGTTCGAGTTCGACGGCCACGGTGGACTTGCCGGACGCCGACAGCCCGGTGAGCCACACCGTCATGCCCCGGGTGGCGCGCTCGGCGCGGGACACGGCGGCCGCGTGCCACACCACCTTCGATTCCTTGAGCGTGGGTCCGGTGATCATGCCGGCGGCGACGGTGTTGCCGGTGGTGTCGTCGACGAGGATGAAGCTGCCGGTCACCCGGTTGCGGCGGTACGGGTCGAACAGCAGCGACTGCTGGGTCCGCAGCTGGATACGCCCGATCTCGTTGAGCCCCAACGACTGCGCGGTCTCGTCGCGGTGCAGGGTGTTGACGTCGAGGCGGTAGTCGAGCCGCACCACCTGCGCCCGGGTGGCGCGGGTGGTGTGCAGGACCGTGTACCGCGTGTCGGGACGCAGCGCCGACTGCTCGGTGAGCCAGCACACCATCGCGTCGATCTCCTGACCGACGAGCGGGCGATTGTTCGGCCGGCACAGGGTGTCGCCGCGGCTGACGTCGAGGTCGTCGGCCAACTGCACGCACACCGCGGACGGCGCGAACGCCTCCTCGACGGGTTCGCCACCCGGCCCCCAGATCGCGGCGATGGTCGACGTGAATCCCGACGGCAGCGCGACCACCTCGTCGCCGGGTTTGAACACACCGCTGGCGACGGTGCCCGCATAGCCCCGGAAGTCGCGGTGGTCGGCATCGCTCCGCGATTGCGGGCGGATGACGTACTGGACGGGCAACCGCGCGTCGATGAGGTTCCGATCGGACGCGATGTGCACGTCCTCGAGGTGATGCAGCAGCGACGACCCCTCGTACCACGGCATGTTCTCGGTGCGGGTGACCACGTTGTCGCCCTCGAGCGCGGAGACCGGGATGAACGTCAGGTCGCGCACGTCGAGTTTGGTTGCAAACTGACCGAACTCGTCCTTGATCTCCCCGAAGCGTTCCTGCGACCAGTCGACGAGGTCCATCTTGTTGACGCACAGCACGAGGTGCGGGATACCCAGCAGTGTCGACAGGAACGCGTGCCGCCGGGTCTGCTCGAGCACGCCCTTGCGGGCGTCGACGAGGATCAGCGCGAGGTCCGCGGTCGAGGCGCCGGTGACCATGTTGCGGGTGTACTGCTCGTGCCCGGGGGTGTCGGCGATGATGAACTTGCGCTGCGGGGTCGCGAAGTAGCGGTGCGCGACGTCGATCGTGATGCCCTGCTCGCGTTCGGCCCGGAGCCCGTCGGTGAGCAGCGCCAGGTCGGTGTACTCGGTGCCCCGCTCGCGGCTGCTGCGCTCGACGGCCTCGAGCTGGTCCTCGAAGATGGACTTCGAGTCGTAGAGCAGACGTCCGATCAGGGTGGACTTGCCGTCGTCGACGCTGCCCGCGGTGGCGACGCGGAGGAGCTGCCGGGTGTGAGCCATCAGAAGTACCCCTCCTTCTTGCGGTCCTCCATGCCGGCCTCGGAGATCCGGTCGTCGGCACGGGTGGCACCGCGCTCGGTGATGCGACTCGCGGCCACCTCGGTCACCACCTCCGCCGCGGTGGCGGCCGTCGACTCGACGCAGCCGGTGCACGTCGCGTCACCGACGGTGCGGAATCGGACGAGCGACTCCCGAGGCTCCTCTCCGGGCAGCAGCGTCAGGAACCGAGAGCGCGCCAACAGCATTCCGTCTCGTTCGACGACCGGGCGGCGGTGCGCGTAGTAGAGCGACGGCAGCTCGATCTCCTCCGAGGCGATGTACTGCCAGATGTCGAGTTCGGTCCAGTTCGACAACGGGAACACCCGGATGTGCTCCCCGCGGCGGTGCCGGCCGTTGTAGAGGTTCCACAGCTCGGGCCGCTGCGCCTTGGGATCCCACTGCCCGAACTCGTCCCGGAAGCTGAAGACCCGTTCCTTGGCGCGGGCCTTCTCCTCGTCGCGGCGGGCGCCGCCGAACACGGCGTCGAACTTGTTCTCCCGGATGCCGCGCAGCAGCGAATGCGTCTGCAGGCGGTTGCGGCTCGCCCGCGGGCCGGTCTCGTCGACGACCCGCCCCGCAGCGATGTCGTCCTCGACGCTCGCGACGACGAGCCGCAGGCCGAGTCGCTCCACCGTCCGGTCGCGGAACTCGATCACCTCGTCGAAGTTGTGGCCGGTGTCGACGTGCATCACCGGCAGCGGCAGCGGCGCCGGCCAGAACGCCTTGGCCGCGACGTGCAGCATCACCACGGAGTCCTTGCCGCCGGAGAACAACAGGACGGGACGCTCGAAGGTGGCGGCGACCTCGCGGAAGACGTGGACGGCTTCGGCCTCGAGCGCCCCGAGATGGGAGAGCTCGTAGGCCGGCGGGGATTGCAGGCCACTCATCTGCAGCTCGCTTTCGACTTCGGTACCCATTCTCGACCCTGAAGCGTCCGCCGAGAATAGGACGCGTTTCCAGGCACGGTCAACGTTCGTCGGCCCGCGACCGAATGTCACATGCGTTCAGCTGGACCGCACCGATGCGACATTCGGCCGTCAGGGGCACCGGGCCCGGACCGGCCGCCGCCCGCCGACCTCCGCGGTGACGGCGTCGGCCGCCGCCGTCAGGGCGGCCGCGCGCCGTTCGATCTCCTCGCTCCCGATCGTGGCGCCGACGTACAGCGTCAGGACCAGCGCCTGGTTCCCTTCGGCGTCGTAGGTGGGCGCGGCGATGAGGTTCACCGGATGCTCGCCGCCGTCGTGATCCTCCCGCGCCAGGTAGACGCGCTCGCCGAGGCTCGACACGACCTCGCCGAGCAGTTCGCGGATCTCGGGCGGGAGATCGCGCGTGACGACGCCGGCCATGAGTGAATGCAGCCGCTGCCCCACCGTCGTGAGCGTCTCCACCAGGTAGCCGGCATCCCGGCACTCGTCGACGACGCGGCGCAGGCGCTCACGATCCGAGCGGACCGGCAGCGCGGGTTCGCGCCGCAGCCACGCCTCCAGAGACTCGTCGCTGGCCCACAGCACGTACATCAGCCCGACGGGCGGCGCGAACGGGTACACCTGTCCGACGCGCGCCATCGTGGGCGCGCCCGACGGCGCGGTCACCTCGAGCACCGTGATCTGGTCGCCCACCACGGTCGACGCCGTGCAGGTGGTTCCGAATTCCGCGGTGAGTTCGTCGAGGCGTGCCCGCGCGATCGGTCCCATCGCGAAGCCGTGCTGCGCCGCCCGGCCGGCGGCGATCAGGGCGGGGCCGAGTCCGTAGACCTTCGATTCCGGATCGCGGGTGAGGTACCCGCCACCGACCAGCGCACCGAGGATCCCCAGGCAGGTCGGTTTCGAGATCTGCAGCGCCCGAGAAAGTTCCGAG
This sequence comes from Prescottella defluvii, assembly GCF_000738775.1. GTDB lineage: Bacteria > Actinomycetota > Actinomycetes > Mycobacteriales > Mycobacteriaceae > Prescottella > Prescottella defluvii. Next base: position 37,640 of record NZ_JPOC01000028.1, read on the forward strand.
AGCCCGAACCGTTTGTCCGGTCGTGCCACGAGGTAGTCGAGCACCTGGACGACGCGTTCGGTCGGCGGCGAGCGGCGACCGGCCTCCGCCGAACCTTCGTTCGGCAGGCCGATCCCCGGCCCCGCCACGCCGGAATCTCGCGAATTCATTGACCACTCCCTGGAACACGTTCTATGGTCGAAATCACATCAGGTCTACCACATGGGTACATATATGTACCACCACAAGAAGGAGCCGTCCGTGCTCACCGATCCCCTGGCCGAGGCCATCGCGGAGGCCGAGAAGCTGGTCGAGAGCGCCCCGCACATCCGGACCGAACAGGACCTGCTCGAGGGGTACCAGTACCTCGCCGGAGGCATCCTCGCCACGGTCCACGCCGCGTGGGCCACCGAGAAGACGCATCCGAACTTCATCCAGGGCACCGGTCCGTTCACGAAGATGGGGCTCGACAATCCCGACACCCTGTACTTCGGCGCCCGCATCAACGACGACGCCGAGTACATCGTCACGGGAACCCGTGGCACCACCGCCGACCTGAGCTTCCAGGTCCTGAGCGGCAACTACACCAACGCGAACGTGCCCGGCAGCGAGATCGCCTTCGACGACCGGGAACTTCACATCGAGGACGACGGCACGTTCGTCGCCACCTTCGGTCCCGGCCCGGCGGACGGGCGACGCAACCACTTCACGCTCGCGCCGGGTTCGACGCAGTTGGTGGTGCGTGAGGTCTACAGCGACTGGAGCCAGAAGCGGGGCAGCATCCGGATCGAACGCACCGACCGGATCGGTGTCCCGGCGCCGCCGCTCACGAAGGAGGAGACCGAGAAGCGGTTCTCCCGCGCCGGCAAGGCGCTGGTCAGCCGGGTCAAGACGTGGCTGCAGTTCCCCCAGTGGTTCTACGACAACCTGCCGGTCAACACGATGACGCCGCCGCGGCTCACCCCGGGCGGCCTGGCCACGCAGTACTCGTCGGTGGGCCACTACGAACTCGCCGACGACGAGGCGATGATCATCACGGTCCCGAAATCCGATGCGCCGTACCAGGGTTTCCAGCTCGGCAGCCTGTGGTACATCTCGCTCGACTATGTCGATCACCAGACGTCACTGAACAACACCCAGGCGCAGGTCGATCCGGACGGAATGATCCGAATGGTCCTGAGCGAGCAGAATCCGGGTGTGACCAACTGGCTCGAGGCACTCGGCCATCCGCGCGGCTACCTGCAGTTCCGGTGGCAGCGGACGTCGCGGGAGTTCACACCCGCCGACGGCCCGACCGTCGAGGTGGTCACGCTCGACGAGGTCGCCTCGAAACTTCCCTTCCACGAACACAACAAGATCACGCCGGAGGACTTCGCCGCCCGCATCGCGGCGCGTCGGGCCGCCGTCGCCGACCGGATGCTGGGGTAGACAATGACAAATCTTCTGCAGGACAAGGTGATCGTCATCTCGGGTGTGGGCCCGGCGCTCGGCCGCACCCTCGCGCTGCGCTGCGCCGAGGCCGGCGCCGACCTGGTGCTGGCCGCGCGTACCCAGGAGCGACTGGACGAGGTGGCCAAGGAGGTCACCGACCTCGGTCGCCGCGCGGTGACGGTGTCGACCGACATCACCGACGACGCCTCGGCCGCACATCTGCTCGCCGCTGCCACCGACGCGTTCGGCCGGATCGACGGCCTGATCAACAACGCGTTCACGGTTCCGTCGATGAAGCCTTTCGGCCGCACCGACTTCCAGCACATCCGGGACACGATCGAGCTGACGGTGCTCGGCGCGCTGCGCCTGACCCAACTGTTCACCCCGGCCTTGGCCGAGTCCAAGGGCGCGGTCGTCAACGTGAACTCGATGGTGCTGCGGCACTCGCAGGAGCGGTACGGCAGCTACAAGCTTGCCAAGTCTGCCCTGCTCGCAATGTCGCAGTCCCTCGCCACCGAACTCGGCCCGCAGGGAATCCGCGTCAATTCCGTTGCTCCCGGCTACATCTGGGGCGACACCCTGAAGAAGTACTTCGAGCACCAGGCCGAGAAGTTCGGCATCACGGTCGACCAGATCTACGAGCACACCGCCGCCAACAGCGACCTCAAGCGGCTTCCGACCACCGACGAGGTCGCGGCCGCAGTGATCTTCCTGGCCTCGCCGATGGCGAGCGCGATCACCGGCCAGTGCCTCGACGTCAACTGCGGCGAATTCCACCACTAGGAGTGAAACCGCGGAATGACCGGACAAACACAGAGAAACCCGGAGCACCATGACTGAACGCACTTCCGTCGGCACCGTCGAGGACCTGCACGCGTCCGCCACCCGGATGACCGGCCTCGAAGACTTCGGCACCGACGACTACACCGAGGCCCTCGGCGTACTACTCGACTCGTACGCCCGCGACGAGGATCTGACGCCGTTCGGCAGCAAGATCTCCCGAGTCTTCCTGCGCGGCGCGCTCGTTGCGCGACTCCTCAGCGAGGCGGCCTGGAAGCAGTTCCCGGAGCACGCCGACGTCCCGATCGAACGTCCGATCTTCGTCACCGGACTGCCGCGCACCGGCACCACCGCGCTGCACAGACTGCTCACCGTCGACCCGGCGCATCAGGGTCTGGAGATGTGGCTGACCGAGATGCCGCAGCCACGACCGCCGCGGGACACGTGGGAATCCAACCCGGTGTTCCAGGCGATCGAGCAGCAGTTCAGCCGGCACCACATCGATCACCCCGAGTTCATGGGCGTGCACTACATGTCGGCCGGCGAGGTCGAGGAGTGCTGGCAGTTGCTGCGGCAGACCTTCAAGTCGGTGTCGTACGAGTGCCTGGCGAACCTCCCGACGTACTCCGCATGGCTCGAGGGTCAGGACTGGACCAACGCGTACGCCCGGCACAAGAAGAACCTGCAGCTCATCGGCATGCCCGATCAGGAACGACGGTGGGTTCTGAAGAACCCGAGCCACCTGTTCGCGCTCGACGAGTTGATGGCCGTCTACCCCGACGCACTGATCGTCCAGACCCACCGCCCGCCGAGCACCATCATCCCGTCGGTGTGCAGTCTCGCCGAGCAAGCCACCGAGGGCTGGTCGAACAAGTTCCGCGGCGAGGTCATCGGCCGCAGCCAGTTGGACCTGTGGGCGCGCGGCCTCGAGGACTTCACCGCGGCCCGGGCGAACTACGACCCCGCGCAGTTCATCGACATCGACTACGGAGACTTCGTCGGCGACCCGTTGGGCACCGTCGAGAAGATCTACTCCCACTTCTCGATTCCGATGTCCGAGCAGGCGCACCGCGAGATGGCGGACATGCACGCCGAAAGCCGTTCCGGCAACCGCAAACCGGCACACCGGTACACGCTCGAGGAGTACGGGCTCACCGCCGCGGAGGTCGACGCGCGGTTCGGGGACTACGCCGGAGGCTGAACCGAGCGGGAGTCCCACCCAGCGAGACACCAGTGTGATCGTCGCCACACAAGAGCGTTAAGTTTCAGAAATGGGGGCTGCAACGGCGCAGCCCCTGCCAGAGAGGCTCGATCCGCATGTTCCTGCACGCAAGACGATTCGACACCGACCGCGACGGACTGCCCGGGGGGAGGCGCAGCGCTCCGGGGACTGCGACCTCCGTCGACCTGACCGCCGCCGGTTACACCGAGCAGGAGTTCTTCCTCAGCGGCACCGCCGCCGCGTACCGCGAGGACGGCCCGTGGGAGTCCGACGGCCGGTGGGGAGTGTCCGAGGCCGGGCAGGCCCCGTACCGGACGCGACTGCTGGTGCGGGCGCCGAAGGATCCGAGTCGTTTCAACGGCACCGTCGTCGTGGAGTGGCTCAACGTCAGCGGCAACATCGACGTGGATGTCGACTTCGGCTACATGCACTCCGAACTGCTGCAGGGCTACGCCTGGGTGGGTGTCTCCGCCCAGGCCGCAGGCGTCAACAGCACCGGCGGCAGCCCGCTGGGCCCCAACGTCGTCGGCCTCAAGGCATGGGATCCGCAGCGTTACGGGCCGCTGCACCACCCGGGCGACGCCTACTCGTACGACATCTTCTCGCAGGCGGGTTCGGCACTGCGCGCACCGCGCGGTGCCGAGCCGCTCGCCGGGCTGACCGTGGAGAAGTTGATCGCGGTGGGCCAGTCGCAGTCCGGGTTCCGGATGCTGACGTACGCCAACGCGATCCAGCCACGTGCCCGGGTCTTCGACGGACTCTTCGTCCACAGCCGCGCCGGATTCGGCGCACCGCTCGGATCGGGTTCCGGTATCGCCGCTCTCGATGGACCCGACGGCCCCGCGGTCGTCGCGCCCGCTCGGGTCCGGACGGACCTGGACGTCCCGGTGTTCCAGGTCGTCACCGAGACCGAACTGTTCGAACTCGGCGGTGGACCCGGCCCGCGGTCGTTCGTCGCGGCCCGCCAACCGGACACCGATCGCATCCGGACGTGGGAGATCGCCGGCACCGCGCACTCCGACGCGCACGCCCTGCGCATCCTCTACCCGCAGTACACCGCCCAGTTCGGCACCATCAAGGATCTGAGTGCGGCCATCCCGGTCGTCAACGACGGCCCGCAGGCGCAGGTCGTGTCCGCGGCGCTCCGTTCGCTCAACACGTGGGTGAACGACGGCACCGCTCCCCCGTCGGCCGCACCGATCACGACCACCGATACCGGCATCGTGCGTGACGAACACGGCAACGCCCGGGGCGGCGTGCGCACACCCCACGTCGATGTCCCGGTCGCGACGCTCACCGGCGAGACCGTCCACGTCCCGAACAACGGCGCCACGGTCGCGCTCGACGCGGATGCCCTGGCCGCGCTGTACCCGACCCGGGACAGCTACCTCGCACAGTTCGCGGAGGCCACCGATCGCGCGGTCACGGCCGGCTTCCTGCGATTCGAAGACGGCCGGGCCCTGGTCGCCGCCGCGCGCGGCACCGACGTCAGGGGCTGACGGGCGGCGTCCGGCCATGCCCGGCCACTCGACACCAACTGAACGAACGTTCGAACGTTTCGATCTAGGTCACCCACATCCGGCATCCGCCTGCTAACTTCTAGATCCAGTGGCGTCCAGCCACATCCACCAGCTCACTCCAGAGGATTGAAAATGGGTTCTTCCACGCTCAGCGCTGTCATCGACGTCATCAAGGTCATCCTCCCGCTGATCCAGCAGATCAGCGCGCTCAGCTGAGCATCGCCTCCACGTGAGGGCCGGGTTCCCCAGGGAGCCCGGCCCTTCCGTTGTTCCCGAGGCCGTCACGCCACTGCAGGGCCTCGGCCCCGGAGGTCTACGTGGGTGAGATCGACGGGTTCGACACGGCCGCCACGGCCGCGTCGTTGTCGGCGCGACGCAGGAACCAGCGCAGGATTTCCTCCCCGGCGGCGATCCCGCGGCCGGCCGTGACCGTCAGGTTGGGGTGCTGCCAGTCGAGCGAGTCGAGTTCGCCGTGCCGTGGCCGGATCGCGGCGTCGGCTGCGGCGAGCATGTCGGCGTCGAGCGCGCCGTCCCCGGCCGCGAGCGTCGACGCGTCCGCGGTGATGGAGCCGTCGGCGATCAGACGTCGGCGAACCTCGGCCACCGCGGAACCCTTCGACACCGCGTTCGGCATCGTGTAGATCTTGCGGCCCTGACGGGAGACGTTCCAGCCACGCGCACCGCACCATGCACCCCACTCGGCGAGGAAGGTGTCCGGCAAGGCGGCGAGATCGACCACCAGGTAGCAGAAGAGCTCGTCCGCGACCCGGCAGTTGCGGACCCACTCGTCGCTGATCCGCGAGCGCAGGGCGGCGGTGACCTCGTCGAGTCCGGCGCCCGCGCGCCGCGTGGCGTCGTCGATGTCGGTCCGCCACCGCACATCCGGGACGCCGTCGACGAGAATGTTGCCGCCGTTGCTGGTGATCGCGAACCGCCAGGGCCCGCCGGGCAGGGTGATGCGCCGGAACTGCGCGATCGTGCGGGTCGTCGTCGGAACCAGAACCGCGGCTGCGGCCACGGCCTCCAACAGTGCCGCCCCGGTCTCGGTGACGAACGACAGCGGCGCGCCGTCGTAGTGCTCGACACACCGCAGATCCGACTCGGTGGCCGTCGGATCCAGGCCCATCGCGGCCCGCGAATAGATCATCGTCCGATCCAGATCGGTGGCGACGAGCACGGTCATGTCACATCCTTGATCAGGCCCATACAGGAGTAGGCGAGGTCGGGCACCGCCTCGACCGGGACACCCCGGGCCGCTGCGAGCAGCCGGATGTGGGCGTGTTCGGGTGCATCGAGATCCCGCACCAGCACCTTCCACGGGACGCGGCGCAACAGCACCCGGGTGGTTTCCCCCACACCGGGTTTGACGTAGTTGACCGTCGAGATGTCGTACCGGGCGCGGATCTCCTCGACCGAGGCCCAGCCGGCCCAGGTGGGTGTGCGATCGCCGCGTCGGATCGCGACCGTCTCCTCCGCGACCGCGTCCCGGACATCGGCGAACCAGGCGCCGATCGAGTCGAGGAGGTCGTTGGACACGTCGGCGGCGGCGAGTTCGCGATAGAACTTGGCGCCGTGGAACTCGCCGGGGCCGATCAGCGCATCGTTGAGAACGGTGCGCGAGACGAGTCCGGAGACCGTGGAATTGAGGCACGCCGAAGCGATGAGGAAGTCGTCGCGGGTGCCGTAGGTGCGCGCGCACGAGCCGGGATCGGCCAGGACCGCGAGGTCGGGGTCGAACACCGCCCCACCCGCAGCGGCGTAGGCCGTCAGCGCCGCCTCGAGCTCCCGCGTGATCGCCCCCTTCCCGGTCCAACCGTCGACGAACACAACCGACGCCGGATCATGATGGGCAGCAAGATAGTCCAGCGCAGCGGTGTCGATCCCCCGATCGCGGACGATCGACACGGCGTAGTGCGGCAGATCGAGCCCGTGCGCGTGCATCGCCCACCGGCGCATCAGGATGCCGACCGGCGTGCCGGCACGCGCGAGGGAGACGAGAGTGATGTCGTGGCCCCGCTCGGCGAGCACGAGCTCGGTGACCACGCCCACCGCGCGGGCCAGACGCTCGGCGCTCTCCACCAGCACCTTGTCGAACAGTTCCCGGTACGGCGCATCCGGCTGGTACTCGATGGGCAACGATTCCGCGTAGTGCGCGCGGCCCGACTGGATGCGTCGCTCGCGTTCGGCGACGTCCGCCTCGAGATCCACCCCGGACAGATCCTTGAGCAACCAGCGGACGTCGGCCGCCGGGTACGAACCGAAGTCGGGGCCGGTCAGCGGCGCGGTCACGCGGGATCCTTCCGCGTGTGGGCCAGCACCCGCGGATCCGACGCCGGCACCACCGCGAGCAGGACGTCGTTGCCCGCGCCGGTCAGCACGTCGAGGAGCCCGCCCGGGCGGCGCATCCGATCGGTGTCGGCGGGAGAATCGGCGACGACGATCAGCAGCGGACGGATCGTCGGGTCGTCCGGCCAGTGCGCGTTGTACAGGTACCGGGCGGCGGTGTCGTCCGGTTCGGGTGCGACGAAGGTGTATCCGCGACGCAGCGGGTAGCCGGGCTCGTCGAGCACGTGAGCCGGTGAGCGCGTGGTGGTCTGGAACCGAACCGCCAGGCCGCGCTCCGCGAGCGCCGCGGCCAGTCGCAGCGGGAGGTACATCAGTTCCTCGTGACCGATGACGACCGCGGGGCGGGCGTGGTCGACGCGGCCGGCCACCTCGGTCGCCGCCGCCTCGATCGCGGCGTCGAAGGCCGCCGCATCGGAGTGCAGGAAGCCGTGCCGTCCGCCGTCGGGCACCGCCGCCGGCCACGGCACGTCGATGCGCTCGACCGTGCCCCGGTCCCCCGAGGTCGGATTGAGCACCGGGTCGGGTAGGGCGACGACCCGCTCGATCAGCCCCTCCGGGAGGACGGTTCGACCGCTCGCGAGGCTGACGAAGTCGATGGTCACTCCGAGATCGGCGGCGGCGGCATCGGTTCGGTCGCGATGCCCGCCGGTCCGCATGTCGACCAGCGACGCGACGACGTAGCGGTCCCGGGGATGACGGGCGTGCAGGGCCCGAATCGCGTCGATCGCGGTTGCGCCGGTGGAGATCTCGTCGTCGACGAGCACCAGCGGACCGCCGTCCGCCAGCAGGGTCGGCGACGTGGGTTGCAGGAGGTGACTGGTGGCGTGGGAATGCCCCTCCTCGAACCCGGCGAAGGTGTCGGCCCCGGGCACGTCGCGCCGGGTGGAGTGCAGATAGCAGCGGGCCCGCAGCCGCGTCGCGACGCAGTGACCGAGACCGGTCGCCGTCTCGGCGAACCCGAGAACGGTGACGTCCAACTGGGATTCGTCACTCGCGGGGACTCCCAGCGCGGCCAGGACCAGGTCGCCGAGCCGGTCACCGGCCGCGATCACGGCATCCGGCGCGGTGGGCAGGTGCTTGCCGAGGACCGTCGACACCAGCAGGTGCGCACGACGCGGATTCCGGCGCAGGCCCGGTTCGACGAGCTGGGGGACGGTGTAGCCGGCCTCCGAGTCGAGATGGTCGAGTGTCAGACCGAACTCGCGTGTCGCCCACGGCTGGATCGGCGCGGCCGTCACCGGGCCACCAACGCGGTCAACAGGTCGACGAACGTCACACCCTTGTTGGTGACACCGAAGACCCTCGCGCGACGCAGCGTCGCCTCAGCCCAGTTCCGGTGCGGGCGAACCTCGTTCATCTTGTTCCTGTATCCCGACGCCTGCACTCCGCCGACGTCCTCGCCGCCGAGGATGTCGAGTGCGTCGTGGTATTCCTCGTGGGTGACCGCGGACAGCGCATGGACCGCGGCGACGTGCGACGGGTGGATGACCGTCTTGCCCTGGATACCGTTGGCCCGATCCAGTGCGATCTCCCGCAGCAGCCCGTCCAGGTCTCGGCTGACGAGTTGCTGCCGGAAGAGCACCGCGTCCTGCTCCGCGAACGGGGTGGCCCGGAGCATGGGCCGGAACATCCGCTCGTGATCGGCGAAGTACTCCCACACCGGCCCGGTGATGACGAACCCGCTCCCGTCCGCACGTCCCAGGTAGTTCACGACGTCGGCGATGACGTCGACGACCACCCGGACGTCGTAGATGGTGAGATCCCGATCCCGGCGGATCCCGAACGTGCTGCACATGTCGGTCGCACCGATCCGCACCGCGAGAACGCGGTCGCGGTGGCGGCCGAGCAGTTCACTGACCGCGTGCAACTCGATGTCGCGACTCTGCCGGTGCACCAGCTCCGGAGACTCGAGCACCGGCATCACGTACAGGTGCTTGCCGAGCCGGTCGGACGCGCCCGCGATCTCGTCGAGGAAGGCACCGCTCGCGCTGGTGAACTTCGGGACGACGAAGCCGGTCAACGCGACGACGCCGGTGGTGAGTGCATCCGCGATCGCCCGGATACCGCCCGGCGTGCGGACCCGGACGAACAGCAGCATGTTCGCCGCCACGGTCCCGGCGAGTTCGTCCAGCGTCGCAACGACATTGGCCATGCCCGCCTCGACCTCGTCGTCGGCGACGGCGTCCTCGAGGTCGAGAACCATCGAGATCACGCCCTCGTCGCGGCGACGCAGGATCGTCGCGGCGAGGTCGTCACGTGTGGCCGGAACGTACAGCGTCGCACCGAGCGCGACGGCCAGCAGCTCCCGGTCCGCACTGTCGTCGAACACCTCGGTCGGGTGCAGGAACAGCGCATCGGCGGTCGCCGGGTCGAGATGATGGAAATGTCTCATCGCGCAGGACTCGGTAGTGGTCCCCCATGTCATGGTGTGGCGGCCTGCCCTCTCATACGTTGCACAATTCCAGCGACGAAACTCGACACGGCGTCGAGGTCGGTGACGTAGGCCCAGTAGTCCGGATGCGTTCCGGTCAGGCGGTCCGCGGCGCGTTCGATCCGGTCCATCTGGGCGTCCAGCGCGGACCCCCACTCCGCCGCCAGACCCGAATTGACCGCCAACAACTGGGCGTCTCGAAGCCGAAAGCGTACGGCATCGACCCGCGCGCGCGGGTCGGCACGTACCTCGCGCAGCAGCCGAAGCCGATCGGTCACGGCGTCGACCAGGCCCTCCGCATCCGCCAGCGTCGCACGCACTCTCGCCGTCAGGTCCAAGGCGAGGTCGGGGTCGCCCGCAGCGAGCGCCGACTCGGCCTCGACGAACAGCGCCTGGGAACGATCGATCAGTCGAACACTCTCGCGGTCGTTGCCGACCAGGTCGTCCGAACTCGCGGCGTTGAACTCGCGCAGGATCGACGAGTACGCGGGGCCGAGGTCGCCGGCCCGGTGCCGCACCGCGGCGATCCGGGTCGTCACCGACGACAGCGCCTGGCGCGCCTGGCGCTCGCGGTCCGGCGCGGCCGACAGCGCGGACCCCAGTTCGGCCACCGCGTCGTTGAGTCGGGCGGCCGCGTCGCGGACCCGATTCACGTCGTCCTGGGCGACGGCACCGGCCAGGAGCAGCGAGGCCTCGTCGATCGCGGCGACACCGGCACGGACCGAGGAGTAGCCGGCATACGGGCCCGCCGCGCTCCGCCGCGCCGCCTCGGCGGCGGCCTGCGCCTCCGCGGCGATCCGCGGGATCGCGTCGAGCAACGACGCGGCATGCTCGAGGTGCGCGCGGTGCGCGCCGTAGAACCCGTCCACCCGATGGGCGGCGTCGATCAGTGCACGCGTCGTCGCATCGACCTCCGCGACCGCGACCCGACCGGTGTCGGCGACGTCACACAGCTCGAGGTATCGGGTACCGACCTCGTAGCAACCGTCACGCACCGACTGCCACTGCCGGAGGATCCCTTTGTCCGGAAACAGCCGATTCGATGCGGCAACCGACGACTCGGCGATACGCTGGCGGCCGTCCAGGTCGAGGAACGCTGCGGTCATGGCATCGCGGGCACGGCGAATCGCCTCGTCCTCGTCGCGGGACTCTCCGAAGATCCGCCCCGACCATCTGCCGGCCACCGCTGCATCGTACTGGATTTGCCCGTATCGACGACGTGACGCTGGGCGCAGCGGCACGATGTCCGACGCACCGCATATTGTGGTGTTGCACGATCCTGAAAACGGCATTTCGGGCACGCGGCCGAAGGTTGGTGCCTGGATTCCACACCACTGAAAGGACTCCTCGATGGGTGTCAGCTTGACCAAGGGCGGAAACGTCTCCCTCACGAAAGAGGCGCCGAACCTCACTGCAGTTGCAGTCGGTCTCGGCTGGGACGTGCGTAGCACCACCGGTACGGATTTCGACCTCGACGCCAGCGCGATCGGCGCCGGCGCCGACAAGAAGGCCGTCTCCGACCAGCACTTCGTGTTCTTCAACAACCTGCGTTCGCCCGACGGCTCGATCGAGCACGCCGGCGACAACACCACCGGTGAGGGCGAGGGCGACGACGAGGTCATCAACGTCGATCTCGCTGCCGTTCCGGCGAACATCGAGAGCATCTTCTTCCCGGTCTCGATCTACGATGCCGACACCCGCGCGCAGTCGTTCGGCCAGGTCCGCAACGCCTACATCCGCGTCGTCGACCGCGCCAACGGCAACGAGCTGGCCCGCTACGACCTGTCCGAGGACGCCTCGACCGAGACCGCGATGGTCTTCGGCGAGCTGTACCGCCACGGCGCCGAGTGGAAGTTCCGCGCGGTCGGCCAGGGCTACGCCTCGGGCCTGGCGGGCATCGCCCGCGACTACGGCGTCAACGTCTAGTCGTTCCACTGCTTCACCTCCGCACACGGCCGCGGGATCTGGACACCGATCCCGCGGCCGCGTGCGGCCGGAACTGAACCTCCGACGCGACAGGGGGCCGGACATGTTGCACTCCAGCATCTTCCGTTCCCTGTACTCGTCCATGTTCCGGTATCCACGATCCGCTGCCAACAGAGGAAACAGACCATGAGCGTCACGCTCGCCAAGGGGGGCAACGTCTCCCTCTCGAAGCAGACCGACAACCTCACCACGATCGCCGTCGGTCTCGGCTGGGACGAACGGGCCTCCACCGGAGTCGCCTACGACCTCGACGCGTCGGCTCTGCTGACCGGCGCGACCGGCAAGGTCCTCTCCGACCGGCACTTCGTCTTCTACAACAACCTGCGATCGCCGGACGGGTCGGTCGAGCACACCGGAGACAACCTCACGGGCGACGGCGACGGCGACGACGAGGTCATCAACGTCGACCTGATCGCCCTGCCGACCGAGGTGACCAGCATCTTCTTCCCGGTCTCGATCCACGATGCCGATGCGCGCGGCCAGTCCTTCGGGCAGGTCCGCAATGCCTTCATCCGCGTCGTCGACCAGAACACCGGAATCGAACTCGCCCGCTACGACCTGTCCGAGGACGCGTCCACCGAGACCGCGATGGTCTTCGGCGAGGTCTACCGCCGTGGCGCCGAATGGAAGTTCCGCGCCATCGGGCAGGGCTATGCGTCGGGGCTGGCCGGCATCGCCCGCGACTACGGCGTCAATCTCGGCTGACCGAGTCACCACACTGACGCCGGCCGCCGCGGTCGGCGACCCTACAGAACGGCCGCACAATGGTTCTCCGCATTTTCGGCGTCTCCTTAGTCGTCACTGCGCTCTCTCTCGTCGTGGCTGGGATCTACGGCGGCCCCGAGGCCGTCTTCCTGGTCGCGATCCTGTCCATCCTCGAAATCTCCCTGTCGTTCGACAACGCCGTCATCAACGCCACCGTCCTGCAGAGGATGAGTGAGTTCTGGCAGAAGATCTTCCTCACGATCGGCATCGTGATCGCGGTCTTCGGCATGCGCCTGGTCTTCCCGCTGGTGATCGTCTGGGTCGCGTCCGGCCTGGGTCCGGTCGAAGCGATGCGACTGGCGCTCAACCCGCCCGCCGACGACGCCGCGTACTTCCCCGACGGCAGCGCGAGTTACGAGACGATCCTCACCGATGCGCACCCGCAGATCGCCGCGTTCGGTGGCATGTTCCTGCTGATGCTGTTCCTGAACTTCATCTTCGAGTCCCGTGAGATCACCTGGCTCAGTTGGCTCGAGCGTCCGCTGGCCAAGATCGGCAAGCTCGATCAGCTCGAGGTCGTCGTCGCCGGCGCGCTGCTGCTCGCCACCGCCTTCCTGTTCGCCGACGACGAGAACCGGGGCACCGTCATGGTGGCCGGTGTCGCGGGTCTGATCCTCTACATCGTCGTCAACGGCCTGGGCGAGTTGTTCAACCTGCCGGAGGAAGGCGAGGAAGCAGAACCGTCACGTGGTCCGTCGAAGCTGGCGAAGGCGACCGGTAAGGCCGGCTTCTTCCTGTTCCTCTACCTGGAGGTCCTCGACGCATCGTTCTCGTTCGACGGTGTGATCGGCGCCTTCGCGATCACCTCGGATCCGATCATCATCGCCCTCGGCCTCGGCTTCGTCGGTGCGATGTTCGTCCGCTCCATCACGGTGTTCCTCGTCCGCAAGGGCACCCTGTCGGAGTACGTCTACCTCGAGCACGGCGCGCACTGGGCCATCGGCGCCCTCTCGGTGATCCTGCTCGTGTCGATCGGCGTGCACGTCAACGAGCTCATCACCGGCCTCGTCGGCATCCTCCTCATCGGAGCCGCGTTCATCTCCAGCGTGATGCGTAACCGCAAGGCCGGCAACGACGGTGACGGGGACGCGATCTCCCAGCGCACTCCCGCCGCAGTCGGCTGACCCGACCCGAACCTAGGAGCCCATGATGGCCATCGACTACACCCGTCGTCCCAGCACTCCCCCCGCCGACCCGGCACCGCAGGGTGGTGTGAACCTCAGCAAGATCAGCCTGACCAAGAGCGCGCCGTCGGTCAGCCTCACGAAGGCCGGTGAGCGCCAGGGCAAGATGCGGGTGAACCTCAACTGGTCCCAGGGCGCCGAGCCCCAGAAGAAGGGCTTCTTCGCGAAGCTGACCGGAGGCGGTGGGGTCGACCTCGACCTGGGCTGCCTGTACGAGCTGACCGACGGGTCCAAGGGCGTCATCCAGGCGCTGGGCAACAGCTTCGGCGCACTCGACACCGCCCCCTTCATCCAGCTCGATGGCGACGACCGGAGCGGCGCGGTCTCCGGCGGCGAGAACATGCACGTCAACCTGGACCGGCCGGAGATGTTCCGGCGGGTCCTCATCTTCGCGATGATCTACCAGGGCGCCCCCAACTGGGCGGCCGTCGACGGCGTCGTGACGCTGTTCCCGACGGTGGGTCCGCAGGTCGAGGTCCGCCTCGACTCGGCCGACAACAATGCCCGCATCTGCGCCATCGCGATGCTCGAGAACAACGGCAACGGCATCACCGTCAACCGCCTGGTCCGCTACATCAACGGCAGCCAGTCCGACCTGGATGCCGCGTACGGCTGGGGCATGCAGTGGCAGGCCGGGCGCAAGTAGCAGCCCCGACCTCGACCGAACGGTAGCGGCGGGTCACGTGGAGAACCCCTCGTGACCCGCCGCTTCTGCATGTCCGTCGCGCCGAAACCCGCTCGGACCTCACACTCCACGAGTGAGGATTCTCGTCCCCGGCACCGCTAGCGTCTCCCGTAGCGACGGGAGGACAGCGCATGTTCGAGTTCGTACGGCAGGCCCACCACGATGTCCGGCAACTGCGTGGGCCTCGCCGTCATCACCATCGCCACCTCGGTACGAGCCGACGACGGGCACTGCTGCGAGCCCGGATCGAGTATCACTGAGCCCCGAGCCGATTCCGGGCAGAACAATGCCCTCGGCGTTCGCGGATCCGCGAACGCCGAGGGCACGAGGTCAGTGACTCAGAGGTCGAACTCGGCCGGGTCGATGCCGACCGCGAAGCAGGCTTCCTTGACGGCCGCCTTCTCGTGCTGGTCGAAGTTGCCGTCGGCGCCGCCGATGATGATGCCGATCTGGATGACCGCGCGTGCCTGTTCGGGCTTGGACTTCAGCTTGCCGATGGTCGCGGTGGCCTCGACCTTGCCGAAGTCGAAGTCGCCGGCCAGCTTGTCGCAGTACCAGTCGAACTTCTCCCGCAGTTCGGAGGAGTCGAACACCTGCAGCGACTGGTTGTTCATGATGAGCGCCGCGGTCTTCTGACGCTCGGCCGGGTCGATGCTGCCGTCGGCGGCCGCGATCAACGCGCACATCGCCATGGAGCCGTTCGCGAATTCCTTGTTCTTGAACTGCGCGGTCTTCGTCTGAAGCTGTCCGCTCATTTCCTGAGTTTTGGCCTTGAGCTGATCCCAAAATCCCATGAGATTCCTCCTCGTTCACGCTCTGTCTCTGCGGTCCACGGTCCGGGCCAGCCTAGCCGAATCGGACAGACCGGATGCCGCCGCCGCCTGCCCTCGGGGCACGTCCGAGCGTGTTTCGGGATGGGACAGCGGTCGATCGGCGGAGCGCCGCATGGGATGATCGACGCATGCCGTCACCGTCACCACTGCCGCTGGATCCGATCGAGGAAGCGCACCGTCAGTGGACGCACCACGGCTGGGGCGCAGTGGCCGACGGTATGGCCGCGGTGACGTCGCTGATGCGGGCACAGCAGATCATGATGGCCCGCGTCGAGAAGGCCCTGAAACCGTTCGGGCTCACCTTCTCCCGCTACGAACTGCTCACGCTGCTGACGTTCACCCGATCCGGTGCACTGCCGATGGCGAAGGCCAGCGCCCGCCTGCAGGTACACCCGACGAGCGTCACCAATGCCGTCGACCGTCTCGAGGACGCGGGACTGGTTCGTCGGGTGCCGCACCCGACGGACCGCCGCGCCACGCTCATCGAGATCACCGACGAGGGCCGCGACCTGGCCCTGCGGGCGACGGAGGCGCTCAATGCGCAGGTCTTCGCCGATCCCGGCCTCGCACCCGACCAGCTGGACTCGCTGATCCGGGTGCTCACCGAACTGCGTCATCAGGCAGGCGATTTCGATACCGGGGACCAGCCCGGCAAGTGGCACTGAGTCAACCCGGAACGCAGCGCGGCCCCGCATCGTCGAACGATGCGGGGCCGCGCTGCCGAAGAGCTGTCAGTGGTGCCCGAAGCTCGGGTCCCGCTTCTCGGTGAAGGCGGCCATGCCTTCCTTCTGGTCCTGGGTTGCGAACGCCGAGTGGAACACTCGCCGCTCGAAACGCACGCCCTCGGTCAGCGTCGACTCGAACGCGCGGTTGACCGATTCCTTGACCATCATCGCGATCGGCAGCGACATGTCGGCGATCTTCGATGCCGTCGCGATCGCCTCGTCCATGAGGTCGATCGCCGGGATCACCCGGGCCACCAGACCGGCACGCTCGGCTTCCTCGGCGTCCATCGTCCGCCCGGTCAGGCACAGGTCCATCGCCTTGGCCTTGCCGATCGCGCGGGTGAGGCGCTGCGAGCCACCGATACCCGGGAGCACGCCGAGCTTGATCTCGGGCTGCCCGAACTTCGCCGAGTCCGCGGCGAGCAGCACGTCACACATCATCGCGAGCTCACAGCCGCCGCCGAGCGCGTAGCCGGCGACCGCGGCGACGATCGGCTTGCGGGCCGCGGCCAGCCGGTCCCATGCCGAGAACCAGTCGTCGAGGTACATGTCCATGAACGACTTGCTCTGCATCTCCTTGATGTCGGCGCCCGCCGCGAAGGCGCGCTCCGAACCGGTGATGAGGATGGCGCCGATACCACGGTCACGCTCGAACTCGTCGACGGCCGCCACGACCTCCGACATCAGCTGCGCGTTGAGCGCGTTGAGCGCCTTCGGCCGGTTGAGCGTGATCGTGCCGACCCGCCCCGTGCGTCCGACCAGAATGGTCTCGTAATCCGTCATCGCGTGTCTCCGTTCGACCTGTCCCTGATGTCCCTGATGATTGCCGAGAAGTCCTCGCCGCCGTGCCCGGTCTCGTGGAACCGCCGATACAATTCGGCGGCCCGCATACCGAGTTCGGCGTCGACCCCGTTGGTGCGCAACGCGTTCGCGGCCAGACCGAGGTCCTTGTCCATGAGCGCCGCCGCGAATCCCGGCTCGTAGTCGTTGTTCGCCGGGCTCGTGGGCACCGGTCCGGGGACCGGGCAGTTGGTGGTGAGCGCCCAGCACTGCCCCGACGCGTTGGACGCCACGTCGAACAGCGCCTGGTTGCTCAGGCCCAGCTTCTCCCCCAGCACGAACGCCTCGCTGATCGCGATCATCGAGACGCCGAGGATCATGTTGTTGCAGATCTTCGCGGCCTGACCGACACCCGGACCGCCGCAGTGAACCACCTTGCGGCCCATCACCTCGAGCAGCGGCCGGGCCGCCTCGAAGTCCTCGTCGTCCCCGCCCACCATGAACGCGAGGGTCCCGGCAGCGGCGCCCATGACACCACCGGACACGGGCGCGTCGAGGCTTCGATGTCCGGTCTGCTCGGCCATCTCGTGTGCGGTGCGGGCGTCGGCGACATCGATCGTGGAGCAGTCGACGAACAGGGTGCCCCGGCGCGCCGCGGCCAGCAGTCCACCCTCGTAGAGGTCGTGCACGTGCTTGCCGCTGGGCAGCATGGTGATCACGACGTCGGCGTCGGTGGCCGCCGCAGCCGCCGAGTCCACGACGGTGATGCCGTCGCGGGTCGCCTGTTCGAGGGCCGCGGGCACCAGATCGAAACCGTTCACCCGGTAGCCGGCCTTGGCGAGGTTCGCCGCCATCGGGCCGCCCATGTGCCCCAGCCCGACGAATCCGACCGTGACGTCCGTGCTGCTCATCGCGTGCCCTCCCCACTCGTCAGTGCGTCGGCGAGGCCCAGTTCGGCCGCGCCGAGCGTCTCGAAGAACCGATCCACGTGTTCGTCGGTGACCGCTTCGAGGGCGACCGGCGACCATGCGGGCCTACGGTCCTTCTCTACCACCTGCGCCCGGATGCCCTCCACGAGATCGTGGGATTGCAGGCACGCCAACGACACCCGATACTCCTGATCGAGCACCGCTTCGAGGCTGCCGAGTTCCCGCGCCCGCCGCAGCGACCGCAATGTCACCTTCGCGGCGGTCGGCGACTTGGCGAGGATCTGCTCCGCGGCGGCCTGCGCCTCGGGCACCTCGCTCGCGCGGAGGTTCGCGACGATCTCCTCGACGGTGTCCGCCGCGTACGCCGCGTCGATCCAGTTCCGCTGCGCCGCCAGTTCCGACGCCGGGGCAGCCTGCGCGAACTGCGCCAGCGTGTCCTCGACCGTGCCGTCGGCCAGCGCCTGCTCGAATTCGCCGAGCCGATCGGACGGCACGAAATGGTCGGCGAACCCGCACGCGAGCGCGTCGCCCGCCGTCAGGCGCGCCGTGGTGAGCGCGATGTGGGTGCCGAGTTCACCGGGTGCCCGCGAGAGCAGGTACGTGCCGCCGACGTCGGGCACGAAACCGATACCCACCTCGGGCATTCCGATCATCGATCGTTCGGTCACGATCCGGACGTCGCCGTGCGCCGAGACGCCGACACCGCCGCCCATCACGATGCCGTCCATGATCGCGATGTACGGCTTGCCGTAGCGGGCGATCGCGGCGTTGAGCACGTACTCGTCGCGCCAGAAGTCCCGCGAGCCGCTACCGCCCTCGCGGGCGTCGTGGTAGATCGAGACGATGTCGCCGCCCGCGCACAGGCCGCGCTCGCCGGCGCCGGTGAGCAACACCGCGCGGACGGAATCGTCGTCGGACCACTCGAGCAGCGCCGACGCCATCGCCTGCACCATCGTGTGGTTGAGCGCATTGATCGCCCGGGGCCGGTTGAGGGTCAGGCGGCCGATGCCACCGACCCGTTCGACGAGGACTTCGGGTTCGCTCACGCCGCACCCGCCGATCCGACGACCGAGCGGGCCACCACGACCCGCATGATCTCGTTGGTCCCCTCGAGGATCTGATGCACCCGCAGGTCACGCACGATCTTCTCCAATCCGTACTCCGCCAGATAGCCGTAGCCGCCGTGCAATTGCAGCGCCTTGTTCGCGACGTCGAAACCGGTGTCGGTGGCGAAGCGCTTCGCCATCGCGCACAACTCGACCTTGTCCGCGGTGTCCGCATCCAAGGCACCCGCGGCACGCCACAGCAGGGTGCGTGCGGCCTCGAGTTCGATCCGCATGTCCGCCAGCTGGAACTGCAGCGCCTGCAACTCGATCAGAGCCGATCCGAACGCCTTCCGCTCCGCGAGGTACGCGACCGCCTTGTCCAGCGCGGCCTGCGCACCCCCCACCGAGCACGCGGCGATGTTGAGCCGTCCGCCGTTGAGCCCCTTCATCGCGATCCGGAAGCCCTCGCCCTCGCCGCCGAGCAGGTTCGCCGCCGGCACCCGCACCTGGTCGAGGATCACCTGGCGGGTGGGCTGCGCGTTCCAGCCCATCTTCTTCTCATTGGCGCCGAACGACAGGCCGGGCGAGTCCTTCGGCACGATGAACGCGGAGATGCCGCGGGCCCCGGCGTCACCCGTCCGGGCCATCACGACGTACACGTCGGAGGTGCCCGCACCGGAGATGAACTGCTTGACGCCGGTAAGCAGGTAGTCGTCGCCGTCGCGAACAGCCTTGGTGCTCAAAGCCGCCGCGTCGGAGCCGGCACCGGGCTCGGTGAGGCAGTAGCTGCCGAGCTGTTCCATCGAGGCGAGTGCGGGCACCCAGCCCCGGCGCTGCTCGTCGTCGCCGAACTCGTCGATCATCCACGTCACCATGTTGTGGATCGAGATGTACGCCGCGATCGACGGGCAGCCCGTCGCGAGCTGCTCGAAGATGCGGACGCCGTCGAGTCGGGTCAGACCCGAGCCGCCCACGTCCTCGCGGATGTAGATGCCGCCCATGCCGAGGGTCCCGGCCTTGCGCAGCACGTCCACCGGGAAGTGCTTGGACTGGTCCCACTCGATCGCGTGGGGAGCCAGGTATTCGGCGGCGAAGTCGCGCGCGGTCTCGCTGATCGCGCGCTCGTCGTCGGTGAGGATGAACACGACCGCTCCCCTAGTCCATCGTGGGGATGACGAAGTGGTTCGACGCTTCTTCCTTCTTGCCCGACGGCCAGCGCTGCGTCACCGTCTTGGTCTTGGTGTAGAAGCGGATCGAGTCCGGGCCGTGCTGGTTGAGGTCGCCGAATCCGGAACGCTTCCACCCACCGAACGTGTGGTAGGCGATCGGCACCGGGATCGGGACGTTGACGCCCACCATGCCGGTGTCGACGCGGGCACAGAAGTCGCGGGCGGTGTCACCGTCACGGGTGAAGATCGCGACACCGTTGCCGTACTCGTGCTCGGACGGCAGGCGCAGCGCCTCCTCGTAGTCGTGGGCGCGGACCACTTGCAGGACAGGCCCGAAGATCTCCTCCTTGTAGATCCGCATGTCCGGCGTGACGCGATCGAACAGCGTTGCGCCGGCGAAGAATCCGTCCTCGTGACCGTCGAGGGCGAAGCCGCGGCCGTCGACCACCAGTTCGGCACCCTCGTCGACACCGATCTGCACGTAGTCGTTCACCCGGGCGAGCGCGTCCGCACCGACGAGCGGGCCGAAGTCGGCTTCGTCGTCGTCGGACCGGCCGATCCGCAGCTTGCCGACCCGTTCGGTGAGCTTCGCGACGAGCGCGTCGGCGGTCTCCTCACCGACCGGCACCGCGACCGAGATCGCCATGCAGCGCTCACCGGCGGAGCCGTAGCCGGCACCGACGAGGGCGTCGGCGACCTGATCGAGGTCGGCGTCGGGCATCACGATCGCGTGGTTCTTGGCACCGCCGAAGCACTGCGCGCGCTTGCCGTGCGCGGCGGCCGTCTCGTAGATGTACTGCGCGATCGGGGTGGAGCCGACGAAGCCGAGGGCCTTGACCCGCGGATCGGTGAGCAGCACGTCCACCGCACCCTTGTCGCCGTTGACGACATTGAACACCCCCGGCGGCAGCCCCGCCTCGAGGAACAACTCCGCCAGGCGCAGCGGCACCGAGGGGTCCCGCTCGGACGGCTTGAGGATGAACGCGTTGCCGCAGGCCAGGGCGGGGGCGGCCTTCCACAGCGGAATCATCGCCGGGAAGTTGAACGGCGTGATGCCGGCGACGACACCGAGCGGCTGACGCATCGAGAACACATCGATGCCGTTGCCCGCGGACTCGGTGTACTCACCCTTGAGCAGGTGCGGGATACCGGTGGCGAACTCGACCACCTCGAGGCCGCGCTGGATGTCACCCTTCGCGTCGGCGAAGGTCTTGCCGTGCTCGGCGGACAGCAGCCGCGCGAGCGGGTCCATCTCCTCCTGGATCAGCTGCAGGAACCGCATCAGCACCCGCGCCCGGCGCTGCGGATTCCACGACGCCCACTCGCGCTGCGCGTCAACGGCATTCGCGATCACGGCTTCGGTCTCGGCCTGGTCCGCGAGCGGCACCCGCGCCTGCACCCGACCCGTGTTGGGGTCGTAGACGTCGGCGAATCGACCCGACGTCCCGGGGATGCGCTTGCCGCCGATGAAATGAGAGAGCTCTCGAACGCTCATGGTCCGGACCCGTCCTTTGCTGGTCGCTGCGGGGAGCAGGAGGAGACACACGTCACCTCCAACATTCTTCGCTGATCCTATAGTTGGAAGTCCATGTAAGTCCAGGGATTGATCCCGACAATTGCCCGAACCGCAGCTCAGGGCCGTGAACGTGGGTGAGAATGACGATCCGTACGCCTGCCTCACGCCGTTGCCCTGCAGGATGGAGAACACCCGATGGACTCCCCGAGCGCACCGCTATCCGACGCGATCGATCACCCGCTGAGCCGTCGCGCCCTCATGGGCGGGGCCGGCGCGCTGCTGCTCGCCGGCATGGCCGCGACCGCCGCGCGGGCGGACGCCTCCCCGCAACAGGCACGCGCCCAGCAGCCCGGCAGCGTGCCGCACCGGCCCAACATCGTCGTCGTGATCACCGACCAGGAACGCCGGCCGATGTTCTGGCCCGAGGGATGGGCGGATGCCAACCTGCCCAACCGTAAACGGCTGGCCGACACCGGATTGTCGTTCGACAACTCGTTCTGCAACGCGGCGATGTGCTCGCCGAGTCGCAGCACGTTCTTCACCGGCCTCTACCCGGCGCAGCACGGCGTCACCGCGACGCTCACCGAGGGCGGGACGGTCTCCCCCACCGAGCCGACCCTGCCGCTGGACATCCAGAACATGGCCAAGCTGTTGGACTCGGCCGGCTACAACGTCCACTACCGCGGCAAGTGGCACATGAGCAAGGGCGCCGACGGCGGCGACCCGTCCAGCGCGGATCTCGCCGCGTACGGCTTCCGCGGCTGGATTCCACCCGAGGGCGGCCAGGACACGAATCCCGACCACTTCGGCGGCGGGTGCGCCGATCTGGACAGCCGCTACGCCGCCGAGGCCGTCGACTTCCTGCACGGCCTCGACCCCGGTGACGACCGCCCGTTCGCGCTCGTCGTCTCGTTCGTCAATCCGCACGACGTCCTGGCGTACCCGCAGACGTGGGACGCGATCAACGGGACCTGCGACAACTACGGGTCCGACGCGCCCGGCATCTTCCAGCAGGGCATCGGGCTGCCGCCGACGTACGACGAGAAACTCGCGCTGAACTTCAAGCCCACCGCGCAGGTGCAGTCGGAGTTGCTGCTGGCCGCCGGGCTCGGACCGCTGGTCGGTCCCGACGCCGCCTCCAACTACGCCAACTTCTACGCCTACATGCACAAGGTGGTGGACGAGCACATCGGTGCCGTGCTCGACGCGCTCGAATCCCAGCCCGGCAGAAGGGATTCGACGGTGGTGATCCGGATGTCGGACCACGGGGAGATGGGGCTCTCGCACGGCGGGCTGCGGCAGAAGGTGTTCAACGCCTACGAGGAGACCCTGCGCGTGCCGATGGTCATCAGCAACCCGGTGATGTTCCCGCAACCGGTGCGGACCGGTGCCCTCGCGACGCTGATCGACGTGATGCCGACACTCGCGACGCTGGCCGGCGTGCCGGACCGCGCGGTGTGGGACTTCAAGGGCGTCGATCTGATGCCCGTCGTCGCCGACGCGTCCGCCCATCCGCAGTCGCCGAGCGCCGAGGTGCAGGACGTCGTCCACTTCACCTACGACGACCAGAACTGCGCGACCCCGGACGGGCAGAACATCGTCACCCAGCCCAACCACATGCGCACGATCCGGGACCGGCGCTGGAAGTACTCGGCCTACTTCGATCCCGCCGGAGCGGTACCGCCGCAGTTCGAGATGTACGACCTCGACACCGACCCGCTCGAACTGCACAACCGTGCCGATCCGTCGAACATCACGTGGTTCGATCCGGTGCAGGCGGTGTCCATGCACGCCAAGCTGTTCGAGGTCATGGAACGGTGCGGCACCACGCCCGCACTGGGTCTCAGCCGCTGATCGTCTCCCGGGTCATCGCCCAGACCTCCTCGCGGGCGGGTGCGGTGAACGACAGCGCCGGAATGGTGAGGAAGCCGTGGAAGAGGCCGTCGAAGCGGCGGTGCCGAACCCGCACCCCGTCCGCGGCGAGCCGCGCCGCGTAGGCGTCACCCGCCGAACACGGCGGATCCAGCTCCGCGGTGACGACTACCGCCGGCGGCAGCCCCGCCAGGCTGTCCGCCCGCGTCGGCACGAGCCGGACGTCGTCGGTTCCGTTCGGGGCGTACTGCGCCCAGTACCACTTCATCGCCGACGTGGTGTTGTAGTGCCCGACCCCGTACAGGCGGTAGGACTCGGTCTCGAAGTCGTCGTCGATCACGGGGTACAGCAGCACCTGCGCCGCGACGGCCGGGCCGCCGCGGTCCCTCGCCGCCATCGCGACCGTCGTCGCGAGGTTTCCGCCCGCGCTGTCACCGGCGAGCACGATCCGGTTCGCGTCGCCGTCGAACTCGGCCGCATTCTTCGACGCCCACTCCAGGGCCGCATACATGTCGTCGTGGGCGGCCGGCGCCGCATGTTCGGGGGCCAGCCGGTAGTCGACCGCCACCACCACGGCGCCCACACCCTGTGCCATCGAGCGGCAGAACTCGTCGTGGCTGTCGAGATCGCAGAAGACGAAGCCGCCGCCGTGCGCGAACACCACGACCGGCAGGCCCACCCCGGCGTGATGCGGGACGTAGATGCGCAGTGCCAGATCGCCGCCGGGACCGTCGATCGTGCGTTCCTGGACGGCACCCATGTCGGGCTGTCGCTGCAGTGGGGCCCGGCGCGCGCGAATCACGTCACGCAGTTCGGCCGGCGGCACCGCGGTGACGTCGGGGAATCCGGCGTCGAGCGCCGCCAGCATCGAAGCAACTTCGGGATGGATGGTCACAGCGAATCTCCTCGACTCGTTCACGAGCAGGCAACGGCACCCGAGAACGCACTCGAGCACCCTCGACGCTAGGTCAGCGAATCGCACCGAGAAATCGGCTCTCCCGCCCAGTGGTCACCCTCGCCGAGGAGCCGCTACCGCCGCGGATCGCGGGAGCCGAGCGCCCGGTAACAACCGCCGAGGTCACGTAGCGCACCGACGACGTCGGACGGATCATCGGCGTCGGCCTGCAGCACCCTGCGGAGCAGCGCGGGGTCGAGATCGTCCGGCGCCGCAAAGTATTCGACCACGGGCAGTTCCGGCAGGTGTGCGCCGTCGCCGAAGTGGTCGCCGCCGCTGCCCGACGGCTCCTCGTCCTCGGCGCCGACGCCGCGGATCAGGGTGTCGAGGTCCAGGCCACGGAGGGTGAGCAACGCGAGGGGATCGTGGTCCACCCGCTCGGCCAGCAGGTAGGCGACGGCCGCGACGTGCTTGCACGGCCAGCCCGGGTCGGGACACGTGCAGTCGAAGTCGAGTTCACCGCTGCCGCCCGGCAACAGCGTCGGCCCGAGCTCCTGCGGCACCGTGCCGGACGCGAGCGCCGCGAGCATGCCCGGCGTGGCACGCACCGCCTCCACGAACGCCGCCGTCTCGTCGTCGTCGAACGCGCGCAGTGTCAACACCGACGTGAACGGCGCGATCTGGCTGCCCTGCACCTCGGCACTGACCCGTCCGGGCGCGATGTGCAGCGCCACCACCCGGCCGGCGCGGGCGTAGCTGCGGCCACGACCGAACCGTCCGGTGCCACCGGTCCGTTCGAGCGCGTCCGTGAGGGCCCGTCCCCATCTCATCGCCACCACCTCACTCACCGACCGCCTCGTCGCCCAGGGTGAGCAGGTCGTGGAGTTGGTCGGTGCTCATCTCGGTGATCCACCGCTCGCCCGTGCCCACCGCAAGGTCGGCCAGTTCCTGCTTGGTGGAGAGCATCCCGTCGATGCGTTCCTCGAGCGTCCCGACGCACACGAGCTTGCGGACCTGCACGTCGCGCCGCTGCCCGATCCGGAACGCCCGGTCGGTCGCCTGGCTCTCCACCGCCGGGTTCCACCAGCGATCCAGATGGACAACGTGATTGGCGGCGGTCAGATTCAGCCCGGTGCCACCGGCCTTGAGCGAGAGCAGCATGATCGGTGGCCCGCCGTCGCCCTGGAACCGCTCGACCATGCGGTCGCGGCCGGTCTTGGTGACCCCACCGTGCAGGAACGGGACCTCCACCCCGAACCGCTCCGACAGGTACGGCACCACCAGGTCACCGAACTCCCGGAACTGTGTGAACAGCAGTGCGCGTTCGCCGTCGGCGGTCACCGACTCGAGAATGTCCTCGACCAGGCCGAGCTTGCCGGACCGGTGCCGACCGCGCCGCAGCACCCCGGACCCGTCGCCGAGGAAGTGCGCCGGATGGTTGCACACCTGCTTGAGCCGGGTCAGGGCCGAGAGCACCGCGCCCTTGCGCTGCATGCCCTCGGTGTCCTTGATCTGCTTCAGCATCTCGTCCACCACCGCCCGGTACAGCGCGGCCTGCTCGACCGTGAGGTTGGCCCGCACCGTCATCTCGAACTTGTCGGGCAGATCCGAGATCACGGTCGGGTCGGTCTTCACGCGCCGCAGGATGAACGGCGAGGTCACCGCCCGGAGCCGGGTCACCGCCGCCTCGTCCTGTTCCCGTTCGATCGGGACGGAGAACCGGGCCCGGAAGGCCTGCGTGCTGCCGAGCATGCCGCGGTTGACGAAATCGAGGATCGAGCGCAGTTCGTCGAGCCGGTTCTCGACGGGGGTACCGGTGAGTGCGATCCGGTGCTGCGCCGGGATGGCGCGAGCGGCGCGGGCCTGCGCGGTGCCCGCATTCTTGATGTGCTGCGCCTCGTCCAGCACCACCCGCCGCCACGCCTGCTCCCCCAGCGCCTCCACGTCGCGGGCCAGCAGCGAGTACGTCGTGACGACCAGGTCGCTGCCCCGCACCGCCGCCGTCAGCTCGTCGCCGCGGTTGCGCCCCGCCCCGTGGTGCACGTGCACCCGCAGGTCCGGCACGAACCGGGCAGCCTCGCGCTGCCAGTTCCCGACCACCGACATGGGGCACACCAGCAACGTCGGGTGTTCGGACCGTTCGTGGGCCAGCAGCGCGAGCAGTTGCAGCGTCTTGCCCAGGCCCATGTCGTCGGCGAGGACAGCACCGAGGCCCGTCTCGCTCATGAACGCGAGCCAGTCCAGGCCCCGCTGCTGGTAGGGCCGCAGGGTCGCGTGCAACCCGGACGGCTGCGGGACCGGCGCGGGCTCGAGGGTGCCGTCGAGCAGCGTGCCGACCCATCCCGTGGCATGCACCTCGTCCACCGGAACCGGGGGACGCTCCGCCTCGGTGAGCTGACCGAGCAATCCGCCGAGGGTGCCGTCATCACCCGAATTACGCTGCGTCACATAGCGTGCTGCCTGAGCGAGGACGGTGTGATCGGCCTGCACCCACTTGCCGCGCAGGCGCACCAGGTCGCTCTGGGTGCCGGCCAGCCGGACCAGTTCGTCGGGGGTGAGCACTACGTCGCCGAGCGCGAGTTCCCAGTCGTAGCCGACGATCTCGTCCATCCCGACGGCGCGATCCTCGGCACCGGCCGGAACCGGCGGCGACGTCACCTTGACCCGCAGCGACGGCGAGACCACCGCCCAGGCACGCGGGAGCAGCAGCGTGATCCCGGCCCCAGTCAACGCCCGCGCCCCGTGCAGCACCAGGTCGGTGACGACGGCGGTGGGCAGCAGCAGGTCGAGGCTGTCCGGGTCGGCCGGCACGTCGCGCAGCCGCGGATACGCCGCGACCGCGGCCGCGAGCTTGCGGACACCGATCTCGAGCAGTCGGGAATCCGTGCGATGCAACAGGATCGGATTGGGCGCCTCACCCTCGGGCCGCAGGCACACCTGGAGGCGCCACAGCGCGTCGTCGAGAAGTTCGGGTTCCGCACCGGTCTCGTCGACGTCCTCGGCCTGCCCCTCCGGTTCGATCAGGCGCAACACCAGTTCCGGCTCGTCGACGGCGAGGCTGCCCCGCCACGCCTCGAGTCCGCTCGACATCCTGCTGGTGCCGCCACCGTACGGCTCGCCGCGCAGCAGCGTCCGCAGCAGCGGATGGTCCGAGTCCCGATCACCCAGCAGGTCGCGCACCACCGCGTCGGTGAGCTCGGCGACGACGTCGTCGAGGATCTCCCGCGCACTGCCCTCGTGCCGCTGCACCGGCGGCATCGCCGCGGCCAGCTCCGCGAGCCACGCCCGCTGCCGCTCCCCACCGAGCAGCCGCCACCGCGGCCACCAGTCCCCCTCGGCCCGGTACAGCTCGGGCACGACCCGTCCGGCGCGCGCCCAGCGTTCGACGCCGCGGGCCACGTGCGCGAGGTAGCGCAGGTCGCCCGAGATGCCGGGGCCACCGTCCGGCACCGCGAGCAGGACGTCGGCGGCCTCGGCCGGAGCGAGCGCGAGGACCGGCACCCGCTGTGGCTGGACCCCCACCGCCGCGGGAACCTGCACGGTGTGATGCCGTCGGAAGCGGCGGCGCAGCACCCGACCGAGAACCTCCGGCAACTCGGGCAGCTCGGAATCCGGGTCCCGCCACAGCAGCAGGCCCGCCCCCGGTGACCAGAGCCCGTGCAGCATGCGATCCATCCAACCAGCCGCCACCGACAGACCTGGAGTTCACCCCGCCACCGGGCCCATACTGGGCAGAGGCACAATCGGGAGCGGTCAGGTCATGACGATCATGCTTCAAGTCTTCGAGCAGGTGTATTCGCCCACCACGCCGTGGCAGCAACGCAAGGTCGCCTTCATCGACGCCGACCACATCGTCGCGATGCGCCTCGACGGCCAGTCCGGGGTGTGGCTCGATGTCACGAAACAGGGTGAATCGCACCGGCTGGCCACCACCAGTTCGCTGGACCAGGCCATCTACTTTCTGCTCAGCATCTTCGGCACCATCGCCGAGTGCCGCCAGAACGGCGGATCGTGGCTGATCGGCCACGACGGCGTGGACGCCCGTTCGATCCACGCCGCGAAGTTCCCACACTCCTGACGGACTGTCGGTGCCGTCCGGCACCCCGACCGGACGGCAGCGCCGGCCTTCGGCGGCTACCGCGGAACTGGGCCGAGCACGGCGCGCGAGTCACGCTAGCGACGGCGTACGCACGCGCGCTCGGTCAGGTGCTCCTCGACCGGGCCGGAGATTGCCGCCAGGTATCGAAGGAGACGAACGTGCTCAACCTGCAGTTGGGGTGGTGGACGATGGACTCGCCCCCCAAGGCGAATCCAGGCAGCACCCGCCCACTAAGGAGGCTGCGATGTTCGATCTCCCGTTCTGGGGGCCGCTCGCGCCCGTGGTGATCGCCGTGGTCAACACGCTCGAATCGCTGGGGGTGTGGTGATGCTCGACTACGGATTCTTCGGCCGGACCCTCGGCCCACTTGGCGAGGCCATGGACTTCGTCATCTACTGGATCGCCATGGGCGGTCGACTGCCCTGATAGGACGCTCCATTGACCTCTACACACGCCGCGAAGTTCCCACACACTCCTGACGGACTGTCGGTGCCGTCCGGCACACTGATCGGGCAGGTGAGCGGCAGCGAGCGTCTGGGGGCAGCGGTGAGACCGGTTCGGGTGATGGCGTGCGCCGCGGCGGTCGCGCTGGCCTTCGGGTCGGCCGCGTGCGCGGTCGGACCGAGCATCTCGGCCCCGGCGCCCGGCAGCCCCACCCGCACCGCGGTCGACGACCTCCTCGCCCGCGTCCAGGTGGTCACCTCCCGTCCCGACGCCCCCGGCTACGAGCGCGGCTGCAAGGCCGGCCAGGGCTGCGTGTTCGGGCCGTCGTGGTCCGACGACCACTCGGGTCCCGCAGGCCACGACGGGTGCGACACCCGCAACAACGTCCTGGCGGCCGACCTCACCGACGTCACGTTCCGGGACGGCACCGGCGACTGCGTCGTGATCGCCGGGGTGCTCGCCGACCCGTACTCGGGCCGGACGATCGAGTTCACCAAGCAGGATGCCGGCGCCGTGCAGATCGACCACGTGTACCCGCTCGCCGCGGCGTGGGACATGGGTGCCGCCGCGTGGTCACCGGAGCGGCGGCGCGACTTCGCGAACGACGTCACCTACAACCTGCTGGCCGTGAGCGGGCCGGAGAATCAGGCGAAACGTGACAGCACCCCGTCGCGCTGGCTGCCGCCCGATCCGGCATTCCACTGCTTCTACGTCGGCAAGTATCTCGGGGCCGCGGTGCACTGGGGCCTGCCGATCACCACGGCCGACAGGGACGCGATCGCCGACGTCGCCGCCGGGTGCGCGTGACGGGTTGCCCCCGCCGGACCGAGCCGACGGTTAGCGTGGACGAGTGAGCCGAACGATCACCGGAGATGTCAGCAAGGACACCCGACTGTGCATGTCACTGTCCGGGCGGCCGAGCAACATCGGCACCCGGTTCCACAACTACCTGTACGACGAGCTGGGTCTCGACTTCGTCTACAAGGCGTTCACCACCACCGACCTGCCCGCCGCGATCGCCGGGATCCGCGCCCTCGGGATCCGCGGGTGCGGGGTGTCGATGCCGTTCAAGGAGGCCTGCATCGAGCACGTCGACGTGGTGCACCCGTCGGCGTCGGCGATCGACTCCGTCAACACCATCGTCAACGAGGACGGTGAACTGCACGCCTACAACACCGACTACCAGGCCGTCGCGGACCTGCTGCGCCGCGCCGACCTGAGCACGGATCTCACGGTGGCGGTCGCGGGCAGCGGCGGCATGGCCAAGGCCGTCGTCGCGGCCCTGCGCGACGGCGGCTTCGAGACGGTCACCGTCGTCGCTCGCAACTCGGAATCGGGGCCGGCCCTGGCCCAGACCTACGGATTCGAATGGCAGCGCGACCTCGGGGACGCGCACCCGCAACTGCTGGTGAACGCCACCCCGGTCGGCATGGCCGGCGGTCCCGAATCCGGCGACCTGCCGTTCCACGAGGCCGCGGTCGTCGCCGCCCAGGCGGTGTTCGACGTCGTCGCGATGCCACCCGACACCCCCCTGATCCGGCTGGCCACCGAGCACTGCAAGACCGTGATCACCGGCGCCGAGGTGATCGCATTGCAGGCCGCCGAGCAGTTCGTGCTCTACACCGGAGTCCGCCCCACCGACGAGCAGATCCGTCGGGCGTCGGAGTTCTCGAGGTCCTAGGACGCCCCCATGGCCGACCTACCGCCGAACGAACCGGGAGAGTCACCCAGCGCGCGCCTGGCCCGCAACTTCAGTGAGCTCCTCCAGGAACTGCGGGTGGCCCAGGCCGGGGTGCAGATCCTGTTCGCGTTCCTGCTCGCGATCGTGTTCACCGAGCCCTACCGGGAGCAGTCGGAGTTCGTCCGGGGCCTGCACCTGGTGACGGTGCTGTGCGCCGCGGCGTCGTCGGCGCTGCTGATCGCACCGGCGGTGTGGCACCGGATCCTGTTCCGGCACCGACGGCGCGAGGACATCCTGCGCCAGGCCAACCGGTGTGCCCTCCTGGGCTCGGTGTTTCTCGCCGCGACGATGATCGGGACCGTGCTCATCGTCGCGGAAGTGGCCGTCGGCGGCTGGACCGCAGCAGTGATCGGCGCGGCCACCGCGGTGGTGTTCGTGGGCCTGTGGTTCGGCGCGCCGCGCCTGCTCCGCCCCGACGACGAGCTGCGGTGAGCAACGTCCAGGCACTATCGTCTGTTGGCATGGTGTCCGCCGACGAGGCCGAGCCTCGCGCCGAGGCATTTCCGGCGCTGTGGCCGGTGCCGACCCGCTGGGCGGACAACGACCACTACGGGCACGTCGACAGCGTCACCTACTACTCGTACTTCGACACCGCCGTCAACGGTTGGCTGATGGCGAGCACCGGGCTCGACGTCCGGGACTTACCCGCGATCGGGATCGTCGCAGAGACGTCGTGCCGGTTCGTGCGCGAACTGTCCTTCCCCGACCAGCTGCACGTGGGTCTGTCGGTGGAACGGCTCGGCACCAGCAGCATCGTGTACGCGCTCGCGATCTTCCGCGAGGACACCGAGGGGATGCTCGACCTCGCGGCGACGGGCCGGTTCGTCCACGTCTACGTCGACGCCGGGACCCGACGGCCGGTTCCGATCCCACCCGAGATCCGCAGCGCGGCACAGCTACTGAGCACCGATTCGGCCTGAACCGGTCAGTTCAGGCCCACGGCATCGGCGGTGGCGACAGCGCGGGCGACGACGCCGTCGATCAGCTCGGCGGTAGGGCCGCCCCACTCGGCGCGGTTGCGGGGATCGTCGATGGTCCGCCGCAGCACCCCCTCCGCGATGATCGCGAGCTTCCACAGCGCCAGCACGTGCCAGAAACCCAGCGCGGAGACATCGCGTTTGGTCTCGTGGACGTACACCTCGACCAGTTCGTCCCGCGTCGGGAACCCGTCGAGCGTCGACGCCATGAACGGACCGGCGACACCGTCGCCGCGCTCCGGCCAGCAGGCGAGCAGACCGCCCAGATCCGCCAGCGGGTCGCCGAGGGTGCACAGTTCCCAGTCGAGTACCGCCACCACACGTCCATCGTCCGGCG
The DNA here is from genome assembly GCF_000738775.1 of Prescottella defluvii. Classification (GTDB taxonomy): domain Bacteria; phylum Actinomycetota; class Actinomycetes; order Mycobacteriales; family Mycobacteriaceae; genus Prescottella; species Prescottella defluvii. Next base: position 69,332 of record NZ_JPOC01000028.1, read on the forward strand.
AGGTGATGACGTTGCCGAGGTGAAAGTCGCCGTGCACCAGGGTGGTTTCGGTCTGCTCCGGAATGTTGCGCCCGAGCCGTGCGGCGAGGCTCTCGACCCCTGGTAGATCGCGGGTCCGGGACTGCTGCCACTGCGCTGACCATCGCTTGAGCTGCCTTGCCGCGTAAGGACTCCGACTCGTCGAGAGGTCGAGCAGGCCCGCCAACTCGAGGTCCACCCGATGGATGCTCGCGAGCGCCCGGGGCAGGGACAGCCCGATCGCCCGTCGTCGCTCCGGATCGAGATTCTCCGCGACCCCCTCGTCGTCGATCACGAGTCCGTCGACGTAGCTCATCATCACGAGCGGCACGTCCGTGACCGCCGGATCCGTCGTCAGCCCCAGCATCTTCGGCACCGGCACGCCAGTGCCCTGCAGCGCGGACAGGATCCGATGCTCGCGGATCACGTCGTGCGCGGACTCGAGCAGGTCCCCCAACGGCGGCCGGCGCAGCACCCAGCGACCACCACCCGAATCCTTCACCACGTAAGTGAGATTCGACTGTCCCCTTCCGATCCGCTCGAACGACAGCGGCGCCAGCGCACCGACACCGAGACCGGCGATCCACGTCGAGACGGCATCCTCATCGAGCCCCACAATGCCCATTTCTCACCACTCCCCTGCCGTGTCTGTGTGCTGCTCTCGTTCAACCGAACAGTCCGGATACATTGCCGAACACGGCCGGTGAATCAGCCGATTCGACGGCACCGGACGCACCCCCGTCCACACCCGTCCGCCGATGCTAGCCGCCGGAAAGCCTCAGGCGGGCGATTACGGAGCCCGGGATTCCGCGGTCCGTTCGAGCAGCGGGGCGGTACGCGGCCCGACCAACTCGCGCATCACCAGTGCCATGTTGGTGCGTTCGACACCCGGGATCTTGAGGATCTGCCCCGCGAGGCGGTACAGGTCGTCGGCGTCGGTCGCGACGACCTTCACCGACAGGTCCGTCAGCCCGGTCATGCCGGACACCTCGACCACCTCGGGGATGTCGGCGAGCGCATCGACCACGGCGTCGAGCTGGTGCTGGTCAACCCGGGTGGAGACGAACGCCGCGAGCGGATACCCCAGCGCCCGGGGGTCGACGAGCCGATCGAACGCGCCGAGGACGCCCGCGCCCTCCCACCGCGCCAGCCGTGCCTGCACGGTGTTGCGCGAGAGCCCGAGCCGCTGCGCGAGTTCCACCCCCGTCGCCCGCGGATTGTGCGACAGCTCGAGCAACAGCCGGGCATCGGTGGCGTCCAGAGTGGTCATCCTTCGCAGTGTGCCCGCCCCACTCCCCGCGATGTTGGGCATTGTGCTGAATCGTTGCGGCTTCGCTTGCGCAGATCGCGGAACGGTGGATGCTGTGAGGTAGAGCACGAACATCCGGTGCCCGCTCACGAGGCGGACCCCGGATCCCGGCAGCGAGGTGACCCACCATGGCCGACACGTCCGCCTTCCCGGTGCAGCTGGTCCAGCCCGACGGACGGCGCGTGCACCGCCCCGACTACGCCGCGCTGGTCGCCGACATCGGCCCCGACCGGCTGCGTGATCTGTACGAGGACCTCGTCGTGGTGCGCCGGATCGACACCGAGGCCACCGCGCTGCAGCGGCAGGGTCAGCTCGGGATCTGGGCGCCCCTGCTGGGGCAGGAGGCCGCGCAGGTCGGGTCCGTCCGGGCACTCGAACCGGACGACTACATCTTCACCAGCTACCGCGAGCACGCGGTCGCGTACTGCCGCGGGGTGGATCCGGCGGTGATGACCCGCATGTGGCGCGGGTGCGCGTTCTCGGGCTGGGATCCGGCGTCGGTGAACATGACCAACCCGGCGATCGTGGTGGGGTCGCAGGGCCTGCACGCGACCGGCTACGCACTCGGCGCGCACCTGGACGGCGCGGAGATCGCGACGATCGTCTACTTCGGTGACGGCGCCACCAGCCAGGGCGACCTGTCGGAGGCACTGGGATTCGCGACGAGCCTGGCCGCACCGGTGGTGTTCTTCTGCCAGAACAACCAGTGGGCCATCAGCGAACCCGTGCACCTGCAGAGCCCCACGCCGATCGCGGCGCGGGCCGCGGGCTACGGGATGCCGGCGGTCCAGGTCGACGGCAACGACGTGCTCGCCGTGCTCGCGGCGACCCGCCGGGCCGCCCGTCGTGCCCGTGAAGGCGGCGGGCCGTCGTTCGTCGAGGCCATCACGTATCGCATGGGCCCCCACACCACCTCCGACGACCCCACCCGGTACCGGACGGCGGCGGACTCGGAGGTGTGGAAGGCCCGCGATCCGATCGACCGGATGCGCCGACTCCTCGAACGCGAGGGACTGTTCGACGACGCCCTCACCGCTCGGGTGCGGGCCCGAGCCGACGAGATCGCCGCCCGCCTGCGGGCCGGCGCGCTCGAGGCCCCCGACCCGGGCGTGGACGAGTTGTTCGAGCACGTCTACGCCACCGACCATCCCCTGATCGACGAGGAACGCGCCGAGTACCGGGCGTACCTCGACACCCTGACCGCCGGTGAGGAGGCCCTGTCATGACCACCACGACACCCACCACCACGATGGCCCTCGGGGCCGCGCTCAACGCGGGACTGCGCCGCGCGCTCGAGGACGACCCGAAGGTGGTGCTGATGGGCGAGGACATCGGCAAGCTCGGCGGCGTCTTCCGGATCACTGACGCGCTGCAGAAGGACTTCGGGCCGGCCCGCGTCATGGACACTCCGCTCGCCGAATCCGGCATCGTCGGAACGGCTTTCGGGCTCGCGTTGCGCGGCTATCGACCCGTGTGCGAGATCCAGTTCGACGGTTTCGTCTACCCCGCGTTCGACCAGATCGTCTCGCAGGTCGCCAAGATCCACTACCGCACCCGCGGTCACGTGAAGGCGCCGTTGACGATTCGCATTCCGTACGGCGGCGGCATCGGCGCAGTCGAGCACCATTCGGAGTCCCCGGAGGCGTACTTCGCGCACACCGCCGGGCTGCGCGTGGTGAGCCCGAGCACCCCGGCCGACGCGTTCACGATGATCCGCCAGGCGATCGCCCTCGACGACCCCGTCGTGTTCCTCGAACCGAAACGGCGCTACTGGGATCGCGGCGAAGTCGACGTCGGCGCTCCCCCGGACCTGCCGCTGCACCGGGCCCGGATCGCCCGACCGGGCACCGATGCCACCGTCGTCGCGTACGGATCGATGGTCCCGACGGCACTGCAGGCCGCGCGGATCGCCGACGACGAGGGCACCTCGCTCGAGGTGGTCGACCTCCGGTCGCTGTCGCCGATCGACTTCGACACCGTCGAGGCGTCGGTGCGGCGGACCGGACGCCTGGTCGTCGCGCACGAGGCCCCCGTGTTCGCCGGACTCGGCGCGGAGATCGCGGCCCGCGTCTCCGAACGCTGCTTCTACCGACTCGAGGCCCCCGTGCGCCGGGTCGGCGGCTTCGACATCCCGTACCCGCCCGCGAAGCTCGAGAAGCACCACGTGCCCGACGCCGACCGAATCCTCGGCGCAGTCGACGAGGTGCTCGCCGCATGAGCACCCTCGCGGACTTCCGACTGCCCGACCTCGGGGAAGGACTGACCGAGGCCGAACTGGTGTCGTGGGCGGTGGCCGTCGGCGACACCATCGAACTCAACCAGGTGATCGGCGAGGTCGAGACCGCGAAGGCGCTCGTGGAGTTGCCGTCCCCCTTCGCCGGCGTCGTCCGCGAACTGGTCGCGCAGCCCGGCGACACCGTGCCGGTGGGCGCGTCGCTGATCCGGGTGGAGACCGACGCGGCGGCGCCGCCGGCCGAATCGGTGCTGGTCGGCTACGGGCCTTCCGCGCCCGCCCCGAGCCGACGCCGGCGCCGTGGCAGCCCGGTCCACCGGGAGCCCGTCGCCCGACCCGACGCGGTGCTGCGGCATCAGGTGCCACCGTCCGCCACCGCGACGACGGCCGATGCGGACGCCAGGGAGACCCGCACCCCGATCCGCGGGGTGCGGCGGGAGACCGCCGCGGCCATGGTCCGCAGCGCGTTCACCGCCCCGCAGATCACCGAATTCCTCACCGCCGATGTCACCGAGACGACGCGACTGCTCGCGAAGCTGCGGTCGTCGGACCGGTTCACCGGCCTGCACCTCACCCCGCTGGCCGTCGTCGCAAAGGCGGTGCTGGTGACGCTGCGCTCCCATCCCGCGCTGAACTCGGCGTGGCTCGACGACACCCAGGAGATCGCCACCAAGCACTACGTCAACCTCGGCATCGCCGCCGCCACCGCCCGCGGACTCGTCGTCCCCAACATTGAGAACGCCGACCGGCTGACCCTGCCCGAACTGTGCCGGGCGATCACCGAACTGACCGACACCGCCCGCGCCGGGAAGACGACGCCCGCGCGACTGTCCGGCGGAACCGTCACCATCACCAACGTCGGGGTGTACGGCATCGACGCGGGCACCCCGATCCTCAACCCGGGCGAGGCCGCGATCCTCGCCCTCGGCGCGATCAACCCTCGCCCCTGGGTGCACGACGACCGACTGGCGATCCGGGACGTCACCACCCTGAGCCTGACCGTGGACCACCGCCTCGTCGATGGCGAACAGGCATCGCGGTTCCTCGCCGACCTCGGCGCGCTCCTCACCGATCCCGTCCCGGCCCTCCTCGCCCAACTCTGACTGAGCTGAAGGGTCCCTTCACGCGCCGGCAGCGCATGAACGGACCCTTCAGCTCGGCCGTTCGGTACAAAGGGGTACGTGGATACCCAGCAGACGGACCGGCCGCCGCATCTGAGGTCGGCGCGCGCCGCGGTCTTCGGGGTGTTCGGGATCAACGGTTTCCTCCTCGCGATGTGGGTGGTCCACATCCCGGCGATCAAGACGCGGACGGACATCGCGCACTCCACGTTGGGGTCGCTGCTGCTGTTGCTGGCGGTCGGTGCGATCGCGGGCATGCAGCTGTCGGGGCCGCTGGCCGACCGGTTCGGCAGTCGTGTCATGGTCGCGTTCGGTGGCACGCTGCTGGCCGCCGCGACGATCGGTCCCGGGTTGGCGTCGACCGCGTGGCAGCTGGGCCTGGCGCTGACGGTGTTCGGGTTCGGCAACGGCGCGCTCGACGTGTCGATGAACTCGCAGGCCGTCCTCCTCGAACGGGAGTACCGCCGTCCGATCATGTCGGCGTTCCACGGGATGTTCTCGATCGGCGGTGTCGCCGGATCCGTCGTCGGGGCGGTGACGATCGGGGCGGGCTGGTCCCCGGCGACGACGCTCGCTGCCGCGTCCGTGCTGGGTGTCGCGGTGATCGCGGTGTGTACGCCCCGGCTGTTGCCGCCGTCGGCGCATCCGAGCGCGGAACACCACGAGCGACGGCCCCGGGCGAGCTACTCGCCGCGGGTACTCACGATGGGTGCGGTGGCGTTCACGCTCATGCTCGCCGAGGGCGTCGCGAACGACTGGACGACGCTGCAGGTCAAGGAGCACCTGGGCGTCTCGGAGTCCGTCGGGGCGCTCGCGTTCGGCGCGTTCTCGTTGACGATGACGGTGGGACGGTTCACCGCGGACCGGGTCAGTTCCGCGCTCGGCCCGGTCGCGGTGGTCCGGTACGGGACGCTGATCGCGGCGACCGGAATGGGCCTGGTGGTCGTGTCCCCGTGGCTGGCGACGACGTTGCTCGGCTGGGCACTGTTCGGTCTCGGGCTGTCGGGGTGTGTGCCGCAGATCTTCACCGCGGCCGGCAATCTCGATTCCGGTTCCGCCGGGGCGAACATGTCCCGGGTCGTGGGCATGGGCTACATCGGGTTCCTCGCCGGACCGGCGACCATCGGCTGGCTCACCCAGCTGGTGCCGCTGACGATCGCGATGGTCGTGCCGCTGGTGTGTGTGCTGCTCGCGTGCCGCTTCGCGGGCATCGTCGGGCGTCCGGCACCCCGCCCGGTCGCCGTCGGCTGAAACGGCGGAAGGGTCCCTTCACGCGCTCGGAGCGTGTGAAGGGACCCTTCAGCTGACGGGCGGAGGGGGAGCGTCCGCCAGTGCCGTCTTCTGATTCCCGAAGTGGCTACAGGGCCTTGAGCTCTTCGGTGACCTCGGAGACCATCTTCTTGGCGTCGCCGAACAGCATGGACGTGCCGTCTGCGGTGAACAGCGGGTTGTCGATGCCGGCGTAGCCGGAGGACATCGAGCGCTTGAGCACGATGACCGACTTGGACTGGTCGACGTTGAGGATCGGCATGCCGTAGATCGGGGACGTGGAGTCCTCGCGGGCGGCCGGGTTGGTGACGTCGTTGGCGCCGATGACGACGGTGACGTCGGTGCGCGAGAACTCGCCGTTGATGTCGTCCATTTCCTTCATCGCGTCGTACGCGACGTCGGCCTCGGCGAGGAGGACGTTCATGTGGCCGGGCATACGACCGGCGACCGGGTGGATCGCGTACTTGACCTCGACGCCCTTGTCCTCGAGCAGTGCGGCCATTTCCTTGACCGCGTGCTGGGCCTGCGCGACGGCGAGACCGTAGCCGGGGACGACGATGACCTGGTTGGCGTACGCCATCTGGATCGCCGCGTCCGACGCGGAGGTGGCCTTGACGGTGCCGCCGGCTGCGGGACCGCCCGCACCGCCGGCGTCGCCGCCACCGAACGAGCCGAAGATGATCGCGGGGATCGAGCGGTTCATGGCCTTGGCCATGAGGTTGGTCAGGATCGAGCCGGACGCGCCGACGATCATGCCGGCGACGATCATCGCCTGGTTGTTGAGCGCCAGACCCGCGGCCGCGGCCGACAGACCGGTGAGCGCGTTGAGCAGCGAGATGACGACGGGCATGTCGGCGCCGCCGATCGGCAGCACCACGAACAGGCCCATGACGCCGGCCGCGATCAGCAGGCCGACGATCAGCCATGCCGACTGCGGGTCGCCGTCGGCGCCGAGACCGATGTAGACGGCCAGGCCGACCGAGACCACCGCGAGGATCATGTTCGCGAGCTGGAACAGCTTCGCGGAGGCGACGACCTTCTTCTCGAAGTTCTTGTTCAGCAGCTCCTGCAGCTTCGCGAACGCCACCAGCGAGCCCCAGAAGGAGACCGAGCCGATGATCGCCGCGAACAGCGAGCCGACGATGAACGGCGACGAGGGCACCGCGTCGACGGTGGTGAATCCGTCCGAGTCGAGGAACTCGGCCCACGCGATCAGCGCGACGGTGCCGCCACCGACACCGTTGAACAGTGCGACGAGCTGCGGCATCGCGGTCATCTTGGTGCGCAGGGCCGGCGGGACGCCGAGCACGATACCGACGATCAGACCGCCGGCGATGAGGAGCCAGTTGTCGGTGTCGCGGACGTCGATGAGGACGGCGACGACAGCGACGAGCATGCCGATCGCGGCGATGTAGTTGCCGCGCACCGCGGTCTTCGGGCCCGTCAGACCGGACAGGCCGTAGATGAACATCGCGAACGCGACGATGTAGAGGATCGTGACGAGGTAGCTCATCAGGCGTCAGCCCCCTTCTTCTCGGCCGCCGACTTGGCGTCCTTCTTGGGCTTGAACATCGCGAGCATGCGGTCGGTGACGACGAAGCCACCGACGACGTTCAGGGTGCCGAACACCAGCGCGACGAACAGAATGATCTTGATCGACCAGGGGGCGTCACCGGGCAGGTGCCCGAGCACGACCAGGGCGCCGAGCACGACGATGCCGTGGATGGCGTTGGTGCCCGACATCAGCGGCGTGTGCAGCGTGTTGGGGACCTTGGAGATCACGGCGAAGCCGACGAACCCGGAGAGGACCAGGATCGCGATGTTCGCCAACAATTCGGTGTACATCAGGAGTTCTCCTTCGACCGGGTCACGCACGCACCGGCGAGGATCTCGTCCGAGAAGTCCGGGGCCAGGCCGCCGTTCTCGTCGAGCATCAACTCGATCAGCGCGGCGACGTTCTTCGAGTACAGCTCGGAGGCGTGCTCGGGCATCGTCGCGGGCAGGTTCAGCGGCGAGCAGATCGTCACACCGTGCTTGACGGCGATCTGTCCGGGCTCGGTCAGCTCGCAGTTGCCACCGGTCTCACCGGCGAGGTCCACGATCACCGAACCGGGCTTCATGCCCTCGACCGCACCGGCGGTCACCAGACGCGGCGCGGGGCGACCGGGCACGAGCGCGGTCGTGATGACCACGTCGAAGTTCTTGATCGCGTCCTCGAGCGCCTGCTGCTGCTGGGCACGCTCGGCGTCGGTCAGCTCGCGGGCGTAGCCGCCCTCACCGGCCGCGTCGATGCCGAGGTCGAGCCACTGCGCACCGACCGAACGGACCTGGTCGGCCACCTCGGGGCGCACGTCGTAGCCGGTGGTGCGGCCACCGAGACGCTTGGCCGTGGCCAGCGCCTGCAGGCCTGCGACACCCACACCGAGCACCAGCACGGTCGCCGGCTTCACGGTGCCCGCGGCGGTGGTCAGCATCGGGAAGAACCGCGTCGACTCCGACGCCGCCATCACGACGGCCTTGTAGCCGGCGACGTTCGCCTGCGAGGACAGCGCGTCCATCACCTGGGCGCGGGAGATACGCGGAATCGCCTCGACGGCGAACGCGTCCACACCAGCGGAGCTGAGGGCACCGATCTGGTTGTCGGCGTTGCGCGGTGCGAGGAAACCGATCAGCGTCTGCCCCGAACGGAGCTTGGCGACCTCGTCGTCGGACGGCGGCGCGACCTTGGCCACGACGTCCGCCGACCACGCGTCACCGATCGTCGCGCCGGCTTCCTTGTACAGCTCGTCCGGAATCAACGCACCCAGGCCGGCTCCGGGCTCGACGACGACGTCGACACCCTTCGCGGCCAACGTCGCCACAACCTTGGGCACCAACGCCACCCGCCGCTCGCCGTCGCTCGTCTCCCGAACGACACCGACCGACGGGCGCGCCTGTGCCGCACTCTTCGATGTATCCAATGTTTCGACTTCCTGCGTTAGATGGTGTGCACGCCACGACGGGCGGCAACTATCGAGCGATCGACGGACGATGACCCGATCGATGCAAGTGGTCCACGATGGTAAGCAGAACTACCGTGATCAAGGGAATGCGGTCAAGTCGAATTATTTATCTGAATCGAGTCCGAACAGAGGTATACCACCATAGGGATAGTCATTTGTGATATAGCTCACTACTTCAAGGGAATGCAAATCGACGCCGAGATCGACCCCGGACACGGAGGTGGGAGATGGCCGCGAAGAGTGTGGAGATCGAGCGCGTGTACGACCGTCCGGGCGCCGAAGCGGCGTTCCGGGTCTTCGTCGACCGACTGTGGCCGCGGGGGCTGCGCAAGGATTCGTTCCACTACGACGACTGGGCCAAGGAACTGGCACCGTCCACCGAGCTGCGCCGGTGGTACAGCCACGACGTCGCCGAGTTCGGCGAGTTCCGGTCCCGCTATCTCGCGGAACTCGAATCGCCCGACGGTCGCAGCGAGGTGGAACGCGTTCTCGAACTCGCACAGGACCGTCCGATCGTCCTGTTGACCGCCACCAAGGACGTCGAACACAGCCAGGCCGCAGTGCTGCGGGACTTCCTGCGCAAACTCGACCAACCCGAATGATCGCCGTGCAACCACCCACCACAGACGTCACTTCCGCACCGAACATGCTTGGGCGGCTTCAGCATTCGCGCGAACGTCACGCCACGCGCCGACGCGGCGTGACCGGCTGCGCCCCCGGTCGTGGACGGACGTCCGGTTTCGGCGCGGCATCGCCTCCCGCCGGACACCGATCGGCCATAGAGTGACAAGGTGACCACCGACACACCCGATGCTGCGACCTCCACCGGGACCTCCACCGGCGACGTCGCGATCACGTCCGTGGACTTCCACTTCGACCCGATGTGCCCGTTCGCGTTCCACGCGTCGCGGTGGATCCGGCACGTGCGGGCCGAGACGGCGATCGACATCGGCTGGCGCTTCTTCAGTCTCGAGGAGATCAACCGGCGCGACGATCAGAAGCACCCCTGGGACCGTGAGTGGTCGTACGGGTGGTCACTCATGCGGATCGGCGCGCTCCTGCGCCGCGAGAGCATGGATCTGCTGGATCGCTGGTACTTCGCGATCGGCCACCTGTTGCACGTCGACGGCGGCAAACCGCACGACCCTGCGGTCGCGCGGGATCTGCTCGGACGGCTCGGTCTGGACCCCGGCCTGGTCGACGCCGCGCTGGCCGACCCCACCACCCACGACGACGTCCGGGCCGATCACGACCGGGTGGTCGCAGCGGGCGGATTCGGCGTGCCGACACTGTTCGTGCAGGGCACCGCGTTCTTCGGACCCGTACTGATCGATCCGCCCGCGGGCGAGGCGGCGGTCCGTCTCTGGAACACGGTGACCGAACTCGTGGAGTTCCCGCACGTGTACGAGATCCAACGGATCAAGGGCGTGTCGGACGCCGCGGACATCGCCCGCGCCCTCGAACCGTACGTGCGGGGTCGCGACTGGCAGAGCATCGATCGAGGCGAGGTCGTGGACCTCCCGATAGCGGAAACGGAGAGCGATACATGACGGAGTTCCTTCAGGGCATGCTGGTCGACGCCCTGTCCGAGCAGTGGGCGGTGCTCGACGACGTGTTGTCCACGGTCGAGGGCGATGCGTGGATCACGCCGACGGCACTGCCCGGCTGGACCGTGCGCGACATCGTCTCCCACATCATCGGAACCGAGTCGATGCTGTCGGGTCTGGAGCCGCCGCCGACGGCCATCGACGTGCACACCCTCCCCCACGTGCGCAACGAGATCGGCGCCCTCAACGAGCGCTGGGTCGAGGGACTGCGCGCCCACACCGGGCAGCAGATCCTCACGATGTTCCGCGAGATCACCTCCAGCCGGCTCGAGGTGCTCGGCGCGATGACGCAGGCCGACTTCGACGCCGCGGCCCTCACCCCGGTCGGACCGGCCACGTACGGACGGTTCATGCGGATCCGGCTGTTCGACTGCTGGGTGCACGAGCACGACATCCGCGATGCGCTCGGCGCCCCGCCCGGCGACGAGGGCGGTTCGCGGGGCGAGTTGGCGTTCACGGAGATCGCGGGCGCGCTGGGGTTCATCGTCGGCAAGCTGGGCCACGCCCCCGACGGCGCCCGGGTGACGTTCGAGCTGTCCGGGCCGCTGGCCCGCGCGATCCACGTCGAGGTGGACGGGCGCGCGGCGGTCGTGCCGCAGTTGTCCGGGCCGGCGACGTCGACGATCGCGATGGACTCACGCCTGTTCACCCGGGTGGCCACCGGTCGCACGACGGCGGCCGAGCACGTGTCGGAGTTCGGGCTGGGCGGCGACACCGAGGTGGGCCGGCGGATCGTCGACAACCTCGCCTTCACGATCTGAGGGCGCGTGCGACTGTTCCTGGCGTCGTACCGTTTCGGTGCGCACGTGGACCGGTTCGTCGATCTGGTCGGCGGACCCGGACCGATCGCGGTGATCGCGAATGCGGCGGACGCATGGCCGGCGCGGGCCCGGGAGTCGGCGGTGGTGAGCGACGTCGTGCCGCTGCGCCGGCTCGGGTTCGCGCCGTCGGAGGTGGATCTACGCGACTACGTGGGCCGTCCGGCGGACCTCGCCGAGGCGCTCTCGCGGTTCCGGGCGGTGTGGGTGCGCGGGGGCAACACGTTCGTTCTGCGTGCCCAGTTGGCGCGCAGCGGCGCCGACGACGTGCTGCGGGATCTGCTCGACCGTGACGTGATCGGCTACGCGGGCTACAGCGCCGGCGCGTGCGTCATGGCACCGTCCCTGGTCGGGGTCGACTGTGCGGACGATCCGGGCGAGGTGGCGCCGACGTGCGGGACGGCGCCGCGCTGGGACGGGCTGGGCCTGATCGACTTCTCGATCGTGCCGCACCATGTGGAGACGGGAACCCTCGACGACGCGAGCACCCCCGCGGACGCACCGAACCCCGGCGACGACGCGGCTCGAATGATCGAGGCCTGTCGTGCTGCCGGGGTTCGGTATCGGGCGTTGACCGACGATCAGGCGATCGTCGTGGATGCCGAGGCCACCGCGCTGCTGTAGCCACCGACGGCGACCAGTTCACGCGTTCCCTCGCGCGGAGCCGTCCGGTCCAGCGCGGACCAGGTGATCCGAGCGCGCTTGACCGTCATCTCGTCCGCCTCGGAGAGCAGGGCCGTGAGCAGGGACTCGGGATCGCGGACCCACGCGGCGTCGATGCGGGCCACCTGCGCGTTGGTGAACAATCCGGAGCCGGCCACCGCGGCGACCCAGTCGCTCACGTCGGCACGGTGGATGCGCTCGAGGGCGTCGTAGTCGATCCCGCCGTCGAGGAACTCGTACGAGAACATGGCGGCGACGTAGCTCTCGATGCAGTTCGAAGCGCTCACGATCCTGCGCCCCTTTCTCCCCGACGGCCTAGACCTCGCCCCCGGGATAACGGATCCGGAACCAAGGAGATGTTCATGGTCACATCGCGTAACGCTTTGATTGCGCAGTGCGATACGAACGACGCTAACGTGACGAAAGACGTAGGCGTTACTTTTGATCATAACAATCAGGTAACGACTTCGGATGTCCGTTCAGGGCTGCAGCCAGGGAAAATGCGCGTGAAGTCCAGTTGAACGAGTCACGAAATCTCCGGTCCGGAGCTAGCGAGCGGAGTGCGGCGCGCCCATCCCCGGATCGATCCGGACCGGCCCGGACGCGGACGGGGCGATCGGGAAGTCGAAGATCGCGGACGGCAGGTACACCGTGGCGCACGAGTTCGGGATGTCCACCACCCCCGACAGCCGGCCCTCGATCGGTGCGGCGCCCAGCAGCAGGTAGGCCTGCTCGGGGCTGTAGCCGAACTTGGTGAGGTAGTCGATCGCGTGCAGGCACGCCCGCTGATAGGCGAGCTGCGAATCGAGGTACCGCTGTTCGCCGTCGAGTGTCACGGATGTCCCGGAGAAGGCGAGCCACTCGGAGTACTGGGGGTCGGTGTTGCCGGGCATGAAGATCGCGTTCTCCGACACCCCGTACGTCTCCATGCCGCCCCGGATGAGGTCGACGCGCAGGTCGATGAACCCACCCATCTCGATGGCACCGCAGAAGGTGATCTCGCCGTCGCCCTGCGAGAAGTGCAGATCCCCCACCGACAGGTGCGCGCCGTCGACGAACACCGGGTAGAAGATCCGACTGCCCTTGGTGAGGTTCTTGATGTCCTGGTTGCCACCGTTCTCGCGGGGCGGCGCGGTGCGGGCCGCCTCCGCTGCAACGCGGTCGAAGTCCGCGCCGGACAGGGTCCCGAGGATCGCGTCACGGGGCTCCGGCGGCAACGCCAGGGGCGGCACCCGGTCGGGGTCGGTCGCGATCAGGGCGGCCTCGCGGGTGTTCCACGTGCCGAGCAACGCGTGCGACGGTGCGGTACCCATCAGGCCCGGGTGCACGATGCCGGTGAACTTCACGTGCGGCACGTGCCGGGACGTCGCGGTCTGCCCGGCGAAGTCCCACACCGCCTTGTAGGCGTCGGGGAACTGGTCGGTGAGGAACCCGCCGCCGTTGTCGCGCGGGAAGATGCCGGTGTAGCCCCAGCCCTGACCGGCCAACGGCCCCGAGTCCTCCTGCGGGATCGGACCGAGGTCGAGGATGTCGACGATCAGCAGGTCGCCGGGCTTGGCGCCCTCGATCGCGAAGGGACCCGACAGCGTGTGCACCGTGGTCAGCGGCGCGTTCAGGATGTCGTCGGCCGAGTCGTCGTTGCGGATCGCGCCGTCGAACCATTCGCGGCAGTGCACCCGGAACGAGTCGCCCGGTTTCACCGTGACTGCGGCCGGGATGTCGGGGTGCCACCGGTTGTGGCCGATCTTCTCCTGCTCGGTGAACTTCTTCGTCGAATCCAGCGGGAACAGCAGCTCGGGCATGCGATCTCCTTCACGACTCGGGGGAAAGACTCAGGGGCGGGGCAACTTTCGGTGCAGCGGGTTGGTGGTGGTCTTCTGCGGGGCGCGTCGTCCGCCGGGGCCGGGCCCGGTGACGACGGTCGGCTCGCTCGCCGACCGGGCGGTCGCGTCGAGAAGTCGCATCGGTGTCGAACCGCCCCGGCCGAGGCGCGGGCCGGTGATCTGCCGGCGCCCGTCGGACTCGCATTCGGGGCAGTTCGCACTGTCGGGGACGGTGGCCATCGGGAAGTGCCGATCGAACGGACCGCACTGGGCGCACCGGAACTGGTAGAGGGGAATGACCGCGTCCTTTCGCCGGGGCAAGGATCGAAGTCCCTCAGACGTTAACCGAGGCGGCACCCGATCGCGCGGGATGCGACTTGTCCGCCGTGTCCGGAAAGGCTCCGGAAAAGGCAAGCACCGAAACGTGTGACGTGCCCGCTCCCGCGGGGCCACACTTGAGGCGACACCCCCGATCACGGTTTCGAGGAGCGTGCGTATGGCCGACGGGCAGCCGTTCGTCCCACCGAGTGCGGTGGATGTGGATCTCTCCGCTGTCGGCTGGGCGCAGAGCCGGACCATGTCGGACTTCGAGACCGGCATGTGGCGGATGGAGGAGGTTCGCCCCGAACTCCGCACCCCCATCGTCGCGGTCGACGTCCTCGACCGCGCGCCGGACTGGGACCGGCTGGTGCGGGCGCACGAATGGGCATCGCACATCGTCCCCCGGATCCGGATGCGCGCGGTGGAACCGGCGTTCGGGCTGGGGAATCCGGTGTGGTCGGTGGATCCCGAGTTCGACCTCGACTACCACCTGCGCCGGGTCCGGCTGCCGGAGCCGGCCGACCTCGACCACGCGCTGCGGATCTGCCGGCACCTGGCCACCGAACCGTTCGACAAGGCCCGGCCGCCGTGGATGGCGATGCTCATCGAGGGCCTGGCCGACGGCCGCGCCGTCTACGTCGTCAAGACGCATCACAGCATCACCGACGGCATGGGCGGCATCCAGATGATGGCGTTGCTGCACAGCCGTCGCGCCGAACCGACCCCCGACAAGCCGGACCGGGCGCCGGCACCGCCCGAGCACCTGTCGGATCTGTCGGCGCTGGGACTCGAGCTGCTCACCGAGGTGCGCCGGGCCCCGAGCCGGATCGCCGACCTGGTGTCCGGTTCGGCGCGGGCGGCGATCACCGCTGTCACCCGGCCGTTCGACGCGGCGGGCGAGCTCCTCGACTACGCCAATTCCCTGCGCCGGGTGGTCCAACCGCCCCCGGCGACGGGCTCTCCCCTGCTGCGCAACCGTGGACTCGGTCGCTGGTTCGGGGTGCTCGAGGTGGACCTGCAGGTCCTGCGGGCCGCCGGTCACGCCGCCGGCGGATCGGTCAACGACGCCTACATCGCGGCGCTGCTCGGCGGGTTCCGCCGCTACCACGAGGAACTCGGGGAGGCGGTCGGCAAGATACCGATGGGCATGCCGATCAGCATGCGGGCGGCGTCGGATCCGTCCGGCGGCAACCGGATCGCGGCGGTCCGCTTCGCGGGGCCCGCCACCGAAGCGGACCCGGCGTCACGGATCCGGAAGGTCCGCGCGATCGTGCTGGCGCTGCGGGAGGAACCGGCCCTCGACATCGTCGAGGCGGCGTCGCCACTGCTGGTGCGGCTGCCGACCCGGCTGCTCGCCGAGTGGTACCTGTCGCAGTCGAAAGGTCTGGACCTGCAGGCGTCCAACGTCGCGGGGGTGCCCGTGCCGGTGTACCTGGCGGGGGCCCGGATCGAGCGGATGTTCCCCTTCGGTCCGGCACCGGGCTGCGCCGTGATGGCGACGATGGTCTCCCACGTCGGGACCTGCTGCATCGGCGTCAATCTCGACACCGCGGCGGTGACCGAACCGGCGCTGTTCATGCAGTGCCTGCAGGAGGGGTTGGACGAGGTGGTGGCGCTGACCGGCGCCGCGAAGGGAGCCCAGCGATGACCGAGCATGCACCGTCCGCATCCCCGACGATCTATCTGACCGAGCCGATGACGGACTCCGAGCAACGCGCGCTGCGGACCTGGCTCACCCACCGCGAAGCCGAAACGGGAGGCCCGACGGTCACGTTCACGACCGATCACCAGTCGCTGGCGACGCTGGTCCGCCGCGACGACGACCCGGTGCTCACCCCGGTGCGGGTGGTGTGGCTTCCCGACGTGACCAACGGCCATCGTGCACAACGGATTCGGGATGTACTGTCCACCCGGGACCCGCTCCGCCTCGGTTCGAACGCGCAACGCCGGGTGCTCCGCAACGATCCGGGCCGCTGCCGGGTCGTCGAGGGCGACGGGGCCGCGCTGAGCGAACTGCGCGATCGGCTGGCCGAGCGCGGCGGCGGATCGTTGCCGGACTTCATCCGCCGACAGGCCGCCCTCGCGCTGGAACGCGCCGAGCGGAACCTGCTCGGCACGCAGTACAAGGTGTCCCGGTTCGTGGTCGAGGAGATCACCGATACCAGTCGGTTCACCGCGGGGATCAAGGACCTCGCCGCGCGGCTCAACCTGACGGTGGTGGATGTCGACCGTCGGTCCCGCACCGATCTCGACGAGATGGTGGCCGCGCAGAGCCGTCGGGCGATCGCGCTGTGGGACCAGTTGGGCCGCTACTTCTCCCGCGCCTACCGACTGGACGTGGACACCACCCGGTTCGAGGAACTGCGCGAGCTCAACCGGGAGCACTCGCTGGTGTTCCTGCCCAGTCACCGCTCCTACCTGGATCCGCTGGTGCTGCGGCCGGCGCTGCTCGCCAACGACCTGCCCCTCAACCATGTGATGGGCGGACTCAACGTCAGCTTCTGGCCGATCGGGCCGATCAGCAAGCGGTCGGGCACGGTGTTCATCCGTCGCAAGTTCGACGGCGACGAGATCTACAAGTGGACGCTGCGCGAGTACATGCGGTTCCTGCTGACCAAACGCTTCAACCTCGAGTGGTACATCGAGGGCGGACGGTCCCGCACCGGGAAGCTGCGCCCACCCCGGTACGGGCTGCTGACCTACCTCGCGAAGGCGTTCCAGTCGAGTGAGGCGTCCGACGTCTATCTGGTCCCCATCTCGCTGGTGTACGACCAGTTGTACGAGGTGAACGCGATGGCCGCGGAAGCGCACGGCGCGGAGAAGCGGAAGGAGAGCTTCCGCTGGATGGTCGGCTACGTCCGGGCGCAGGGGCAGCGCCGCGGCGTCGCGCACGTGACCGTGGGACGTCCGCTGTCGCTGCGGGATTCCCTTGCGCAGGAGGAGGATCTGCGACTGGCGATCCAGAAGACCGGTATCGAGGTGAGCCACCGGATCAACGAGGTCACCCCGATCACGGCGTCGTCGCTGGTGATGCTCGCGTTCCTCGGCATCGAGGACCGGGCGCTGACGGTGCCCGAGCTTGGGTTCATCCTCGGCCCGCTGGTGGACTACATCACCGCCCGCAAGCTCCCCACCGCGGGCGATGTGGATCTCACCAACCCGCAGGTGATCCGCAAGGCGCTGTTCACCCACCTCGATTCGGGGGTGCTCGAGCGGTTCGACGAGGGCAACGAGCGGGTGTACTACCTGGGCAAGGATCAGGGGTTGGTGGCGGCGTTCTACCGCAACAACACCGTCCATTTCCTGCTGGTGCGGGCGATCGCGGAGATGGTGCTCTGCGCGGCCGTCGACGAGAAGTTCGCCGATCCGCTCGCCGATGGTTGGGCCGAGGCCAAACGGATCCGGGATCTGCTGAAGTTCGAGTTCTTCTTCAGCGACAAGGAGACGTTCCAGGAGGAGTTGCGCTCGGAGCTGAGCCTGATCGACCCGGCGTGGGAGAGCGATCTGAGCAACCCGGAGCACGTGGAGCACATCCTCGCCGACGTCCGCCCGTATCTGGCGCACCGGGTGCTGCAGCCGTTCCTCGAGGCCTACGAGGTGGTGGCCGATCACCTGCTGGATGCGCCGGTGTCCGAGGACTTCGACGAGAAGAGCTTCGTCGCCGGGTGTCTCGCCCTGGCGCAGCAGCGTCGGCTGCGCCAGCAGATCGCGAGCAGCGAGTCCATCTCGTCGGAACTGTTCGCGACCGCGCTGCAGCTGGCGCGCAACCGCAAGCTGGTGGGGGTGGTCGATCCCGAGGTGTCGGCGCGCCGGACCGCGTTCGCCGACGAGGTGCGGACGCTGGTCCGCCGGGTCCGCGAGATCCGCGCTCTCGCGCACGCGAAGCTCGACCAGATGCACGACGCCGACGCGGCCGCCCAGGTCGTCGGACACTCCGGGACGGAGTCGGACCGATGAACCGGCTCCGGGATCTGTACGCTGCCATCGCCGCCGCCCCCGAGGGCCCGTCGACAATCGCGGCCTTCGATCTGGACGGCACCCTCATCACCGGCTACTCGGCCACCGTGGTGTACCGGGATCGACTGCGCCGCTTCGACATCAGCATCGCCGAACTGCTGCGGACCACCGGCGCGGCGTTCGACACCCAGTTCCGCGGCGCCGACGTGGGCCGGCTGATGGAGATCGCGATCACCGGCCTCGCCGGTCGACGCGAGGACGAACTGCGGGAATGGAGTCAGCGGCTGTTCCGGCAGGAGATCGCCGCGATGATCTATCCCGATGTCCGACGACTGCTCGACGCGCACCGCCGGGCGGGACACCGGATCGTGATGGCGACGTCGGCGACGACGTACCAGGCGCAGTTCGTGGCGGAGGACCTCGGGATCGACGACGTGCTGTGCAGTCGGCCGGAGGTGGTCGACGGCATGCTGACCGGCGCGCTCACCGGCCCCGCGTTGTGGGGTCCGGCGAAGGCGAAGGCGTTGCGGGACTTCGCGGCCGAGGTGAGGGCACCGCTGTCGGAGGCGTTCGCCTACTCCAACGGCGTCGAGGACGTCCCGATGCTCGATTCGGTGGGACGCCCGGTGGCGCTGAACCCGGATCGCAAGCTGGCTGGGATCGCGCGGGCCGAGGGGTGGCTGTCGGTGAATCTGTCGCGGCCGGAGCGGGGTGCGACGCCGATCGCGACGGCCCGCACCGGTGTCGCGCTGAGTGCGTTGACGGCGGGCACGGTGGCGGCAGTGGCGGCGGGGGTCGTGACGGGAAATCGGCGGACCGCGGCGAACCTGGTGGGGACGTTCGGTCCGGGTCTGGCGTTGTCGATCTGCGGGATCGACGTGCAGATCACCGGCGAGGACAACGCGTGGACGAACCGTCCGGCGGTCTTCATGTTCAATCACCAGAGCTCGTTGGACATGCTGCTGATCGCCAAGGTAATCCGGCGGGATGTGACGGGGGTGGCGAAGAAGGAGGCGGCGCACGATCCGCGGTTCGCGGCGGTGGGAACACTGCTCGATGTCGCGTACGTGGACCGGACGGACAGCGCGCAGGCGCGGGCCGCCCTGGCGCCGGCGGTCGATAAACTGAAGAACGGCACGTCGATTGCGATCGCCCCGGAGGGCACCCGCTCCCCCACCCCGCGTCTGGGCCGGTTCAAGAAGGGCGGCTTCCACCTGGCGATGCAGGCGCAGGTGCCGATCGTGCCGATCGTCATCCACAACGCCGGGGATCTGATGTGGCGCAACTCGTTCGTCGCCCACCCGGGCACCGTCTACGTCGACGTGCTGGAACCGGTCGACACGAAGGACTGGAACGTCGACGACCTCGACCGGCACATCTCGGATGTCCGGGACCGGTTCGACGAGATCCTCCGGGCGGGGCCGGTCAAGGCCTGAGCGGGACTTCGCCGACGGCTCGGAGTCTCGTACCGGCGGACCGGCCTGCCTGCGGGACAGGCCGGTCGCGGCCGGACGGTCAGTTCCCCCCGATGACCGGGGGTGCGGCCAGTGGGAGATTACCGATCAGTTCGCTGCCGTTGTCGACGTTGACCAGGTAGCCGGGGGTCTTGTGTTCGGATTCGTCCTCGCCGCGCCCGCGTGCACCGGCGCCGGGCATCATGCCGGCGCCCGCCATTCCCGATCGGGCTGACGCCGCACCTGATCCCGGCGTTCCGGCGGTCGTTCCGGCTCCACCGGCGGCGCCCGATCCTGCGCCGGAACCGTTTCCGCTGCTGAGGATTCCGCCGCCTCCGTAGCCTCCGAAGGCGCCCGCGCCCGATCCGCCACTGCCGCCGGAGCCCAGCCCCCCGGCCCCGGCGGAGTAGCCGCCGATTCCCGAGCCGGACGGTCCGACGCCGGACTGGCCGAGCCTGGTGCCGTCGATGCCGGACGCGGCCGCCGGCGCGGTCCAGGCCGACGCCGGTGCGGTGAGGGCGTCGGTCTGGTTGGGGTTCACGGCGTACTGGCCGTTCGCGCCGGGTTGGGCGCCGGCGGCCATGGGGTCGAAGGCGTCGGCTCCGGGAGCCGCCCCGGAACCCGGTGCCCCACCGGGAATCGGTGCACCGGGTGTGGACGTCGGCATGTTCGGGGATCCCGAGTTCGGTCCCGCGAAGGGCGCGTACGGGTTCGGTGCACCGATACCGGGTGCGCCAACGCCGGATCGGCTCCAGTCGAGCTCTGGGTCGGCGACGCGGGGAGGTTCGGGGAGTTTCGGCACTCTGGTGTCGGACTGCTGCATGACGGGTGTGTAGACGGTGCGCATGATCTCGATCGCCTGCTGGTGCGCCTCGTCCCGCTCGTGGAGGACCAACTTGAGGAATCCGACGGTCGGCAGCAGTTGGTCCACGGCGCGGTCGAAGATCCCGCGCTCGGCGACCGGAGGCAGGGTGGCCTTCACCTGGTCGACGGCGGTTGCGGCTTCGGCGATCTTGGTTCCGATCAGGGTTCCGGCCTCCGCAAGCTTCCCCGACTCTGTGGCGTATCTACCGGTTGCCGCGACGGCGGAGTCCTTCGCGATGCCTTCCCACTTGCCGGCGGTCTCGTGGGTGATGAAGTCACGGAAGTCGTTGAGTGCCTGCGTGAGCGACTCGCCGATCTTCTTCCAACCTTCGGCACTCGCTCGGAGGGATCCACCGTTCATCGAGTCGACAGCGGCCTTGATGTCCTCGTGCGACATCGCCTCGAACGCTTCCGGTGACCCTAGTGACGGGGCGTCGAACTCGCCGTCGAAGCGATCGTAGAGGGGTGCCCTTTCCCGGTACAGCGTCTCACGCGAAGCATTGCCGGCGGCCTGCTCGTCGCGCACGCGGGCGCTCTCGTCCAGGTCGTAGCCGGTGACGAGATCCCACGCCTTGTTCGCCGGATCCTTGACGAACTCGGCAGCATCCCGACGCATGCTGTCGACGATCTCGCTGAAACTCGGCAGTCCCATCTTCGTCCCCCTTGTTACTTTTCTCGGCCAACCACACGCGAAATCCGGGGCCGCGACATCCCCTGAGTACCACGGCCCAGAATCATCAGTTGATCTTCGACCCGACAGTTTTCAGAGCAGCCACATTCGCGTCCTCCGCTGCGGCGTAGCGGGATTCAATGGTGAGGAAGACGTCGCGCATCTGCTCGACCTCTGCGATGTGGTCCGCAAGCGCCTGGTCCAGCGAATATTCGCCCCCTGCGGCCTTTCTTTCGAACTTCGCCGTGAGCGCGATACCCGATGGAAGTAGGTCCCCGAACCCTTCCAGTTTGGCCAGGTCCTGCGTTTCCAAACGCATGCTCTTCAATCGGGAGATGAGATCGCCACAACGATCTGCACACCTCTGGGCTACGCCCCGATGAAGAACGAGGTCACCAGAAGCGGCCGCCTCGCCCAGATTCCGCCATCCGGCCAGTTCAGACATGAGTCCCCCACCTATCAATGGTCATCCAGGTATGAATTGAGCAAGACGCCCCGCTCGCTCAACCGCTACCACGCACGGATTATCGAGAACGGGATCGACGCCGAGGTTCGCGATCGAAATAAGCACGACCCCGCCGCCAGATGCCATCGCAACATCGCAGTTGCGCCGATCACGATCCGCACTCTCCCGGTATGTGAAGCCCTGACGACCCCCGACTTCCACCGGCATGAACTCGGTGTTTCGCTGGTTCTGACGAACATCGTCAAGAGTAAATTTCGTAGCGAAAACGCTCAGGGCTGGCACTTCGCCAGCACCCTGCCACTTACAGATCTTCCATCCGGGCTGTTTGACGCCGACGATGTCGGGCGATTCGGTCGCTGGGTCCAGTCCAAGCTCCACCAAGACCTGATCAGGAATGTCATCGCACGGGCTGAACACAGGCTCCCCCGCCGCAACGCCATCGGGATCTGCCTCCCCTGACACTGTTCCCGAACCACACCCCGCCAACAGCAGACCGGCACCGATCAACCCAACCGCCGCAGCCAAGCGCACCCGGCACCCCCTTCATCCCAAACCCGTTCCACCCTAGACAGACGCACAACGCTTGGGTTCGGTTCCATCGCGACGGCAATTCCATCCGAATGCGGTCAGAAACCGCCACCCACGGCGGTCACAGCCTGCTGATTCGCGTCCTCGGATGCTTGGTACTGCGCGCCGATCTTCAGGAACAGATCGCGCATCTGCTCGACCTCAGCGATGTGGTCGGCAAGCGCCTGATCCAGCGAGTAGTCACCACCGGATGCCTTACGCCCGAACTTCGCGGCGAGCGCAACACCCGACGGAAGCCGATCACCGAAGCCGTCAACTGAGCTCAAACTGCGACCCTTTAACTGCACGTCCTTCAGTTGCTCGATGAGCTGGCCGCACCGGTCTGCACACCTTCGAGCGGTGTCTCCGTCGAAGAACAGCTCTCCCGCGGCGACCGAGGAACTCAGCTGACTCCAACTCATGTCCGAACTGTTCACTGATCTACCCTTCTACAACTACGCCGGGATGTACCCGATCAGTTCACGGATCGTGCGTTCGGCAACAAGACAGGGATCCTCAGTTACCTGATCGACGCCCAAGTATGCGAGAGATATCAGAACGGCACCATCTGCCGAACCGACTGCCACGCTGCAACTTCTGCGGTCGAGGTCGACGACCTCGCGGTAGGAAATCGCTTCTCGGCCACTGACTTCAAGAGAGCTGAACTCGGTGTACTTCGAGTTGGAACGCACATCGTCCAACGTGTGGGTAGTTGAGAAGACCGTGAGATACGGACCCGACCCACGCCAATCGCAAATATTCCACCCCGGTTGCTTTACCCCGTAGATATCTCGTGACTCCGTCGCTGGGTCCATGCCTACCGCCCGCAACGCATCATCCGGAATGTCATCGCACGGGCTGAAGACCGGTTCCCCTGCGGCAACGCCTTCGGGATCAGCCTCCCCAGACACAGCCCCCGAAGCACACCCCGCCAACAGCAGCCCCGCACCGATCAGCCCTACGACAATCGTCGTACGCACCCGAACCCCCTCGTCTCAGACCCGTCCCACCCTAAACAGACGCACGGGATTCGCCTTCGGTTCCGGCTCGATCAGAACTGCCGCGCTCCGCCGCCGGCACCTACTCAGGCCAGTATCCGCTGGTGCGCCGGGCGTTCAGCCCTTCCACACGGCGGGCTCACACTCGATCACCACAGGCAACCCGCCTATCAGGGCCTCGATCAGTTAGCCTTCGGTCGCGCCGAGTCGCCGATCAACCGCTGACACGGACCCACAACGGTTCACACGCCGTCACTGCGGCATCCCCGTCACCGCATCACCGGCAGCACCTGATCGCTCGACCGCCCCGATGCCGCCTCGATGAACGCCCGCGGTTCCGGGACCGCCGCCAGCACGTCGCGGGTGCGCTCGAGCGCCGCCGTCTCCGGTGCCGGACCACCGATCGCGTCGACGACGTCGAGCAGATGCACGGTCGCCTCGAGGATCGCCATGTCCATGAAGGCGCCCAGCGTCACCAAACCCAGGATGGGGTGCGCGATGACGGAATCGCGGGTGAGTCCGGTCAGCTGCTCGAACGCGACGGGCAATTCGACGTCGAACCGCTCGATCAGCGTCTCCCGCTGAACATCGGCGGCAAGGTCACGGACCATCTCGGCAAGTTGTTCGTGCATCGGTTCCGAAATGGCGGAGCCGGCGTTGTAGATGCGGAGCATCTGGGCAGCACTGGTCACCTCCGCGACACCGTCGGCTGCAGGACCGGCGAGCATCGCGATCATGACGTCGGGCGTGACGTGAACATAGAGGTCGCGGACGGTCCAGCCCGGCAGTCGCGTCTCGGTCAGCCACTGCTCGTCGGACAGTTCCGCAGCGCGTTTCGCCCACGCCCGCCACAGCCTGATCAGCAGATTCCGGTCCTCATCGAAGCTCGCTGCCACCGCGCTCCCCCTCGGTCCGATTTCGTCGACGGATCCGACGCTATCGGCCCCGCTTCGCCTCCGGTCGAAAACCGGGCGTCCGGGGGATGATGGATTCATGACGACGGTCGACCCTGCTGTGCTGGACGAACTCATCGACGCGCTGCCCGACGGTTCGGTGCTCACCGATCCGGACCTCATCGCGGGCTATCGTCAGGACTGGGCCGCCGACCCCAACGCCGGCATGCCGATCGCCGTGGTCCGCGCGACCTGCACCGAGGACGTGCAGGCGGTACTGCGGTGGGCGTCCGCGCATCACGTGCCGGTGGTGCCGCGCGGTGCCGGGTCCGGGTTGTCGGGCGGGTCGAGCGCCGTCGACCACGGCATCGTCCTGACGACCGAACGGATGCGCGAGATCACCGTCGACCCCGTCACCCGCGTTGCCGTCACCCAACCCGGACTGCTCAACGCCGAGGTCAAACAGGCCGCCGCCGAGCACGGGCTGTGGTACCCGCCGGATCCGTCGTCGTTCGAGATCTGTTCGATCGGCGGCAACGCCGCCACCAACGCGGGCGGACTCTGCTGCGTCAAGTACGGCGTGACCACCGACTACGTCCTCGGCATGCAGGTGGTGCTCGCCGACGGCACCGCCGTCCGGCTGGGCGGCCCACTGCTCAAGGACGTCGCCGGGCTGTCGTTGACCAAACTGTTCGTCGGCAGCGAGGGCACACTCGGCATCATCACCGAACTGACGCTGCGGCTCATTCCGGCACAACCGCCCGCGTCGACGGTGGTCGCGTCGTTCCCGTCGGTGGAGTCGGCCGCCGACGCCGTCCTCGCGATCACCCGCGAGATCCGGCCGGCGATGCTCGAGTTCATGGACCACGCCAGCATCAACGCCGTCGAGGACGCGGTCCGCATGGGCCTGGACCGCAATGCCCGCGCGCTCCTGCTGGCGCAGTCCGACGCCCCCGGCGCCGCCGGAGCACAGGAGATCGCAACGATCGTCGCCGCCTGCGAGAAGCACGGCGCCACCGAAGTGTTCGCCACCGACGACCCCGCCGAAGGCGAGGCCTTCACCGCCGCGCGACGATCCGTCTTCCCCGCTGTGCAGGCGATGGGCAGTCTCCTACTCGAGGACGTCGGCGTGCCGATGCAGCAACTCCCCGCGCTCATCACCGGGGTCGAGGCCATCGCGGAGGACTGCGACGTCCTGATCTGCACCGTCGCCCACGCCGGCGACGGCAACACCCATCCCCTGATCGTCTTCGACCCCACCGACCCCGACATGACCGACCGCGCCCACACGGCCTTCGCCCGCGTCATGGAACTGGCAATCGCATTGGGCGGCACCATCTCCGGCGAACACGGCGTCGGACGCCTCAAGCGGGACTGGCTGCCCGGCCAGCTCGGCGAGGACGTCATGGAGCTGAATCGGAGGGTCAAGACCGCACTCGATCCGCTGGGGATCCTCAATCCCGGTGCAGTGTTGTCCTGATCTGACGTCGCGCAAAGACCCGTGCAGCAGTCCCCTACACTTCGACCGAAGTTGCGGAACCAGTTCTCAACGCAACTTGGGGACGGACGCCGCGCGAGCCCGATACGAGATCAGTGACCTCCATGGATGGCATTGCTTCAACTATTGACCGTAGTGGTCTGCGATTCACTCTACTTCTCCTGCCCCGTTGCTGCGCTGGTCGTCTCGTGGCTCAGCGGTTCATACTATGCATTGAGAGCATATCTCTTAAGGATTCACATCCCGGTGGACTTTCCTTGAAAGTTTGCTCACCTCACGGATATGTTTGGCCCGACTTGTTTCTGGAAAATAATTCCGATATCGGCTCGGCCCTTCTGATTCAGGCACCAGGCGCAATGGGCAAGTCCATGGCCGCTCAAGCTATCGCAGCCCAAGCAGGATGCGCCTACGCCGACCTTTCAACCGTAAAAGTTGGAGACAATAGTCTCACTGGAATGATCTTTAAATCCCTCGATGTCGACCAGGGCGCAAGTTTCATGACTCGACTGAAGAACGGCGAAGGGAGCCTTCTTCTCGACAGTCTCGACGAAGCCGCCCTCGCTGCCGGACAGTCGCACTTTTGGGCGTTCCTCGACGACGTGGCGGGCCTACTTGTCAATTCCACCCCAAATCGGCAACTCGTAATACTAGGCCGACCCGAATCCATCCAATCCGCAGAAATGGTATTGCGCGACAAGGGAGTATCAGTTGAGGTCGCCGAACTCTCTCCACTATCATCAATCCAGGTCGCCGAGCTGACTGGCAATGTGCTCGATGCCAATGCGACCGAAAATCAAAGGTACACGATACACCGAACGCACCCCGAGCCATTCAATGATCTCCGCGACCACGTATATCAAGATATGGCGATCGCGCTCGATCACAAAAACAGCGAGTCTTTCGAATGGAGCTCCGTCGAGTCATTCTTGGGATATCCGCCGGTAGTGGAAGCAATTGCGAAGCGACTTGAGGTCGAGAATCCGAGGAGCGAGCTTTCGCGCATAAGGTCCACCAGTTACACTGCCCGTGCACAGGCCGACAGAGGACGCCTGCTACTTGACGTCACTGAGGTCATACTGGATCGAGAGTCACAGAAAGTACGAACACAACTTCAGAAAATACTTTCTGTCGATGATGCAACCGCCTCACTTCTATACATCAGAGAGGAGCAAATTGTAAGAATACTCTCCCTGTTGTTGCCTGAATCCCTCGATGTTCATGCCCCGGCATTCCTGCCCCCTGCAATGCGTGCAAAGTACGAGGAGCGTGTAGCATACTTCGTGCCCGAACACCCATTCTTGTATGGAAATAGGTTTGCCAATCAAGTATTCGCAGACTACCTTCGGGCATACGTTTCGATCGCTGACAGCATACAGGCGCACGGCGCAAATCGCGAGAAGCTTCTTTCCGCGTGCGCTCGCCCTGGTCCGTTCTTCGTGTACTTTTGCCACGCGCTGGCGGGCCAAGACGCGGGGAATTATGCAGTCACCGAAGCAATTGTGGATGACCTGGTAAAGTCCTTCACTTCCGGGAGCCGTGGAAACACCCAATTCAATCTCGTCGAAGATCGAAATAGTCGTCTTCGGTTGTGGCTTAGAGACGAGCTTGGCGACTCCGCCGAGGGCACCACCGTCGAATTCACGATCGATCCGGGATCCGGAGTCATCGAGCTTTCATCGCCAATTTCTCGCTGCTGGATTGTGACCACCAACTTTAGCTTTGTTCTACATGGAAGCACCAACAGCCTCGAGCTTGGACCAGACTGCAACATCTTGTGCGATTCGCTTGAGATCCGGGCAAGTGATATCAACGTCTTCGGCCGGGTCGATCGATCCGTAGGATCAGACACACTTCTGATGGCGCACGATTTCGTCGGACAAAAATCCCAGCGGGTGGTGGTCGACTCTTCCGCATCACTGGTAATCAATTGGCCGGACCCTTGGCATCCTTGGCAATCCCACTACCACGCCATAAGAAGCGAGCTATCAGTACCTCCGCATATAGCCCGCGAGACCCTGATTGGCCTTCGGAAAATTCTCTTGTCGTTCAATAAATCATCAACAAAGGCCGAGCCTAGTCAGCATCGCGACCTCGTCGACAACATCATTGTCGGTAGCAGTGAAACCTTCAAGGTAATCCTGCAATCGATGCTTCACATCGGCGCTGTGATCCTGGATGGAAAGATGTATCGACTACAGACGTCAGTTCTTGCTCCGCTGGGCGTCAACTACGCCGCGTTACGGAGTGGAGAATGGACATCTTCACTAAAGGGCCTGATGGACAAAGTCCTAGCCTCGGAGACAATGCAGTCCTATGTCGAAAGTGAAAAGTAGAACAGGCGCGCAGACGTTCCGGTCATCTGGCGAAGAATCCGTTGCGAGGTCCGCAAATATCGATCAATCGCAGATCTCCAGGGGCTCACCCCAAGGCGCCCTGCTCATTCGGCAATAATGCGGTAGGCGGCGGCCCACTGATCTAAAGGAAGCGGACGGGACTTCCGGGAGAAGGATGCAGTCGATACTTCTATTCCCGGAAGACCCGTCCATGCTGGTCTTGCATCACACGCGGGTCCAGCTGTACTGCCCAGGCAGGTTGGTTGAGAGATTGCGACGACACGCTGTAGCTGGTCGTTTAACAGCGAAAGTCTCCTGTCGTGAAGTGGAAGTTGCTGAGACAACCACAGTCCGACAGGAGACCTTCGTGGTCCACGCTGACGCACCCCTGACTCCGAAGGGCAGGCGACTGCTGAAGCAGCGCATCGTCGACGACGGCTGGCCGATCGTGCGGGCACGCCGAGCATTTCAACGTCTCCTGGCCACCGCCAAAGGATGGGCCGTGCGATACGTGGAGAAGGGGCAGGATGGGATGCATGACCGTTCCAGCCGCCCGCACCACACACCGGAACCCACCAAACGCAAGATCGTCGACCTGCGCTGGCGCAAACGTCTCACCGCAGGCGATCGGGTCACGGCTGAATATGCTGGCCAGGGCCGTGCACGCCGTGTTGGTGCGGTGGCGACTGAATCGGCTCTCGCAAATCGACATCAGCGCCGACGAGGTGATCCGCCGCTACGAACACCTTCATTCCGGGGTCGATAATCCACGTCGATGTGAAGAAGCTCGACAATGTCTCTGATGGTAGCGGCTGGCGGTTCGTCTGCCGGGCCAAGGGCCGCAAGCGCCGGCAGGACACCCCGGCACTAAGCGCAGCAAGTACCGCAACGAACTACTCGGTCAAGCATTCGTGCACACCGCCATCGACGACCATTCCCGCGTCGCCTACGCCGAGATCCTTGGGTGACGAATACGCCGTCACCGCCGCCGGGCTACTCCGTCGTGCGGTCGGCAGGTTCGCCGCCCGTTGTGTCACCGTCGAACGCGTCCTGTCCGACAACGGTGGCTGCTACCGCTCTAAACTGTGGAATCAGACCTGCGCCGAACGGGGCATCAAAGCCAGGTACACCCGCTCCTATCGACAGCAAACCAATGGCAAGATCGAACGCTTCCACCGCACCATGGCTGCCCAGTGGGCACTCGCCCGGCACTACCAGTCCGAACAAGCCTGACGATCAGCGTTGCCGGGGTGGTTGCACACCTACAATCACCACCGGCAACACTCCGCCATCGGCAGGATCGTTCTCTTCAGCCGCTTGACCAACGTCCCTGGGCAGTGCATCAGTCATGAGTCCTGTGGTTTATCGATGAGTGGCGTAGGGACCCTTATCCTCACACCGCAGGACTCATCTACATCGTGGGCCTCCACCAAAAAAAGGCCCTCGCATCGCGTCAACGGATACACGGTCGACCTGGAGACCTGCAGAACGGTATTCCGCAGGTGTACCGCCATCTTCCGGCGCCCGTATAGCCCCTCCGCATGCCGATCGTGCTGAGCGTTCGTGACATGTGCATCAGTGCCGGCGCGACCCGATGGGTCGTGCGGACTTCCAGTTCCAATACTTGTGTGGGGCGAACTTGACGCTGCGGTCGGTGAGCATGGCACAGATCGGCTAAACGTGGCGCCCTGAGGTACGCATCTGGTCGATGAACTGGCAGATCAGCGGTGGCGAGGTGGGGGTACCTCCGCTTGCAGGGACGCGCCCCATCGCGAAGAAAATCGAGGCCGCATTCAGGATCTCGTTGGCGTCTTTGAGGTCTCGAATCCCACGCTTGAGTTCTGGGAATCTCCTCGGACCTACAACCAGATCGTCGATACGTCGGCCGGATACACCGTATGACGCCCGTCGTGCTTGGCGGGTGCGAGCCCACCGTACTCGCCAGTTGCGGTTGTCGAGGTTCCTGAAGCCGAACGCCAGGCGGCTACGCCCCTGCAAACTTGGCAGAGCGAGCAGTCCGTCTTGTGTGAACCGTCCCGGCGTGACGCCGGTGGTCTACCCGGGCCACCCGATCTCGCGACAAAGCATGGTTACCTTGTGCCCAAGATAGGGAGCGAGTGCAGGGATCCCCGGCTGGGCGACTCCCGCGGGGACGTCGACGCGAAATGACTCCCATCGACCGTATTCACCGTGGTCGGACGGAGCCTGTGATTCGAGCCAAACCCGAGGTATCGATGCGACAGCACGTGGCTTCAGGTCATCCGTAAGCCGAACTGCAACAAGGCTCCAGGCTGGGTCACGGAGCATCGTCTCGTACTCATTGCGTGACAGGAAGACAGACAGTCGACCGCGGCGCGTGGTGCTCTTGACCTCCAGGTGCGCCGAAAAATCCTGACATTCAACTGAAATGTCGTAGCCGAAGCCATCCGACCAGGCTGCTACGTGCTCGACCTGAAAGTGCTCATACTGGTGCAGAAGATCGACAAGAGCGAGCTCCCCTGCCAAACCCACCCGCGCTCTCGCCGCCGTATCAACTTTGCCCCATACCGCCCCGACTTGGGCATGCGCATCCACCGTGTCGAGCCCGAGGATTGCTGCAGCTCCGAGCAGATCCTCGGGCAACTCGTCAGGAGACCGCACCAGCACGTCAGCATCGGGCAGCCAGGGCGCGCCGGAGTGCGCGACCACGGCCTGGAAGAGCCTATGACGCATAGGAATTTGGCTTGCCGTGCTCGCAAGGAGACCGACTTGATCGAGCCAAAGATACGCGGCGTCGTACTGGGTCGGCGTGATGTCGCTGAAGTCGGGATGTGTGACGAAGATCGATCGACTACGGGCAGCACCAGACACAGGCAGCCGCTCCAACCACCGGACCGCTGCGCGCAGGACTGGTTTAGGCGGAACCGGCATTGAGGTGTCCGATCAGTGCCTGCAGATCACCTTGGTCCAGTCCGCCACCGATTGCAGGCTCCTCATCGAGGTCAGCAAGTTCCTGAACTGTGGGATCGTCCAGGATTTTGCCCATGAAGTGCAGTTTGTCGGCGAGCCGCTCGGCAACTACCTCGTCGATCGTTCCTTCGGAAACCAGAACCGTCACCGTTGTCTCGGTATCAGGCGCCAGTCCTAGTCGATGGATCCGGTCCAAGCTCTGTAGGAAGCGGCCGGCCGCGAAATCGCGATCCACGTAAACGGCGTCGTGGCAATGGTGGTGGAGACTGATGCCCTCACCCAAGGTCGCGGGGTTGGACAGCAGCACCATGCATGCCGGGTCGTTCCGAAAACGATCGATCTGATCCTCGCGATCCTTCGTCCCGCCGTGCACCACTGCCGGCGAGAACTTGCTGAGAAGGCGTTCGAGTGTCATGAGGCTTCGAACGAAGGTAGACCACACCAGGGTCTTCCGACCGGAAGCCGCGTTCGCCGCAACGATTGCCAGAACTTCCTGGTACTTCGGTGACATCTCGTAGCTCGGGAGATCCCGCATGAGCTCGAACAATGCAGTGCCCTGAGGGACTGCGAGTGGCGCCACTTGATACGCGAGCGGTTCGTATGGTGTCGTGCCAACGGCGAGTAGTGCCGGGCTGGTTGCAGCCATCAGCATGTAAACGATGATCTTGCCAAGCGCTTGGAAGTCCTCTTCGTGCGTAGCGGCACGGGCCGATAGGCGACCGACCAGCGCGTCGTAGACCTCCTTGTGCAACGGCGGCAACGGCACCGGCCGGATCTGCGGGGTGACCGGAGGGAGACCCAGCTCGTTCTTCGTCGTTCGAGTGAACAACGGCCGAAGCACCTGGCTTGCCTTCATGAGGTCCCCGCCCGCCACTGCCTGCGTCACTGTCCGGCGACCGTGCCCGGGCCATACGAAGCCGAAGAGGTTCTCGAGATCCTTCGCACCGTTCGGCGCTGGGGTGCCAGTGAGGATCAGCCGGTGCCGGACACGCGTCCCCAGCGCCAAACACGCTGATCCATAAGTTCCTTCGGCTCCAAGCTTCATGCGATGCGCCTCATCCAGTAGCAACATCGACGGCCGTGTGGCCAGCCATTCACCTAGTTCGTTCAGTGAACCACTCAGCCGTTCGTAGTTGACGATGAGAACCTCGGCTGCCGGGTCGTTGTCCTTTCCGAAGACCTCCATCCGGAGTGGAGTGTCGAAGCAAACTGTGTTCTCGTATTGCCACGACTCGTAGCACGACTTCGGCCCGACGATGAGCAGCCGCTCGATCCCGCTGGCCTGTCGTTGTGCTTGAAAAACCGCCAGGCCCACCCGCGTCTTACCTGCACCCGGCACAGAGAAATTGGCACCGTGCCGCAACGACAGCAGCTTCGCGATGTCACGCCGCTGGAATGAGGTCAGGCTCCCCGTCCAGGAACTGCCAAGCAGGCTTTCTATCGCATCGGGATCCACCTCGGCAGCCGTATCCGTCGACGCATCAAGGTGCCGGGACACCGTCTGTGCATCCGCGACCGAGTCCGTGGCCAACGACGCGAGGTGCGGATCCCACACCACGCTGTCGGCCGATGGCCAGCTCGTCAACGCCACAAGGTTAGTGAGCAGCTCGTCGATCTCTACGTCAATCGAAGCGGACGATCGTTGAATGCCCGTGCGGAATCGTGCCGCCAGTCGACGTAGATCGTGTTCGAACCCGGCTCCGGCACTCAATCGCGCCGTTGTGACACTGTTCCCGAATCCGATCTCCAGGCTCGGCTGGCCGACTACTGTCACGCCCTCTCCACGGTGGATTCGATGAGCCATGCCACTCCGTCGCCCGGCTCATCGAATGCCCGACCGGCAAGCTTGGCCAGGCGCCGGAGGCTATCGCGGAGCGTGATTAGGGCATCATCGAATGCCTCGTCATCGAGGACGCGCTTGGACCTCGCTTCCGCAAACTCGCTGGCGCACTGAGTTACATGCTCAGCGGCGTCGGTGAGCCGCTCGGGCACCGCGACCTTCCGCTTCTGCAGCTGGGCGTTCTGCCCAGCGAGCTTGACCGCCGTATCGAACGTCTCACGAGCCGACTTGATGAGTCCGTCCGCCTCGGAAACGGTGCCAGGTGCAAGTTTGTCCCCCGCCTGCGCGGTTGCTTTTGCCCGGAGAAGCGCATCGGTCAGTGCACGTGTTGTCTTGACCGCCGACGTCGCATCTTGCAGCTGAACTCCCGCGAGCCCGGGAATCGCAACTGACGCAGAACTTTCGACGCTGGGCTGGAGCGTGTCGGGAAGCCGCTCACTGAGATACCGCACATGGAAGTCGGACTCGGCGAGCCGGACGGATGTCTTGGGGTAGTTGAGGAGCACCATCGCCAGACGTGATTCCTTGAGCAGTTCCGCTGCATCCGGATCAGTCTTGGCAAGCTTGGTGAAGTCGCGGTGAAGCTCGCGGAGCTTCTCTTGATGGTTCTCGAAGTCAACCAGTCGCAGCCCGACGTTGTCAGCGACACGACTCCGCTCGATCGCGTCGAGGATCAGCTGGTATACCCAGCGATCTTGAGTGAGCGTCGTGGTCTTGATGTTGAAGGCTCGCGCAATGTCGTGCTCGAGGCGCCCAGCTGCGAGCTCGTCTTCGATAGCGATGAGGCGGTTGATGTAGGAGTACTCACGCCGCTTGTCTTGCCTTAGCTGAAGAGCCAGCTCAACAGCGTTGATGTCATCACGTGAGGTATCCATCGGCAGAACACCGACGCGAATATCCTTGACCCCCAATTCGAGCAATGCCGCGCATCGGGTGTTTCCGTCGACCAGGATCCCATCGGGGGTAATGATCCCAGGTTCCTTCTGGCCGAAGTCCTCAAGCTCGTCGAGCAGCGTAGTGAAGTCGGGGTCGGTTTGGCTTGGATTCGAAGGCTGGCATTGCAGCAAGTGCCGCAGATAGTCCTGCGCCGTCTCACTCCACGGCTCTTCCTCGAGGATCCGGTTCTTCACTGGATCCAGCGAGCGCTGAGCGCGGATGCGGTGAGTATCCGGGTTGAAGTACAGCATCTTCACCGGCATGACGATCACGTCGAGGTGCTTCTGCTGCCCTCGCCAGTCCACAGTAACCTTGGCACCGTTTTCGTTCAGCACCTGCTGGAGCCGCTCCACCACGAGAGAACGCGTCTTCTCCCCCTCCGGCGGAAATCCGAATTTCACAGCCATACCACGAGCCTCCTACCCCTACGCCACATCGACTCGTGCATCATTGCAGGGGCAATCACCCGACTGCTCAGCGACCTCAGCTGACCCCACTCCCGAAACGGAGCATCCTAATGTCGATCCCTACATGGAATGGACCCGACACCAAGGGCGGCACCATGGTGAAGGGGGCCCTCTGGCTCCTCCAGGTCGTCGGGGAGGGCAGCATCTTCACCAAAGCGGATGTGCGCGCAGCTTTTCCCGGTATCTCACAAGCCGACCGCCGAATCCGGGACCTTCGGAGTCAGTTCGGCTGGGTCATTCTGACAAACACCGAAGATGCCACGCTGCTCGCCGAACAGCAACGGTTCGTTAAACAAGGTATTCCGGTGTGGGATCCAGTCGCTCGGCGGGCGGCCACCCCGAAATCGATCCCGTCTGGAGAACTGCAGGCGGCGATGGCGCGTGACGACTTCATGTGCACCAGGTGCGGCATCGTCGGCGGCGAGTCGTACATCGACGACTCCAACCAAACAGCCGTGCTATCCGTCTCGCGTGTGACGACGGTCCTCGCCAACGGACGGACCGAGACCATGCTGGTTACGGAATGCAAGCGCTGCCGTTCCGGCGCCGGAAACGACCGGGCTCCCATTCGCGTGGACGACCTCATTGCAGACATCAAACAGTTGGATGCCAGCGATCAGGCCAGGTTTGCAAGGTGGGTCGAACGGGGGCGCCGAGGCGCAACTGCCCTGGACCGCGCGTGGTCCGAGTATCGCCGTCTTCCCGCCGACGCACGAGAAGACGTTCAGGCGTCCCTGGGTAGCCGGTGATCACACGCCGTTTTGATGCGTACGCTGCCTCCACTGAGGTCTTCGCAGTCACCTGAGCACGGAGTAGGCACGCGGAATCAGAATTGTCACCGAGTCCACCTACACTTGCCACCCGTACCTGTCATGCCCGCTCCATACGCCGACCGCTTGATCACTGTTGAACTTGCGTCGAGGAGACGAGCGGTGGCGCGATGAACCGTAAACCTGCACCAGGTAGAGGTCATCTGCGCCGACAGGGCGTTCAGGCGAACCAGAGGGAGAACCACATGTCGGCATCAGTGCAGAAGCAACGACTCAAAGTGGTCGAGATTTGCGCTGGTGCCGGCGGGCAATCCCTTGGACTCGAACGCGCCGGGTTCGAGCACGCGCTTGCCGTTGAACTCGATCTTCACGCTGCAGCCACGCTGCGACACAACCTCACGCATGGGGACGAGGTAGTGCGGGTCGGGGACGTTGCCGATCCAGAGACGTGGAATCCAGACGAGTACGCCGGCATCGACCTGCTGGCCGGTGGCGTCCCATGCCCTCCCTTCAGCATTGCAGGGAAGCAACTCGGCGCAGGAGATGAGCGGGATCTGTTCGCTTGGGCAATCGAGCTCTGCGGACGTATGAAGCCCCGAGCTCTGCTGCTCGAGAACGTCCGAGGTCTCAGCTCCAACAGGTTCTCGGCCTACCGTCAGCATGTTCTTGATCGGCTGCACGAGTACGGCTATGTGGGTGAATGGAAGCTCCTGCACGCGTCTGACTACGGCGTTCCCCAGCTGCGTCCCCGTTTTGTGCTCGTTGCGATGCTGCCCGAGTACGCGGAGCACTTCGAGTGGCCCGCGCCCAATACCATCCAAGCGCCGACCGTCGGAGATGTTCTCGCCGACCTCATGGCAGACGGCGGATGGGAGTCACAAGAAGTCGAGCGGTGGGTGAACACCGCTAGTGACATCGCGCCGACAATCGTCGGCGGATCCAAGAAGCACGGCGGCGCTGACCTTGGCCCCACTCGTGCGAAGCGCGCCTGGGCGGCGCTCGGCGTTGATGCGAAGGGCGTCGCTGACGGCCCGCCTGGCCCGGGCTGGAGGCCCGCCGGCGACGCTCCTGGGCCCAGGCTCACCACCGAGATGGTTGCTCGAATCCAAGGGTGGCACGGTAGCGAGTTCGCGCACTGGAAGTTCCTCGGCCGGAAGACCACCGTCTACCGGCAGATTGGCAACGCTTTCCCCCCACCCGTCGCGAAAGCAGTCGGCGAGTCCATCATGAACGCACTCTGCAAGGTTGGAACCCCACGTCAGCTCATCGAAACGACGAGTGCCGTGCATGATCCGGTTTACAAACTGCTACGTGGAAGCACGCGCCCACTCAGCGTGACCCAGATCGTCTCCAAGCTAGCGAAGGCAGGCTTGACGATCGACCAGCCTACGGTCGAACGCCATCTTGCCCATCTCGGCCATGACTTCGAGATCTTCACTGTCGAACGGGCAACTGGCGAGACGAGCTACAGCCTCGGAGAGTTCCGCGCATTCACAGGGCAAGAAGATCATCAGCGTCAC
Organism: Prescottella defluvii; assembly: GCF_000738775.1. Taxonomy (GTDB): domain Bacteria; phylum Actinomycetota; class Actinomycetes; order Mycobacteriales; family Mycobacteriaceae; genus Prescottella; species Prescottella defluvii. The sequence goes on from NZ_JPOC01000028.1 coordinate 105,698, forward strand.
GACCTCTTCACTCAGCACCGAGCAAAGATCAGCTGACCTCAAGCTTCGATTCCACTCGCTGAACTGAGTCATTCAATGACTCATGCTCCCAAACCCGCACGACCGTCCATCCAGCGTTGGTCAACGCCTGGTCGGCTGCGCGGTCACGTTCGATGTTTCGACGCAGCTTGGGAGTCCAGTACCACTCATTCGCCGTCGGGTACCTTCCATGAATTGGACATACATGCCAGAAGCATCCGTCCACAAACACCGCGACCATTCTCCGAGTGAAGACGATGTCCGGGCGCACTCGAACATCATCGAGGTCGATCCGGAAATCCTTCCTGAACCGGTACCCCAGCCTGTGCAGCTCGCTCCGAAGAGCCACCTCAGGCTTCGTATCTACCCGCCTGTTCGCACGCATATTGCGGGACCGCCGCGGATCGCCCGCGGCTGGATAACGCTCACTCCGCGAAACAGCAGGGGCCTCGACAGTACCGACATCACCCCGAGCAGCACCCCTGGACACTTGCATCACTCCAGGTTAGTAACCCGCCCAAAGTTCAGGAGCACGTCGAAGATCTGGAGCCATCCGATGCCTCCGGCTGGCGCCGCGATACCGTGGACACCCACCGACCACCGACTTTGCAGCGCCTGAACCGTAGATCCGGCCGGCGCCGGACAGGGGAAGAAATGACCGAGCACGATACGCCCGAACAGCCGCTCCAGCTCGAGGGCGCGTTTGCGATTGCCACGGAGGAGCGCCATCAGCTGCACAGTCTGTCGGTGCGGACGCTGACGGAGCTGCTCGGCAGTGCGCCGGAGGTTGATGAGGACGGTGACATCCTCGTTCCCGTGCACGGCTTCGGCGTGTACGTCACGGTCGCGGATGACGGCCCGCAGCTGCATGTGTGGTCCTCGCTGGTCACCGGGATCGCCGATCGCACCAAGGCCGTCGAGCAGCTCGTCGAGCTGTCCACGGAGTGGCCGCGTCTGCGTTTCACCCTCGAGGACGAGCACCTGCTGGTCTCGACGGTCCTCGACGCGGACCCGTTCGCGCCGCAGCACCTGATCAACCTGGTCGACGAAGTCCACGAGTTCACGCACGAGCTGGACGACGATTTCGCGGCGAAGTTCGGCGGCACCCTCGACTGCGATGCCGACGACGACTCCTACGCCGGCGGCTGCGGCGGCTGCGGTGACGACTGCGACTGCGGCCACGACGCCGGCGACCTCGGGGAGACCATCCCCGTCGGTAAGCCCACGAACTGACCGAAGTGGGCGGGTCCGTCACGGACCCGCCCCTCAGTCAGCCTTGCCCGATCACCCCGAACTTCGTGGCGTTGTCGTTTTCGGTGGCAGAGAAGCGCGCGTCGATCTTCTCGAACAGCGAACGCATCCGGTCCACTTCCTCGATGTGATCGGTGAGCGCCTGCACCATCGGATAGTCGCCACTGACAGCTTTGGCCTCGAATTTGGCCTGCATGACAGATCCGCTCGGCAGGTGCCCGAACCCCTCGACCTTCCCCAGCACTCGGGCACGCTCACGCAACTGAGAGAGTTCTGATATCAAGGCCTCGCAACGTTGCGCGCACCGGAGTGCGACTCCGGGCTCCAAATAAAGCTCACCGCCATCCACCGCGCCAGCAAGGTCGCTCCAACCGCCGCCATCCACCATCGCAGGTTCCCCTCGACTGGGCTCGATCATTCCGGGATGTGCGGGACCAGTAGGCCCGCCATCTCGACTACCAACGTGCACGGATCATCTGGCACGCGGGCCAGTACCGCCTCCGAGATCGAGATCATCACCGCTCCGGAACCGGATCTTGTTGCCACATCACAGATCCCGCCTTCCGTATCGGTGCGGTCCCGATACTTGATCATCTCGCGGTGATCGATCTCGAGGTCCGAGAAATCCGTGTACCGATCGTTGCCACGAATGTCGTCGAGGGTGTAGGTCGTCGCGAAGACACTGAGAAAGTGCGTCGAGTTGTTCCACCCGCAGATGTTCCATCCAGGCTGATGCACGTCCATGATGTCGCGTGCTTCGGTCGCCGGATCCATTCCGATCGCCCGGATCGCCTCGTCGGGGATGTCGTCGCACGGACTGAACACCGGATCGCCTGCCGCCCGCTCGGTCGGCGCGGCCTCCCCTGCCACTGCCCCACCGCACCCGGCCAACATCACCGCCGAGCACACCACACCCAGTGCAATTCGCACCCGAATCCTCCCCCTCACCACGCCCACACTAGCTTCGACGCACCGAACCGAACGACGGTTCCACCCACGTGACAGCAGTGAACTGCCAGCACACTCCGCTTCCGCACAACTATCACGGTGCCCGGAGGACCTCCTCGAACTGTTGCCTCGAGTTACGTCGACGCTGCAACCGCCGCTCAGCCGTCCACTTCCAGGCCGTAGTCGGTTGCCAGGGCCGCGAGGCCGTCTTCGTTGCCCTGGCCGACGGCGCGGATCCGCCAGGCGCCGCCGCGGCGGTAGATCTCGGTGAGGACCATGGTCCGTTCGACGGTGCCGGCGTCGAGCACGAATGTCGCGAAGGTGTTGTCGGGTCCGTCGACGCTGACCGACACGGCCCCGAGGTCGCCGAAGGTGCGGTCGCCGTCGATGGCGGCGGCGATCACGATGCGCTGGCATTCAGCTGGCAGTGCTGCGAGGTCGACGCGGATGCACTGCTCGCTGCCGCCGTCGATCGACAGTTCGACGGCGTTGTCGGCGTCGACCGGGTTGTTGTAGAACACGAAGTCCTGATCGGAATCGACGCGGAAGTTCTCGCCGAGGAGGAAGGCGACGACGTCGACCTCGAACTCGTCGCCCACGTTCTCGGCCCGCCAGGCCACGTTGACCGCCCACGACGGCGGCGCCGACGGCAGGTCGACGACCTGCCCGCGGGCCAACATCGGTGCGGCCAGACGGGATTCGACGCGCATGTGCGCCGGGACGGTCCCCGAGGCGAGTGCCTCGTTCACGTCGGCTTCCCGGATCAGCGGCAACCCGCGGGCCTCGACCCGGGGCATGCGGCGATCGGATTCGCCGCCGGCCAGGACGAGGACGTCGGTGACGGCGGCGGTGAGGTTGAGCGACGGTCGCGCGCCGAGCTGGACGATCCGCGAACGCATCAGGACACAGTCCAGATGCGTGCCGCCCATCAACAGCACCCGGCGCCCCCGCCACGCCGTGGACTTACTGCTGGGGAGCGGCTTCGGTGTCGATGTAGCCGGCTGCGGAGCCTCCACGACGATCACCTCGGGGACGACCACCTCGGGAACGATCGCCGCCGGCACGCTGAGCATCGGCTCCGTCTTCGACACGCCCGCAACGACTCTCGCCAGCAGCTCGTCCAGTTGCGCTTCCGAGATCACCGGGATCCCGTCCGCGGCGGCCCTGCGCACCTTCGCGCTGCCGGAGCGCGGGTCGTCGCACACCACGACGCTGGTCTGCCGGCTCACCGAGTTCATGACGTCGAAACCGGCGTCGGCCAGCCGGGCCGCCAGGGTCAGTCGCGGGGTCCGGGTGGAGCCGCTGATGACGATCTTCATGCCCTGGACCAGACCCGTCGCCGGATCGAGTCGACCGGGGTTCTCGAACGCGGACGGCACCCGCGTCACCTGGTCGGGGTAGACGGTCGTGCGCCGACCCCGGCAGTTCACCACCGGCAGCGGCAGCTGCAGCGCCTCGGCCAGTGACACGCTCCGCGTGAACACCTCGGTGAGGACCCGCGCGTCGTCGTAGGCGTCGTGCGCCTGGAGTTGCTGCACCTGCCAGTATTCGGCGAGCGTGCCCAGCCGATGGTTGGGGACGTCGAGTTCGAGTCGCCGCGACAGCGCCAGCGTGCACAGCCGATGCTCGATGGGGTTGGGCACGCCGACCCGCTGGAACTCGGCGTCGAGGAAGCCGTAGTCGAAGGACGCGTTGTGCGCGACCATCGTCGGCCCGGACAGCAGTTCCGCGACCTCGTCGGCGACGTCGTCGAACCGCGGCGCCCCCGCCAGCCGCTCCCGGGTGAGTCCGTGGATCTCGACGGGCCCCGGATCGCATCCGGGATCGAGGAGCGTGGAGAACTCGCGCTCGACAGAGCCGTCCTCCCGCAGCACCAGCGCCGCCAGGCTCAGGACCCGGTGTGACGCGGCCCGACGGCCGGACGTCTCGACGTCGACCACCACCCACTTGTGTCCGTGCGGCATCGAGTGCGTCCCCGCCCGGTACACGCCTGCCCTGGTCATGCGTTTCCTCCGTAGTCGTGCCTGGGCCCACGTCGATCCCCCGGCGCAGAACTGCCCGGACATCATGGCCGATCGAACCGACAGGTCGGACGGCGACCTCCTGCCGGGCCCCGTCGGTCTGTCGGCGGCAGCGACTACCGTCGATGCATGCTCTCGCCCGCGGACCGCGACCACACGACGCTCAGCCTGGTACGCGTCGTCGGTCGGACGACGTACGACCGCGGCGCGCGCTACGCCGGGCGCGGAGCGGTGCTCGAACTCGAATGGATGCCGGACTCCGGTGTCGCAGTCGGACTGGTCGACGGCACCGACCTGTACCGGACGGTCGTGCAGCTCGACCGGCGCCGGGACGGGCTCGAGTTCGGGCACGGCCAGTGCAGCTGCCCGGTCCGGCTGAACTGCAAGCACGCGGCGGCGCTGACCATCGCGCTGCTGGACCGGGCCGCCGACGCGGTCGCCCCGGCTCCCCCGTCCTGGGAGGACGTCCTCGGCGCGGCGCTCGGCGAGCCCACCGGAACTCGAGACCACGCATTTTCCCTGGGGGTGCAGTTGTCACTGACCCCCGGACCGCGCTCGCAGTTCTGGCGGCTCAGCGCCCGGCTGGCCCGGCCCGGCAAGTCCGGCTGGGTCAACGCCAACCTGCTGTGGACCAACCTTGGTCACATGCCCGACGCCGACCGCCGCCATGTCGACCTGCTCACCGAGCTGTACTCGATGTATCTGGCCGGCAATCGGCGCAGCCACTCGTACGGCGCGGTCAAGGACATCGATCTCACCACCGTCGCCAGCGCGCGGCTGTGGCCGCTGCTCGACGAGGCCGCCGACGCCGGCCTGGAACTGCTCTACGCCCGCAAGGGTGCGGGGGCGCTGCCACGGCCGGCGACGGCGCAGCTGTGCGTGGACATCGACGAGGATCGCGGCGGGCTCGAGGTCACTCCCGCCGTGCGGACCGACGACGCCGAACAGCCGGTCACGGTGCTCGGTTTCTTCGGCGCCCCGGCGCACGGGGTGCTCTATCTGCCTCCGGGCGAGCGCCCCGGCGCGACGTCGGCGCAGTGGCCGTTCCGGATCGCCCGCCTGTCCGGCGACACCCCGAAGGCCATGCAGGAGTTGATCATCGACGGCGGCTCGATCACCGTGCCCGCCGCGGACGCCGACCGGTTCGCGGTCGAGTTCTTCCCGCGACTGCAGCGCGCCGCGACCGTCCGCTCCGGCGCCGGGTCGTTCACCGCACCGACGATCACCGGACCGGATCTGCTGCTGCACGTCGCCTACCGGCCGGGGCACCGGGCGGATCTGCGCTGGCAGTTCCGCTACACGGTCGGCGACGCCGAACGCCTGGTGGATCCGTCGGCCGAGCCCGCCGAGTCGTTCCGCGACGCCGGACGGGAACGCGCGGCGGCGGAGTTGGACGCGCCGCTCGAGTCGTACGGGCTGCGGACCGGTGGCGTCCTGGTGCCCCGGGTGACGCTCACCGGCCTGGACACGGCGCGACTGAGCACCGAACTGCTTCCGCTGCTGCGCGGCCGCGACGACGTCGAGGTCCTGATCGAGGGCGCGCCGGCGGACTACCGCGACGCCGGTGACTCGCTGCACATCGGTGTCGGCACCGCGGCCACCGACGACAGCGACTGGTTCGACCTGTCCATCACCGTCCGCGTCGAGGACCGGCCCGTGCCGTTCCGCGACCTGTTCGCCGCCCTGACCGCCGGCGAGAGCCACCTGCTGCTCGACGACGGCGCGTACCTGTCGCTGGACAAGCCGGAGTTGCAGCGCCTGAGGGATCTGATCGCCGAGGCTCGCGGCCTGCACGAACAGGATCCGGACCGGTTGCGGCTGAGCCGTTTCCAGGCCGGACTGTGGGAGGAACTGGCCGCGCTCGGTGTGGTCGAACAGCAGGCCGCGCAGTGGCGCAAGCAGGTGCAGGGCCTGCTCGAGGTGGCGACCGCCGCCAAGACCCGGGTGCCGGGCCAACTGCAGGCCACGCTGCGCCCGTACCAGCTCGACGGGTTCCGGTGGCTGACGTTCCTGTGGGCCAACGGGCTCGGCGGCATCCTCGCCGACGACATGGGCCTGGGCAAGACGGTGCAGTCGCTGGCGTTGATCTGCCACGCGCGAGCGAAGAAGCCCACCGATCCCCCGGTGCTGATCGTGGCGCCGACGTCGGTGGTGGCGAACTGGGCGGCGGAGGCCGCACGCTTCGCCCCGCATTTGACCGTCGTCCCGATCGCCGAGACGGCCACGAAACGCGGTGCGCCGCTCGCGGACTCGATCGAGGGTGCGGACGTCGTGGTCACCTCGTACACCCTCGCCCGGCTCGACGACGAGGAGTACCAGGCGCAACGCTGGTCGATGCTGCTGCTCGACGAGGCGCAGTTCGTGAAGAACCACCGCGCCAAGGCCTACCAGTGCATGCGACGGATCGACGCGCCGACGAAGATCGCGATCACCGGCACCCCGATGGAGAACAACCTGATGGAGCTGTGGTCGCTGCTGTCGATCACCGCGCCCGGACTGTTCCCCAATCCCACCAAGTTCCAGGACTTCTACCGCAAGCCGATCGAGGCCGACGGCGACAGCGAGCTGCTCGGGCAGCTGCGGCGCCGGATCCGGCCGTTGCTGTTGCGGCGCACCAAGGAACAGGTGGCGACGGACCTGCCGGACAAGCAGGAGCAGGTGCTCGAGGTGGAACTGTCGCCGCGGCACCGCAGGCTCTACGACACCCAGCTGCAGCGGGAGCGGCAGAAGATCCTCGGCCTGGTCGACGACGTCGACACCAACAGGTTCACCATCCTGAGCTCGCTGACGCTGCTGCGCCGGCTGAGCCTGGATCCGGCGCTGCTCGACGACGAGCACGCCGCGATCGGGTCGGCGAAGGTGGACGCGCTGCTCGAACAACTCGACGACGTCGTCGCCGGTGGGCATCGGGCGCTGGTGTTCAGCCAGTTCACCGGCTTCCTGGATCGGGTGCGTCAGCGGCTCGACGCCGAAGGCATCGGCTACACCTACCTCGACGGCGGGACCCGGAACCGCGCGGACGTACTGGCGACGTTCAAGTCCGGCGACGCCCCGGTGTTCCTGATCAGCCTCAAGGCCGGCGGATTCGGCCTCAACCTCACCGAGGCCGACTACTGCTTCCTGCTCGACCCATGGTGGAATCCGGCGTCCGAGGCGCAGGCGGTGGACCGCACCCACCGGATCGGACAGACCCGAAATGTGATGGTGTATCGGCTGATCGCGAAGGACACCATCGAGGAGAAGGTGCTCGCGATGCAGGCCCGCAAGTCCGAACTGTTCGCCAGCGTCGTCGACGAGGGCGGCGAATTCAATGCGACGCTCACCGCCGACGACATCCGGGAACTACTGAGCTGACCTCACCGGTCCTGCACGGTCGCGCGCGTACCGACGGGGTTCGGCACGACGAAATTCCGGGGATCCAGCGGCTCCGGGCCGGCGGTCAGGAACGGCCGGACCAGGTCGAGCGGCAACGGGAAGACGACGGTGGAGTTGTTCTCCCCGCCCATCTCGCCGAGGGTCTGCAGGTAGCGCAGTTGCAGGGTGGTCGGGTTGCGGCTGATGACGTCGGCGGCATCGGCGAGTTTCGTGGACGCCTGGAACTCGGCCTCCGCGTTGATGATCTTGGCACGCCGTTCGCGTTCGGCCTCGGCCTGCCGCGCGATGGCCCGCTGCATGTCCCGCGGGATCTCGACGTCCTTGATCTCTACGGTGGTGACCTTCACGCCCCACGGTTCGGTCTGCTGGTCGATCACCTTCTGCAGGTCCTCGTTGAGCCGCTCCCGCTCCGCGAGCAGGGCGTCCAGTTCGGCCTTGCCGAGGATCGACCGCAGTGTCGTCTGCGCGATCTGCGACGTCGCCGCGTAGTAGTCCTCGACCCCGACGATCGCGCGGTCCGCGTCCACCACCCGGAAGTACGCGACGGCGGTGACCTTGACCGGCACGTTGTCGCGGGTGATCACCTCCTGCATCGGCACGTTCAACGTGACCGTCCGCAGGCTCACCCGCACCATGCGGTCCACCGCGGGAATCAGCAGCACGAGGCCGGGACCGCGCAGTTCGACGAGCCGGCCGAGCCGGAACAGCACGCCCCGCTCGTACTCGCGCAGCACCCGAACGGCCGCCGATGCCACGATGACGGCGAGCAGGGCGACGACGATGGCGGCAAGGGCAATGGTCATCAACATGGCAACTCCCACGGTTCACGGCGCCGCACACTCAGGGTGAGTCCACGGACCTGTTCGACGACGACGGGCTCCCCCGCCCGCGGCGTGTCGGTGTAGCCGAACTCCATTCTGGCGCTCCACAGTCCACCGTCGGCCTCGACCTGACCGTGGTCGCCGTCCCAGCTGCGGACGGTGGCCTCCGACCCGATCATCGACGCCGCCCCGGTGCGCACTGGTTCACGTCGAGCCCGCAGGACCTTCCGGCCGGTCACCACGGCCACCCCGAATCCGGCGACGGCCACCCCGGCCGCAGCGGGGACCGCGATCTCCATGCCCAGCCCACCGGAGGTGAACAGCAGCCACACCCCCGCCGCGGAGAGCACCGTGCCCGCGACACCGAGCACACCGAACGTCGGGACGTGCGCCTCGATCACGATCAGCGCCGCGCCCAGTACCAGCGCCAACACACCCAATGCGGTCATCTGCACTCACCTGCGGCGAGGGCCCGGTCGCCTCGCGTAGCCATCCGCGATCGAGCCCTCGCTGTCAACGGTATGCCCGGTTTCTCCGCTCTGCCACCGTGTCGTGCGCCGCCCCGCGGGTGGTTGGTGCGATCATCGCGGCATGCATCTGCTTGACGAGGGGTTCGAGCCGCCGGAGGCGTGTGTGCAGTGGTGTGGCGCCCGCGCCTATCCGCTCCATGTGCTGGATGACGGCGTCCACGTCGACCTCAACTGGTGGAATCACCATCTCCGCGAGAGCAAGCACGAGATCGTGCTCCACGGACGCGATCTGGACGGCCGGGTGGTCGACCGCGGGACCGCGATCGTGCAGCGCAACGACCTCCGGCTCGACAGTGAACTGTTCGACGCCGACCACGACGGACTGGGTCTGCTGTTCCTGTGCGCGGCGTGGCGCAGCGCCCACCGCGGCCGCCGTGCCACCCGGCGGCTGCCGGACGTGTTCGACCCCTACACCGCGAAGGATCCCCTCCGGAAGATCAAGCTGATCCTCGACCACTGCGCCACCTCGCGGACGCTGCCGCCCGCGTCGAGCAGCAACTGGTCCGGCTGGCCCGACACCCCCGGGGTGGGTGTGTCCCTCATGTCGGTCTACCTGTGGGCGGTCGGTGTGACGCGAGAGGGCATCCGCGCGCAGTTGATCGACCAGCACGGCGTCTCGACGCTGATCCACGAGGGCTGGCTCGAGGAGCCGTCGGTCAGTGGCTTCACGCTCCGTCGCTACGACCGCTACCAGGAGTTGCTGCGCACGTGGTCGATCCAGGCCCGGACCCACCCGGAGCTGATCGAGATGTGGCTGGTCCAGCGCTGGAACGCCCGAGTGCAGGAGGCCCGCAGCGGCGCCCGGGCCGAGCCGACGCTGTTCTGAGCCGACCCGTTCCGTACTGACCTGTCGGTGTTCTCGGGGACACTGGGCTCATGCCGACCAACCCCGTCACGATCACCGTCACCGGACACGCCGAACGCTCGATCGCACCCAATCGGTGTGTGGTGCACCTGAACATCGAGTTCGACGCCACCACCCGCGCCGAGGCCGCCGACGCCACGACCGCGTCCGCCGCGGCACTCACCGACCTGGTGCGCGCGCTCGAGCAGGATGCGGCACGGCCGCTCCGCCGGTGGTCCCTCGACCAGGTGCAGCACTCGCGTTACCGCCCGTACCACCCGCAGGGCAAGAAGCTGCCGTGGAACTACCGGTCGACGGTCACCGCCGCCGTGACGTTCCGCGATCTCGACGCCGTCGCGGCATTCGTCGATCGGGCAGCGGCAATCGACGGCGCCAACATCACGAACCTCGCATGGACCCTCACCCGCACGGCCCACGCGAAGGCGATCGCGCGAGTCCGGGACCTCGCGGTCCGCGACGCTCTCGCGAAGGCGAAGGGTTACACGCGGAGCCTGGGCTGCAAGCGCATCGAGGCCGTCGCCGTGGCCGACCCGGGCATGCTCAACGCCGGCGGGCGCCCCGACTTCGGCCAACCGGCCGTGCGGATGATGGCGGCCTCGGCCCCGGCCCAGGACACCGAACGATCCGTGATGGAACTCAAGCCCGAGAAGCTGCGGATCACCGCCGACGTCGAGGCGCGATTCGAGGCGTCCTGACGGACCACCCGATCGTGGCGGGCGTGCATCTCGGCGTCAGTCGGTCCGACCCCAGAAGCCGACGAGCACGTCGGTCAGTTCCTCGGGCTTCTCCTCGTTCGGTGTGTGGCCGGCTCCCGCGATGATCTCGAACTTCACACCGAGTCGGGCGGCGGCGTCGGCCTGGACCTCGAGTGGAATGACGTCTTCCTCACCTGCGACGACGAGGATCGGCAGCCCCGTCGCCGCCAGTTCGTCGACGCGGTCCGGCTCGGCGCTCATGGTGCGGGCGATGCCGGCGATGTTCGCGGTCTTGGTGGCCAGGATGCGGCCCCGCAGGAATTCTTTGACCGGTGCCGGGAAGATCTCCTGCAGGTCGCCGAACATGGCCTGCCACAGGGCCTCGTTGCCGCCTTCCTCCAGCAGTGCCGGGATCTGGTCCATGTCCACGGAGGTGCCCACGTTCTGGCCGCTCGGCGGGGAGTCGAGGATCACGTAGTCGAGGAAGCGCGCCGGATCGTTCAGCACGGCAGCCCGGGTGACGAGACCCCCGAAGCTGTGGCCGAGGAGGTGGACCTTCTCGTCGGGCGCGGCCTCGTCGAGTACCTCGGCGAGGTCCCGGGCGAACTTGGTGATCGTGTACTCGCCGACGGCGTCCGGACCGTCGGGGCCGTCCGAGTCGTACTGGCCGAGTTGCGAGTACGAGATCAGGCGGTAGCCGGCGGCGGTGACGAACGGCGCCATCGGGAGGAAGTCCTCACGGGAGCCGGTGAATCCGGGAACCATGAGCACGGTGCCCTTGACTGCCGTGCCGGATTCGGGCGTCGCTTCGAAGAAGGACAGCTCGCCGCGCGAGATCGTGATGCGGGACAGGGTGACGGTCATGGTGCATTCTCCTCGTTCGGGTTCACAGGGTCGGGTTCACCGGGCGCGGTTCGCGGGCTCTCCAGCCGAGTCCTTCAGTTCGATCTCGGCCGTCAGCCGACGGTCGGTGGCCGAGCGCGCCGCGATCAGCGTCCGCGGGCCACCGACGATCCGCCACTCCTGCGCCGCCTCGTCCCAGCGAGCCAACGTCCTGCGGTCCACGGTGATTCGTGCGATCGCGCTCTCCCCCGCGTCGGCGGTCACCGACGCGAAACCGATGAGCCGCAGCGGGTCGTTCCCGGCGGCACCCTCGCCGCCGAGGTAGAGCTGGACGACCTCGCGGCCGGCGCGCTCCCCGGTGTTGCGGACCGACACTTCTACCGTCACCGCGCCCGATTCGGTCTCCGCGGCAGCGATGTCCTCGTACTCCCAGGTGCTGTAGCCGAGACCGTGCCCGAACGAATAGGCCGGGACGATCGACGCCTTCTCGTACGCGCGGTACCCGAACGTCGACCCCTCGGCGTAGTCGATGACGCCGTCGACGGGCCGGGTCGACAAGACCGGTGAGTCGGCACCGACGGCGGGGAACGTCGTGGGCAGTCGGCCGCCCGGCTCGACGACGCCGGTGAGCGCGTCGGCGATCGCATCACCGCCCTCCTGGCCCGGCAGCCACGCCCACAGCACCGCCGCGACCTCGTCGCGCCACGGCATCTCGACCGGCGCACCGGCGTTGACGACGACGACGGTCTTCGGATTCACCGCTGCCACGGCCGACACCAGTTCGTCCTGGCGACCCGGAAGCGCGAGGTCGGCACGGTCGAATCCCTCGCTCTCCACCTCGTCCGTGGTGCCGACGAACACCAGCGCCACGTCGGCGTTCCGCGCGGCCTCGACGGCGGCGGCGAACGCGTCGTCTGCGGGCGGGCGCGGTGCCTCGTGGTTGAGGCCGAACATCACCATCGGGAAATCCGGTGCGACCATCCGCATCTCGACGCCGACCGCCCCCGCAGCGAGCTCCGCCGCGACGCGATACTCCGGCGGCTTGACGAGGTTCTCAATCAGGTCGGCGTCGGCGCCGGCGAGCGTGATCTCGTGCTCGGCCGTGCCGATCTGCAGGGAGTACTTCCCGGCGCCGGACACCGAGAACTGGTGGGTTCCGGCCCGATCGACGGTCAGGTCGGTCCGCATCCGAATCTCGGCGGTGCCGGGCGGCACACTGCCCATGAACACCAGACGCGATGCGAGCCGGTGCTCGGTGCCGAGAACGGCACCGTCGGCCGCGACGAAGTCGACGCGGAAACCGGGCTCCCCGGTCTCCGGGTCGCGGGCGTCCTCCACCGACACGGCCGGGAGGATGCGCTGCGTCGACACGCCTTCCTGATGCTCGATCTCGACCGAGGCGCCGAAGGCCTCGCGCAGACCGTCCAACGGGCTGACGACATGTTCGGGGTTGACGTGCGCGGAGCCGCCACCCTGAGCGGTCAGCACCGCAGCGTTCGGGCCGAGGACGGCGATGCGCTTCAGCGACGCCGGCACCAGCGGCAGGACGCCGCCGTCGTTGCGCAACACGACCATGGCGCGTGCGGTGATGTCGCGCAGCTGGTCGCGGGCGTCGGCCGGCGTCGTGGACGGCGCGGGCCCGTCGAATCCGTCCAGGTGGCCGGTGCGGGCGGCGAGCCGGAGCACGCGGAGCACCTTGTCGTCGACGATGCTCTCGGCGACCTCACCCGCGCGGACCGCGGCCACCAGCGCCTCGTTCCACGGGCTCTGCGGTCCGGGCATCGCGACGTCGAGGCCCGCATTCGCGGACGCGGCCGTCGAGCGGGTGGCGAACCAGTCGGACACGACCACCCCGTCGAACCCCAGCTCGTCCTTGAGGACCTCGGTGAGCAGGCGCCGGTTGTCGGTCAGGCTCGCGCCGTTGACCGAGTTGTAGGAGGCCATCACGGACCAGGATCCGGCACGGATCCCCGCCTCGAAGGGGACCAGGTAGACCTCACGCAGAGCCTTCTCCGAGATCCGGGCGTCGTAGGTCATGCGGTCGGTCTCGGACTCGTTGCCGATGTAGTGCTTGATCGTCACGGCGACGCCGTTGGCCTGAACGCCGGAGACGAAGCCTTCCACGGTGGCGGCGGTCAGCAGCGGATCCTCGGAGTAGCACTCGAAGTGCCGGCCGCCGAGGGGCGAGCGGTGAAGGTTGATGTTCGGGGCGAGCAACCATGCGATGCCCTTGTCCCGGGCTTGGGCGCCCATGAGGTCTCCCGCCCGCCGGACCTGTTCGGGGTCCCAGGTCGCGGACAGCGCCGAGGGGTTCGGGAACAGGAGGCTGGTGTCGCGCTCGTCCCAGCTCGTGCCCCGGACCCCGTTGGGCCCGTCCGAGAGAAGCACCTTCCGCAGGCCGATCTTCTCGATCTCGTGGAGCGACCAGAAGTCCGCTCCGGTGAGCACGCCGACCTTCTCCTCCAGCGTCAGTTCCGCGAGGAGGCGTGCAAGCCTCTCCTCGTCGACCGCAGCAGCATCGTCTCGGGGCTTGTCCACAACCAACACTCCTTCGCACCGTCACGGCGACCGGGCGTGTTCGGCCGCCGCCATCGAGGCTAACCCCGAATACCTAGTGGTGACTCGGTTTGTTATCTCGCCGTTATAGAAGGACTCCTACAGTGAGACGGTGACCACCCGCGACAAGGGCAAAGATGCGGCCGTTCGTCCCCCACGAGGCGGCAGCTACGCGGTCGGGCGGGCCCGACGCACCTTGATCCTGCAGATCGCCATGGAGGAGTTCGCCGAGAACGGCTACCGAGGCACCTCGCTCGCCCGGATCGCCGAGCGTGCCGAACTCTCCCAACCCGGCCTGCTGCACCACTTCCGCACCAAGGAAGAACTGCTGGCCGCGACGCTCGACCTACGCGACGAGATGGACGCCGCGCGCTTCACCGACGCGGACGGACGGCCACTGACCGGCGTCGCCGCGATGACGGCCCTCCTCGACCTGGTCGAGCGCAATCAACGTCTTCCCGGACTCGTCCAACTCTTCACGGTCCTCAGCGCGGAGTCCGTCACCGCTGACCATCCCGCGCACAGCTGGGCCTGCAACCGCTACCGACGCATCCGGGGGTTCATCGCGGACGCCATCCGCGCCGGGATCACAGCCGGCGAGTTCCTGGACGGCGTCGATCCCGAAGCACATGCGTTCCGGCTGGTCGCCGTCATGGACGGCCTGCAGCAGCAGTGGCTGCTGGACCCCGAGGCCGTCGACATGGCGACGGTGTTCGGGGCCTATCTGCGGGAGATGCTGGACACGATCGGGACCCCTCCGGCCGCCTAGCGCACGCCAGCCGACCCGCTTCGCCGGACCGGATCCACCCCCCCTCCGAGGACCACCCCTCAGCCCAGCCGCAGCCCGCTCGCCCGCAGGACCCGCCGCCCCACAGCGGCGCGGACGGCCACTTCCGTCCCGACGATGCGCACGCGGGTGCGGGCGCGGGTGATGGCGGTGTAGAGCAACTCGCGGGTGAGCAGGGTCGAGTGCTCCTCCGGGAGAATCACCGAGACGGTGCCGTACTGGCTGCCCTGGCTGCGGTGGATCGTCATGGCGTAGACGGTCTGCACCGAGCCGAGATGACTCAGCCGCAGCAGGTACGGGTTCTCGCCGCGCGCGAATGCCGCCACCAGTTCACCGTCGTCGCCGGCGACGACGACGCCGGTGTCGCCGTTGTAGATCTGCATATCGTGGTCGTTCGCGGTCACCATCAGCGGCTGCCCCGCATACCAGCGCTCCGGATCCAGCCAGCTTCCCGTGGCCTCGCTGATCCAGGTCATCGCGTTGCGGGCCCACCACGACGCCCCGAACGGGCCCTCCCGGTGGGCGCACAGCAGCCGGTGCTGCTCGGACGCCTTCACCGCGGCGGACGCCTCACCGGCCAGTGCGGCCGCCGTCACCGCTTCCGACGACGTCACCACGTCCGATCGCAGCTCCGACAGATCCCCGGAGTCGACGAACGACACTGCCGGGTCCCCGCTGCGGAGAATCTCCATCACCCGGTCCTCGAGGCCGTCCCGCACGGCCGCGGCGAGGTCGGCGATCGCGCCGTCGAATCGCCTGCCCCTGCTGAGGCGAACGATGCCCTTGCACAACAAGTCTCGTTCGGCCCCGGACAGCGGCGCCTCGTTCGCGCCTCCCGACGCCGACAGGTCCGCGCCCACCACCCGCGCCAGCACTGGGTTCTCCGTCCCGGCCACCGGGCGCGCCACCAGGTCGGCGAGCACCGCGCCGGCGTCGACCGACGTCAACTGGTCCGGGTCGCCGACCAGCACCAACCGCGCGGACGGCCGGACGGCCTCGAGCAGTCGGCACATCATGGTGAGCGACACCATCGACGTCTCGTCCACCACGATCACGTCGTAGGGCAGGTGGTTGGTCTCGTTGTGCCGGAACCTGCTGGTCCCCCGCTGCCAGCCGAGCATCCGGTGCAGGGTCATCGCCGACAGTTCGGCCTGCAATCCGACGGCCCCGACCTGCTCGCTCACCGACTCCTGCAGTCGCGCCGCGGCCTTCCCGGTGGGGGCCGCCAGCCCGATCCGCAGACCGGGTTGCTGCCGCTCGAGCAGCGCGAGGACCCGCGCGACGGTGTGGGTCTTACCGGTGCCGGGGCCGCCGGCGATCACCGACGTCCAGTGCGTGGCCGCGACGGCCGCCGCGATGCGCTGCCGATCCGGCGGCGACGACGGCCGTGACTGGTCGTCCTTCTCGCGGAACAACTCGTCCAGCCCGGCACGCAGCACGTCCTCGTCGACCGGCGGATAGCCGTCGGCGCGTTCGTCGAGGATGCGCCGCACCGTCTGTTCCTGCCGGAAGTACCGCTCCAGGTACAGCAGATCGCCGTCCGGATGTTCGACGAGCCGCAACGGGCGCAGTGGCCCCGCGCCCCCGCCGATCACCAGCGGACTCGACCGCAGGCCCTCGGCCACCGCCGCGTCGTCGGGCCACGGCAGCGTCGCCGGGTCGACCTCGAACTTCTCATCGACGGTCACGTCGCGAATCCGGCCGAGGTCCAGGCACACCGAACCCGATCTCACGGCTCGCACCGCGAGCGCGGTCGCCAGGTGCACCGGCTCGCTGGTCTCCCCACCGAGTGCCGCCAGCCTCAGCGCGACATGCACGTCGGCGGCCTCGAGCACCCCGTTCTCGTTGAACTCGCGCAGCACCCCCTTGCCGCGCTGCGCGACCCGTGCCTCGATCATGCGTCCTCCTCACGATCGGTGATCCCGGCCAGCAGATCCGACAACTCCACCACCAGCGCGGCCGGCGGATCCCAGTCGAACACCCCGGCACCGTCCGGGGTGTCGGGGCCGACCATGCCGCGCACGAACAGGTACTGCACGCCCCCGAGATGTGCCGCCGGGTCGTAGCCGGGCAGCCGCCACCGCAGATAGCGGTGCAGCGCAACCGCATACAGCAGCGCCTGCAGCGGATAGTGCGATCGCATCATCTCGCCCGCCATGGCGTCGCGGGTGAAGTCGGCGGTGGTCAGTTCCCCGGGCGCGATGCGGTTGGTCTTGTAGTCGACGACGACGAACCGGGGGCCGGACGGACCGGCGAGGCGCAGCACCGCGTCGATGCTGCCGGTGAGATAGCCGCGCAGCGGCGTCGGCTCGAGCGTCGCGAGCCGGTCGGCGTACGGGGCCAGCACGTCGTCGGCGGGCAGGTGGGTGCGCAGCAGTCCGGCGATCCGGTGCAGTGTCACCGCGATCGACGCGGGAGTGTCGCCACCGGCCAGCGGCAACTCGAAGTCCAACTCCGGCAGCCGGTCCGCGGGTGTGACGTCGGCGAGCGTGCCGCCCCCGGCGAGCGGGGTGCGCAGCACCGGCAGTAACGCCGCCGCCAGCTCGTCGGGCTCCACCTGCGACATCCGGGACGCGACCGCCTCGCGGCAGTGCCGCACCAGTTCGGCCTCGAGGTCGTCGGCGGCGGTGTCGACGTGTTCGAGGATTTCGTGGACCAGGGTGCCGAACACCGCGCCGTACGGCATCGCGTTCATCGTCGACGGGATGCCGGGCACCGGCGCAGCCGCGATCAGCGCCGGCTCGGCCGGTTCGTCGTCGGTCTCGGGGTCCTCGGCCTCGCTGCCGGTGCCGGGATGCTCGTGCGCGGACGCGGTGAGCGCCGAGTACGACGTCCGCCGCCACCCGGTGTCGAGCGCCCGATCGAACGTCGCGGCCTTCAGCTCGCCGGATTCCTCCTGCGGCGGCGTCCACGACACCTGCGGGATCGGGTCGGCGCCGACGGCCTCGACGTCGATCGGCACCGGCGCGGTCCCCGCCCAGCGCGTGAGCTGCTGCGCCACGATCGGATCCTCGGGAACCCCGACCTTCTGCGGCACGTCGCCGTCTCCCGGTTCGCGCCCGAACAGCATCCGGTGCAGCGGCGCCTCGGTGGTCGAGTACGCCGGCGCCCACCACAGCACCAGCTGGCACTGGGCGCGGGTGAGCGCGACGTACAGCAGTCGCAGGTCCTCACCCGCGGCCTCGGCGTCGCGGCGGCGTCGACGGTCCGCGTAGCCGGGGCTGCCCTCGCCACCGATGTCGAGGATGCGCCGGCCGTCGTCGTCGTGCAGCAGGAGCCGGTTGGGGTCGGAGAACCGGCCGGTGCTCCACCCGAACGGCACGTACACCACCGGGTATTCGAGTCCCTTGCTGGCGTGGACGGTCGCGATCTGCACGGCCGCGGCATCGCTGTCGAGGCGTCGGCTGCGGTCGCCGCCACCGGACTTGGGGTCCTTGATCCGGTCGGTGAGCCAGCCGGTGAGCGCGGTGAGCCCGAGCGATTCGTCGACCGCGACGGCGCCGAGCAGCTGACCGATGTGCCGCAGGTCCGTCAGCGCGCGTTCCCCCGACGCGATCGCCAGCAGCCGGGCCTCGAGACCCGACTCGGCGGCCAGCCGCTCGAACAGCGCCGCGAAGCCGGCCTGCGCGAACACCGCCGACAACTCCCGCAGCCGCCCGCCGATCCGCGCGACCAGTTCGTCGCCGCGGGTGTCGATCTGCTCGGCGGTGCAGCCGAACAGCGGTGTCAGCGCGGCGAGCCGCACCCGATCGGGGCGGTGCGGTTGCTCGAGCGCCTGCAACACCCGCAGCCAGTGCTGCGCGGCGGGCGTCTCGAACACGCTGGCGCCACCGGCGAGCACCGACGGCACGCCGGCCCGGTCGAGGGCCTCACGGACCAGCGCGATCTGCGCATTGGTTCCGGCCAGGATCGCGATGTCGCCCGGCTCGACGGGGCGCGCCGCACCGTCGAGGTCGAGCGTCGCGCCGCTGTCGAGCAGCCGCACGATGTCGGCGGCCACGTCGGCGGCCACGCGCGAGCGCAGCGCCCCGACCGCCGGGTAGCCCGAGTTGTTGAGCCGTCCGGCCCCGGCCCGGCACAGGTACCGCAGCCGCAGCGGCGGGGCCCCCTGCAACCGCGACGTCTGCTTGGCCGCCGACACCGGATGGACGACGATGTCGCGGTGCCCGAGCGCGGCGCCGCCGTGCAGATGCCCCAGCGCCGCAACGAGATCGGCGTCGCTGCGCCAGTTGCGGGTCAGTTCCTGCCGGCTGCCGGCGACCCCGACCGCATCGAGGTAGCTGAGCACCTCGGCGCCACGGAACGCGTAGATGGCCTGCTTGGGGTCGCCGACGAGGACCAGTGTCGAATGCCCGTGGAACGCGGAGTGCAGGATCCCCCACTGCTGCGGGTCGGTGTCCTGGAACTCGTCGACGAGCACGACGCGGTAGCGGTCGCGGACCCGCCGGCACGCGGCCTCCCCGTGCTCGGGGTCGGTGAGCACTCCGTGCAACAGCGCGGGCAGATCGTCGAAGTCGCGGAGGCCGGCCAACCGCTTGCGCCGCTGCGCCTCCCGCCGGACCGCCGCCGCGAATGCGACGGCGTCCCCCGCGCGGCCACCGTCGACGCCCTCGGGGGCGAGTGTCGACTGCGGGTCGAAGATCGCGGCCCGGGCCGCGGCGCGGGCCTCCGACGGCCGCAGCGTCGGCGAGTCGGAGCGGGCGAAGCGGTGCAGGAACAGGTCAGCGATCACCTCGGAGACGAGGTCCTCGGCCTCCTCGACCAGCACCGCGTCAGGATCCCGCTCCCCGGCGATGCCGAGACCGTCGAGCATCCGCTGGCAGAAACTGTGGGTGGTGACGATGGTGCCGGCGTCGAAGTCGGACAGTGCCTGCATCAGTCGTCGGCGCCGCCGGGCGATCTCGGCGTCGTCGGTGGCGGCGAGGTGCGCGACCAGCGGGTCACGGCTGTCGCGGGCCGCGACGGGGTCGGCCAATCCTGCTGCGGCCGAAGCCAACCGTTCCCGGGTCCGCTCGCGCAGTTCCTTGGTGGCCGCGCGGCTGAACGTCACGAGCAGCAGCTGTGACAGGTCGATGCCCTCCTCCGCGACGAACCGGGCGGCGAGCCCGACGATGGCGTACGTCTTGCCGGTGCCGGCGCTGGCCTCGAGCACGGTGGTGCCCTGCGGCAGCGGCGCGAACAGGTCGAAGGCACTGTCGGTCATGGTCACGGAGTCCAGGCTCGCGGTGTCCGTCACGGTTCTCCCAGGGTCTCGGCCGCAAGCAGCGGGCCCCACAGCACGGCGGCCTCGGTGCCGAAGCAGGTCGGTTCGTGCGCGCCGGGCGGTGCCTGCTGTTCGGTGAGCACCGACAGGCTCGCGCCGGAACCGTGCACGAACTGGACGTGGCGGTCCTTGCCGTCGCCGAAGTCGCCGTCCCATGCGCGTTCGGCCGCACCCAGCGCCAGCTCGATCGACCGGCCCCGGAACCGCTGGTCGGCGTAGGCCGCCGACGCCCCGAGGGTCACCGGCAGCGGCGCGACCAGGCCACGGTCGCGCATCGCGACCAGCCGGGCCAGGATCTCGACCGGGTTCTCGGGCACCGCGAGCGTCGACCGCAGGACGGGGGTGCGGCCGCTGCCACGGCCGGTGGTGACGGCCGTGAGGTCTTCGGCCCGCCCCGTCGATGCGACCGCCAGCAGCCGCACCCACGCACCGATGCGGTGTTTGGGAGCGAGCCGGGAGAACGTGGTCCGGGCGAGCACGTCGCCGTGCAGTCCGTCGACGGTGCCGACGAGCCGACGCCCGCCGAGATCGACGTCGATGTCGACGGCCTCGGGTCGTCCGGTGTGGACCGGTGCCGCGGCCCGGGTCAGGGAGTCGACCGTCCACTCGATCTCCGACAGTGCGGTCGCGCCCAGCTGCGCGGGGGGCAGGGTGCCGCGGCGCCACTCCGCGGCCCGGAACGCTGCCGGATCGACGCCCGCCAGGCGGGCCGCGAGCATACGTTCGCCAATCCCCCACCGCGCCAACGGATCCAGTTCGAGTTCGAGGGCGTCGACGACGTCCTCGTCGAGATCGGGCACCCGGAACTTCAGGCGCTGACGCAGGAAACCCTGGATCGGATTCTCCAGGAACGAGATCAGCTCGGCGAGGTTCACGACGCGGTCCCCGCGCGGTTCCGGCAACGGCTGCGGCAGGAACACCGGTTCCGGAACCGGAGGTTGCTGCGCGGCCTGCGCTCCGGCGAGCGCGGCACTGTCGAAGCTGCGCGGCCCGTCCGGGTCGAAGTTGCGGGGATCGAAGGGCTGCAACGGATGCCGCTGCACCACGTCCGCACCCGTCATCGCCTCGAGCACGTCCCGCAGCTCGCTCAGAGGGACGGCCGGTGGCAGCACCTTGCCGTTGACGGGGTCGTTGCCGGTGTAGAACAGCAGCAGCCGGTCGGTCGCGGACATGATCGCGTCGAGCAGCAGCTGCCGGTCCTCGCTCCGCGGATCCCGCTCCCCGAGCAGCGGGTCGCGGGCGAGCACATCGTCGCCATCGACGCCGGTGCCGCGCGGGAACACGTCGTCGTCGAGCCCGAGCAGCACCACCACCCGGTGCGGCACCGACCGCATCGGCACCATCGTGCACACGGTGAGTTCCCCGGTCCGGAAGTTGGCGCGGGTGGGCCGGCCGGCGAGCCGGGAACGCAGCATCGCGCGGACGTCCGCGAGCCGCAACTGCGCGTCACCGCCGTGCTCGACGGCGGCGGCCAGCTCCCGCCTCGCCTGCCCGAGCTGCCAGGCGTCCGCCTCCGCCGTGTCAACCAGCAGATCCAACGCGCGGCCCAGCGCCGCGGACCACCGCTCCCCGGACTGCGGGCCGGTCAGTCCGCGCAGCGCGACGTCGAGCCGGTCGACGTACTCGGCGAGCCGCCCGGTCAGCTCGATGTCGTTGCTCTCGACGTCGTCGAGAGGCAGTGCGAGCGAGAGCCATTCGTCGTCGATGTCGTCGGCGGCTGCGCCGAGCAGGATGCGGTCGAGTGCCGCCTTGAGGGTGTTCTGCTCGAAGTCGGCCAGTCCGAACGCGCCGCGTTCGCGTCGACCGATGCCCCAGCGGGCACCGGCCTCGGTGGTCCATTCCCGCATCCGCTCGAGGTTGTCGTCGTCGAACCGGAAGCGTCGGCGCACCGGCGCGGTCGCGGCCAGGTCGAGGACCTGGCTGACGGTGACCCGGGAGTCGGCGAGGTCGAGCAGCGTCGCGACGACACCGAGGACCGGGTTGGTCTGGTGCAGGGCCCGGTCCGCGAGCCGCACCCGCAGCCGGTGGCCGGGGTGACCGAGCGGACCGTGCAGGCCCTGCCCGAACGCGGCCCGCACCAGCGGCGCGTAGGTCTCGACGTCGGGGCACATGACGACCACATCGCGGGGCTGGAGTTCTCGATCGTTCTGGAACAGGTGCAGCAGTCGCTCCCGCAGGGCCTCGACCTGGCGGGCCGGGCCGTGGCACGCGTGGATCTCGACGGTGCCGTCGGCCGCGCACTCCGCCGGCGTCCGGTCGGCGGCGATGTCCGACTGCAGCCGACCGAGCAGCGTCGGGGGCCGCTCGACCGCGGGGTGGTGCACGTCGACCATGTCGGCCGCGGCGAGACGCGACTGCAGCTCGCGCACGTCCCGAGCGAGGCTCGCGAGCAGCGGATGGTCCACCTCGAGGGCGCGTTGATCATCCACGCGTCGCCGCGGCGGATCGGTGTCGGCCAGCGCGCCCCACATCTCGATGCTCGGATGCGGAATCCACAGGTGCACATCTCGATTGGCACCGATCGCGGACAGTACCGCGATCTGGTCCGTGCCGAGCCTGGTGGGACCGAACAGCGACAGGCGCTCCGGCAGATCCAGCAGACCGGGCTCGGCGCGCATCCGCGCGCACGCGTCGTCGAGTCGCTCGGCCGGGCTGGGGCTGCCGATGCGCTCGCGCAGTCGACGCCACAACTGCGGCTGCCACAGCAGGTCGTCGTCCAAGGGGGCGGTGCCGTCGGTGTCGCGACCCGCGGCCCAGTCGACGAGCATCGCGGGACGCTGCGCCCCGTAGGCGCGGAACAACTCCGCCAGGTGCGCGGCGGTGCCGTAGCGGCGGCCGGCGCGATGATCGTCCACACCGTGACCGAGATGTCGCGCCAGTACCGCGCACCAGGGTTCGTCCACACAGTCGTCGATGACGGCCAGCAGCGTCCACAGCACGCGTGAGGGATGCCAGGGGTCGCTGTCGATGTCGTGGCCGGTGGACGCCGCGAGTGCGCCGTCCACCAGTCGGGCCGGGGACGGGAAGTCGATGTTGGCGGCGATCCCGTCACCGTCCACCGCGCCGAGAACGCGCGAGAGCCGCTGTGTGAGCCACCGCTCCACGCCCTTCGCGGGCACCGCGATCACCTCACGCTGGAACGGATCCGCGAGCGGTGTGACCAGCACCTCGGCAAGTGCAGACGCGAGGGTGCCGGCGCTCTCGGCGCGGTGCAGTGTCAGCAAAATTCGGTACCCCCTCGGCGTCCCCACACCGTGTCGTCGGGTCAATTCCA
Source organism: Prescottella defluvii (assembly GCF_000738775.1). GTDB lineage: Bacteria > Actinomycetota > Actinomycetes > Mycobacteriales > Mycobacteriaceae > Prescottella > Prescottella defluvii. The sequence continues at coordinate 128,945 of NZ_JPOC01000028.1, forward strand.
GGGCCTAGGAGTATCACACGCTCCCGACAAACAGCGCCATCCGCCGGAGACCGCCGATCGCACGGATCACATCCGAACGTCGAGTCCGAGATTGATCACGATCGGAACCCCAAGATCGGCCGCACTGCACGGGGCGCATTCGAGACCGCTCTCCTCCTGGCAGTCGAGCAGTGTTCCGCGCTTCCGTGAGCTCCCCCGCCGTCGCCGGGAATCATGACGCCTCGGGCCCACCGGCGGACACCGGAGCAGATGACGCGGGCCACAACCGCGTGCGCAATGGTGGTGGTGCCAGGAGTTCCCGAGCCGCTGCGTCCGCGAGCACCACGGAGCGAACATCCCTGTTGACGCTCAATTGACCGCTAGTTATGTTCACTCGAAATCTCACATACCGAACGGACATTTCCAATGGGCGCCTTGCTTCTTTCTGCTCCAATCGGATTCGCCGGAATGCTGCCGGAGTCAGTGTCGGAGGCCGGCCGATGAGCGCCCTGCCCGAACACATAGCCCGCCGCCTGACCGTCCCGGTGATCGCCGCCCCGATGCTGCGGGTCTCGGGTTTCGACCTGACGCTCGCGGCCTGTCGGGCGGGGGTGATCGGGTCCTTCCCCACGGCGAACGCGCGGACCGTCGAGCGCCTGGACGAGTGGCTCACCCGCCTCGACGCTGCGGTCGCGGACAGCGGTGGGACCCTCGCGCCGTACTGCCCGAACCTGATCATCCGGCAACCCCGCCTCGACGAGCACCTGGCATGCCTGCTCCGGCACCGGGTGGAGATGGTGATCACCAGTGTCGGCTCCCCCGCCGCCGTCGTCGGCCCGCTGCACGACAACGGCACGCTGGTCTTCGCGGACGTCGGCACTCTCGCGCACGCCGAACGCGCGGCCGCGGTCGGTGCGGACGGGCTGATCCTGCTCACTGCCGGCGCCGGAGGGCAGACGGGGTGGCAGAACCCCTTCGCCTTCGTCCGGGCGGTGCGTGAGTTCTTCGACGGCCCGCTCGTCGTGGCCGGCGGCATGTCGGACGGGCACGCGCTGTGGGCGGCGCGGGTCGCCGGTTTCGACCTCGGATACATGGGCACCCGCTTCATCGCCGCGGAGGAGAGCCTGGCCGGCGACGACTACCGAAACACGCTGTGCACCAGCACCCTCGACGATGTCGTGTTGACCCGGGCGTTCACCGGGCTGCGGTCGAGCATCCTGGCGCCGTCGATCCGCGCGAACGGCCTCGACCCGGAACGACTCGACGAGACGGTCACGCCCGCGGACTCCGCGCAACTCTTCGGAGACAAGGCCCCGGGCCCGCGACGGTGGCGCGACATCTGGAGTGCCGGGCACTCGGTGTCCGGCGTCGAACGCGTGGAACCGGCCGCCTCGATCGTCGCGCAGACGGCGGCCGAGTATCAGCAGGCACGAGAGGTGACTCGCGCGCTTCTCACGGACACGTCCGCGGAGGCGATCCGATGACGACTGCGACACCCCACCCTCAGGTCGGACCGACGATCGGCACGATCACCGAGCGGGCCCTGCGCCGGCATCCCGACCGGGTCGCGTTCTCCTGGGACGGCGGCGAATTGACGTATCGTGGCGCCCTCGTACTGATCGGCGAACTGCAGGCCGCGCTCCATGCGTCCGGCCTGCACCGCGGCCGCACGCTCGCCCTGCTCGGCGGGAACCGGGCCGAGATGTGGTGCACGGGAGCGGCGGCCACCGCATCGGGAATGGCGGTGACGTGGCTTCATCCGCTCGCATCGATCGACGATCAGTTCTTCCAACTGACCGACGCCGATGCCGCGGCGCTGGTGGTCGACGAACGCACCTTCGCGGCCCGCGGCGAGGAACTGGCGCATCGGTGCGCGGACGCGGGCATCCCGGTGTTCTCGATCGAAGCATCATCCTTCGCACCGGATCTGCGGGCGATCGCCCGGTCCTGCGGGGGTGGCCTGTTCGCCGATGTCGCCGAGCCCGGCGACGTGGTCAACATCGGCTACACCGGCGGCACCACCGGACGGCCGAAGGGGGCGGTGCGCCGGCACGCCGCGAACATCGCTCTGCAGCAGACCATCCTCGCCGAGTTCCAGTTGCCCTCGGTCCCGAGGCTGCTCGCGGTCGCACCGATCAGTCATGTGGCCGGCAGCAAGGTCCTGCCGACCCTCATCCGGGGTGGCACCGTCCATCTGGTGACCGGTTTCGATCCCGATCGGGTGGTGTCGACAATCGCCCGGGAACGGCTCAACTGCACGCTGCTGGTGCCGTCGATGATCTACGCACTGCTCGATCATGCGCCGAGCGAGCGCGCCGACCTGTCGTCGCTGGAGTTGATCCTGTACGGCGCCTCCCCGATGTCACCGACGCGACTGGCCGAGGGTCTCGATCGTTTCGGTCCGGTGTTCGCGCAGATGTTCGGGCAGACCGAGTGCTACCCGATCTCGTTCCTGCGCACCGGAGACCATCGGGTCGAGCATCCGGAGTTGCTCGGCTCGTGCGGCGTCCCGCTGTCGGGGGTGAGCGTGTCCATCCGCGGCGAGGACGGCAGCCCAGTACCGGCGGGCGAACCCGGCGAACTGTGCGTCCGGGCGGCCACCACGATGGAGGGGTACCGGAACCAGCCCGATCTGACCCGGAAGACCCTGGCCGACGGATGGCTGCACACCGGCGACATCGCCCGCGCCGACGAGCGCGGCTACCTTTACATCGTCGACCGCAAGAAGGACATGATCATCAGCGGCGGATTCAACGTGTTCTCGCGTGGCGTCGAAGACGCCCTCACCACGCACCCTGCCGTCGCCGGCGCCGCCGTGTACGGAACCCCGGACCCCAGGTGGGGTGAATCCGTCACCGCCACCGTCGTTCTCAAGCCCGATGCCGCCGTCGCCGAGGACGAACTGGTCGCCCACGTGCGATCCGTCAAGGGCAGCCTGCAGGCGCCCAAGCGAATCCTGTTCACGGACAGACTGCCGCTGACCGCCCTGGGCAAGGTCGACAAACGTCGACTGCGCGAGGAATGGGATCAGGGGAACGGCCCGAGATTCGTATGACGACGATGGGGTCTGCTCCCAGGCCGTTGTCGGCCGGGAACAGACCCCGTTGTCGTCGGTGGCTGGGCGCTACCGGCTAGTTGGCGGATCCGAAGCCGGCGAGGGAGCCGAGGCTACTGTTTCCGCCGGGCTCGCCGGGCTCGCCGGGTCCGGGGTCTCCACCGGCCGCGACGATCACCGACACCTGATCCGAGGAGGCATTGACGGTGCCCTGACCCGAGTACTCGGCGGTGATGGTCCGTTGGCCTTGAGCGGTCGGCGTCCACGCGGTCGTGGCGGTCCCGTCCGATCCGACCTGGCCGGTGCCGATGACGGTGCCGCCGTCCTTGAACGTCACGGTGCCACCGGCGTTCGCGGGGTTGACCTTCGCCTTCAGCGTGGTGGCCTGGCCGACGGTAGCGCCGACAACCGCGTCGAGGGTAGTGGTCGATTCGGTGTTGGAGGCAGGCGCTTCGGCGACGTTGACCTGTGCGGTGGTGGTCGACGCCGTGACGCCGTCACGGCCGGAGAAGGCTGCGGTGAGGGTGTAGCTGCCGGCAACCGCAGGCACCCACTGGTACGTGACCTTTCCGTCGCTGCCGACCGGCAGCGACGCCAGTTCCGTAGCACCGTCGTCGAGTTTGATGGTGCCGCCTGCCGCGGTCGGGCTGACCGTGGCGGTGACGGTGGAAGCAAGGCCGACCTGGGCGCCGGTGATCGGGGCGAGCGTGATCGTGGAGATCACGTTCTGCTCCGCGACGTCGACGGTGATCGACGGCGACTGGGATTCGGTGGCGAACGCATTCTCGGCGAAGTACGCCGTGAGACCGTGGCTACCCCGCACTGTGGGGGTCCATTCGAGGGTCGCGGTCCCGGCAGCGTCGAGGGTGCCGTGGCCGATCGTGGTTGCGCCGTCGCGGAACTCGACGCTGTCTCCCTGCGCACCGCCGGTTACGGTGGCGGTCAGGATGGTCGGCACGCCGACCCGGGCGCCGGCGACGGGGCCGAGAGCGGTCGTGGTGCCGGTCTTGGCCATCGTGATCGACGGTCCCTTGGTGCCGTAGTTGCCGCTGCCGAGCGATCCGCCGTAGTCCATACCGGTGGACAACGCGGTGTTGCGGGCGCAGTTCTGGCCGACCTTGTAGCTGACACTGAACTCCGGTGACGCGTGGAAGCCCGGGCGATTCTGGACCACCCACGAGGTGACACCCCAGGAGGCGCGGACGTAGCCGGTCCCGTTGCCCTCGTCGGCCACGACCCCGTCGGTGTTCGTCGGGGATCCGCCCATCTTCGCCGAGCCCGGGACGTAGGTCAGGCAGGACGGGTGCCGGTCCTTGACGTTGTAGATGAACTCGTCGACCCAGCTGGTCCGGTCGAACTTCGTCGTCACGGTGATCGTGTCGCCGACCGCGGGAGCGGTGTTGCTGACGGTGCGGGTGAATCGAGAGCTTCCGTCGTCCCAGGTGATCGAGCCGGGGGCGGCGCCGGCGACGCCCGCGCCGAGGAGGGTGAACGCACCTAGCGCCAGTGACGTTGCCGCGCCGACGGCGACGCCACGCTTCATCGCTCGTGATGTCATGTGCTTCCTTTGCTCGCTGGTGTTGCGGCCGTCGCCATCGCGGTCGCAGCGTTGGTTGAGTGGCCCTGTGCTGGGTGTTGGAGCGGTCGGGGCGGCGATGTGACGGACTGCGGATCGGGTCACACAGATCTCCGTTCGATCAAGCACATTCCCACAGCATGTGACTGCAGGACCCCAGCGAAAGAGGTGCCCGTGCGCGAAACGAATCACGCACGGGCACCTTTATACAGACAACCGTCCAACTGGCGTGGGGCTTTCGCCGACCGGACCGCCAGGGAGCGGAGAATCCGCAGGCCCCCGCGGTTCCGGGTGTCCGCGATCACATCGATCCGCCACGGGGCAACTCCCAGAACGGCTCAGCCGACGATCACCACATGCAGGTTGCGGGGCCCGTGGACGCCCTCGACACGTTCGAGTTCGATGTCGGAGGTGGCCGACGGTCCGCTGATCATGGTGGTGGGCCGCTCGGGCACCAGCCGGGCCATGGCCTCGGGTATCCCGACCTCGATGCTGTCGACGGTCACGACGCACACGTGCAGGTCGGGCACCAGGGTCAGTGCGCGGCGGCCCTGATCGGGGCGGGCGTCGAGGAAGATGGTGCCGGTCTCGGCGCACGACACGGCAGATGCGGTGACGACACCGTCCAGGTCCGCGAGGTCCGGCGCCGGAACGTCCGCCGCGTCGACGACGGTCTCGCCGTCGAACCGGGACATCCACGAATCGTCCAGTCCGTCAGGCACACCGATGCGCCGGGCACCGACGTCGCCGAGAACCCGGGCGAGCACGTCGGGCAGCTCGGCCACCGTGCTGCGATGCACGACGGCCTTGTAGTCGACCAGCCGGTCGACCAGAAGCGCGACGCGTTCGGCGTCGGGCAGGTTGCGCCCCACCCGATAGTGTCGAGGCACGTCGACAGTCGCCGGGGGCGCCAGCGTCAGCGCGTCGCGGATCCGTCCCATGATGACATCGCGTGAAGTCACTGCTGCGCATCCTTCCGTGCGTCGGCGATGGCCGCCCTGCCCTCCTGCGAATCCCACCACTGCCGGAAGGTCTGCTTCGGCGGAGCGGGAATGTCGCGGGCAGCGGTCCACCCATTCAGCGGCGGCGGCAAGGTCGAGATCTTGCCCTTCTTGCCGGCCACCACTCGGCCGAGCCCGGCCGCCTTCTGCGCCACCGTGAATCGCTTCGCCGACGACATCACCACGGACGCCGCCTTCATCGCGGCCGCCTCCGCACCGAATCCGGCCTTCTCCACCTTCTGGTGCCGCAACTCCACCAGCAGTGACGGAATGTCGATCTTGACGGGGCAGGCGTCGAAGCACGCGCCGCACAGCGTCGATGCGTACGGCAGCGTCGAGTTGGGGTCGCCGGGGCCGTCCATGCCGGCGAGCTGCGGGGTCAGCACCGCGCCGATCGGGCCCGGATAGGTGGACCCGTACGCGTGGCCACCGGTGCGCTCGTAGACCGGGCACACGTTGAGGCACGCCGAGCAGCGGATGCAGTTGAGCGCCTCCCGGCCCACCTTGTCGGCGAGGGCGGCGGTGCGGCCGTTGTCGAGCAGCACCAGGTGGAAGTTCTGCGGTCCGTCGCCGGGAGTGACACCGGTCCACATCGAGGTGTACGGGTTCATCCGCTCACCGGTGGACGAGCGCGGCAGCAACTGCAGGAAGACCTCGAGGTCCTGGTAGCGCGGGACCACCTTCTCGATGCCCATCACCGTGATCAGGGTCTGCGGCAGCGTCAGGCACATGCGCCCGTTGCCCTCGGACTCGACCACGCCGAGCGTGCCGGTCTCGGCGATACCGAAGTTGGCGCCCGAGATCGCGACCGGAACGGTCATGAACTTGCGGCGCAGGAACTTCCGCGCAGCGGCCGCGAGATTCTTCGGGTCGTCGTCCAGCGCGGGGTCGACATCGGCCATCTCACGCAGGAAGATCTCCCGGATCTCCGCACGGTTGCGGTGGATCGCCGGGACCAGGATGTGCGACGGCTTGTCGTGGCCCAGCTGGACGATCAGCTCCGCGAGGTCGGTCTCGTACGCGTGGATGCCGTTCGCCTCGAGGTGCTCGTTGAGCTCGATCTCCTGCGTCGCCATCGACTTGACCTTGATGACCTCGTCGGAGCCGGTCTCCCGCACCAGCCGGGTGACGATCTCGTTGGCCTCGTTGGCATCGGCGGCCCAGTGCACGACGCCACCGCGTGCGACGACGGCCGCCTCGAGCTGCTCGAGCAACTCGGGGAGGCGGTTCATCACGTCGGTCTTGATCGCGGATCCGGCGTCGCGCAGCGCTTCCCAGTCGGGCAGTTCACCGGTGACCGCCAGGCGCTTGGCGCGGATCGTGTGCGTGGCCTTGCCGATGTTGCTGCGCAACTGCGCGTTGGCCAGTTCGTGGCGGGCGGCGGCCGGGAACTTCTCGGTGCCGCGCAGGAACCCGACGCCCTGGGGTGCGCGGGGCGGGAACGCCGGCAGTCCGAGCCCGACGCCGCTCATGCGGACACCTCCACGTCCGACTCGACGGAGGCGAGGATCTCCGCGAGATGCACCGTCCTGGTGCCCGTCTGCAACCGCGACAGTCCCCCGCCGATGTGCATCAGGCACGACGAGTCGCTGGCGCAACAGAATTCGGCACCGGTGTCGCCGATGTTGCGGATCTTGTCGGCGAGCATCGCCGTCGACGTCTCGGCGTTCTTGATCGCGAACGTACCGCCGAAGCCGCAGCACGAGTCGGCCTCCGGCAGTTCCACGAGGTCGATGTCGCGGACGGCCCGCAGCAGCTGCAGCGGCTTGTCGCCGACGCCGAGCATGCGCAGCGAATGGCAGGTCGGGTGGTAGGTGACCCGGTGCGGGTAGTACGCGCCGACGTCGGTGACACCGAGGACGTCGACCAACAGCTCGGACAGCTCGTAGGTCTTGGCCTTGACGGTCTCCACCTGCCCGCACAGTGCGGGGCTGCCGTAGCGGGAGGCGACGATCTCGTGCTGGTGGCGCACCGAGCCGACGCAGGAACCGGACGGCGCGACGACCGCATCGATCGAGGTGTCGCCGAACGTGTCGGCGTAGTTCGCCACGAGTGGCAGCGCGTCGGGCTGGTAGCCGGTGTTGACGTGCATCTGCCCGCAGCACGTCTGTGCTGACGGAAAGACGACTTCGTGCCCGAGCCGCGTCAGCAGCAGGGCGGTCGCTCGGGGGGCATTCGGGAACATCGTGTCCCCCATGCACGTGGCGAAAATCGCGATTCGCATGCGGATCTCCGGAGTCGTCCGACAGTGTGGTCTGACCACAGTAACGCATGGTCAACGGCTCGACACAGCTGAGACAGATTTCTGCACCAAGTTTCGTTCAGACCTCGAATGTGATCGGGGTCATGGTGTACGGTCCCTGTGGTCTGACCACAGAGCGGTCACGGACAGACCTTCCCCCACAGTCGCCGTGACCCCGGCGCAAACCAGGAGTTACATGTGGAAACCGAGCTTCTCGCGGTGACCTTCACCCCCGCGACCGACGCCGTCGGCGGCAGCCTCACCGCCTCGGCGCTGGTCGGCCTCGTCCCGCTGGCCACCTTCTTCGTGCTGTTGGCAGGTTTCAAACTCAAGGCCTGGTACGCCGGACTCGGCGCGCTCGCGGTCGCCGCACTGGTCGCGATCATCGGCTTCGACATGCCGACGTCGCTGACCGGGCTGTCCGCCCTACAGGGCATCGCGTTCGGCCTGTTCCCGGTGATGTGGATCGTCGTCACCGCGATCTGGTTCTACGAACTGACCGTCGTCAGCGGCCGATTCGAGGATCTGCGCCGGGTGTTCAACTCGATCGGCCGCGGCGACATGCGGGTGCAGGCGATGCTGATCGCCTTCTGCTTCGGCGGCATGCTCGAGGCACTGGCCGGGTTCGGCGCTCCCGTCGCGATCACCGGCGCGATGCTGATCGCGCTGGGCATGCCCCCGATCCGCGCCGCCGTCACCGTCCTGGTCGCCAACACCGCTCCGGTCGCCTTCGGCGCCATGGCAATTCCGATCACCACCGCCGGCAACCTCACCGACATCCCGGCCACCGAGATCGCCGCCGTCGTCGGCCGGCAGACCCCGGTCCTCGCATTGTTCGTGCCACTGCTGCTGCTGTTCCTGGTCGACGGTCGCCGCGGCATGAAGCAGGCCTGGCCGATCGCCCTCGTCACGGGCACCGTGTTCGCCCTGGCCCAGTTCTGGTGCTCGAGCCACTTCTCGTACGAACTCACCGACGTCGTCGCCTCGCTCGCCGGACTCGCCGCCGCGGTGATCATGCTGCAGTTCTGGGCGCCCAAGACCCCCGACGATCAGCGCTCGCACGTCCAGGCCGAGCGCCTCGGGCCGTCACGCGTGTTCCTGTCGCTGTTCCCGTACCTGCTCGTGGTCGTCGTCTTCGGCGTCGCGAAGCTGTGGACCGCCGGGGTCGACATTCCCGCGTGGCTGGCGCGCACCGATCAGCTGGTGGAGTGGCCCGGCCTGTACGGCAACCTCCTCACCGGCACGGGCGACCCGGCGTCGAGCGCGATCTACACGTTCTCGTGGCTGTCGAACCCGGGCACACTGCTGCTGATCTGCGGCATCATCGTCACCGTCGTCTACGCGCTCTGGACGGACAACGGCCGCTTCACCCTCACCCCACGCGCGTCGATCGCCACGTTCGGCGTGACCGTGGTGAAGATGCGCCTCGCGATCGCAACCGTCGCGACCGTGCTCGGCCTGAGCTACGTGATGAACCAGTCCGGCCAGACCGTCGCCATCGGCACTTGGCTGGCGGGGACGGGTGCGATCTTCGCGCTGTTCTCCCCGATCCTCGGCTGGCTCGGTACCGCGGTCACCGGATCCGACACGTCGGCGAACGCGTTGTTCGCGAAGCTGCAGCAGACCGCCGGCCAGCACGCGGGCATCGATCCGACCCTGCTGGTGGCGGCGAACACCTCCGGCGGCGTGGTCGGCAAGCTGGTGAGCCCGCAGAATCTGACGATCGCCGCGACTGCGGTCGGCCAGGTCGGCAGCGAGCCGATCCTGCTCCGGAAGGTCATCGGTTACAGCCTCGGCATGCTGGTCATCCTGTGCGTGCTGGTCTACCTGCAGTCCACCCCGGTCCTGAGCTGGATGCTGCCGTGATCACCCGGAGGACACCGGCAACTCGGGCGGCCCCGCGCCTGGGCCTAGGCTGACCTGTCATGTCCTCCGAGTTCATCACCAGCGACCAGCCGATCGCGTCGCACCCGCGCGCGTGGGAGCACGTGCTCAGCAAGGTCGAGGAGATGATGGTCTCGGGCGAACTCCAACCGGGCCAGCGTCTCCCGGGCGAACGCACCCTCGCCGCCGATCTCGGCGTCGGCCGGTCGTCCGTCCGGGAGGCGCTGCGCGTGATGGAGGCCCTCGGTCTGCTCAAGGCGCAGACCGGTTCCGGACCGAACGCCGGCGCGATGATCGTCGCCCGCCCCACCGGCGGGATGACGATGCTGATGCGAATGCAGGTGGCGGCGCAGGGATTTCCCGTCACCGATGTCGTGCAGACCCGTCTCGTGCTCGAGTCCGAAGTGATGCGTGCGCTCGCACAGCGGAACTCGGCGGATCTGAGCGCGGCAGTGGAACTTCTCGATTCGATGGACGAGCCGACGCTGAACGCCGACGAGTTCCTCGTCCTCGACGCCCAGTTCCATGTGGCGATGGCCGACGCCGCCGGCAATCAGGTGATCGCCGCGATGATGGCCGGACTCCGCGCGTCGATCGAGTCGTACGTCGTCGGCGGCGTGGACATCGCCGCGTGGCCCACGACGTGCACCCGACTGCGGCACGAGCACCGCGGCCTGGTCGACGCTGTGACCGCCGGCGACGCATCGCTCGCGCAGCGGCGGATCGTCGACCACATCCGCGGCTACTACGAGGGCGTGCGCGGCGGCAACTGAGCGGCCGCGCTACCCGACGACTCTCCGCATCAGATTCGCGACGTGCGACTCGAACGCGACCAGCGTGACCACGTCCACCGTGCTCCGTGCCGCCCGGATCGCCGATACCGCCTGAGTCACCGCATCTTCCGTCGGCCACCCGAAGGCGCCCGACGAGATCAGCGGGAACGCCACGGTCCGCGCGCCGAGTCCGTCCGCGACCGCCAGACTGCGGGTGTAGCAGGACCGCAGCACAGCGGACCGGTCCTCGCTGCCCGAGAACCGCGGACCGACGGTGTGGATCACCCACGTCGCGGGCAGGTTCCCGGCGGTCGTCGCGACCGCGGCACCCTCGTCGAGTCCGCCGGGCAGCGTCGTCGACCGGAGCGCGCGGCATTCGGCGAGGATCGCCGGGCCGCCGCGGCGGTGGATGGCGCCGTCCACCCCACCGCCGCCGAGCAACGTCGAGTTGGCGGCGTTGACGATCGCGTCGACCCGGAACGTGGTGATGTCGCCCTCGGCGACATGGATGACGGTCATGCGTGTTCTCCGTTCACAGTGGTGGTCGCAGTGGTTCGCGACGCGATCTCGAGGCCGATCCGGACGAGGTCCTCGCCGCGGTAGCCGGGCCAGCCGTGGAGCATCCCCCGCCAGCGTTCCGGCACCGCCGATGCGCCCCAGCGCGCGCCGAGCAGACCACCTGCGATCGCGGCGGTGGTGTCGGTGTCGTGGCCGGCGCGGACGGCCCGCTCGAGCGCCCGCGGCAGATGCTCCGGACCGGACGCGTCGGTGCCGGCGATCGCCCACCACGCCGTCAGCAGGGCATCGACCACCCAACCGTTGTTCGGGAAGTCCGCCGGGCTGCCGCGTTCGGCCGTGTCGAGCAGCGGCGCCCAGTACTCGCGGGTCTGCTGCGGCGCCCGGTCCAGATAGCCGCGGACACCGTCGAACGTCCCGCTCAGCACCGCGTGCCGGATCGCGTACGTCCACATCTCGCACGCCTCGACCGCGCGGGTGTCGTGGTGGGTGAGCAGGCCGATCGCGCGCGCCGCCCGGACGCACCCGTCGACGTCGCCGAGGTAGGCCAACGCCACCGGGGCGGTTCGCATCAACGATCCGTTGCCACCCTTGCGCCCCGGCAGCGACGACGCGCGCTCACGCATGTCGGCGGCACCGATCGGCCGCACCGACAGCACCGCGCGGGTCTGGTTGCCGATGTCCGCCGGAGCGGAGTCGTACCACCGGACGAACTGCGCGGCGACGGCATCCAGACCCGCCCCACCAGAGATGTCCGCACCGGTCGCAGCGACCTCGGCGATCGCGAGCGCCATCGAGGTGTCGTCGGTCCACTCACCGGGCGCGAACGCCCCGATTCCCCCACCGATCATGTCGATCACGGTTCCGGTTCCCGGAGTGGTGAATTCGTATCCTGCACCGAGCGCGTCACCGGCCGCGGTCGCGAGCAGGACACCCGCCGCCCGGTCGGCCATTCGTTCGTTCGACTCCACCCGAATCCCCTTTGATCGATTGTGCGCTAAATGTTAGATCACCATTGCGCTAATCTGCAAAGGTGACGCAACGATCAGCAAAGACGACGTGGTCCGACACGACCGGCAAAGCCCTCACCGACTACCCGCGCCCCTCCGTCGCGGTCGACGTCGCGGTGCTCACCGTCGATGCCGGACAACTGCACGTCCTGGCGGTCGAGGGCCCCCGGGGACTCGCCCTCCCCGGATCGTTCCTACATCCCGCCGAGCGCCTGTCCGACGCCGCCCGCCGCGCGCTCCGCACCAAGGCAGGCCTGACGGGCACCGACTTCCACCAACTCGCGATGTTCGACGCCCCGGATCGGGACGACCGCGGGTGGGTGCTGTCGATGGCCCACGGCGCGGCGCTCCCGTCGGGTCGACTTCCGCACGGCGCGAAACTCGTTCGCATCGAGGGCCGTTCGGTCACCGAAGCGCTCGCGTTCGACCATGCGGACATGGTGTCCCACGCGGTCGACGATCTGCGGTCCCGCTACGCGCACCGCCTCGACCCGTCCGGGTTGCTCCCCGACGTGTTCACCGTCCTCGAGCTCAGGCGCCTGTACGAGGCCGTCTACGGGCGCGCCCTGCCGAAGGACTCGTTCCGGCGCATGGTCATCGACGCGCTCGACACCACCGGGCGGATGTCGAGCAGCGGGGCCGGCCGCCCCGCCGAACTCTTCCGACGTCGCCCGGGATCCGACCTGCCCGCCAGCGCCGCCGCACTTCTCGCGACCTGACCCGCACACGCCGGAGCATCGGTGCCCGAACTTGTCGGGGGTCCACGCTAACTTGATGACAGCACGAAGCGGACGCCCTCACGAGGGCCTCCCGAGTGACGCTCCATCCCGAAAGACAGGGGGGCTCATGTTCGATCTCGACAGTTTCGACCGGACGATCGACCGGTCCTGGACGCGCTTCCAGAGCCGACTCGCCGACCATCTCGCGGCGATGCAGAACGACGACATCCTGATCCTCGACTGGATCGAGGAAACCACGGTGGACGGATTCACGCCGTGGGTGCAGTTCCTGGCGTGGGACGACGAGTACGTGCGGAGCGAGGTCTCGTCCAACGCGTATCTCGCACCGCAGCACGCGCTGTCACCGGAATCCGAGGCACGGTTGTGCGCACTCGGATGGGCGCGGCCCACGCGCCTACCCGACGAGGAACCCGACGACGGATCGCCTGCGTTCTTCGTGGACAAGGAACAACGCTGGGCCGATCAGTTGGCGGCGATGACCGTCACCACGCTGCGGGAGGTCTGGAGCGTCCCGCACCCGAGCTTCCTGAATCCCGAGATCCTCGGCACGCTCGCGGATACCGACCTGCTCGGTATCGACACGCCGGACATCCCGGACCATCCGCTGTCGGTGCCGTCGGTGATCGACGAGACCACCGCGGTAGCGCCCCGCGACCCGAAGGAACTGCGGGATCTGATCTCGCGCACCGTCGATCAGGCGCTGGGTTTCGTGCCGCAGATCGACGACGACGGCGATGTCGTCCTCACCCTCGGCACCCAGCCCGTGTTCGTCATCGCCCACCCCGACCAACCCCTCGTGCGACTCTGGATTCCCCTGCTGCGCGAGGTCGTGGGGCGCACCCGGACGGCAGAGAACATCTGTGATCTCACCGCGCAGTGGCCCGGTATCCGGTTCGTCCTCGACGAGGACCGGTTGAACGCGTCGATCGACATCTCCGGAAACCCCTTCGTTCCACGTCATCTCGTCGACGCGCTCGACCTGGTCGGCAAGTTCCTGCCCACCGTCGACGCGCGGTTCGCTGCCCGGTTCGACGGAGTCCGGTTCGCCGACCTCCACCCCGGCGACGACCAGTTCGACGACGACCATCCCGACGACGAGTCCGCGGATGCCGGCGACGAGGGCCTGCCGTCGGCACTGCTGACACTGCTCCACCTGGATCCCGACGGCGCCGGAGTTCTGAGCGCGGAGGAAGTCGCCGCGGTGTGCGGCCACGACCGCGACGCCCTGCTCGACCATCTGCGCACCACATCGGAGCAGGAGATCAGTTGGCGCGAGTCGGCAGAACAGGCTCGTGCCGAGGGGAATTCGGAAGAAGCGGACGCCTGCGACCACGAGGCGCGAGCGTGGGCACAGACCCACGAGTCGTTGCGGTCGGCGCTCCGGGTCGTCGCACTGCCGGGCCCCGCCCGGCCGCGACCACACGTCACCAAACCCCAGCAGACGGAAATGTTCGGCAACCTCACCGAACCGACACTGTTCGACGACCCCACTGCCGGCACGGAGATATGAAAACGACGCCGTGATCCGCGTCCACGGAGGACAATAGTCTGGCCAGGCCGTTTCACCTTCCAGTGAAGGGACGAAGGTCATGTCCGACGATGTGGTCAAGCAGGGTGTCGCGAAGGGGACGTCGATGGGGGCGGCAGTTCTGCTGGTCACCATCGGCGTTCTCGAATTCCTCCAGGGAATCTCCGCGATAGCCAAGGACGACGTGATCGTCGTCGGTCTCGAGTACGTCTACAAGTTCAACGTCACCACCTGGGGATGGATCCATCTGGTGCTCGGCGTGATCATCGCCCTGGTGGGTGCGGTCCTGTTCACCGGCGCCGCCTGGGCGCGGGTGGCCGCGATGGCGATCTGCTCCCTGTCGATGCTCGTGAACTTCCTGTGGCTACCGTATTACCCGATGTGGGCCATCTGCCTCGTCGCACTCAACACCGTCGTGATCTGGGCGGTCGCCACCTGGAATCCCCGAGCGGCGTAACTCGCGCGCCGACCGCCCTGACCGGATAGGAACTTCATGGACGAGGGCACGAGCGCCGGCCCCCTCAGCAGCGACGAGCGCGAGGAACTCCTCCGATTGCGCGCCGAGGTCGCGACATTGCGCACCCGGGAACCCGACGCCTCCCGCGGTGCAGCAGCGACCGGCACCCCGCACCACTGGTTGCGCTGGACCGCGGTGACGATTCTGCTGGTCCTGGTCGCCCTGCTGGCCGTCGTCTCGGTGACGTCCCGGTTCACCCGCAGCCAGATACTCGACACCGACCGCTACGTCACGACCGTCGCACCGCTGGCCGACGACCCGGCCGTCCAGACGGAGATCTCGAATCAGGTGACCGACGAACTCTTCTCGCGGATCGACATCGAGGGTCTCACCGCGGACGCGCTGGCAGCCCTGGTCGATCTCTCGAACCTGAACGAGAGGGCACCCCGAGTCGATCAGGCGATCGTCGGCCTGGCACCGGTCATCGCGGGACAGACGAAGAGCTTCGTCGAACAGACCGTGCTGAACTTCGTCGAATCCCAACAGTTCCGGGACCTCTGGGTCCAGGCCAACCGGACCGCACACAATGCCCTCGTCGCGGTCGTGACCGGCAACTTCGGCCCGAGTTCCGTCGAGGTCGACCGGAGCGGCACCGTCAGCATCTCGCTGGCGACCATCATCGACAACGTCCGCACCGAGCTGACGGATCGGGGCTTCACGTTCGCCGAGAACATCCCGACGGTGGAAAAGCAGTTCGTCCTGTTCCAATCCCCCGAACTGGTCAAGGCCCAGCGTGCGGTCAACGCACTCGACAAGGCCTCCGCGGTGCTGCCCTGGCTGGGGATCGCCTGCGCGGCGGCAGCGGTTGCCATCGCGCCCCGCGGCCGACGGTTGCACACCCTGTCGCTCGCCGGCCTGGCGATTGCCCTCGGAATGTTCGTCCTGGCGATCGGAGTTCTCGTCGGACGCGTCTACTACCTCGACGCCGTTCCCGCGGACGTGCTGTCCCCGGACGCGGCGAAGGCCGTCATCGACACCGTCCTCGTACCGCTGCGCACGAGCCTGCGGGCGGTCGCGGTGCTGGGTCTCGTCATCGCGATCGGCGCCTACCTGATCGGCGGATCGTCGTCGGCCACGGCCGTCCGCCGCGGCTTCGGGAAGTCCCTGGACCTCGTGCGACACCCCCGCACCGACCGATCCCCGAACACCGTGGAGCGGTGGGCCGGTCAGCTCCGAGTCCCGCTGCGGTGCCTCATCATCGGGGTCGCCGCGCTGCTACTGGTGTTCTGGCGGTACCCGACCGGGCTGGTCGTGTTCTGGATCGTCGCCATTGCACTGCTCGCGCTGCTCGCGCTCGAGGTGCTCATCCGGCCGACCCGAATTCCTCGGACGGGGGACGCCGCCGAGCCCGAGGCGGCAGCCGAGTCGTCGGACTCCCCCGACTCATCCGGATCCCCTGAGGACCGCGAGAACTCGACGGCGCCCTGACGGCCGCACCGCCGCACGCCGTGCCGGTCGGCACGGACGGGCACCGGGGAATACTCCCCCTCGATCCTGTGCTGAACCCGGGTAACGTGCGTTCGTAAGCAAACGAAAGGAACCCGGCCGTGACGAACAGGATCGAGCACAACGCGGGAGAGAACCGCTTCGAGGTCTACGTCGACGACGCCCTCGCCGGCTACGCCGACTACATCGAGACCGACGGCGTCCGCGACTTCGGGCATACCGTCACCAACCCCGACTTCCGTGGCCAGGGCCTGGCCGGACAGGTGGTCAAGGCCGCCCTCGACACCTCCCGCGAGCAGGGCTTCAAGATCGTGCCGTCGTGCTCGTACGTCGAGAAGTACGTCGCCTCGCACCCCGAGTACGCCGACCTGGTTGCCTAGCCGCCTTTTCCGTTGGGCGGGACCGGTCGCTCCGCCGCGAAACCCGAAGAGTAACTATGAAGGCATAGGTAGAACGGGTTCTTCATCTAGCCAACGAGGTTTGCGCAATGACAGGTGCTTCGGCCATCGGTGATGGCATATTCCAGATCACTGTTCCCATGTCCCACAATCCGCTGGGCAGCACGCTGATCTACGCGATGGAGTCGCCGGGCGGGGTGATCCTCGTCGACGCCGGCTGGGACGGCGACGAGGGCTGGGAGGGACTGACGTCGGGTCTCGAGTCGATCGGACACTCGGTATCCGAGGTCGAGGGCGTGGTGCTCACGCACTTCCACCCCGACCACACGGGCCTGTGCGGCCGAGTCCGCGAGGCGTCGGGTGCGTGGATCGCCATGCACGAGGCCGACCACGACATGTTCGAGAAGATGTCGTCGGGCCGCAACGAGGAGTGGATGGACTTCCAGCTGTCCAACCTCGAGCGGGCCGGCGCGCCGCTGGCCGACCGGGAGGCGTTCGAGAAGTCCACGCAGGGCGACCCGCCGGTGGGTCCGGAGTCGGCGCCCGACCGGATCCTCGTCGACAACGAACTGATCGGGCTCACCGGGCGGAATCTTCGGGCGGTGTTCACACCGGGTCACACCCCGGGCCACGTGTGCTTCTACCTGGAGGACGCGAACGTGATGTTCACCGGCGACCATGTGCTGCAGAAGACCACCCCCCACGTCGGCAACTTCGTGTACCCGCTCGAGGAGCGCGACGGGCTCGCCGAGTTCATGGAGTCGCTGCGTCGCGTGCAGAAGATGGACGTCACCCGCGGCCTCGGCGCGCACGGTCTTCCGATCGACGATGTGGCGGGCCGCGCCGGTGAGTTGATCGATCACCACGAGGAACGCCTCGATCACCTGTACGAGGCCTTCGGCGGCGACGAGATCACGGTGTGGCAGGTGGCCGAGCGGATGAAGTGGTACCGGCCGTGGGACAAGTTCCACCCGATGGCCAAGGGGATGGCGCTGTCCGAGGCCGCCGCACATCTGCGGCATCTGGTCGCGCGCGGGCAGGTCTCCCAGGTGCCCGACACCGAACCGGCGCGGTTCGCGCGCAGCTGACGAATGCGGCGCGGGCCGGGTGGATTCATTCCACCCGGCCCGCGCCGCATCATTCGTCATCCTTGCGCGGCCGTCCCTGCCGGCGCATCTTCCCCGCGTTCGACGGCGCCCGGCCCGCGTCGTCCAGCGCACGCCGCAGCAGGAACTCGATCTGTGCGTTGGTACTGCGCAGCTCGTCGGCGGCCCAGCGCGCGAGCGCGTCGTGCACCGCCGGGTCGAGGCGCAACAGCACCTTCTTGCGTTCGACCATGACGGCGCAACCTACTGGTAGAGGGTGCCGGTGTTGACGACCGGCTGAGCGCCCTGGTCGCCGCACAGGACCACGAGAAGATTCGAGACCATCGCCGCCTTGCGCTCCTCGTCGAGTTCGACGGTGTGCTCGCGCTCGAGCCGGTCCAGCGCCGAGGCGACCATGCCGACGGCGCCCTGCACGATCTGCTCGCGGGCGGCGATGACGGCACCGGCCTGTTGGCGGCGCAGCATCGCCTGCGCGATCTCCGGCGCGTACGCGAGCTGGTTGATCCGCGACTCGATCACCCGGACGCCCGCGGACCGCACCCGCTCGGCCACCTCGTCCGACAACCTCGAGGTGATCTCGTCCGCGTTCTGCCGCAACGAGATCGACTCCCCGCCCCCGTCGTAGGGGTAGCTGCCGGCGATGTGCCGCACCGCGGCCTCGGTCTGGACCGCGACGAACTCCTCGAAGTCGTCGACGTCGAAGGTCGCGCGTGCGGTGTCGCTCACCTGCCACACGATGATCGCGGAGATCTCGATCGGGTTGCCGTCGGCGTCGTTGACCTTCGCCTTCCCGGTGTCGTGATTGCGGATCCGGGTGGAGATCGCGCGACGGGTGTTGAGCGGGTTGATCCAGCGCAGGCCGTCCTGCCGCAGCGTGCCCGAGTAGGAGCCCGCCAGCAGCTGCAACACCCGCGCCTGTCCCGGTTCGACGAGCACGAGTCCGATCAGAGCGACGAGGGCGACGACCGCGACGACCGCACCGGCGACCACGAGCGGGATGTTGATCCCCGACCCGAGCAGGATGCCGGCGGCGACCGCGGCGGCTCCGGCGAGGATCGCGAGCAGGCCACCGATCGCGACGGGCCATCCGTTCGTGGACCACCCCGGGCGTTCCTCCACCCCCGCCCCCTCGATCGGAACGAAATCGACTGCGGATGTTCCGGTTGCCATCGTGCCCTCCTCGCCAGCGGGCGCTGTCCGTCGCGCACCGTCGAAACAGATATTAAAGTGATATCAGTTTTTGGGCAAACAACAGCTCGGCGACGCCATGGTTCGCCGGTGCGAGCGGCTTCTTCACCGCGCCGGCGGTTCACGCGTCTCGGGAAGTGTCGCCTCCGGACCGGATTCGCCTCCGAGAACTCCAGCGAGCCGTTCGCGGGCGCGACCGAGATGATGGGTGAGCACGTCCACCGCGTGGGCGCCGTCGCCGTTGACGAGAGCGTCGAGGATCTGCTGATGCTCGGCTGCGATGTTCGACGTGGCGAGCAGGTGCTTGCCCTGGACCTGCACCATACAAAGGCGAACCTCGGTGACGATGGTGCGGAAGATGCGGCTCGTTCGCGGACTGCCGATGGCATCGACGAGTGAGGTGTGGAATCGCATGTCAGGTTCGACCACCGACAGCGGTGAATCGTCAGTTAGCGCAGCGATCTCGGCGTTCGCAGCCACCGCTTCCTGCGGCACGGTACGGGTGTCGGCGAGTTCGCGCAGGACCTGCGACTCCAGGCCGGCGCGGGTGCGATAGATGTCGCGCACATCGTCGGGGCCCAGGTGCAGAACCCGAGCGGTCTTGTGGGTTCCGCGTTGCAGGAGGCCCTCGCCGACAAGCTTCTCGATCGCAGCCTTCGCGGTGGGGCGGGCCACTTCGTACGTGCGTGCGATTTCGGCCTCAGTGAGCGCGTCGGCAGGCGTCAGATCGCCGGCGAAGACACGTTGACGGAGTTCCGTCGCCAGTGCGTCGACGATCGACAACGCCGAGACTCTGCCGACCATCGGGGTCCTCCGTCGCATCAGGCCTGCTCCACGCGGCATCCTCGCCGCTTTCCGAATCGATCATCTCATGACGGTCTCGCATGCATGCTTTCCACGATTGCATTCTTGACATGCCGGAATACTTGTCTGACAATCGATACACAGGTGACTGGCATCACACGGAGGAGCTGCGGTGTATCAACAAGTGCTCGACCCGATCGGTGGGTCGCCGGCCTGGTCGGCCGCGGTGGCGGTGCTGCCACTCCTCGCGATGTTCGTGATGCTCGGAGTCTTCCGATGCAAGTCGCACCACGCTGCACTCGCGGGCCTCGGCGTCGCCGTCGGCGCCGCGGTCGTCGGGTGGGGCATGCCTCTCACCCAGACCGTGAGCGCGACGGCCGAGGGCGCCTTCTACGGAGTGTTCCCGATTCTCTGGATTCTGGTGAACGCCCTCTTCGTCTACCGCCTCACCGTGCGCTCGGGCTGGTTCGAAGAGCTCGGCCGCGTGGTTCGCGCGATCTCCGACGATCTCCGCATACTGTCGATCCTCATTGCATTCTGCTTCGGCGCCCTGCTGGAATCGCTTGCCGGTTTCGGTGCGCCGGTGGCGATTTCGGCGGCAATGCTGATGGCAGCAGGGATGCGACCGCTCGTCGCGGCGTGCACATCCCTCCTTGCCAACACCGCCCCCGTCGCGTTCGGCGCAATGGGGGCGCCCATCCTGGCGCTGGCGGGGGTGACCGGACTGCCGCTCGACGACCTCTCTGCGATGGCCGGACGTCAGACCCCGTTCATCGCGGCGCTGGTGCCGTTGGTGATGGTGTTCATGGTCGACGGCAGGCGAGGCGTGCGGCAGACATGGCCCATAGCTGTGGTCGCCGGAGTCGTGTTCGCGTTGGCTCAGTTCGTGACCGCCAACTATCTGGCGGTGGAGCTCACCGATGTGGTGGCATCCATCGTGACGGTTTTCGCCGTGCTCGGGATGCTGCGCATCTGGCAGCCCGCAGGCCGCGTCGAGGCCGACGAACTCGACGCCGATGGGCCGGCGGCCGGCGGCGTCGCCACGGCGACGACCACTACTCGCGTCCGTGGCCGTCGGGCCGTTCTCGCGATCGCCCCGTACGCCATCATCATCGTGGTGTTCACGATCGCCCAGATCCCGGCAGTGAAGGACATCCTGACCGACTTCGGCACCGCCGTCTTCCGGTGGCCGGGCCTCGATATCGTCGATGCGGCCGGAAACCCCTTGACGGCGATGACGTTCAAGCTCGACGTTCTCAAATCCACAGGAACGTTGCTGCTGCTGTCCGGAGTGTTCACGGCGATGCTCTACAAGATTGGGGTCCGCGACGTTCTCCGCACCTACTGGGAGACACTGGTTCAGTTGCGCTGGACCATCGTCACGGTGACTGCGGTCCTGGCGCTGGCCTTCGTGATGAATCTGTCGGGCCAGACGGCAAGTTTGGGCATGGCGCTGGCCTCGACCGGCGGACTGTTCGCACTTGCCTCACCTCTGATCGGCTGGATCGGGGTCGCAATCACCGGTTCGGACACGTCGTCGAACTCGCTGTTCGGGGTCATGCAAATGACGGCTGCGCAGCACGTCGGGCTCGATCCGGTACTGATGGCGGCGTCCAACTCGTCGGCCGGCGTCCTGGGGAAGATGCTCTCACCGCAGAACCTCTCGGTGGCGGTCGCGGCGGTCGGGTTGGCCGGAAGCGAGGGCGTGATCCTGCGAAAGCTGATCGGCTGGAGCCTGGGCCTGCTCGTCTTCCTCACGATCATCATCTACCTGCAATCGACCCCGGTTCTCGGATGGATGGTGCCATGACATTCGACCACATTGTCGAAACATGCTCGCCAGCTTATGAATTGGCTGGACTGCTGGGAAATGCGGTCGTCACCGACCCGGACGCGATGCTCGCGTACCGCCGCGATCAGTCCCTGCTCACACCGGACGGGCAACCACTGGCGGTGGTGCGGGCCCGCAGCGTCGACGACGTCGTCGCCACCCTCGAGACCGCCCACCGGCACGGCATCCCGGTCGTCACCCGCGGCGCCGGCACCGGGCTGGCCGGCGGCGCGAACGCAATCGACGGCTGCATCGTGCTGAGCCTGGACCGGATGAACACGATCATCGAGATCGACGCCGAAGCACGCACCGCCACAGTCGAACCCGGAGTCATCAACGGTGACCTCGCGGCGGCAGCCGCGCAGCAGGGCCTGTGGTACGTGCCCGATCCGGGCAGCCGGGCCATCTCCTCGATCGGCGGCAACCTCGCCACCAACGCCGGCGGAACGTGCTGCGCCAAGTACGGCGTCACCGCCGACCACGTCGCCCGAATCAAGGCCGTACTGCCCGACGGCCGGGTGATCCACACCGGCGCCAACACCCGCAAGAACGTCGCCGGGCTGAACCTCACACAGCTGCTCGTCGGATCCGAGGGCACCCTCGCGGTGATCGTCGAGGCCACGATGCGGTTGCGGACCCAGCCGTCGGCGGCGTCCACCGTCGTCGCGAGCTTCCCCGACACCGCGCAGGCGATCGACGCCGTCCTCGCCATCCGGCAGGTCGCGGACCCGTGCCTGCTCGAACTGATGGACCGCACCACCATCGCCGCCGTCAACGACATGACACGGATGGGCCTCGACGAGACGGCGGGCGCGCTGCTGCTGATCCAGTGCGACGGCGGCGACTCGGTGACCGAGGCCGCCCGCTGCGCCGCCGCCTGCACCGCCGCCGGCGCCACCGAGGTCTACGACACCGCCGACCCCGCCGAGGGCGAGGAGTTCATGCAGGCCCGACGCGTCGCGCTCACCGCGCTCGAACGCCGCGGCAGCACACTGCTCGACGACCTCGCCGTCCCCGTCCCGCAGCTGCCGGCGATGCTCGCCGCGATCGAGGCGACCGCCGCCCGTCACGACGTACTCATCGGCACCTTCGGGCACGCCGCCGACGGAAACCTGCACCCCACCATCGTGTTCGACGCCGCGGACACCGCCGCGACCGCCCGGGCCCGAGCAGCCTTCGACGACCTCGTCGCCGCCTGCCTGGACCTCGGCGGCTCCATCACCGGCGAGCACGGCGTCGGCATCCTCAAGGAGCCGTACATCGAGTCCATGGTCGGTGCCACCGAACGCGAACTGATGGCGGGCATCAAGTCCGTCTTCGACCCCACCGGCATCCTCAACCCCGGTCGCGGCTTCTGAGAGAGCGGAACAGAAACGGAACAGAGAGGAACGCATCATGGTGACAATCGGAACAGGACTGACTGTCGGAGGGATGTTCGGCCATCTCCATCTCCTTTCCTACGTCGGCACGTCGCTACTCACGATTGGCCTCGCCTTGCTCCTGCTCGGCATCATGGGCCTCGGACTCGGGGGCCGGCGGCACTACTTCTGAGCAAGCGCGGACTTCGTGCCGAGGCGACGCGGTGACTGAGTATCAAGCCGCCGACGGCAGCGACAGCCTCTGCGCCACGAGGCGTTGCGGTCGCCTAGGCACGCATGACTGCAGTGAAGGTCATGCGGTCACCCCGGTAGAGGGATCGCCGATGCTCGATGGGCACTCCGTACGAGTCGTAGGACACGCGGCTGAGAAGGAACATCGGGGTCCGCGTGTCGACAGTGAGCAGTACCGCTTCCCGGGCATCGGGCAGCACCGTCTCGATGCTGTCGACAACGCGATCGAATTGTATTCCGCGGGAGTGCAGTTCGGCGTAGAGGGACTGCCTGTAGTCGAAGGTGTCGACCAAGCCGGGAACCCTCTTGGCGGGTATGAGGGTGGTCTCCAACCCGACCCGAACGTCATTCGTGGTGAAGACGCGCTCGAGTTGTATCACCGCTTCTCCCGGTTCGATCTGCAGTAGATCTGCGAGATCGTCGTCCGCGCCGTCCACGGACCACCCGACCAGGATGCGGGTGGCGGTCATGCCTCTCTCGCGGGCCGCCTCGGTATACGAACCGATATCGAGCGGAAGAACGACCTTGGGCTCAGCGACAACGGTTGTCCGCCCGCGCCGTTCGATGCGGCCGGCAACGAGCAGTTCGCGCATTGCCTGACGAAGTGTTTCCCGCGCAACGTCGTACCTCTCGGCGAGGTCGCGTTCAGAAGGAAAGGAATCGCCGGGCGAGAGGTTGTCGAGCAATGCGTCGAGGTACTTGCGCACGATCTGATGCTTGAGCATGC
The DNA here is from genome assembly GCF_000738775.1 of Prescottella defluvii. Taxonomy (GTDB): domain Bacteria; phylum Actinomycetota; class Actinomycetes; order Mycobacteriales; family Mycobacteriaceae; genus Prescottella; species Prescottella defluvii. The sequence goes on from NZ_JPOC01000028.1 coordinate 152,876, forward strand.
GAGGTTCCGCATCGACCATCATGAGCCCAGCTTACCATTTCTTGGTCTATACCAAGATGTGGTCGGTCGTTCATCGCCAGTTCACCCGACAACCTCGCCGTGGTCTATACCAAGCCGCCTGCAGGTGTTCATCCTCCATTCACGAGATGTCCGATTCTTGGTCTATACCAGGGGCCAGGGTGGTGATGCGGCGCAGGAAAGCCGCTGTATCGCAATAATTTCCCGTCCCCGAAGGGTGGAAGAAGTGACAGGCACAGCCCTGGCAGTCCTCGACATGGCCGGCACCACCGTGACCGACGACGGCCTGGTCATCCGCGCATTCGACGAGGCCGCGACCGCCGTCGGGCTTCCCGAGGACGGGCCGGAACGGCAGGAAGCGCGCCGTTACGTCCTCGACACGATGGGCCGGTCCAAGATCGAGGTGTTCCTCTCGCTGTTCGGATCACAGGATCGTGCCGAAGATGCCAATGCCGCGTTCGAGAAGGCGTACGAGTCGTACATGGACGGCGGCGTTGCTCCGATTCCCGGTGCAGTCGAGGCCATTTCGCAGATTCGAGCAGCTGGGGTGAAAGTCGCACTCACCACTGGCTTCGGCCGCTCCACTCAGCAGCGCCTGCTCGAGTCACTCGGGTGGGAGGACATCGCGGACCTCGCCCTGTGCCCCGCCGACGCAGGCCGCGGACGCCCGTTCCCCGACATGATCCTCGCCGCACTGATGCGCACCGGCATCGACGATGTCGCGGCGGTCGCCGTTCTCGGTGACACCTCCAGCGACATCCTCTCCGGACGCCGGGCCGGCGCATCGATCGTTGCCGGCACGCTCACCGGCGCCCACGACGCGCAGAGCTTGCGGGCCGCGGGAGCCACCGACATCGTCGGTTCCATCGCCGACTTCCCACAGTTGATCCTCCCTGCCTGATCTCCGACCAGACGAAGGAAGCATCCCCATGAAGCTCCGCACTCGCAGCAAAGCAACCACTTTCGCCGCCGGACTGGCCGGCGTTGCCCTCGCCGTCTCCGCCTGCTCCGGATCCGACTCGACCTCCGCGTCCACGACCGAACAGGGCTTTCCCGAGACCATCACCCTCGCCGCGATCCCGGCGGAGAACTCCAGCGACCTGAAGGCCAGCTACGACCCCGTGATCAAACTGCTCGAGCAGGAGACCGGGTCCGAGATCAAGTTCGTGCAGGCGTCCGACTACGCAGGCGTTGTCGAGGGCATGATCGCGGGCAACGTCGACCTCGCGTTCTTCGGCCCGTTCGCCTACGTCGTCGCCGGAATCAACGGCGCCGATCTGACGCCGCTCGGCGCGGTGGTCAAGGACAAGGGCCTCGAGCCCGGCTACCAGTCCTACGGCCTCGCCAAGTCGGACAACGCCGAGGTGAACGGGCTGAAGGATTTTGCGGGTAAGACGGTCTGCTTCGTCGATCCCGGATCCACCTCCGGCTTCCTGTACCCGAGCGCGGGTCTCATCGAGGAAGGCGTTGCCAAGTCCGGCTCCGAAGCCGACATCTCCGCAGCGATGACCCCGATCTACGCCGGCGGACACGATGCGTCTGCGTTGGCCATTGCCGCCGGTGACTGCGACGCCGGATTCGCGTTCGACACCATGGTCGACAAGACCATGGTGGAGAAGGGCGAGCTGAAGCCGGGCGAACTCAAGACGGTGTGGAAGTCCGAGATGATCGCCGGGTCGCTGTTCGCGGCCAACAACGATCTCGGTGCCGACAACGTCGCGAAGTTGAAGACCGCGTTCGAGGAGAAGCTCAACGCCCCGAGCCTCGAGGCCGCCGGCTTCTGCTCCGGCGACGAGTGTCGCATCACCGATGAGCGTGCCTGGGGCGTCGTCGCCGCGACGGACACCGACTACGACGGCGTTCGCCACGTGTGTGAGGTCACCGGCTCCGAGAAGTGCCAGGGCTGAGCGCATGAGCACACCCGGGCCCCACCATTCCGTCGCCGGTGACGACGTCGTCGCTTCCATTCGCAACGTGACCAAGACGTTCGGGCCGACTGTCGCGCTCGATGACGTATCCCTCGACATCTACCGTAGCGAACTCGTTGTGCTGCTGGGATTGTCGGGCTCGGGCAAGTCGACGCTACTGCGCTGCATGAACGGCCTCGAGCCGGTCACTGCGGGCGAGATCGCCGTCAACGGTGTCCGTGTGGACGGCGCGCCCTCGCGTCGGCTACGAGCACTGCGCAAGGACGTCGGGTTCGTGTTCCAGCACTTCAACCTCGTGGGTCGCCTCAGCTGCCTCGAGAACGTGCTCATCGGCGGGCTCGGCCGGCTGTCCGCCCCACGCTACGGGGCGCTCACCTACCCGAAGGGCATGCGGAATGAGGCGCTGGAACACCTCGACCGGGTGGGACTGGCCGATTTCGCAGAACAGCGTGCCGACACGCTCTCCGGCGGACAGCAGCAGAGGGTCGCCATTGCGCGCACGCTGATGCAGCGGCCGAGCATCGTCCTCGCCGACGAGCCGGTCGCCTCCCTCGACCCGGAGAACGCCGGTGTCGTCATGGACCTGCTGTTCCGGGTGTGCATCGAGGAGAAACTCACCGTCGTGTGCACGCTGCATCAGGTGGACCTGGCGCTCGGCTGGGCGCATCGCCTGGTGGGCCTGCGCGGGGGCATCAAGGTGATGGACCGGCCGGCCGTCGGGATGTCCCGCGACGAAGTCATGGACATCTATCGTCGTGTCGACCCGGAGGCGGCCGAGACGACTGCGAGGTCTCTGTGAGCACCCTCCTCACCGCGCGTCCCGGTGGTCGAGACACCGCCGGGCCGCGTGGGCCCCGCACACCCCGTCGCGCGATGTTGCCTGCGCTGACGCTGGCCGCCCTCATCGCGACCCTGGTGTCGGCGTGGTCGATCGAGTTCGCTCCCGGTCCCCTGCTCGACGGGTTGGACGCCGTCGGCAACTTAATCGAACGGATGCTTCCGCCGCGAGTGTCCGACCCCGGCAGGATCGGTGTGCTCGCCGTCGAGACGCTGCTCATGGCCGTGCTCGGCACAGTGCTCGCTGCGGCGGCGTCGGTCCCGTTGGCATTCCTGGCCGCCCGAAACACCACACCTCACCCCGCGGTGTACGCCGTGGCACGAGGATTCATCACCTTCTGCCGCGCGATGCCGGACCTGCTGTTCGCAGTGCTGTTCGTCCGCGCGCTCGGCATCGGGGTGCTCCCCGGCATTCTGGCCCTCGCGATCCACTCGATCGGCATGCTCGGAAAGTTGTTCGCCGACGCCATCGAACAGGCTGATGACGGGCCGCGGGAAGCGGTCCGCGCCACCGGTGCCGGATACTTCCGCGAGATGGTCAACGGCGTTGTACCGCAAGTCGTCCCATCGTGGATCGGCACCTTCATCTACCGCATCGACATCAACCTTCGGATGTCCGTGGTCCTCGGGTTCGTCGGTGCGGGCGGCATCGGCTTCGCGTTGCAGGACGCGTTGCGCGGCCTGATCTACCCACGTGCACTCGGCATCGTGTGCATCATCCTGGTGATGATCGCGGTGATGGAGGTGATCGCGATCGTCGTGCGGCGGATGCTGCTCACGCCGGGACACTCGAATCCACGCCGGGATCGCATCGGGCGCATCACCTTCTCCGCACTGATCGGCGCCGTCACCGTCGCCGCGCTGTGGGTGCTGGACGTCAACCCATGGTCGCTGATCACCTGGGTCGGGCCGGCACTCGAGGTCTTCGGCCGGATGATCCCGCCGAACTTCGACGCCCTCGGTGGCGACCTGTTCGATGCCGCCGCACAAACTGTCGCGATCGGTGTGGTCTCCACCGCTATCGGAGCCGTGCTGTCGATTCCCGTCGCAGTCCTCGCCGCCCGGAACGTGACGCCGCATCCGACGGTGTTCTGGCTCGCCCGCAGCTGGATTCTCGTCGTACGGGCCGTGCCCGAACTGATCCTCGCGGTGGTGTTCGTCGCGGCCCTCGGTCTCGGACCTATCGCGGGCACCTGCGCCCTCGCCATCGGGTCCGTCGGCTTCCTCGCCAAGCTCGTCTCCGACGCGATAGAGGAGATCGACCCCGGTCCCATCGAGGCGGTACGCGCGGTAGGCGGCGGCTGGTGGAAGACCCTGTTCGCGGCAGTTCTACCGCAGGCGATGCCATCGATGGTCGGGTCGACGCTGTATCTGTTCGACGTCAATATCCGCACGTCCACGGTGCTCGGCATTGTCGGTGCGGGCGGTATCGGGTTCCTGCTCTTCGAATCGATCCGCACACTGAACTTCGACGTTGCCGGCGCGATCGTGGTCGTCATCTTCGTCATCGTCTACGCCATCGAAAGGTTGTCGGGGTGGATACGCTCACAACTCGTCTGAGTCGCACGGCCGTCTGGAACGGCGACGGCATCGAACTGCTGGAGGTGCCACTCCCTCCGCTCCGGGAGGGCGAGATCCTGGTTCGTGTCCACCTCGCGACCATCTGCGGAAGCGATCTGCATACCGTGACGGGTCGGCGGTCAGCCGCCTGCCCCTCCGTACTGGGGCACGAGGCGATCGGCGCCGTCGAAGCAGTCGGTCCGGGCACACCCGCCGCCGAGATCGGAGATCGGATCATCTGGTCTGTCACCGTCGGGTGCGGGCACTGCGCGCGCTGTGTGGCCGGGCGTACCGCCAAGTGCGAGGCCGTGCGCAAGGTCGGGCACGAGAGGTTCGACGGCGCGTGGCCGCTGTCCGGGTCCTACGCCCAGTACATCGTGCTACCCGCAGGAACCGCGGTCGTTCCGGTGCCGAGCACAATGTCGGACTCAGTGGCCGCGCCCGCAGCCTGCGCTACCGCGACGGTGATGGCCACCATCGAAGCCGCAGGTCCGCTACATCGGAAGCGGGTTCTCATCTACGGTGCAGGCATGCTCGGGATAACCGCCGCCGCAGCGTGCGCCAAAGCGGGAGCGCGAGTGCGGATCACCGACCTCGACGATGCACGCGTCGAATTGGCGCACCGATTCGGCGCAACAGCCGACACCGGAGGATCTGTGGACATCGTGCTCGACTACTCCGGTTCCGCCGCGGCGATCGCCGACGGATTGGCCAGACTCGATGTCGGCGGCGTCCTCGTACTCGCCGGCTCCGTCGCACCCGGCCCGGCTCTGGCCGTCAACCCGGAATCTGTGGTCCGCCGACTTGTGACGATCACCGGAGTGCACAACTACGAACCACGTCACCTCGCACGCGCCATCGAGTTCCTCGACGACACGCGCGAGGTGTTCCCGTGGACCGAGGTCGTATCGGCGCCGATCACGCTCGACGACCTCCCCTACGCACTCGGCACACCGCCGACCAACATCCTCAGGGTCTCCGTGGCACCGTAGCGTCAACTGAGCCAAGGGGAATCGTCGCGCGGTCATCGAGAGCCCTTCGCGACGAGGTACTCCGGCTGTCGTCCGTATCCCCGATCACCACGGGCTGGCAATGACCTTGGCATCGAACTCGCACCTACTCGCAGGCCGACACTGTAATTCTCTGATGGTCAGTCGTGTCGAGAATGTTCGTGTAGCGGATCGTCTCGATGGCTGCAATCCTCAGCCAGGGCGACCATGCGAACAGCATCAATACCGTTCCGCACGGGAACAGATTTCGATCTTCGTGCCTCCTGCACAGGGAAATGGCCCGCATAGCGCGGGCCGGCTACCCACTCGCTCCAATGGCAAGTGAACACTGCGCGAATGCTCCGAAATATATTGCTGCACAACATTATTCGTTGACTAGACTGATGCGCGTGGGGCCGAGCGCCACACGTTCCCAGGGCCCGATTCCGAGGCCTGATCGAGATTCCCGAGCGAGATTCCTAAGGAGAATCATTCAATGTCCATCACGCAGATGGCGGCGGCCGCAGTGGCCGTTTCGAGCGCGATTGCGTTGGGCTCGAGCCCAATAGCCCACGCCAGCGAGATCGGCGATCTGGCAGCACCGACCTTCAGCCAAGACGGCGGCCGTTATGTGGGCCCGACGACGGTGAAGCTCAGTGCGGAGAAGGGTGACGAGATTCGCTACACGCTCGACGGGTCAACACCCACTGCGAGCAGCGCTCGCTACACAGGTCCGATCACGATCGACGAATCGTCGAACCTCGCAGCGGTCTCCGTTCGTGGCGACGAGGTGAGCCCGGCAAGCGTCGAGGGATACCTCATCAAGACGAACGAGAAGCCACTGCTCTCCTTCGTTGTCATGTCGGACATCGAGACCACGACCTCGGACGACGCCACCAAGGCCCGTTGGAGCAGCTACTTCGATACGATCACGTCGCTTCAGACACCCGATCTGATCATCTCCAACGGAGATCAGATCGCCGACAACCATTACAACACCGGTCACGATCACGAAGACGTGGTGAATCTTCTGAACCACGGACTCCAGACCCACGACCTCGATTCGCAGGTAATGGTGACCTTCGGTAATCACGATGACCGCTTGAATGTGATGACTCCGTACTATCCGAAGGAGTGGTTCCCTCACACCGGCGGCGGCTACTACGACAAGGTGGTGAACGGCTACCACTTTCTCGGACTCAACACCGAGGCGTACAACGGTGAGCAGCGCGCATGGCTGCAGGAGCGCATGGCTGCAATCACGGCGGAACCAGGTGGACTGAACAAGCCAATTTTCGTCGTCGCCCACCGCCCCGTTTCCGGAACGGTCAACGACGGCGCCCAGGCATCGAATCCGGCCCTTGCACAAGACCTCGCCGGCTACCCGCAGGCCGTCTACATCTCCGGGCACTCGCACCTGAACCTGAACAGCGAGAAGTCGATTCACCAGAAGAACTTCACCGCGCTGAACGACGGATCGATGTCCTACACCCAGATCCCGCGCGATTCGTACCAAATCTACGGCGACAATCTGCTCGACACATTCCCGTTGTCGAATCAGCAGGGGCTCTTCGTCGAGGTATACGCCGATCGGACGGAGGTCGACCGGATCGCATACAGCGGTCAGGCCGACCGGGTGTATCGCAACGGAGAGTGGGAACCGTTCCCGGACGAGGTTCCTGCCGACGGTGCAGGCACTCTGGCCGGCCCGACGTGGAATATTCGCCTGGACGGGTCTACCGCCGAGGAGGTCAAGGCGAACTTCGCGTACACGGATGCGCGACGTATCGACGACACTCCCCCGGTCATGGGTGCAGACCCGACCATCGACACCACCGGCGCCAAGACCGTGCTACGCGTCCCTGCGGCTACCAGCGACGACATGGTCTACGGCTACGAAGTAGCGGTACTGGAGGCCGACACCGGCCGTCCGGGTCTTCCGCTCCGGGCGGGAACAGTGATCTCGAGCGACTTCTTCGTTTCTCCACGCCCCGCGGTGCTCGAAATTCCGTTGTCGGTCAGACTCGGCATCCCGCTGGACTCGGCAACCGCCGAGCTGACACCCGGAACGGACTACGTCGCGACCGTGACGGCCGTCGATGTGTGGGGTGCGCGTTCACAGCCGAAGCAGATCGAGTTCACCACACCGGTTCCGGCGGCACCGGCGTTCACCGACGCCGGACCCGTCACACTCGATGCCGTTACCGGAACGCAATTGACCCGCGAATTCACGGTCACCGGAAGCCCCACCCCTGAAATCACGGTGACCGATCCCGCGAAGCTGCCCACCGGCATGGCCTTCGCCGACGGCGTGCTGTCCGGAACACCCACCGTTGCAGGTACTTACACCTTCGACCTCGAAGCGGCCAACGGTGTCGATCCTGATTCGACACTCACCGTCACGGTCAATGTCACCGCCGCCCCAGTGATTGACCCACCCACGACCGGATCTCTCGGATCGCTCTTCGGCAGCTGACACTTCTGCCCGCACCGACACACCGCCGGTGTTGCCTCCCTCCCATTGAGACGGGACGGAGGCAACACCGGTTTCATGGATTCGTCTCACCGATCGATGTCTCGTAATCGGACTCGGGTGCGGCGACGATCTCGGCGGAGAGGTATGACCGCAGCCCGATGGACAACGGCAACGCAGGGTGTCGGAGCGATTCGCGAAGTCACCCTCGGTGGCATCCTCAGCCTGGAGGATCACTTCTACCGCTGGGACAAGAACGAGCGGATGACGTTCTCCGCCGCGGCGGTCACCCTTTCCAGAGTGCGGGCCTTCGCGGAGGACTATGCGGTCACCCCCCACTCCATCGGGACCACGACTCGAGTGGACTGTTGCGATGGAGTTCACACGGCACAACTCGATCCTCGAGAGGGTGGTGCGCCCTGTTTGGCGATTCGCGATCGGTTGGCTGTCGCCGCACCGATCGACACCGAATCGCCCTGGCAGGTTCGGAGACCTACGAGTTTGAGAACTCAGCGACCGGCGAGCGATCGTCGAGAACTGGGTTCAGACCTTGGAACGACACAGAACGACACCTGTGCGACTTCGGCACTGTCACTCTCGGTGATCATCCGAGCGGCACGGTCGGCAATGCGGAGACGTTCGAGGTCCACCGGGGATGCGATCGACCGTGAGCCTTCGGCCCACTGCCACACAGACCGGGTTTCCTTGACTCCACCCAGGTAGGCGCCGAGCAGGTCGCGCAAGGCACTGACCAGCTACGCCGGCAGCAAACTCGATCGCGACAACACCGCATCGCCTGCGCATCGTCGACGCCAGCTTCGACAGTTGACATCCGAACCCATCAAATAGATCAACAGCGAGGTCCGACCGTGGCAACGCCCGCGTCCCGGTGACCCGCGATATGTGCCCGTACGCCTGCAATACGTTCTAGGGTTCTCGCCATGATCCTCATCGACGACCACGCCCGGGTACGGACGCTGACTCTCGATCGCCCCGACGCACTCAACGCGTTCAGCGAGGCGCTCTACGACGCCACCACCGAAGCCCTGCTGGACGCGGCCGACGACCCGCACGTCGCCGTGGCCCTGCTCACCGGCAACGGACGCGCCTTCAGTGCGGGCACCGATCTGCGCGAGATGCAGGCACTCACAACCGATCCGACCTATCAGCGGGGCAAGCACGGCTTCAACGGCCTGATCGATGCGCTCGCGAACTTTCCCAAGCCGTTGATCTGCGCGGTGAACGGGATCGGACTGGGCGCCGGTGCCACCATCCTCGGGTTCGCTGATCTAACGTTCATGTCCAGCGAGGCGCGACTCAAGTGCCCCTTCACCGACCTCGGGGTCGCGCCGGAGGCCGCATCGAGTTACCTCATGCCGAAGCTCGTCGGTCGTCAGAATGCGGCCTGGATGCTGATGAGTTCGGAGTGGATCGACGCGGAGCAGGCCGCCGCGATGGGCCTGGTGTGGCGGGTGTGCGCGCCGGACGAACTGATGGACGTTGCCCGAGCTCACGCCGAAACCCTGGCAGCCAAGCCGATCTCGAGTCTCGTCGCCGTCAAACGGACGATGACCGAGCCGCTGCGCGCCGAGATCGCCGCCGCGCGCGAACGGGAGAACGCGTGCTTCCGCGACTTGCTCGGCGGGCCCGCGAACCGGGAAGCGCTGGCCGCGTTCGCGGAGGGCCGCCCGGCCGACTTCAGCAGATTGCCGACCGGAGGATGAGTGCCGTTCGCGTTCATGATCTAGCGTGAGCCCCATGGATTCGATCGGGTTGCGCGTCCTGCTGTGGCTGACCTTCACCATCGCGGGCGCCGCAGTCGTGTGGGCGTCACGGGCCGCGGCGAGCGGCCGCCTGAAGCGAAACCCGTACGCCGGCATCCGGACACCGTCGACGATGGTGAGCGACGAGGCCTGGACCACTGCCCACCGCGCCGGTAGCCGAACAATGCAGATCGGCGGCTACTGCTCGATCCTCACCGGGTTCAGCGCTCTCGCCCCGCTGTCGGAAACCTGGCTGACGGTGCTCGGCAGCGTCGGGGCCGCCTGTCTGCTGGGATTCACCCTCGTCGGCGCCTGGATCGGTGTCCGCGCCGCCCGATCAGTCCCGCTGGACCCCGAACCCGATACCGACCCCGAATCCGAATCCGAACCGGCCTAGTCGACGGCCGCCATGCCCTCGTCGCGCAGCACCCTCGCCGATTCGGCGAACCGCCGAACCTGCGTGTCCTGCCACACGTGGGCCGGGGTGCCGCCGCCGAGGACCCGACTGGCGAGCGTCGGGGAGGTCCCGATCGGGACGTCGCTTCCGGCGATGACGACGTTGCCGTCACGCTTGCCCTTGATCATCGCCGGGTCGGCGATGATCGCGGTGTGTTCGAACACCGCGCCGATGGTTGCGGCCTCGGCGCGGGCTCCCCGCAGGTCGGGGGTGTCGCCGCAGTTGACGACGTAGACCCCGCCGGGTGACAGCACGCGGCGTGCCTGCCGGGTGAATTCGAGAGTCGTGAGCGGCCGCGGCGTGCTGCGTCCGGCGAACACGTCGCGGATGATCAGGTCCCGACTGTCGTCGGTGAGCGACTCGGTGACCGCACGAGCCTCCCCCACCCGGACCCGCAGCATCGGCGCCCGCGGCAGGTCGAACCACTCGCGAACCAGCACGGCGAGGCGGCCGTCCAACTCGACGACCACCTGCCGTGCCTCCGGATAGACCGATGTGAAGCTGCGCGCCAGCGTGCAGGCGCCGCCGCCCAGGTGGAGGACTCGAAGCTTGGTCTGCGAATCCCATTGGGAACGAGACAGTTCGGATATCCATCGCATGTAGTCGAAGGCGAGGGTCTGCGGGTCCGCGAGGTCGATGTGCGAACTCGGCTCCCCGTTGATCTTCACGATCCAACTCTGCGGATCGAACGGATCCTCCTCGAGTTCGCACGTCCCGGTGTCGATCTCGTAGGTACCGGCGAGGGGTCCGCCCTCGTCACCACGAGGAGCGCGCCCCTCGGTCTTGCGGCCGCCCCGCTGCCTGCCCATCGACGCCATCCCTGCTGCTCACGTGTGCCGCCACGAACGCGAACACTCGACAACCAGGGTAGCCGGTGGCGGCCGACCGATCACACCGCAGCGCCGGACCTGCTCGCGTCGACCACCTCGCCGACCCACGGCAGGACCGCGTCCCTGACAGTGACAGCCTTCGGCAGCAGACCGTTGGCATACAGCAGGTCGGCAGCGCGCTGCTGCTCGTCGAGGAACTCGTCGGTGACAGGTCCGATACCGAAGGGCGTCCTCGCAACGCCTCCTCCCAGCGGTCCAGATCTGCGGTACCCCCGCGTCTTTCGGCGTCCTCGACGAAGAAGCGGGCCGCCTCGCGAGGATTCGCGACGATCCACGCGTCCGACTCCTGCAGGGCCGCGACGATCGCCTCGAGCTCCTGCCGGTGGTTCTCGGCGAACTCGCGGCGCACGAACCACAGCGACGGGTGGCTGAACAGGCCGTCGGTGTCGACGAGGGTGCGGATCTTCGCCTGCGCCTCCACCTCGGCCAGGCCCGGGTAGGCGCCGACCCAGGCGTCGATGTCCCCGGCGAGCAGCGCGGCCCCGCCGCGGTCGACGTCGACGTCCACCGGGACGATGTCCGACCAGGTCAGTCCCTCGCGGTCCAGCGCGAGCAGCACGAGCGTGGTCTGCCACGAGCCGTGCGCGACTCCGACCCGCTTGCCGCGCAGATCCGCGGCGGACCGGATTCCCGATTCCGACAGCGCGACCAGCCGGCCGTTCTCGACCCGCGGTCCGGAGATACCGATGTACACCAGGTCGCGGCCCTGACCGAGCGCGGTGATGGGCGGGGTGAAGCCGGTGCCGATCACGTCGTAGCCGCCGGCCTCGAAGAGCCAGTCCGAGTGCAGCGTCGGCAGACCGTGGCGGGGATCCACTCGCGGCGTCGCCGGCAGGTCGCGCAGGTCGACCCACTCGACGTCGGGCAGGCGGAGTTCGAGCAGCCCGTTGTGGCGCAGCGCGAACAGGGAGTTGTTGTTCGGGAAGTACCCGACTCGAATCGTCATGAGAGCGCTCCTGACTGTCCGGGCTCAGACGAGTCCGCGTCGGCGGGCCTCGTCGAGCAGTCCGCTGCGACCCCACTGGGCGACGAGGTTGGTGGCGTCGAAATCGACGGTGCCGCCGACGAGTTCGCCGAGCGCCTGGTACTGCGCGCCCTCCTCGAGCAGCACCACGAACTTGGCGAGTTCGAGCAGTCCGGCGCGGCCGATGACGTTGACGCCGCCGTTGGCCTCGAAGATCGCAACGAGGTCCGGGTCGTCGACGAGACGGTCGAGGATGAAGTCGCCGGGCGACTGGCTGCGGTCGATGTGCGGCGGGATGTCGCGCGAGAGCGTCAGACGCTGCGAGGCCGCGTACTTGATCCGCAGCGTGCGGTGGGTCTGGGCCCACCCGCCGAGCCACGGGGTGTGCACGTGCACGATCGACGTGATCTCCGGGTGCTCGCGGAACACCTTGGCGTACCCGGTGACGAAGCCGGCCGGGCCGTCGCCGGAGAGGACGTCGCCGTCGAACGTCGCGAGGATCGGCTTCGCGCTGCGGTCCTCGGCCCACGGTCCGGGCTCGTTGAGGGCGACCGCGAGTTCCTCGCCGGGCACCCGTTCGACGAAGTTGACGGTGCCGTTGGCGGAGACGGTGCCGGTCTCGCGGAACACCCGGAAGGCGGTGTCGGCGGCGCGGCGCGCGTCGTCGACGAACGCCTCGATCTCGGGGGTGATGCGAATCTCGGTGCTGGTCATGGGAATGCTCCTATCGGACGGTAACACTGCGGACCGGGGTGGGCGTGGTGCGGCGCAACAGCGGCAGCACCTCCTCGCCCACGCGGTAGGCCTCTTCGAGGTGGGGGTTGCCGGCGAGGATGAATGCGTCCACGCCGAGGTCGATCAACTGGTCGAGCCGCTCGGCGACCTGCTCGTAGCTGCCGACGAGGCCGAACGCCGGCCCGCCGCGGATGAGACTGAAGCCGCACCACACGTTGGGCTGGACCTCGAGATCGCGGTAGCCGGTGATGTTCTCCGGCACCCAGCCCGCGATCCGGGCTGCGCCCACCGAGTCGCCCTGCGCGGCGCGGTTGGCGGCGTCGCGGTCGACGAACGCCCAGCCCTTCTCGATCTCGGCCCACGCCGCCTCCTCGGTGTGCCGGGCGACGATGTCGATGCGAACCGCGAATTTCGGGGTGCGGCCCAGCTTCGCGGATTGCTCGCGGACACCGTCGAACTTGGCCCGCAGGTCCGCGAACGGCTCGAGCCACGACAGGTAGTAGTCGGCGTGCGCTCCCGCGGCGGCGACCGCCGCGCCGGACGACCCGGAGAAGAACACCTCGGGGAACGGCTGGCCGGCCAGCAGCGGCGGCAGCGCGGCGCCGTCGGTGCGGAAGAAGCGGCCGTCGTAGTCGAACGGCGCCCCGTCCCACACCCCGCGCAGCACGTCGAGGAACTCGGTGGTGCGGGCGTAGCGGTCGTCGTGCGCGACCTTGTCGCCCCACCACAGCTGCGGCGCTCCCCCGCCGCCGCTGATGATGTTGTAGACGAGTCGGCCGCCGGTGGCGCGCTGCAAGCTCGCCGACATCCGCGCCGCCTGCACGGGATGGAGGAACCCGGGCTGGAACGCCACCATGAACCGGTAGGTGTCGCTCGCACGGGCCAGCGCCGACGCCGCCGCCCACGGGTCCTCGGTGATCGGGAACGACGGCAGCAGCCCGCCGACGAATCCGGCCGACTCGGACGCCTTCACCACCGCGGCCATGTGGTCGATGTAGCTGTAGCCGTCGAGTTCGCCGCCGCGGATCGCCGGTGCGATGTTGCCGGGACCGTGCCCGCCCGCGTGTCCGCGGTTGTAGCGGCGCGGGGTGCGCAGCGACGCGTGGTCGCCCTCCATGCCGACGCGCCAGTAGAAGTCGGTGCTCATGCGGGGATCTCCTGTTCAGCGAGCGTGCGTCCGGCGGGGTCGACGAGGTGCAGCAGGTGCTCGCCGGCGCGGTGCAGTTCCTCGAGATGCGGGTGCCCGGTGAGGACGAACACCTCGACGCCCTGCTCCCGGTAGCGCGACAGTGCCTGCGCCACCTGCTGGTAACTGCCGACGAGACCGATCTGCTGCCGATAGCCGATCCGGTCGAAGCCGGTCCACCGCGCGCCGTCCAGTGCCAGAGCCCGCACGTCCGCCGCGGTGGCCTCGGGATGCACCTCGCGCCACTGACGCAGCACGCGCGCCCACGCCTCGTCGGCGTCCTCGCGGGCGACGATGGGAAGTTCGAGGCCGATCCGGATCTCGCGATCGAATCCTGCAGCGGTGCTATGGAGTTCGGAGGCCACGGTGGCGATGCCGTGCGGCTGCTCGTCCAACAGATGCACGTCTCCGTGCTCGCCCGATAGCGCGATCGCTTCGGGCGACGTCCCGGACAGATACACCGTGGGAGCCGGCAACCCCGAGAGGATGCCGCGGAACCCGCCGTCGATCACGTCGTAGAACTCGCCCCCGAACTCGAAGCCCGTGCCACCGAAACGCCCCGGCAGCACCTGCTCCTCGTTCCACACACCGCGTGCGACGGCAAGGAATTCGCGGGCCCGGCGGTAGCGGTCGGGACCGGCGACCCGATCACCGCGTGCACGCGCATCGTCGTCGTCGACGTCCACCCGCACTCGCCAATCGAGCCGTCCGGCGGACAGCCGCTGCAGCGTCGCCGACAGCTTGGCCGCGTAGACCGGGGTGCCGAACGCCGGATGGAATTCGACGGTGACGCGGGCGTGCCGGGTCTGGCGCAGTGCGGACCCGGCGACCACCCACGAGTCGTCGCCCTCGGGGTCGTACGGGACGACGATGCCGTCGAACCCGGACAGCTCGGCGGCGAGGATCGCCTGGTCGAGGAAGTCGAAGCCGCCCCGGCGTTCGGAGACGGCGCCGACGTGCCGGCCGTCGCCGCGTACCGGCAACTCCCACAGGAATTCGGTCACGATGCCACCTTCCGATCGGATGCGAGCAGCTCGCGGGCCTGACGCAGCGGCTCGGGTGCCACCCACGATGCGAGGTCGAAGTCGGCGGCCAGGAAGCCGTGTGTGTAGAGGAACTGTTTCTGGACGTCGAGCAGCTCGAGCCGGTCGGCGTCGAGCGTCGGGTGCAGCCCGCGGTGGAACATGTCGCCGTACGCGGCCGCGACTCCCGCAGCGCCCGAGTACGTCTCGCGGGCCAGGACGTCGCGGACCTCGTCGAGGTTGTCGGCCGCCCAGTCGGCCGCCCGCAGTGTCTGTGCGAGGAACGCGGTGACCAGGTCAGGCCGGGACTCGAGCAGGTCGGCGTGCACCGTGATCGGTCGCGGGGTGCCGTTGTTGACGCGCAGCCGCTTCGACGCGGTGGCGTCGAGGTCGACGGCGACCTGCAGGCCGTGTTCGCGAGCCACCTCCTGCGCCCGGGCACCCTTGACGTAGATCGCGTCGACGTCGCCGCGCAGCAGTGTCTCGACGCCCCACGTGGTGGTGCGGGACCGGGAGGCCGTGCGCACCTGCGGATTCGGGTCGGCCGGGACCTCGACGGCCACGACGTCGGCGAACGTGAGACCGCCGAGGCGCAACGCCGACGCGAAGCCGTGCAACGCCATCGCCCGCGGGAAGCTGCGGGCCCGGTCGTCGGCCCACGCGGGAATGCCGATGCGCAGTCCGGCGAGTTCGGCCGGCGAGCCCAGCGAGGCGGCCGGTCCGACGAGGATCGCCTGCGACTCGTCGATCCAGGTCAGCCCGACCAGTCGGGTCGGGGCTCCCTCGGCCCGCGCCGCGAGTGCGGGCACGTTGCCGCCCTCCCGGATCAGGCTCGGCAGCCCGTGATCGAAGTGCCGTCCGGCGAGGTCCGCGTCGGCGTCCTGCAGGATGCCGAAGCGCAGTCCGGCGTCGTCGGCGGTCTCGGACAGCCAGCCCAGCGAGTTCGCGAGTCCACTCGCGGTCGGGACGGGGCACCGTGTGTACCAGAGGGTGTCGAGGGGTGATGTGATGGTCACGGAGTGCTCCCTTCGGGGTGGTGGGTGACGTCTCTGCCGACGCCGAGTTCGGCGAGGAACGCCGCGCGGTAGCGCAGCGCCTCGGGATCGTTGCGGTCTCGGGGACGCGCGAGGTCGATGTCGACATCGACCGCGAACGCCCCCTCGTTGAGGATCAGCACGCGGTCGGCGAGGCGGACGGCCTCGTCGACGTCGTGGGTGACGAGCAGGACCGCGGGCCGGTGCCGGGCGACCAGATCACCGACCAGGTCCTGCATCTGCAGTCGGGTGAGGGCGTCCAGCGCGGCGAACGGCTCGTCGAGCAGGAGCAACTCGGGCTCGCGGACCAGTGCCCGAGCCAGGGCGACACGCTGCGCCTCACCGCCGGACAGCGTCGTCGGCCAGTCCCGCTGCTTGCCGGCCAGACCGACCTCGTCCAGCGCCTTGGTCCCGGCAGCGCGGACGGCCGCGTTGCGACGCTGGCCGACGACGACGTTGCCGAGGACCCGCTTGGACGGAATCAGCCGCGGCTCCTGGTAGACGACAGTCCGCTGGTGCGGGACGAGGATCTCGCCGCCGTCCGGTCGTTCGAGTCCGGTGAGCAGGCGCAGCAGTGTGGTCTTGCCGGTGCCGCTGGGCCCGAGCAGCACCACGAACTCGCCGCGGTGGATCTCGAGGTCGACGCCGCCGAGGATCGTCTTGTCGCCGAAGCTCTTCCGGACTCCCCGCAGCCGCACCGCGACCGGTTCCCCGGCACGTCGGGCCGCCGCGGTCGTCGCCGTCCGCTCCCGCTCCGCGAGTGGCGGCAGCGGCGCCGGTGTCGGGGTCATCGGACCACCGCCAGCCGACGCCAGGGCATCGCGAACCGCTCGATGACCCGCACGATCGCGTCGAACACGAGACCGAGCGCCGCATACAGCACCACGCACAGCACCATGTAATCGGTGCGGTTGTACTCCTGCGCCAGCGTGACCAGGTAGCCGATGCCCTCGCGGGTGCCGACCTGCTCCGCGGCAATGAGTCCGGTGATACTGAGCGACAGGCAGATCCGCAGTCCCATCAGCACACCGGGCAGCGCGGCCGGCAGGATCGCCTCCGCCACCAACCGCCAGCCGGTGAGCCCGAACCCGCGCGCCGCCTCGACCATCTTCCGGTCCACGTTCCGGACACCGAGGTACGTGTACGCGTACATCGGCGCGACCGTCGCGACCGCGATGAGCACGACCTTGAACGTCTCGTCGATCCCGAACCACGCGATGAACAGCGGCACCAGCGCCAGGAACGGCACGGCCCGGTTGATCTGCATCGTCGAGTCGATGAGCTCCTCACCGAGCGTCGACAGCCCCGACAGCACCCCGAGCACCAGCCCGATGACGGTGCCGAAGAAGACACCGATCGCGGCCCGCTGCAGCGAGGCCAGGGAGAAGTCGACCAGCTGACCGGTCGAGTACAGCTCGGCGAACGCGTCCCACACCTTGGTCGGCGAGGCGAGCACGGCCTCGGAGATCAGCCCGGTGGCCGAGCCGATCCACCACCCCGCGATGAGCGCTGCGGGGACGAGCAGGCGCAGTGGCAACGACAGCCACGCGGGACGGTTGCGCTGCCGGCGGTAGGCCGGTGTCTCGAGGGCCAGACGCTCCACCGCGCCGGCCCGCGCGGTGTCCTTCAGCGTCGCGGTCACCGTCACGCCCCCGGCTTCGACGCGGCCGCACCCTGTAGGTCGAACGTCAGGTCGGCGGCGGTGAGCTGCCGCTGGATGACGCCGTTGCGGTAGAACAGATCGGCCACGGACTGCAGGTCGGCCTCGTCGGCAGCGGTCGGATAGCGGAAGTCGGTGACCTGGCCGCCGAGCGCGATCGCGTCGTCGAGGCGCTGGCCGCTCAGTGCACGCGGCCCGACCTGCTCGAAGACGTTCTCGAATGCGGCCGGATTCTCCCGCTGCCGGCGGGTGAGGTCCTTGGTGACCTCGAGGAACTTCTGCACCACCTCGGGGTGCTCCTGCAGTACCACGGTGCGGCCGGCGATGATCGTGTTGTCTACCGACTTGATATCTCCCTCTGTGGCGATCTCCTTGGCGCCCTTGGCCTTCGCCTCCTGGTACGGCGCGAGGAACGACGCCCACGCGTCCACCTGACCGGTGGAGAAGGCCGATGCTGCATCGGTCTGCTGCAGCGGCACCCGCTCGACCGAGTCGATCGGGATGTTCGCCTCGGTGAGCGCCTTGAGGACGATGTACTCGCCCTTCGCGGCCGGATTCACCGCGATCCGCTTGCCCTTCAGGTCCTCGAGGGTCGAGATTCCCGACCCGGCGGTGGCGATGATGCCGCTCTGGTCCTTGTTGTACGGGTCGGACGTCGCGAAGATCCGGACGCCCACGTCCTTGGACAGTGCGCCGACGACCGGGCTGTAGGCACCGGTCTGGATGTCCAGTTCGCCGGTGTTGAACAGCTTGAGGTTGGAGCTGAATCCCGGTGTGGTCTTGACCCATTCGATCCTGGCACCGAGCGGGGCCAGCGCCCGATCGAAGTCTCCGTCGCGCTTGCCGACGGCGATCGCCCCGGAGTTGCCCGGGTCGTAGACCTTGAGAGTGAACTGCGCGGCGCCGGTACCGGTGCCGGTACCGCTCTCGGAGGCCACGGCGTCGGAGCCACCACACGCAACCACCAGTCCGGCCAGCGGAACGAGCGCGAGCGCGAGTGCGGCTCGGGACAGGCGGCGCATACGGAACATCGAGGACTCCTAGTTGCAGTGGGATGGAGAACCCGTGCACCACACTCGGATCGGTGGTGCCACGGGGTGACGGAAAGCAACGTTAGGACCGGACGGTCGCAATGCCACGGGTTGCCGTTTGGATGAACACAACGCTTGACACACCGGACATTGCGTGCCGGTCGAACGTCCGGAAGGTTCACAAGGCAGGTGGTCGGGTTTAGACTCGGCTGCGAGCGGCAACCCGATCCCCGACGACTGCAGTCGCGATTCGACTGCGATTCCGACGATGGGCGTTCGATGGAACAGACTGGGAACACCTCGCACAACGGTCACCGATCCGGTACCGGCCGAATGTCGTTCGCCGACGGGGCCGTACGAACGGTCTCCGGGATCGCCGAGGTGACCACCGCCTCGATCGGCGCAGTCGGCGGCGCGGCCGTCGGGAGTGTCGTCGGCGGGGTCCGCGGCGCGGTCGGTGGTGTCGCCGACGGAGTACGCAAGGGCGTCGAGACGGGGAGCCGATCCACACCCGCCGCCGTTCTGACGATGGCCGCCGCGGGCGCGGTGGGGCTCGTCGAATGGCCGGTGGTCCTGACCGTCGGGGGCGCCGCGCTCGTGTTGAGGCAACTCCACGAGCGCGGCGCGCACCCGGAGGCGGCGATGGCTGCCGCACCTTCGCACGCGCCCGCGAGGAAGTCCGCCAAGCCCTCGACAAGGACACCGACGAAGGCAACCGCCAAGACAACCTCCAAGAAGAGCACGACATCCCGGCCGCGGGGGCGTACCGCTCGGTGAGGATTGCGGGGGTCGGGGCATTGCTGGGGCAGGCACGCCGTCTGCCCCGCCGAAGCCTGGACACCGCACTGACGGCGACGGTCGTCGGCACCGCGGCCACCGCGGGCGTGCTGACGGCACTCCTCACGCCTCGACGAACCGGCGCCCCCGATGTCGGCCGTCTCCCCCCTCCGGCCTGGGACGATGCCGTGCTCCGTGCGCGCGTGATCGCGCTCGCGGCCCATTCCGTCGGGTTCGGCGTCGCGGCGGCGGGACGGGTCCTGGCGGTGCCGCGACTGCCCCTCGCGCTGTCCGCGCCGGTGACGATCCTCGACTATCAGCCACGGTTGCGCCGGTTGCTGGAGACCGGACTCGGGCGGGTCGGCGCCGACCTGCTCCTGTCCACCGCAACGGCCACCGGGTACGCCGCCGCGCAGGCCCCGGCCCCTCTCGCGGTCGAATCGTTGCTGCGCGCGTCGGTGGTCGGCGAGGTGGTCGCCAATCGGCGGGCGTGGCACCACAGTCCTCTCCCCCGGCCCACCGGCACCGACACCGCCGCCCCGAACGGCGCGGTCGACCGTCATCTCGAACGAGTCGCGTGGGTGCAACTCGCGGGCTCCGCGGCGGTGGGCGCCGCCACCGGCAGCCTGCGGGCGGCGGGTACGACGGCGCTGGTGACCGCCCCGAAGGCCGCCCGCATCGCGCGTGAGTCCTTCGCGAGCACGCTCGGCCGCGGTCTCGTCGCCGATCACCGCGTGCTGTGCCGGGGCCCGGACGTGCTGCGCCGCCTCGACGGCGTGACCGCCGTGGTCGTCGACCCCCGCGCCCTGCTGACTGCAGATCTCCGGGTGAGCAGGATCCGCGGGGTCCCCGACGACCGTCGGGCCCGCGTCTGGGACGTGGCCCGCACCGCCGTCGACGACGGCACGCTCGGGGCGGGCTGGCATCGCCTCACGGAGTTGCCGGAGGTCGCGGCACTCTCCGACGACCCCGATGCCGCAGTGCTGGTCGCACCCGTTCGCGATCCGCTGGCCGGCGGCCTCCTCGAGCAGATCCGACGGTCGGCGGCCACGGTCCACTCGATCGACGACGAGGTCCTCGGAACCCTGCGATCGGCCTTCGATGAGCTCCGAAAACCCAGTGGTGCAGACGATTCCGACCTGCTGACGATGACGCTGAACCTGCAGGACGGCGGCGAGTCGGTGGCGGTTCTCGCCGCACACTGTCCGCGGGCGCTCGCAGCCGCCGACGTCGGGATCGCGCTCGCGCGCAGCGGCGCCGTCCCACCCACCGACTGCGACCTCCTCGTCCCCGACCTGGCCGGCGCGTGGCGGGTGGTGCGCGCCGTCCCGGCGGCCGTGACCGCCTCCCGTCGGGGCATCGAGATTGCCACCGGCGCTTCGCTTCTCGGATCGCTGCTGATGCTGCCGGGGACGCACGGCCGGGGCCCGGGGCCGGTCAGCGCGGGCGCCGGAGCCGCACTGTGGACCGGTCACCGCCTCGCTCGTCGGGTGCTGCGTGCGGACGCACCCCTGCCGGATCCGCAGCACGACTGGCACGCCATGCCCGTCGACCGCGTCCGCCGCATGCTCGGGTCGCCCGGACCCCGACCGGAGGCAGCGGAAAGGGGGCGACTCGTCGCGACCGCGGCGTGGATGCGGCGACCCGTGGACGCCGCATGGGACTTCGGGCGCTCGCTCCGGACGGAGCTGTCCGACCCGCTGACGCCGATCCTGGCCACCGGCTCGGCGGCGAGTGCCGTACTCGGCTCGCCCGTCGACGCGATACTCGTCGGATCCGTCCTGGTCGGCAACGCCGCGCTCTCCGCCGTCCAGCGCCTGCACGCGGAGCGCCTGCTGCGCCGGCTCCTCGCCGTGCACGACACCCCGGCCCGCGTGGTCCGCGCGCGCCGAGACGGATACGAGGACGTGGACGCGGGGCGGCTCCGCGCGGGCGAGGTGATCGAAGTGCGGCCCGGCGAGGTGGCGCCCGCCGACGGCCGCCTCATCGAGGCCGACGGCGTCGAGGTCGACGAATCCTCCCTCACCGGGGAATCGCTGCCCGTCGACAAGCAGACCGAGGCGACACCGGGCGTCCCCCTCGCCGAACGCAGTTGCATGCTCTACGCGGGCACCACCGTGCTGACGGGCACCGCGACCGCGGTGGTGACCGCAGTCGGGGCCACCACCGAGACGGGCCGCGCCACCGCGCTGTCGCCGACACCGGTCGGCCGCACCGGGTTGCAGGCCCAGCTGGGCGAGCTGACCCGGCAAGTCCTGCCGGTCAGCGTCGGCGGCGGAGCGCTGGTCACCCTCACGTCGATGCTGCGCGGCGGCGGGCTCCAGGCCGCGATCACGAGTGGCGTCGCGGTGGCCGTGGCGGCGGTGCCCGAGGGACTGCCCCTCGTCGCGACCCTCGCCCAGCAGGCCGCGGCCCGTCGGCTCACCCACTCGTCCGCGCTGGTGCGCGCGCCCCGCTCTGTCGAGGCACTCGGCCGGGTCGATGTGGTGTGTTTCGACAAGACGGGCACCCTCAGCCAGGACCGCCTGCGGGTCACCGCCGTCCGGCCCATCGGCGCGCACGCCCGCGGCGCCGTCGTCGATGCCGCCGCCCGCACGTCGATCACGGCGGACGGGAAGGCCGCCGCGCACGCCACAGACCGCGCCGTGGTGGAGGCCGCCGCGGAATCGGGCGCCGTCCAACCGGCCGGCGTGCTGCTGCCGTTCCGGGCCGGCCGCCCGTACGCCGCCGCGATCACCGGCACCGATCTGGTGGTCAAGGGCGCCCCCGAGGTGGTTCTGGCCGCCTGCACCGGCATGTCACCGGCGCGGCTCGAGACCATCGCCGACGACGTGCAGACGATGGCCGAGGAGGGCCTGCGGGTGATCGCGGTGGCCCGGCGCACCGTCACCGAGGATCAGGCGGCGACTGCCACCGACGATCCCGACACCGTGGCGGCGCTGTGCCGCCGCGACCTGGAACCGCTCGGCCTGCTGGGCCTGTCCGACACCGCACGGCCGGAGGCGGCGGGGCTGCTTCCAGCACTCGAGGACCGGGGCATTTCGGTGCGACTGATCACCGGCGACCACCCCGTCACGGCCGCGGCGATCGCCCGGGACCTGGGCCTCGACCTCGACGCCGGCGACGTGCTGACCGGGACCGAATGGGAGGCGCTGTCGCACCGGCGGCAGGAGATCGCGGTCCGCGAACGCACGGTGTTCGCGCGGATGTCGCCGGAACAGAAGGTGCAGATCGTGCAGACACTCGAGCGCACGGGGCACGTGTGCGCGATGGTCGGTGACGGCGCGAACGACGCCGCCGCGATCCGTGCCGCGAGCATCGGGATCGGTGTCGCCTCGCACGGCAACCACCCGGCTCGCAGCGCCGCCGACATCCTGCTGCTCGACGGGCACGTCGACGCGATCCTGGACGCGATCGACGAGGGCCGGCAACTGTGGCAGCGGGTGCAGTCGGCGGTGTCGGTGCTGCTCGGCGGCAATGCCGGAGAGGTCGCGTTCGCACTGCTCGGGAGCGCGATCAGCGGCCGGGCCCCGCTCAACGCGCGCCAGTTGCTGCTGGTCAATCTGCTCACCGACGCGCTACCGGCCGCGGCGCTCGCGGTGAGCCCGCCCAACCCGGACCGGGCCTACGACGGCCGCGGGCCGGACCGGGCGGCGCTGTGGCGGACGGTGACCGTGCGGGGCGCGGCCACCGCCGCCGGCGCGGGCGTCGCGTGGGGACTGGCCTCGGTGACCGGGCGGCCGCGGAGGGCGTCGACGGTGGGACTCGTCGCGCTGGTCGGCGCCCAACTGGGGCAGACGCTGATCGATTCCCGCAGCCCCCTGGTCGTGGCGACGGCCGTCGGGTCACTCACCGTTCTCGGGGCGGTGGTCAGCACGCCCGGGCTCAGCCAGTTCCTCGGCTGCACCCCACTCGGCCCGGTGGGGTGGACGCAGGCCCTCGGCTCGGCGGCCGGCGCGACCGCGGCTGCCGCGGTGGCACCCCGGGTGCTCACGTGGTGGCAGGCCCACAGTTCGACACCGGTTCAGTCGACGACCAACACGCCCACGCGCAGCAGCACCGCGTACGCGTGGCGCAGCGGTGGCGTCAGCACCGCGGCGACGGCGCCGGTCAACGGGTCGGTCCGCGACGGAGCGAGCGCCGACGCGACCGCGGACAGTGAAGATAACGAAACGATCACGACCACCACGATGGCGGGCGCAGGTGTCCAGCAGGTGAACGGCGAGGATGGGCAGGGAAAATGATGACCGAAGCAACCATGGACCTGCAGCACCGACTCGATTCACACCGGGCCGCGCTCGAACAGGTCACCCAGGGCTCCCGCTTCGCGATCCGACTGCCCCTGATCGGGGATGTCGGAGTGCCCCGGCCCGAGCAACTGGCCTACTTCGCGGCCCTCGGCGTCCTCGTCGCCGTCGAGTTGATCGACTGGCCGGTGGCCCTGGCGATCGCCGCCGGGCACGCGCTGGCCACCGATCAGCACCACCGCGCGCTGCACGAGGTCGGTGAGGCGCTCGAGAGCGTCTGATCAGGAGCGCAGGTGCGCGAGGACCGCGAGCACACGCCGGTGCCCGCTGTCCGACGCCGACAGCCCGAGCTTGGCGAAGATGTTGCCGATGTGCTTGCTCACCGCGGTGTCGCTGACCACCAGCTTGCGGGCGATGTCACCGTTTCCGAGACCCTCGGCCATCAGTCCCAGCACCTCCGATTCGCGCGGGGTCAGGGTGCGGATCGGGTCGTCGGCACGCCGCCGGCTCATCAGTTGCGAGATCACCTCGGGATCCATCACGGTGCCACCGTCGACCACGCGGTGCAGCGCCTCCACGAACTCCTCGACCTTGCCGACCCGCTCCTTGAGCAGGTAGCCGATCCCGCCCGCCCCACCGGCGAGCAGTTCGCCCGCGTAACGGTCCTCGACGTACGCCGAGAGCACGAGCACCGGGAAACCGGGGCGGCGACGGCGGGCCTCGATGGCCGCCTTCAGCCCCTCGTTGGTGAACGTCGGCGGCATCCGCACGTCGAGCACCGCGCCGTCGGGCGGGTCGGACTCGAACGCCTCGAGGAACTTCTCGGCGTCGTCGACGGCGGCGGTCACCTCGATGCCGACGCTGCCGAGCAGGAGCGCGAGCCCCTCCCGCAGCAGCGCGTCGTCCTCCGCGATCAGAATCCGCACGGCAGTTCCACCTCGAGTCTCGTCGGCCCGCCGAGCGGGCTGTCCACGGTCACGGTCCCCTCGAACGCTGCCACGCGACGACGGACGCCCGCCAATCCACTGCCCACTCTCTCGACCGCGCCGCCCACACCGTCATCGAGGACGTCGATCACCATCGTCGCCCCGCCCGCGTCGTCGCGGGTCGCGATGGTCACCTGCACGTGCTCGGCACCGCTGTGCTTCGCGACGTTGGTGAGGGCCTCCGCGACGACGAAGTAGGCGGCCGCCTCCACCGCGGCCGGGGCGCGTCGCAGACCGTCGACGTCGAGCACACACGGCACGGCGCTCCGGCCGGCGAGGGCGGAGACGGCGCCGCCGAGACCGAGCTCGTCGAGCACGGGCGGATAGATGTCGTGCACGAGGGTCCGCAGCTCCGACAGCGCGTCCGACGCGGCGTCCTGCGCCCGAAGGAGTTGCGGCAGAGCTTGATCGGGTGCGACCCGCAGCGACCGCTCGGCCAGCCCCAGCATCATCACGACGGCGACGAGCCGGTTCTGGGCACCGTCGTGCAGGTCCCGTTCGATCCGGCGCAACTCGGCAGCGTGCGCGTCCAGGGCCGCGGCCCGGCTCGCGGTGAGCGCCGAGACCCGTTCGGAGAGTTCGGTTTCCCGCCGCGGCGCCAACAACCCGGATGCGAGCGCGCAGATGCCGCGGGCCATGACGGGGATCAGCCACCACCCGAGCACCGCGTACGCGATCGCGACCAGCGGCATCGGCGCGGCACCCCACCACGACGTGACCGGGTAGATGCTGCTCACCGGCTCGTCGGCCGGCAGCATCCACCAGTAGAACGGGATGGCGAGGGTGTTCAGTGCCGCCAGCGGCAGCGCGATCGCCAGCAGGCCCGTGGTCAGCGCCGCGACGGAGTGCACCGCGACCCATCCGAAGTCGCGGCGCGTCGACGGCGCGGTGAGCAGCCGTCGGAGGTCGTCGAAGCCCGGCCGGTCCGGGATCGGCGGGTAGCGCTCCCCCACCACGGTTCCGGTGAATCGCCCGGCCCGCTCCCGCGCCCGGCCCGCCCACCAGCGCAGCGCCCGCAGATACAACGGCACCGCGAGCCATCCGACGATCAGGATCAGGGTCGACGCGATCACCAGGCCGGCGACCAGGAAGCACAGCGAGACGAGCGCGGCGGCGGCCTCCACCGCGAGGAAGCGGACGGCGCCCCATCTCACCTTCAGGCGTTCGGTCCACGTCATCGGTCCAGCATGCCGCACCGGCCACCCGATGTCGGTACAGCTGGCTACACCATCGAACGGCCACCTCGAGTCGTCTGCCACTCGTGCTCCTGCACGCGCATGGCCGGTGACCGGTAGCCGGTCGGGCTCCGGGTGCCGTCGAGCCACGCGGTGAGACGCGACGCCTGGTCGTCCAGGGAGTCTCGCGCCGCATCCGAGACCGGTTCCAGCAGGTGGACCCTGACGATCGCGTCCGGGTCCTGGTGCCAGCAGCCGACGATTCGGCCGTCGACCCAGACCGTGGTGCCGGCGTTGCCCCGGGTGTCGAAGAGGTGCGGTCGGTGCGGTCCGAGGTAGAAGGCGCGGTCCTTCCAGCCCATGACCGTCGGGTCCAGCGGCGGTAGGAGCGCGGTCCAGGGCGCGGTGTACTCCACCACGTCGAGGTCGTCCGGGAGCAGCCAACCGGTCCCGGCCCCGTCGAGGGTCACCTCGACCGCGTCGAGTTCACGAAGCGCGCGGCGCACGACGGTCTTCGTCGCGCCGAGCCACCACACGATGTCGTCCTCGGTGCCGGGGCCGAATACGCGCAACCACCGCCCGACGAGTTCGCGGTATCCCCCGGCCGAATCCGGTTCGGCGAGAGACTGACCGAGCCATCGGGACGGAAGTTCCCAGAGTGGTCTCGCGGTGGGAAACCAGCCGGTGGACGGTCCGCGCACGACCACGCCCTCCGCGCCGAGAAGCGTGAGGACCTGGGGTGCAGACCAGGTCTCTCCCGCCGTGGTGGGAACGGTCACGTCGATCAGTGGGACCGCGCGACGCAGCTCAGCGGCGGAGAGCGCGCCGGGGCTCCGTTCGAGCGCCGCCGCCACGTCGCTCCGCGCCCGGTCGAGCCAGGCATTCCCACTCGGAGCCATCTCGGCGCGTTCGATGTCGCGGGCCATCCGCGCACGTTCGGTCGTCGCAACCCGCGCCGCGGCGCTCGACAGCACCGCGGGGAGGACGTCCCGCGGGAACGCGAACAGGGTTCGTCGCATCGCGAGCTGCTTGACCAGCGAGCGGTCGTCGTAGAGCGCTCGGTCGATGTCGGCGATGGCGACGCCCGGAACCCGCACCCAGGTCGACAGATAGACGGTCGGGGCGTCGGTCGCGTGCAGGGCCACGACCGACCGGGCCGCTTCCACCGGCGACCCCGCGGACCACCCGGGCGCGAGCGCGTGGCGGGTCGCCAGCCGCGCACGGCGTTCGCTGTCGGTCACATGGCGCATGTTCCGTGTCTCCAGACCTGATGAGATGCTGCGGTGTGGGCGAGCCGAGTCTGCCGTACCGCTCGCGGCAGGTACAGCTGGCTACACCCTCGATCCGGTACCGAGCGGGATGTTCCGGGACTCGTCCGCTCCATAGCGTTTTCACCATGACCTCCCACACCGTCACACCGCCGCTCGTACAGAGCCCGCCGCGGGCCGCCGTCCGCCTGGCCGACGTCAGCCGGACCTACGGATCCGGGCGTACCCAGGTCACTGCACTCGACGCCGTCAGCCTCGCCCTCGCGCCCGGCAGCTTCACCGCGATCATGGGCCCGTCCGGTTCCGGCAAAAGCACGTTCCTGCACTGTGCCGCCGGCCTGGACCAACCCACCCGCGGCTCGGTGTGGCTCGGCGACACCGAGATCAGTGCACTGAAGCCCAAGGCCCGCACGGTGTTCCGGCGTGATCACATCGGCTTCGTGTTCCAGGCGTACAACCTCATGGCGGCGCTGACCGTCGAGCAGAACGTCACGCTGCCGCTACTGCTCGCCGGACGCACCGCCGACCGGGCCCATCTCGACCACGTCCTCGACGCGGTCGGTCTCGCCGACAAGCGGAACCGGCGCCCGGCCGAGTTGTCCGGCGGCCAGCAGCAGCGGGTCGCGATCGCGCGGGCACTCATCACCCAGCCGCACGCGGTGTTCGCCGACGAGCCCACCGGCGCGCTCGACAGCCGCACCGGCCGTCAGGTGCTGGACCTGTTGCGCCGCACCACGACCGAGCTGGGGCAGACCATCGTCATGGTGACCCACGATCCCGTCGCGGCCGCGCACGCCGACCGGGTCCTGTTCCTCGCGGATGGGCGCCTCGTCGGACGGATGGACTCCCCCACCGCCGCCGCGGTCGCCGACCACATGACTCATCTCGGGGAGTGGTGACGATGCAGAGGTCGAGGCTGCGGGCCCTGGCCCGCGCCAATATCCGAGCGCAGCGCGGTGGCTTCGCGGCGATGTTCGTCGCAGTGTTCTGCGCGGCGCTGCTCACCGGCGCGCTGGGCGTGCTGTTCGAGTCGGGGGTCCGCGGCGGTGTCACCCCGCACCGGTACTCGGGTGCCGACGTCGTCGTCGGAGCCACGCAGGCCCTCGACGTGCGTGAGGACGTCGACCAGTCGTACATCGAGCGTGCGCTGCTGCAGGCCACCGTGGTGGACGGGTTGTCCGGCGTCCCCGGCGTTCGGAAGGCGATCGCCGACATCGGGATACCCCTCACGACCGACGACGGCACCACGCTGGACGCGCACGGCTGGTCGTCCGCCGCTCTCGCGCCGTACGAGCTGACGGCCGGCCGCGCGCCGACAGCACCCGACGAGATCGTCGTGACCAGGGGCGCACCCGGCGACTGGATCACACTGCGGCACGGAGGAATCGGTGACGATTACACCGTCGTGGGCGTCGCCGCGGCCCCCACCGCCGAGCCGGTGGACCGGCCGGCGACGGTGTTCGTGTCCGACGCCCGGGCACGTGCACTGTGGCCGCACGGCGACAGCGTCGCGGCGGTCGGTCTGCTCGCAGACACCGGCACCGACGCATCGGCGCTGGCGGACCGGGTACGCGAAAGCCTGCCCGGTCTCGACGTGCACACCTACACCGGCAGCGCCCGCGGCGACGTCGAGTACCTCGATGCCGGGGCCGCGCGAAGTGAACTGATGATGCTGTGCGGCTCGTTCGCCGGCCTGGCGATCCTCATCGCGATGTTCGTGGTGGCGAGCACGCTGTCACTGTCCATCCAGCAGCGGCGCCGCGAGTTCGCGCTGCTCCGTGCGATGGGTGCCACGCCCGGGCAGGTACACCGCCTCATCGGCAGCGAGGTGCTGCTGGTCGCGGGCACCGCCGCACTGCTCGGTGCAGGCCCCGGCTATGCGCTCGCGCAGGTACTGCGCGCCCAGTTCGCCGAGGCCGGCGTCCTGCCGTCGGACTTCGCGCTCGCGTACAGCCCCGTCCCCGCCGTGGTCGGCGTCCTGCTGGCCGTCGGCACCGCGCGGATCGCTGCTGCCGTCGCCGCCCGACGTCCGGCGCGCCTGGATCCCACCGAGGCCCTGCGCGAATCCGCGGTGGAACCGGCCTCCATCGGTAAGGGGCGACTGGTCACCGGACTCGTCTTCGGTCTCGGCGGACTCGCCACCTCGCTGCTGCCGGCAGTGCTGCCCGGAGAGGCCGCGCTCGCGGGTGCGGGCTCTTCGGCTGTGCTGCTGGTGATCTCGGTGGCTCTGCTCGGCCCGCTGCTGGTCGCGGGGGCCGTCCGCCGGTTCGGGGGTCCGTTGCGCCGCAGTGCGTCACCGGCACTGGTGTTGGCGGCCGCCAACTCCGGGGCCCGGGCACGACGCCTGGCCGCGGCGATCACCCCGCTGGCGTTGGCCATCGCGATCGGTTCGGTGCAGTTGTTCACCCAGGACACCGTCGCCGCGGCCGCCGACCACCAGTCCCGCTCCGGCATCACGGCTGACCTGGTGGTGACCGCGCCCGCCGGCCTGGCCTCCGGGCTCGTCGACCGGGTCGGCACCGATTCCGCTGTGCGCACGGCCAATCCGATCGCTCGCAGCCAAGCCCTGTTCACGACGGGCGGCGAGGCGCCGTCCACCACGCCGTACCCGGTACAGGGCATCGATCCCGCGGCCACGGGATCGACCCTCGACCTCGACGTCCGCGCCGGCGACCTCGGGCAGCTCCGGGACGGCACCGTCGCGCTCAGCACCGACGCCGCGTTCTCGATGAGCGCCCGGGTGGGCGACACCGTTCCGCTGCGACTCGGGGACGGCACGCTCGTCACCCCGACCGTCGTCGCGACGTACGGCCGCGGCCTCGGCTTCGGCGACGTGACGCTGCCGATCTCGCAGGTCCGCGCGCACACCACGACGGGACTGACCGACATGTTGCTGGTGACCGCGGAACCCGGACGGGTCGACGAGGCCCGTGCCGCGATCACCGCGATGGGCGGCGTCGCGGTCTCGGACCGCGCGGAGTTCGCCGCCGCGGGCCAGGAACAGCGCCGCACGCAGGCATGGGTGAGCATCGTCGCGCTCGCGGTCCTGCTCGGCTACCTCGCGGTCGCCGTCGTGAACACCCTCGTGCTCGCGACGGCCGAACGGGGCCGTGAGTTCGCGCTGCTGCGACTCGTCGGCGCGAGCAGTCGGCAGGTGCGCCGGATGATGCGGGCAGAATCGGTGATCGTGGTGACCGTCGCGGCGGTCGTCGGGTCGGTGATCGCGCTGCCCCCGCTGGCGGGCGTCGCGGCCGCGGTCTCGGGGCGTCCGATCCCGAGCGTCGACCCGGCCGTCTACGCCCTGATCCTCGGGGTGACCGTCCTATTGGGGCTCACCGCGATCGCGATCCCGACCCGGACCGCGCTGCGCCAGGATCCGGTCGCCGCGATCGGGACCCGGGAGTAGATGCCGATCCTGAAGGATTCCTCTCGCCATTCGGGAGGAATCCTTCGGAAACGCCACGAGGAAAACCGCTCGCGCGGGTTCCGGCCGCGCTGTTAGCTTCGATTGGACACCCGCTCGACCGAAGGCCCGTGCCGTGACCACCCCCGACGTGACCGTAGCCCGACGTTTCACACCGCTGATCCTGCTCAACGTCGCGACGCTGTTCTCCGCCACCGGCAACGGCATCGTCATCGTCGCACTGCCGTGGCTGGTGCTCGAGCAGACCGGACGGGCCACCGACGCCGCCATCGTGGCGGGCGCGGCGACCGTACCGCTCCTGCTGGCGAGCCTGTTCTCGGGCACCGTCGTCGACCGGTTCGGGCGCCGTCCCACGTCGCTGGTGTCGGACGCGCTGTCGGCGCTGTCGGTGGCCGCGATCCCCGTCGTCGCCGGAACCATCGGGCTGTCGGTGCCGGTGCTCGCGGTGCTGGCCGCGCTGGGTGCCACGTTCGACCCGGCCGGGATCTCGGCGCGCGAGTCGATGCTGCCGGCGGCGACGAAGGCGGCGGGCTGGAATCTCGACCGGGTCAACAGCCTGTACGAGGCCAACTACAACGTCGCCTACCTCGTCGGACCGGGCATCGGCGGCGTCCTGATCGCGCTGGTCGGCCCGGAGAGCACGCTGTGGGTCACGGCCGTCTGCTTCGTGCTGTCGATCGTGACGATCGCGTTCCTGC
This sequence comes from Prescottella defluvii, assembly GCF_000738775.1. Lineage (GTDB taxonomy): Bacteria > Actinomycetota > Actinomycetes > Mycobacteriales > Mycobacteriaceae > Prescottella > Prescottella defluvii. The sequence goes on from NZ_JPOC01000028.1 coordinate 183,998, forward strand.
ACCTCGAACATGCCGGTCGCCCCGACCACGCCACCCGGCCCGCGTCCATGTGGACGGGCACCCTCGAGGGCCTGCGGTTCGTGTGGAACGACCGCCTGCTGCGGACCCTCGCGCTGGTCGACATGGCGATCGTCGCGCTGTACCTGCCGATCGAGTCGGTGCTGTTCCCCAAGTACTTCACCGACCGCGGCGAGCCCGCCCAGCTCGGCTGGGTGCTGATGGCGATGAGCGTCGGCGGGCTGGTCGGAGCCCTCGCCTACGGTGCGTTGGCGCCCTATCTCCAGCGCCGCATCCTGATGCTGATCGCGGTCAGCGGCCTGGGGTTGTCCATGCTCGGCATGGCATTCCTCCCTCCGTTGTGGGTGCTGCTGACACTGTCCGTCGCGATCGGCCTCGTGTTCGGGCCGGTGGGTCCGATCGCCAACTGGGCCATGCAGACCCGCAGTCCGGAGCACATGCGCGGTCGCGTCGTCGGCGTGATGACCTCCACCGCCTATGCCGCGGGGCCACTCGGATTCCTGGTGGCCGGTCCGCTCATCGATCAGCTCGGTGTCCGCACCACGTTCTTCGCCCTGGCGGTGCCGGTGATCGCGGTGGCACTCGTGTGTTTCGCACTGCCGGTGCTGCGCGAGTTGGACGACGACCGGCAACCACCCACGGTGCAGCTAGGATCGCGCCCATGACCTCCTTCGATGCTGCCGTCGTCGCCGCCGTCACCGGCCACATGAACGGCGACCACACCGCCGACAACCTGATGATCGTGCGCGCGTTCGCCGAACCCGCCGCCACCACCGCCCGCATGACCGGACTGGACACCGAGGCCGGCGAGTGGGCGGTCGACGTCGACGGCGCCGAGCGCACCGTCCGCGTGCCGTGGATCGGCACGGTCACCGACCGCGCGTCGATCCGCACCGAGGTGGTCGCGCTGTACCAGGCCGCGTGCGAGAAGTTGGGCGTCGAACCGAGCGGGCACTGACGGGACCTAGGATCGCTGCCGTGGACAATCCGCTGCCGCCCTGCCCCGCCTGTTCCTGCGAATACACCTACGAGATGGGCGCCCTGCTGGTCTGTCCGGAGTGCGCCCACGAGTGGACGCCCAGCTCCGGCGGATCGGGAGAGGGATCCGGCGACGACAGCGGTGCCGTCACCGATTCGGTCGGCAACGTCCTTGCCGACGGCGACACCGTCACCGTGATCAAGACCCTCAAGGTCAAGGGCAGCCCCACCGGCATCAAGGCCGGCACGAAGGTCCGCAACATCCGCCTGGTCCAGGGCGTGGGCGACCATGACATCGACTGCAAGGTCGACGGCATCGGCCCCATGCAACTCAAGTCGAGCGTCGTCAAGAAGTCCTGACCGGGCCGTCTAGCTGAAACCCATCACCTCGTCGCCCCAGGCCACGCGCATCGCGTGGTCGGGGTCCGACACCAGGCTGTCGTGGGTGTCGATCAGCAGGGTCGATCGGGTCTCCTCGGTGTACGGCGCCCAGTGCTTGGAGCCGTCCAGAGCCGCCGGGACGCGGTGACGCGCGAAGGCCAACCAGCGTCGCTGCACTCGGCCCGCGACCTCGAGCGCCGTCTTGCGTCCACCGAGCCAGAAGGTCGGATCGGGGTTGAGTGTCCCGAAATTGCCGAACACGTAAGGCAGTTCGGTGGCGTGACCGGCGCCGACGCGCGCGGCCCTGAGCATCGGCGCCGCGTGGTCGAACCGATACACCCACGTCGGAGAGTGCCGACTGTGCGCGTCGGCGACCCACAACGCCGGCATCCGGAACGCCGCGTCTCGCGAGATCGCCAGGGCTCCTCGGGGTTTCGCGCCGTCCGGGTAGGCGGCAACGATCTCGGCCAACCGCAGCGCCGACAGCCCCGGATTGTCCTGCGCGAGTCCGGCGAACATCTGCTGGACAGCCTCCGCGCTGACCGGCAGCAACGGCGATCGCATGAACTTGAAGATCGACGCCTCGTCCTTGTTCGAACCGATGATCAGCGGGATCCGATGCGAGTACCCCTTCTGGAAGGCCGCCACCGGATAGTGCGGGACGAGGTCACGGTCGACCACCGGCGCCATCGCCAGGGTGCCCGGCACCTTCGTCGGGACCTCGTCGACCAGCAGGTCGCCGGCCTCGACCAGTCGCTCGTAGGGCATGTCGACCAGTTCGGCCGCCCGGTCGACCGGCAGGTCGAGGATCTCGAGGAACCGTGCCGCGACGGAAGCGGCGCGCTCGGCGCCGTACACCGACGTCGACGGCGGGCTCTGCGCGATCGCTCGGTGGAACAGGCCCTCGGCGCGGGGCACCGTCATCAGCGTGGTGATCGAACCGCCGCCGGAGGACTCACCGAACAGTGTCACCTCGTCGGGGTCGCCCCCGAAGGCTCGGATGTTGTCGCGCACCCACTCGAGCGCCGCGATCTGGTCGCGTAGCCCCAGATTCGACTCGAATGTCCGTTCGGGAGTGGAGAACGACGACAGGTCCAGGAAGCCGAGCGTGCCCAGTCGATAGTTGAAGGTCACCAGCACGACGTCGCCCCGTTCGGCGAGCAGGCGACCGTCGTAGATGGGCTGGGCGGACGACCCGAGGCAGTACGCGCCGCCGTGAATCCACACCATCACCGGACGCGCAGTGCCGTCCGGCCGCGGGGCCCACACGTTGACGGACAGGCAGTCCTCGTCGATCCGCATGCCCGGGTCGAGCGGCACCGACGTGTCGTGTCCCTGCGGCGCCATCGGCCCGAACACCCGCCCGTCGCGGATCTCGGTCCACGACGGCGGCGCACCGGGGCTGCGGAAACGGCGCGCACCAGTCGGCGCCGCGGCGTACGGAATTCCCTTCCAGGAGTAAACCGAGCCGTCGGCATAGCCACGAATCGGACCGAGCGGAGTCTCCACCACGAGTGTGTCGGGTGCCTGTGTCTCGACGATCTCCACGGCTTCCATCGCGCGGCCCTCCTCACGTTCGACCGCCCGCCGACCGAGGCTGACCGCCGACTGCCAACGTACCAATCCGGCGGTGCTAAGGTCGCCTCGTTCACCGACACGGGGTGCTCCGCACAGGCGGGGCTGAGATCACACCCGTCGAACCTGCATCAGGTAATACTGACGAAGGGATGTCATGGCGATGATCACGCCTGTCCACGACACATCTGTCCACACCGCCGCTGCCTCGGCCGACGCGCGCTTCACCGATCACCTGTGGGAGCGCACCGCAGTCCTGCGCGGCGCGATCGACGACATGGAGTTCCTGCGCCGTCTCGGCGACGGCACGCTCCCGCTCGACGTGTTCCGCACCTACGTCGAGCAGGACGCCCTCTACCTGGCCGAGTACGCGAAGGCCCTCGCACTGCTCGCCGCCAAGTCCCCCGATCCGCAGACCGCGGCGTTCTGGGCGACGTCGGCGTCGTCGGCCGCGGTGGTGGAGACCGAACTGCACGAGAGCCTGCTCGCCGGTGGCGCCCTGCCGGAGGGCGCCGGCGCACCGGAGCACTCGCAGGCCTGCCTGGGGTACGTGTCGTACCTGACCGCGACCGCCGCCACCGAGTCGTACGCCGTGGCCGCGGCGGCGGTGCTGCCGTGCTTCTGGATCTACGGCGAGGTGGGCCGCCGGCTGGCCGCGACCGCCGCGGACGTGCTGGCCGCGGACCCGTCGCATCCGTACGCGCAGTGGGTGACCACGTACGACGCCCCCGAGTTCCAGGAGTCCGTCGAGACCGCGCGCCGACTGGTCGACGCCGCGGCCGCGGCCACCACGGCGGCGCAGCGTGAGGCGATGGTGCGCGCGTTCGTGATCGCCACGCGCTACGAGTTCATGTTCTGGGACACCGCCCTGAACGCCCAGCCCTGGCCCGCATCGTGACCTCGATGTCCCGGCTGCGCCGGGTCCTCGCGACGTCGGCGATCGTCGCGTCCGCGCTGAGCGTTCTCACCGGTTGCGGCAGCGACGATTCCGGGGACACCATCCGCTTCGCGCTCGACTGGACGCCGAACACCAACCACACCGGGTTGTACGTCGCGTTGCAGGAGGGCTTCTTCGCCGACGCCGGTCTCGACGTGCAGGTGCTGCCCTACAACAACACCTCCCCCGACACTCTCGTCGACGCGGGCAACGCCGAATTCGGTTCCAGCTTCCAGGATTCCGCGACGTTCTCGCGTGCGGCCGGCGCGCAGACCGTGTCCGTGCTGGCGCCGCTGCAGCACTGGGCGACGGGCATCGGTGTGAAGGCGGACCGCGCCGACCTCGCGAGCCCGAGAGACCTCGACGGGAAGACCTACGCCGGGTTCGGCGATCCCGGCGAACGCGAGATCCTCCGTCAGGTCATCCGGAATGACGGCGGCGCAGGCGATTTCGAGACCGTCGTGTTGGGGACGTCGGCGTACGAGGCGGTATACGGCGGGCAGGCCGACTTCACGGTGTCGTACTTCGCCTGGGAGGGCGTCGAGGCGTCGCGCCGCGGCACCCCGATGCGGTACTTCCACTACACCGATTACGGCTTTCCGGACGCGTACGCGATCGTGGTGAACGGCAACGAGGAATGGCTGGCCGCGCACCCCGAGCAGGCCCGCAGGTTCGTGCAGGCGCTGCAGCGCGGCTACCAGGTCGCCGCGGACGACCCGGACCGCGGCGCCGAGGCTCTGATCGCCGCGAATCCCGGCGTGTTCAGCGACGAGGAACTGGTATTCGAGAGCCAGCGGATGCTGGCGGCCGACTACATGAAGGACGCGTCGGGCCGGGTCGGGACCCAGACCCTCGAACAGTGGGCGGGCTACTCCGGCTTCCTCTTCGAGCACGGACTGCTCGCCGGACCCGACGGCAAGCCGCTCACCACCGAACCCGACTGGTCGACGTATTTCACCGATGAGTACCTCGCAGTTCCGTAAGCGCGGAAACCCTGCGGCGGCCGGGGCGGTCCGCCGGGTACTGCCGGCGGTCGTCGTGGTGATCGCGCTCGTCGCGGCGTGGCAGGCCTACGTCGCGGCGAGCGGGATCCGCCCCCAGGTGCTGCCGTCACCGGTGCGGGTGCTCGAGCAGGGCTGGGCACACCGCGACGACATCGCTGTCCACGCGTGGGCAACCCTTCAGGTGACCCTCGTCGGGTTCGCGGTGTCCCTCGCGGTGGCGTGGGCGCTGGCAATCGCCGTCGACTTCTCCCCCTGGCTGCGACGGGCTTTCGTCCCGCTGTTCGTGATCTCGCAGACCCTGCCGATCATCGCGATCGCCCCACTGATGATCATCTGGTTCGGGTTCGGCCTGATGCCGAAGATCCTGGTGATCGCCCTGGCGACGTTCTTTCCCATGGCCATCGGATTGATCGAGGGCTTCGCCTCCACCGACCGCGACGCCGGAGCCCTGCTGCGCAGCATGGGCGCATCGCGGTGGCAGCAGTTCCGGTACGTGCGGTTGCCGTCCGCCCTCCCCCGGTTCTTCACCGCACTCCGAATCGGCATCACCTACGCGGTGGTGGGCGCGGTGTTCGCCGAGTACGTCGGTGCCACGTCCGGCCTGGGCATCTACATGAGCATCCAGAAGAACTCCTTCCGCACCGATCTGGTGCTCGCCGCGGTGCTCGTGACGGCGACGATCAGCATCGCGCTGTACCTGTGCACCTACGCGATCGAACGCGTCGTCGCACCCTGGATCACCCAGCCGAACCGGCCCCGGGAGGACACTCGTGGCTGAGCCGGCAATCGTCGAACTGTCGGGCGTCACCAAGTCGTTCGGCACCCGCAGCGTCCTCGACGACATCGACCTCGCGGTCCGCCCCGGCGAGTTCGTGTCCGTGATCGGCCCGAGCGGGTGCGGCAAGAGCACCGTGTTCTCGATCGTCGCGGGCCTCGAGGCGCCGGACACCGGGACCGTCACCGCCCCGACGTGCGCCCACATGCCCCAGAAGGATCTGCTGTTCCCGTGGCGCTCGGTGCTCGACAACACCACCCTCGGTCTCGAGGTCCAGCGCACACCCCGGAAGCAGGCCCGGGCCCGGGCCGCCGAACTGTTCCCGGTGTTCGGCCTGGCCGGGTTCGAGGACGCCCGCCCTCACCAGTTGTCGGGCGGCATGCGGCAGCGGGCCGCCCTGCTCCGGACCGTGGTCCAGGACCGCGAGGTCCTGCTGCTCGACGAACCATTCGGTGCACTCGACTCCCTGACCCGCACCGAGATGCAGACGTGGCTGCAGGACGTGTGGCAGCGCTACCGCTGGACGGTGCTGATGATCACCCACGACATCCGTGAGGCGGTGTTCCTGTCCGACCGGGTGATCGTGCTGTCGGCCCGGCCCGCGACGGTTCGCCGCGAGGTGCTCGTGGATCTGCCCCGACCGCGGGAGTTGTCGGTGGTGACCTCGCCCGAGTTCGCCGCGATCGAGCACGACCTCATCGAGGTCCTGCACGAGGAATCCCGCCGGGCACTCGCGGAACAGGAATCCGCGGGCTGACCGCAGTACCGTCCGGTCTCCATTCCTCGGTCCCGAAACCCCCGAAACCTTTCGTAGGCAACCAGACCGGACGGTTCATGCCCGATCGAGATGCGCACCTAACAAACACTCGACGGGTCGAGACATCCTCGTTACCCTTCTGTTATGGCGCACCCCGGAAACGCGATTCCGGAACCGCACCACAACCGCCTCGTCTTACGGACGGTCACCGTCCGACAGGAAGTAGAGATGACGAAACGAGTCCTGCTGGCCACGCTCGCCGTGATCGCCGCCCTGGCGCCGGCTCTGGCCCTCGCCCCGGCCGCATCGGCGGCAACAGGAACGATCTCCAACGGCATCGCCTGGACCGCGAATCCCGATGCCGGGCCGTCGAACCCGTTGGTGAACCAGGAGTACTGCACCCTCGGCGTCGTCGGTACCGACGCCCTCGGCAACAAGATCGCGATCTCCGCGGCGCACTGCGTGTCCGCGGCCGCGGGCGGTGCCACCGAGTACCCGGACGGGGCACCGGTCTACCGCTTCGGCCCCACCGGCACCGGTGATCCGATCGGGACCATCGCGTACCGCGACCCGCGCATCGACTACGTCGTGATCGAGTTGTTGCCGGACGCAGCCCTCTCGTCGAACGGACCGGACGTGCGGATCGACGGCATCGGACCGTCCCACCCCGAGGGTGAGCTGTGCAAGGCCGGAGTTCGGACGGGACTGACCTGCGGGCCGATCTACGGCCAGCCCGCGCTGCGGATCAATTCGTTCGCCACCGCCAACGGCGGCGACTCGGGTGGACCCGCGTTCATCGACGGGTCGAAGTTGGTGGGCATGACCCGGGGCCCGTTCGAGTTCATCGACATCACCGCGGTGCTCGACGGCATCGCGGCGCACCCCGAACCGGTCGGCAAGGGATTCACTGTGACGAACGACTGAAACACCGGGCAGCCCAGAGCAAGAAGGGCGCCGCCGGGAGAGATCCTGGCGGCGCCTTGCTGACTTGTCGGGCGGGTGACTCAGAGACCGATCAACTGCTTGGCGACGGACACCGCCGCCGGTCCGTCCAGCGCAGGCACGTCATCCCATTTCCCACCACTGATGGTCACCTTGGCATCGGGCGTCTCGACCGTCGTGACGATCACGCCGGCGACGGACGTCGACAAGTTCAGGGTGTAGGCGATGCCACCGGCCTGCTCGAGCCCGGCATCCGGCACGACGACGAGGCCGCCGGCCCCGAGATCCCCTGCCGCCGACACCTCGCCGGACCAGGGTTCGACGACCACCTCGACGGTCCGGATCTGCCCCAGGTCCGTCGCGCCGTCCGGGGTTTCCCACCCGCAGATCACGCCATACTCGCTGACCATGTTGGACGCACTCTCCTGCAGTCCCTCGTTGTACTGCGCGACCGCGGGCGCGACGTCGTCGCAACTCGTGAACCGCGCCATCACGTCGGAACCCGAGGCACCCGACGCGCCGTCCCCGGAAGCCGCAGTCTCCGAGACCGCGGGCTCCGGGGCCGACATGTCGGCGTCGTCGGAACCGCAGGCGCTGACCGCCGCCGCCAGAAGCAGGAACACTGAAACAAACCGAACATTTCGGATCATACGAGCAATCTAGCAACGGCAACGGCAGCGGTCAGCGGTCAGCGGTCAGCGGTCAGCGGTCAGCGGGAAGGTGGCGTCAGCTACCGGCCGGCCATGTTCATGACGGCGATGTGGCTGAACAGCATGCTGGTGCCGATCGGGTTGCCGCCACCGGGGTAGGTGGTGCCACTGGGCGCCGCCATCGTGTTACCGGCCGCGTAGAGACCCGTGATCGGGTTGCCCGACGTGTCGAGCACGCGCGCCGCGGTGTCGGTGCGCAGACCGCCCTTGGTGCCGAGGTCGGAGATGCCGAACGCGGCCGCGTGGAACGGGCCCTGCTCGATCGGGATGAGCGCCGGACCGCCGCCGGTGAACGCGCGGTCGTACGCTTCGTCGCCACGCCCGAAGTCCTCGTCGACGTCGTTGGCCGCCATCGCGTTGAAACGCTCGACGGTCGCCCGCAGGTTGTCGGCCGGGACGCCGATCTTCGCGGCGAGTTCCTCGAGGGTGTCGGCGGTGTGCCACAGGCCGGCGTCGACGTACTTCTCCGTCTCGACCATCGAGACGTTCGAGGCGCCCACCGGAGGACGCTCGCCCGCGCGGTCGTCGTAGATCATCCAGTACGGCAGCGTGACCGAACCGTCCTCCATGCCGGCGATGACGTCGCGGCCGAGACGGTCGTAGGGCGCGTACTCGTTCACGAAGCGCTTGCCGTCGTGGTTGACGAAGATGCCGCCGGTGAAGCACAGCGCGAACGCCGAACGCCCGTCCGGATGCGTCAGGCCCGGCGACCACCAGGCCTCACCCATCAGATCGGTGTCCGCACCGACCGCGATACCGGCCTGGTGCGCCTTGCCGAGGTTGCCCCACGGACCCATCGTGTCGCGGGCGACACCCGGGACGCCGTACTTCTGACGCAGCTCGTCGTTGCCCTCGAAGCCACCGGCGGCCAGCAGGACGCCCTTGCGGGCGCGGATCGCGACCTGCTCGCCGTCGCGCTCGACGATCGCACCGGCCACGACGCCGTCCTCGACGACCAGTTCGACGAGCGGGGTGTTCAGGTTCAGCTTCGCGTTCGGGTACTTGCCGATCGCCTTCAGGAAACGACCGATCAGCGCGCGTCCGCCGATCAGCATCTCGGGCAGGTCCGCGCCGAGGCGGTCGAAGTCGAGCGGACCGCGCACCAGCTTGTGCAGGTCACCGACCTCGGAGACCGGCAGCGGGCTCGGGATGGTGTGGCGCTGGCCGTCGTTGCGGGCCTTGGGGGCCTTGCCGTAGTAGTCCGGCCACGGGTAGGTGGCGAACTGGAGGTCGTCGTCCTGCTCGAGGTACTCGACCAGCGGGCCGCCGCCCTTGACGTAGGTGTCCTGCAGTTCACGCGGGGTCCGGTCACCGACGACGGCGTGGTAGTACTCGAGCGCGTCCTCGATCGTGTCGTCGACGCCGGCGCGCTGGAGCACCGGGTTGCACGGGAACCAGAAGCCGCCGCCACCGGAGTAGGCGGTGGTGCCACCGAACTTGTCGGTCGCCTCGACCAGGATCACGTCGAGGCCCTCACGGGCCGCGGTGTAGGCGCCGGTGGCGCCACCGGCGCCCGACCCTGCCACCAGCACGTCACATTCTTCGTTCCAGTTGACCATCGTTCAGCCTTTCCCGGCGGAGCCGGATTCGGGTCGTCCGCCTCGTCGATGCGGACGTCGGTTCGGGGCCTCGAGGCCCCGTGAGGTGATGCGCCCGGATCAGCCGACCGGGCGCACGGGGTTCGATCCGTCCCAGGCGCGTGCCTGCTCGATGCCGTAGGCGAGCAGTTCGCGCATGCCGGCGCTCTGGATGTACTCGAAGACGGCGCCCGGTTGGGAGGGCGAGTGCACGTAGGCGACCCGGGTTCCGGGTCCCTCGGCCACGAAGAGTTCCTCGAGTCCGCGGCCACGGGCGTCCGCGAGCGCCGAGTCGAGATCGTCGGTGAGCCACGCGATGTGGTGCGGTCCGACGAGCGGCGCTCCGGCGGCGTCCGCGTACGGCGAGGGAGTCGTCGACGTGATCTGCATGAGTTCGATCTGGAGGTCGCCGGTGTAGCCCATCGCGACGTCCATGGTGACGACCGTGTCGGCGCCCGCATAGCGCCCGTTCAGCGTCACACGACGGAACACGGTCCACGGCCCGACCCGGGCATGCGTCACCCAATGGTCGATGGCGGCATCGAGATCCGCCACCACATAACCCATCTGAACTGCGGGTTCGGTGACCTCGCGACTCATGCACACCTCCTACGGCACTCGACGTGGTGTGTGATGGTAGCCACGCCTACCGGGGGTGGTTCAAGTGCCAGTCCCACTGAGAGGACGCCGACGTCCCAGACGTGCGCTGCGACCGGAGCGCGGTCAGCGACCCGATCCGCCGCAGCCCCAGCCGAGCCCCGCCAGTTCCTGGCCCCGAGCCAGGACGTCGTCGAGCATCTTCTCGGTGAGCTTTCCGGTGAAGGTGTTCTGCTGGCTCGGGTGATAGCAGCCGATCACGTTGAGCGGCTTGCCATCCGCGGTGCTCAGGACCGCGACTTCCCCGTGCCCGAACTTGGGCTTCGGTGTGGGGACGGTGCCCCCGGCGCGGCGCACGGCGCCGAGCGTCGCGTCCCACCCGAATCCACCGAGCGCGACGACGGCCCGCGCGAACGGCAGGAGCCGGGCCAGTTCGGCGTCGAGCCAGCCCGCGCAGCAGTCCCGCTCGTCGATACCGGGCTTGTTCCCCGGCGGCGCGCACCGTACCGCCGAGAGCATTCGCACCCCGAACAGTTTCTGCCCGTCCGCGGCGTGCTCGACGTCGGCTCTGCTCGCCAGCCCCGCCCGGTGAAGCGCACGGAACAGCCAGTCTCCGGCCTGGTCGCCGGTGAACATCCGGCCCGTGCGGTTGCCCCCGTTCGCGGCGGGCGCCAGCCCCATGATCAGCAGTTTCGGGAAGTCGGCCCCGAACCCGGTGACGGGGCGGCCCCAGTACGGCTGGTCCGCGAACGACGCCCGCTTGGTCTCGGCGGCCTGCTCGCGCCAGTCCACGAGCCGCGGGCAGGCCCGGCACACACTGATGCGGGCGTCGAGATCGAGGAGGTTCTTCGCGCCGGCGGCCATCGCGACGACATCCGCCGCCGACCGGGCCACGGGAGTCTGCGCGTCCGCCGAGTCGCCGGGCCACCCGGTGCCGGGCGGCACCGGGGACGGGAACAGCTCTCCGGTGCCGGGGTGCGGCAGCAACTCGCCGGTCATCGGTTCCGCGCGCTCGTAGGCATGGGCCAATTCAACCCGACCCGTGCGGCACCACGCAGCCGGGTGCGGACGAGCGGCACGCGGGCCCGCACAATCGACGGTATGAATGCGCTCCCTGTCGATCCAGCACTCGCCGATGCCGCTCGCGCCGCCCGTCGTGTCGTCGTGTTCAGCGGCGCGGGCATGTCGGCCGAGAGCGGCGTGCCGACCTTCCGGGACGCACAGACCGGACTGTGGGAGCGGTTCTCACCGGAGCAGCTCGCGAGTCCGGAAGGCTGGGAGCGAGACCGCGGCCTGGTGTGGGCGTGGTACCAATGGCGGACCGGGCTCGCGCGGCGCGTCCAGCCGCACGCCGGTCACCACGCGATCGCGCAGTGGGCCGGGCGCACCGGAATGACGGTGATCACCCAGAACGTCGACGACCTCCACGAGCGGGCGGGCAGTCCCGTCGCCGCGCACCTGCACGGCAGTCTGTTCGCACCGCGATGCAGCGCCTGTGGTGTGGCGTTCCCCGGCGACGGCGGCGTCGACGCCGAACCCACCGGCCCGCTCGCACCGCCGACATGCGAGACCTGCGGTGGCGCGGTGCGTCCCGGCGTCGTGTGGTTCGGCGAGGCCCTGCCCGAGGACGCCTGGAGCCGGTCCACCGACGCGGCCACGGACTGCGACCTCATGGTCGTCGTCGGCACGTCCGCGGTGGTGTACCCGGCGGCGGAACTGCCCCTGCTCGCCGCGCGGTCCGGCGCGACCGTCGTCGAGATCAACCCCGAGACGACCGGATTGAGCGATCACGTGCACCACTCGTGGCGCACCACCGCATCCGCGGGACTGCCCGCGCTGCTGGCCGCGATCGGCTGACGCCGGGGTCCGCCGCGGTCAGTGGCCGCGGTAGATCGCCTCGATCTGTTCGGCGAAACGCTCGGAGACCACCTGACGCTTGATCTTCAGCGTGGCGGTCAGTTCACCCGACTCCTCGGTGAGATCGTGCGGGAGGATCTCGAACCGCTTGATCGCCTCCGCGTGGGACACCGTCGAGTTCGCATCGTCGATCACGTCCTGCAGCGCGGCGCGGAGGTCGGTGTCCGCGGCGAGATCGGCGACCGTCGCCGAAGCCGGCTTCCCGTTCGCCGACTTCCAGTTCCCGAACGGCTCCGGGTCGAGAGTCAACAGCACACCGATGAACGGTCGGCCGTCGCCCACGACGACAGCCTGTGAGACAAGCACATTCGAGCGCAGACGATCCTCGAGCGGGCCCGGCGAGACGTTCTTTCCTCCCGCGGTGACCAGCAGGTCCTTCTTCCGTCCGGTGAGCGTCAGGTACCCGTCGTCGTCCAGTTCGCCGAGGTCCCCGGTCCGGAGCCAGCCGTCGCGGAGGGCGTCCGCCGTGGCCGCGTCGTTGCCCCAGTACCCGGCGAACACGACACCGCCGCCGAGCTCGATCTCGCCGTCCGGCGCGATCCGCACCGAGTTGCCGCTCATCGGACGGCCCACCGTGCCGATCTTCTGCTCGCCGGGCACGTTGACGCAGTGCGCGGCGGTGGACTCCGTCAGTCCGTAGCCCTCGTAGATGGGGACGCCGGCACCACGGAAGAAGTGCCCCAGCCGCGGCATCAGTGCCCCGCCTCCGGAGATGGCCCACCAGCACTGGTCGCCCAACGCGGCGCGAAGTTTGGCATATACCAACCGATCGGCAATCGCGTGCCGCGCCTTCAGGATCCACGACGGACCACCAGTGTCGAGGGACTCGCTGTAGGCGATCGCGGTGGCCTCGGCGAAGGCGAACACCGCCCCCGGGATCCGGCCCTTGCTCTGGGCCGAGTGGGCGGCGCTGTCGCGGACCTTCTCGAAAACACGTGGCACACCGAGGATCACATGCGGCCGGAATCGTTGGAACTGGCCCGCCACCGTGCCGAAGTTCGACCAGTGCGCCTGGATACCACCGGCCTCGAACATCGCGAGCGAGACCGCGCGGGCGAGCACGTGCGCCAACGGTAGGAATGTCAGCATCCGGTTGCCGGGTTTCGCCACGTCCCCAATCGACGCGGCGAGGATGCCGCGCACCTCGGACAGGAAGTTCCGATGCGTGAGGATGCAGCCCTTCGGCCGTCCCGTCGTCCCGGAGGTGTAGACCAGCGACGCCAGGTCGTCCGCACGAATCCCGGCCAGTCGGTCTCCGATGACGGCGTCGTCGATGCGCACGCCCTCGGCGACGAGCTTCTCGACGGCCAGGTCGTCGATCTGCAGCACGCGTCCCGGTCCGGACAGGACTCCGTCGAAACCGGCCGCGTGGCCCGCGGTCTCCACGATCGCGAGGACGGCCCCGGAGTCCTCGACGATCCACCGGATCTGATCCGGCGACGACGAGTCGTAGATCGGCACGGAGACGGCGCCGGCCGCCCAGATCGCGAAGTCGAACAGCGACCACTCGAACCGCGTCGCGGACAGGAGTGCCACCCGGTCGCCGGGGCCGACCCCCGCCGCCACCAGGCCCTTCGCGACCCCGGTGACCAGGTCCGCGAACTCGAGCGCGGTCACATCCACCCACCGGTCCTCGACCGGCCGGGAGAACAGAACCCGATCCGGACTGCGTCTCGCGTGCTCGAACACGGTGCGGACGATCGACTCGTCGTCGCCGATGGTGAAGCGGGCGGGGGCGCCGTACTCACGCATGTGCGTCATCTCCAGCAGTTGTGGGGCCGCCGGGGACCCCGGCGATCACGGGTATGTCGGGTGCGCCGGGGACCTCCGCGACCGGCCCGTCGCGGAACCGACGCAGGATCACGGCGAACTGGGCGATCTCGGTCGGCGACCAACCGTCCACACGCGCCCGGACCTCGTCGAACCGTCGCCGGTCGGCGGCCGCGAGCACCGCGATGCCCTGGGAGGTGAGGAACAGGGGGCGCCCGGCGCGGACGGGCCCCGAATCGGCCCGAACCCAGCCGCCGTCGGTACATCCCCGGAGCTGCCGCGAAACGGTCGACCGGTTGACGCCGAACGCATCGGAGATGTCGGTGGCGCGACATCCCGGGTTCCGCGCGACGAACGAGAGAACCGAGTGCTGCGCGAACGACGGACCGCCCTGCGCGTCACGGCCGCCGGCCACCAACTCCCGGGTCAACTGGACCAGTTCGGCGTGCACAGCCGCCACCTGATCGACCTCGCCGTCATGTTGCACAGTGCAACTCTACGCCGCCGGTGTTGCCCAGCAAGGTTCGAGTACCCGAAGTAACGTTCGAACGTCAGATGCGACTAACCATGAGACAGCGCCGCATCAGCGCCCGCTCGACCGAGACCAGAGGAGACGCCTTGTCCGTCCAGACCGACTCGATCGCCGTCCGTGCCGTTGGATCGCACCGGACAGCCGACGCAGCCGCTCTCGACCGCCTCGAGCAGGAGATTGTCGACCTGGATGCACAGATCCTGGCCGCGGTGCGTCGCCGCACCGATCTCGCCCGCACCCTCGCTCCGGCCCCCGCCACCGCGCCGCCCGCCGACACCGGGTCACGGTTCGACGAACTGGGCTCGGACGGACCCGCTCTCGTACGCACCCTGACGCGCCTCGGTTCCGCCGGACAGCGGTAGCCGCGCCTGCGCACCCCATCACCGAAACCGCCTCCACGGCGTGACATCCGTCACGCCGTGGAGGCGGTTTCGTCGTCTGCGGACGACCGTCCGATGCTTCAGCGCCAGCCGTGCAGGGCGTGCGCGGTGACGGCGTGCACGGCGCGCTCCTCGACCACGTCCAGAGACTCACCGACATGCGCGTGCAGTGCGGCGAGGGCGCTGTCCAACTCGCCGTCGAGAACCTGTTCGACGATCGTCAGGTGCTCGGCGATCGTCGACTCCACCCGCTCGCGCGTTTGGTAGTCGTGCATCCGCACCAGCCGGATCTGACTGTTCACCGTCGCCAGCGCCCGGGTGAGCGCCGGGTTGCCCGCCGCCGTCGACAGGTCGAGGTGGAACTGCTGATCCAACTGGACGATGTCACGCGACGGTGCCGGCGGGTCGGCCTTCAGCTCCCGCCACTGCGCGCGCGTCGCCTCGAGCAGCGGCACGTCGAACTGCAGATCGGCATTCTCGAGGTGCCGGCCGATACCCCGCAGTTCCAGAGTGATCCGCAACTCGTACAGATCCCGAATGCTGCCCAGGTCGGGGAACGTCGGGTAGTAGCCGTCGTCGCGGCGGGTGACGATCCCGTCCGAGTGCAACCGGACCAACGCCTCCCGCAACGGTGTGCGGGACACCCCGAGCGCCTCACACAGCCGTCCCTCGACCAGTCGGGCCTGCGCGGGAATGCCCCCGCTCATGATCTGCTCCCGCAACTCCAGGTAGACCTTCTCGCGCAGGCTGGTGCCCGACGCTCCACCGGAGGTGGTCATCGCGATACTCCCTTCGACGGGTCAGTGAACCGGCTCGTGCACCATCGCCGCGATGCGGCGTTCGAGATCGTTGAACGCCACCGACGTGACGTCCCGCTCGTCGCCGAGGTCGATCTCGACGATGTCGCGGATGTGCCCGGGAACCCCGTGCGAGGCACCTCCGGTCATCACCACGACGCGGTCCGAGAGGTACACGGCCTCCTCGATGCTGTGCGTGACGAAGATGACGGTGGTGCCCTCCGCGCGCTGGATCCGTGCCAGTTCGTGCTGGAGGGTCGTACGGGTCAATGCGTCCAGCGCGCCGAACGGCTCGTCCATCAGCATCACCGCCGGGTTGTTGGCGAGGACGCGGGCGATCGCGACGCGCTGCTGCATGCCGCCGGAGAGCTGATGCGGGTACTGGTCGGCGAAGCGTTCGAGTTGCACCGCCCGGATGTACTTATCGGCCTGCGCCGTCGACTCGGCGCGGCCGAGCCCGCGTTGACGCGGACCGTAGGCGACGTTCTCACGCACCGACATCCACGGGAACAGACCGTAGTCCTGGAACACCACACCGCGGTCCGGGCCCGGCCCCTGGACCGGGGTACCCCCCACCAGGAGCTCTCCCCCACTGTGTGATTCGAATCCGGCGAGCATGCGCAGAAGCGTGCTCTTGCCGCATCCGCTGGCGCCGACGAGACAGACGAACTCGCCCGATGCGATGGTCAGGTCGACACCGGCCACCGCCTGGACGGCGGTGGGCCCCTCCCCGTACCGCTTGGCGAGGTCGCGGATGACGATGTCTGCGGCCGAGTTCGACGTGGCACCGGCCGGCGCCGTGGCGACTGGATATGACATGGGATGGCCTTTCGTCGAGAGAAGAATGTTGCGGGTCAGGACAGCCCGGGTCGGCCACGCGTCGCGACGCGCAGGAGTCCGCCCATCAGCCGATCGGTGGCGAAGCCCGCGAGTCCGATGAAGACCATGCCGGCGATGATCAGGTCGGTGCGACTCATGTCGCGTGCCTGGGTGATCAACGCTCCCAGTCCGGTCGAGATGCCGACGGTCTCACCGACCACCAGCACCACCCACGACAGGCCCAGCGCGATCCGCAGTCCGCTGGTGATGCTCTGCATCGCGCTGGGGATGACGATCTTGTAGAGCGTCTTGGCCTTGGGCGTGCCGAGCATTGCAGCCGCCTCGAGCAAGCGCGGAGGCACCTGGGCAACACCGACGGTGGTGTTGAGCAGGATCGGGAAGAACGCCGCGACGAAGATCAGGAAGATCGTGGACCGGTCGCCGTAGCCGATGATCAGCAGGGTCAGCGGCGCCCACGCGGTCACCGGAATGGGCCGGACGAGATTGACGGTCGTCTCGAGTGCCCGTCGCACCGGACCGAACCGGCCCATGAGAACACCGAGCGGAATCGCCAGGGCGGCCGCGAGCAGGAAGCCGTTCAGCACTCGCAGCGTACTGGCCGCGAGATGCCTCCACAGCGACCCGCTGTAGGCATCGTCGTGAACTCCTCCGACCGCGACGTCCCACATCCGCCCGGCCACCTCACCGGGCGGAGGCAGGTACTGCATCTGGATGCCCAGCGGCAGCGTCCATCCGAAGCGGACGCCCACGCTCCAGAAGCCGGCGAGCAGGATCAGTGCCGGAAATCCGTACAGCACTGCGGCTTTCTTCTTCAGTGCAGCGATCGGGGCAGAAGTTGTGGCCACGGTGACTCCTCGAACTGGTGGCGGAACGGCAGGTTCAGGGGCGCTCGCAGGCGACCGGTCACGCATGAGCGGACGCGGTCAGGAACGAGTCGTCGACGAATGCGGCGAGGTCGGGTTCGACCGGGATCTGCCCGAGCGCGACCATCTGACGGGTCAGTGCACCCACCTGGCTGCGGTAGTCGGCGGACAGGTCTGCACGCGGCCAGATGTTCGCGATCGCGGTCGCGGCAACATCGGGGTCCAGGCCGAACTCGTCCACCACACCGCGGTGCCAGGCGTCGCGGTCACCGTCCATGAAGGCCGCGGTCTGCAGGTGCACGTCGACCATCGACTGCACCAACCCGGGCTGTGTGTCAATCGTGCGCTGAGTGGTCGCCAGTCCGATGTTCACTCGCCCCACCGGGGTGTCGTACGGCGAGATCAGACTGTGCGCGCCGGCCTCGATGGCCGTTGCCGGCCCCAGTTCCGCGGATGCGAACGCCGAGATCTGTCCGGTGGCAAGAGCATTCGCCATGTCCGAGAACGGAAGGTTGACCAACTGGACGTCACGAGCCGGGTCGAGACCCTGCCGCGCGAGCGTGAGCCGCAGCAGGATCTCCTGCGACGAACCGAGCGGGAATCCCACCTTCTGCCCACGCAGCTCGTCCACGGAGTCGATACCCGGCGCCGCGACGATGCCGGTGCCCCCGTCCGCCGCCGATGCGATCAGTCGAATGTCCTGCCCGGCAGCCGATCCCGCGAGGAACGCGGGCACACCGGCGACACCGAAGTCGATCGCGCCGCTCACGAGCGCATTCTTGATGTCGGGCGAACTGTCGAATACGACCACGTCGACGGCAGTGCCCGCAGGCGCGAACCGCTCGTAGAAGAAGGGATGGAACAGGTGAGGTTGACCGCGGAGCGTGCCGACCTTGACCACCTGCGTGCTGTCACCGCCGCCGGCGGGTCGCGCCGCGAACGTGGAGTCGATGCTGCTGCATGCGCTCGTCGACAGTATCGCGAGTACGAAGGCGATGACTGCGAGCCACCTCATGGGACTACGGGGCATGGGGTTCTCCTGGGGTCGAGATGTCGAAAAGTACTGCGCCGAGTCGGTATACAGCGCCGTATCCGCTCCCCCATACTGTTTCGCGAGGCGTTTACATCCGATGGTCGCCACTGTGATCGCAGTGTTAACGAATCGGCCCCCGCCGCACCGTCCGTAACACGCCCGTCACGTCGACACCGTCAGCAGCGTCGTGTCACACGGTCGTCAGGCGGGAACGCCACCGAGAAAGGCACGCCAGCCGCCGAACTCGGTGATGTCCACCCCGGCGGCGGCAGCTGCGGGCGTGCAGGTGAATCCGACCGCGACGGTCCCGTCGGCGAGGGCCATCGACGTCAACGCCATCGGGGCGGGCAGCGCAGCGAGGAAGGAACCGAGCCCGGCCGCCGAGATCCGATACAGCTCACCGGGAAGCGAGCGACCCGAGCCGTCCGGCGCGTGCACCAGACCCGGCTTGGGCGGTACCGAATCGAGCCGCACCATCAGATAGTCCGCGGTGGTCGAGACGGATCGTTCGAACCGCGCCCCCAACGCCTCGAGTTGACGATGCAGTGGCTGACCTCGCAGATGAGCGCCGAAGACCGCGAGCCCGATTCCCTCCTCCGGCGCCAGCTCCGACGTCTCGACGCCCTGGACGCGGGCCGCCACGTCCAATGCCACCTGGTCGCCGAATGCCGGGGCCACGGTCATCACCCCGAACGATTCTCCGGGTTCGCTGTCGGTGGGGACCGCGACGGAGGCCAGGTCGAGCAGGTTGCAAAAGTTCGTGAAGGTGCCCAGGCGCCGGTTGATGTCCACCGGCTCCGCGAGCACGTCGGCGATCAGTGGGTGCTCGGTGGCGGTCGGCAACAGCAGGACGTCGACGTCCGCGAACAGCCGCGTCGCATGATGCTTCGCGGCCACGAGAGTGCCCATGTCGCGGACGAATTCGTGGGCCGGCTTCGACTCCGATGCCCGGACGATCGCAGCGACGGTCGGGTCCAGGGCGGCATCGGGGTGCGCGGCGACGAACCCACCCACCGCGTCGAAGCGCTCGGCGACCAGGGCGCCGTCGTAGAGCAGCGTCGCGGCCTCGAGCATCGGCGCGATGTCCACCCGCACGATCTCCAGGTCGGCTTGCTCCGCGCGCACGACGGCCGCCGCGAAGCTGCGCCGGTAGGTCTCGGAGAGAGAGTCCAACTGCTCGTCGACCGGTATCCCGACCCGCGCCCGCGCCGGTGCGGACAGCGGTACGTCCGCCGGCCAGCTGCGGCTGCGCGGGTCGTCCGCGTCCGGCCCGATCATGATCGACATCGCGCGTCCCGCGAGCGACACGGTGGGCGCAAGGACTGTGACGCAGTCGAAGTCGGCGCACGCCGGCACGACGCCGACGGTCGGCACCAGCCCGAGGGTCGGCTTGATGCCCACGACACCGTTGAACGCTGCCGGCACGCGGCCCGAACCCGCCGTGTCCGTGCCGAGCGCGAAATCGACCAGCCCCAGCCCCACCGCCGCGCCGGACCCCGAACTCGACCCACCCGACACACGGTCCGGATGGGTCGCCGAGCGCACCACACCGTAGGGGCTGCGGGTTCCGACGAGTCCCGTCGCGAACTGGTCCAGGTTGGTCTTGCCGAGGACCACCGCACCGGCACGCTGCAACCGTGACACGGCAGGCGCCGACACCTGCGAAACGTAGGCGAACTCGGGGCAGGCCGCGGTGGTCGGCAGGCCGACGACATCGATGTTGTCCTTCACGCCGAACACCGTTCCCGCCAAAGGCAGTTCCTCACCCGCCGCGAGCCTGCGCTCCACGTCGACCGCGTCGGCCAGGACGTCGGACTCCGAGCGCAGCGCGATCCAGATCTCCGGCCGCGCACACTCGTCGATGCGCGCGAAAGCCTCCCTCACGCGGCCGGTGGGGGTGGTGTCGGTGCTGATGGAGGGTTTCGTCATCGTCGGCCGCCTTCTCGCGTGGACCGCCGATGACGGTCCAACCGTGTATACGTCGCTGAATACGCTAGGCAGGCTGCTGTTACATCCGCACTACCCGACGTGACGATCACGTATCCACCCGACGTCGCCGGCCGAGCCTGCCGTCAGTCGAGGCCGAGGGCCCGCTCGAGCGTCGGCCACGACTTGGGCAACTGGTCGCGCCAGTACTCCCAGGCGTGGACGCCCGTGCCCTCGTAGTCGACGGTCACCGGGATCTTCAACTGGTCCAGTCGCTTCTCCAGGATCCGGGTGCACACGTTGGAGGCACCCTCGATGACCCCACCCAGGAGCAGGCGACGGGCGTCGTCGCTCCCCTCCTCGTGTGTGCCGGGCAGGCCCGTCGCCACCGACAGGTAGATCGCCTTGCCTCGGAGGTTCTCCGCGTGGCGCACGGTGTCGTGCGAGCGCCATTCCGGGCCCGACGGATCGGCCCACATGTTGGCGGGATCGCCGCTCCGTGACGTGACGGTCGTCTGGACCACGAGACGGCCGAGGGGATCACTCGTGGAGTAGCACCCGCTGAACGCCGCGACACCGCGGTACAGGTCCGGGTGTCGGTGGGCCAGCATCATCGCCGACTGCGCGCCCATCGAGTTTCCGGCGATCGCGTTGACGCCGTCGGTCTCCAGTTCCGCGTCGATCAGTGGCGGCAGCTCCTCGGCGATGAAGGACTCCCACATGTTCAGCCCGAGTTCGGGGTCGACCCGATCCCAGTCGACGTACATGCTGCCCTGACCACCGTTGAGCAGCACGACGTTGACGTTCTTGTCCTCGAAGAACGCGGGCGCGGCGCCGAGGCTCGCCTTCATCCACCCGCTGCTGTTGTTGCGCGCGCCCGCACCGTCGAGCATGTACAGGACGGGCCGTGGCACCGACCGGTCCTTCGGCAGCAGCACGTCCACCGTGACCTCCCGGCGCAGGGCAGGCGAGGCGACCGTGTACTGGACCGCCTGCTCCGACACCTGCTTCACTCCGGTGATCGCGGCCGTGGTGATGTCGTCCCGCGTCGGCGGAACCGGCCCCGGATCCTCCCTGAACGACTCCGGTATCGACGACCCCGGTCCCACGCTCCCCGCGCCGGCACTACCGGAACTACCGGACCCGATGCTGCCGAGGCTGGCGGTCGCCGGTACCGCGGTCGCGGTTCCGGTGGCGATCACCATCGATGCTGCGACCGCCCCGAGACCGACGACCCGCCGCCCCCACCCACGCCGCAACCGATCGTGCCTTCCACCGTGTCGATCCTGATCGAATCGCATCCCGCTACCTCCGTGACGTGTGTGTACCGCTGGGGAGGCTAGTGCGTGAACCCGTCAAACCGAACATTCGTTTCGGTTGCGGTCTTCCCGACCGGTCACCTGTTCCGGACGCCGACGGCAGGCGCGATACCGTATCGGTACCACGCAGGTCCGGCCGACACGCCCGGCCCGGGTGGCACGACGTGAAGCAGGGGGTCCAGTGTCCGAGTCCGCAGACAGGTCCGCCGCCGGTGATTTCGACCGTGAAGTCGCCGGGGCGTGGGCTGTCTTCCGTTCGTCACTCGCCGACCGGATCGCCGCGATCTCGTCGGACGATCAGGTGATCCTCGAGACGGTGTGCGACACCGACGAAGCCGACGGCCGCGTGCCGTTCCTGCAGTTCACCGCAGGCGCCGGACCCGACGGCACCGTCGTCCGCTGCGAACTTCCGGCCGACGTCCACCTGCCGCCACGTCGGCGACTGACCCCAGCCGAGGAATCCCGACTGCTGGCGCAGGGATGGGCGCGCCCCGTGTCCCCCGAGGGGGATCCCGAACTCGACATGGGCGACGTGCCCGCGCTCGTCGTCGAGAAGACGACGCGGTGGGCCGACCAGCTCGCCTCCATGGCGGTGTCGATGCTCCGCGAGACCTGGGACGTACCCCATCCCGCTTTCCTCGTCCTGCACCACCTTGGGGACGATGCCGAACCGGCGGCGGATCCGGCCGTCACCCCGGTGCGGACACCGCTGGACCGGCACGTATCGATCCGCCCTCGCGACACCGCCCACCTGCGCGAGGCGATCGCCCACACCCTGACCGACATCTACGGACAGGCCCCGGAACTGGACGCGGACGGTGACGTGGTCCTGCGCTTCGGTTCTGCGCTCGCCCTCGTCATCGCCAACGAGAGCACTCCCGAAGTGCAGTTGTGGGCGCCCCTGGTCCGGGACATCAGCGGCCGCACCCGGGCATCGGAACTCATCACCGACCTCAATCGGCGCTGGCCGTATCTCCGCTTCGCCCTCTTCGAGGATCGACTGCGCGTCATGATCGACATGCTCGCCGACCCGTTCGTCCCACAGCACCTCGCCGACATGGTCGAGCACCTGTCGGACTTCCTCGGAGGCGTCGACGAGGAGTTCGCGAACCACTTCGGCGGAGTGCTCCACTTCCCGGCCGCCGAACCGGCCACCGCACCCGAGACGACTCCGACCGCCGACACGGTCCCGGACGCCTTCGTCCCGGAACCCGAGCCCGCGAACCCGCCGGAACAGATGGACCAGATGGAGCTGTTCGACGACCCGGTCCAGCCCTCACTGTTCGACGACCTCGACGACCAGTAGCGCCGCGCCGCCGTCAGGCCCCGGGCAGTTTCGTCGCGCGCGCGAACTGACCTCCCGCGCGCGCGATTGCGCGTGCGGGAGACCAAGTTGCGCGCGGGACGGACCCTCGACCGTCAAGTGCCGCTCATGGTCGGGGTGATCACGATGTTGATCGGGCGCTCCTCCGGGTGGTCGCCCCGGAGCAATTCGATGCCGTACTCGAGTCGATCGAATCCGAGAACATGGGTTCGCATGCGACTGAGCGGGAATCGGCCCGACGCGACGATGCTCGCCGCCTGCTGGTAGGCCCGGACACTCGACCCGGCGCACCCGACCAGGCGGATGTTCTTGAGGGTCAACAGGTCGATCGGGAAATTCTCGATCGGCCGTGTCTTGAGCCCCGCGGACACCACCGTGCCGCCGGCGCGCACGATGTCGAGCGCGTCGAGCAACGGCCCGGTCGCATGCGGCGACGTGTCGAGCACGACGTCGAAGCCGCGACCACCGGTCGCCTGCCGTGCCGCCTCGCGCAGATCCTCGGCCTCGACGTCGACCACCACATCGGCGCCGAATTCCGTTGCCAGATCCAGCTTGTGCCGATCCCGCGACAACCCGGTCGCGAGAATGACGTCGGCACCCGCCGCCTTCGCGGCCACCACCGCGGCGAGCCCGCGCTGGCCGCACCCGAGCACCGCGAACGTGGTCCCGATGGTGGTGCCGGGGGTCGTGACCGCCCATTCGATGCCGGCCGCCAGCGGATTCCACAGCGTCGCGTCGAGCGGGTTCGTGGTCTCCGGGAACGGGTGCAGGATCGCGTTCGGATGGATGTAGACGTGCGTCGAGTACCCACCCCACAGCGACGGCGCGTGCCCGGTCTGGATGTACCCGTAGGCGTTCGGCCGGAACGGGAATCCCGTGCAGCGAATCGTCGTCCCCTCGCGGCAGCCCTCGCACCGGCCGCACGAGAGGAAGGGGTTGACGGCGACCCGGTCACCGATGCGGACGCCGTCCCCCCGCGCTCCCCCGCCGATGTCCTCGACGACGCCGACGATCTCGTGACCGTTGATCCGCGGGAAGGGTGACACACCCGGTTCGTACGCCGAGTGCTTGCCCTCCCACGAATCGATGTCGCTGGCGCACAGTCCGTTCGCCTCCACCCGCAGCAGTGCCTCGCCGGGTTCCAGGACCGGAATCGGAATCTCCTCGAACCGCACCTCGCGCGGACCGGTCTGCACCAGTGCTGTAGCCGTGGTCGTCACTTCCGCCCCTCCTCCACGTAGCGGCGCGACGCCTCGGCGGCCGCGATCCTCCGGCGCACCAACTCGATCGCCTCCGGCCCGGCTCCCACCCTCTCCAGATGATCCAGTTCGGCGGCGGCCTGCCGGGCGACGGCAATAAGCCTCTCCGACGCCAGGTCCCGGGTGAGCAGATCCTGCTCGACCCAGTCGTCGGCCTCGATCCGCTCCTCCGCCGTCATCGGTGTGACCGGCGGTTGCTGCCATCCGAAGGGATCGGGCGAGGTCATGGCTTCACACCGTCGTCGTAGAAGTTGAACAGGCGCCGAGCATTGGTCTCGACGATCTTGACGACCTCGTCGTCCGGCACGTCCTGGAAGCGGAACTCGGCGTGCTTGCGGCTGTTGGGCCAGTACGAGTCCGAGTGCGGGTAGTCGCATTCCCAGGTGATGTTGTCGAGTCCGACGACGTGCCGGTTCTTCAGCCCGAAGTCGTCGTCGATGAAGCAGCCGTACATGTTCTTGAACCACAGGGTCGACGGCACCACATCCTGAACGACGTTCTGGTAGTGGCGATGACGCTCCCAGACCGCGTCGATCCGCTCGAGCATGTAGGGCACCCAGCCGATGTTGCCCTCGGACAGTGCCACCTTGAGATTCGGGAACTTGTGGAACACCGGCGAGAACAGCAGGTGCGACGTCGAGGACATCATGTTGGTCGCGTACAGCGAGATGGTCACCGCGTACGGGGCCTCCTCCGCGGTCGCGGGCGGACGGCCCGAGGAACCGAAGTGCATGCACAGCGGCATGCCCGTCTCCTGGGCGGCAGCGAAGACCGGATCCCAGTGGTCGGTGTAGTACGACGGCAGACCCAGCGGAACCGGATCCTCCGGGAAGGTGATGCCCTTGGCGCCCTTCGCGGCGGTGCGCTGGATCTCCTTCACACACTCCGCGATGTCCCACAGCGGCAGGATGATCACCGGGATGAAGCGGTCCGGCGCGGCGGCGCACCACTCGTCGAGGACGAAGTCGTTGTAGGCCTTGACGCTCAGCAGCGCCAGCTCCATGTCGGCGCTTTCGACGGTGAAGAGAGCGCCGGCGAAGCGTGGGAAGGACGGGAAGCACGTCTGCGCCCACACACCGTCGAGGTCCATGTCGACCAGGCGAGCCTCGGGGTCGTAGCAGCCCGGGATCATGTCCGAGTAGCGGACGGGCTCCATCCCGAAGTCCTCGGGATTCTTGCCCGCCACCGCGTTGAGCCCGATCGCCGGGAAGCGCTTGCCCTGATAGTTCCACACCTGCATGGGCGCACCGCCCGACGGCGACGGCTCCTCGACGATGCGGGGGCCGGCCTCGAGGAACTTGGCCGGCAGGCGGTCGGCCCACACGGTGGGATGCTCGATGAGGTGGTCGTCGACCGAGACGAGCTTCATCCACGGCTGGAGCGGCATTGGGGCCTCCTGTAGGAAGTCTGTAACAAACGATTGTTGCAAAGGGTTGACGGTGATCTCACCGTTTCGGCGGTATCGCCGCGGGGGCGGAGGACCTCAGGCGAGCGAGGCCAGGTATCCGGGCCGGATACGGTCGCGGTCGATGTCCTCGGGCTGCCAACCGGGGAGCAGGTCGCGACCGTCGAGGGTGCGCACGGGACGGTTCAGTTCGACGAGGATCCCGAGATTCCGGGTGATCCTGCCGGTCAGCACCTTCGGGTCCCCGGTGCACAGCGCGAGGGCGGCCTCGGCGATGGTCTCCTCGGGCTCGGAGTTGCCAGTGGTGACACCCGGGACGGTGAGCGCGTTCTCGGTCGCGATCGAGTACTCCGGCGCCAGCGTGTTGACCGCGATGCCGTCCTCGTGGAGATCCATCGCGGCACCGGTCGTGATCCGGTCGATCATCGCCTTGGTGCCGCCGTACAGGCAGGCGCCGAACGTCGAGTTCGCCGCGAACGGCGGGCCGACCCGCGGCCCGGCCTGGGTCGAGGAGATGCTGAGGATCCAGCCGGCACCGCGGCGCCGCATGCCGGGGATCGCGGCGGCCGCGAGATCCCAACCGGCCCAGACGTTGGTCTCCACCGAGTCGTAGAAGGACTCGCGGGTCATGTCCGGGAACAACTGGTCGAAGTGTCGCGCGGCGGCGGCGTTGTTCACCAGGATGTCCACCGGCGCCCCGAACACGGACTCGGCGTGCGCGATCACCGAACCGCGGTCCGCGGCCCGGTCACCGAGGTCGAACACCAGGGCCTCGGCGGTACCACCGTCGGCGCGGATCTGCGCCACGGTCTCCTCCAGCGAGCCCTGCAGGCGGCCGTCGCCGGCGCGCATCGACCGCGACACCGCGAGGACGTGGATACCGTCGGCCGCGAACCGGCGCGCGATGGCCCGGCCGATGCCGCGGCTGGCGCCGGTGACGACCGCGACGTGCGGAAAGGTGCTGCCGCTCATGCGTTCTCCTCCGCCGGGGCGAAGTACGGCAGCACGACACCGTCGGTGATCTCGTCGAACGTGACCGCCACGCGCATCCCGATCCGGACGTCGGACACCGCACAGCCGACCATGTTCGACACCATGTGGTAGCCCTCGTCCAGCTCGACGATGAGCACCACGTACGGGCTGGTGAACGCGGGCGTCTGCGGGCGGACCACCTCGGTGTAGCTGTAGACGGTGCCCCGGCCGGCGCTCACCTGCCACTCCAGGGTGTCGCTGCCGCACCCGCGGCACAGCCGGTTCGGATCGAACTCGGCGCGGCCGCAGGCGGTGCAGCGCTGATAGCGCAGCTCCCCGACGACGCACCCGTCCCAGAACGGCTGCGACAGCACGGTCGGGGTCGGCAGCGGGATCCCCGCCCGCTGCGGGGCCAGCACGGTGGCGGTCGTGTTCTCGCTCATGGTCGCTCACTTCCCAGTAGCAGGACGTCGGTGAAGAAGGCACCGGCACCACCGTTGCTGCACAGCACCACTTCCGGGTCGTCGACCTGGTTGGTCGCGCACACGCCCTGCAGCTGGTGCACGGACCGCGCGATGCGCTGGGTCAACTGCACGATGCCGCCGCCGTGGCTGTAGGACATCAGGCCGCCGTCGGTGGTCATCGGCAGCTTCGGAGCGTCACCGGTGACGTTCTCGACGCACCACTGACCGCCTTCGCCCTCGGCGCAGAATTCGAACGCCTCGAACTGACGGATGATCTCGAAGGAGAACGGGTCGTAGAGTTCGGCGACGTCGACGTCGGCGGGCGTGAGCCCGGCCATCGCGAAGGACTTCCGGGCCGCGCGGCGTCCGACGTAGCCGTTGGGGATGTCGGACGACCGGCTGCCCAGGTCCCAGCTCGGGGCGTGCTGGTAGGACGGCCCCATGTGGTCCAGACCGCCGCCGAGGACGTAGACGGGCTTGCCCGGCAGGTCCTTCGCGCGCTCGGCCGTGGTGATGATGAGCGCGCAGCCGCCCTCGGAGGTCATGGCGCAGTCGAGCAGGTGGAACGGATCGGCGATCATCCGCGAGGCCAGGATGTCCTCGGCGGTGAACGGCCCGCGGCCGTAGTAGATCGCGTCGGGGTTGATGTTGCCGTTGTTGCGGATCGTCGCCGCGATCTCGGCCATCTGCTCGGACGTGGTGCCGTGCTGATGCATGTGCCGCCGCGCGATCAGCGCGAACTCCGAGGCCGTGTAGAGACCGAACGGGGCGACGAACTCGTTCGACGGGCGCGTCCACGGCGCGGTGGACTCGCGCTCGGTGTAGCGGCCCGCCTCGCCGTCGGCGACGAGCACCGTCTCGCACAGACCGGCGGCCACGACGCTGGCAGCGTGCAGCACGCCGGTGATGCCACCCGGGTTGTTCGCGTTCCACACCGGCCCCAGCCCGAGCGAGTAGATCAACTGTGGCGCGGTCTTGCTGTACACGCCGTCGATCGTCGTCGGGTCGATGCCGGACTCGGCAATGACGCCGCGCGCCGCCTCGAGGCTGATGGTGAAGCTGTTGTGGCCCTCCAACACCCGTGCTTGCTCGGTGTTGTAGGCGGCGACGATCACGACGTCGCGGAAGGGATGTGCGGTCACATCGAGTACTCCTGTCTGGATCAAAGATGAAGGGGGCGTTCGCCGATCACGTCGTCCGCGGTCAGCTGCGCCAGACGCTCCGGCGACACCCCGGCGAGCCGGGTGAGCACCTCGGTGTTGTGCTGACCGAGTGTCGGCGCCGGCGTCGTGAACGCCGGACCGGCGTCCGAGGCGAACACCGTGGGCAGGCCCGGGATCTCGAACGTCCCGAGCACCGGGTGGTCGAGCTTCTCGGCGAATCCGCGGGCGTGCGCCTGCGGATTGTCGAAGATCCGGCTCGGATCGACGACGCGGGCGGCCGGGACGCCGTGGGCGAGGAGGGCGGACTCGAGGTCGTCGAGCGCCCGGACCGCGCAGAACTCGGTGAGCAACTCGTCGAGCCGATCGTGCTGGTCGCGACGACCGCTCACGGTCGCGAAGGCCGCGCCCCGCGCGGTGTCCGGCAGCTCCAGGATCGCGGCGACCGACTGCCACTGGTCGTCGTCGGTGACGGCGATGGCCAGCCAGTTCTCGTCGCCCGCACAGCGATAGACGCCCTGCGGGGCGGCGACCGGGCCGCGATTGCCGTCCCGGGTCGGTGCGGTGCCGTAGGCGCTGTACTCGATGACCATCTCGGCGGCCACGTTGAGCGCGCTCTCGACCATCGGCACCTCGACGAAGCAGCCGCGTCCGCGGGCCCGCGCGAACTCGAGCGCCGACAACGTCGCGACCACGGCGTGCAGTCCGGCGACCGGGTCGCACGGACCCTTGAGCACCATCGGGCTGCCGTCGCGGTAGCCCGTCATCCACGACAGGCCGGTGGCCTGTTCCATCGTCTGCGCGAATCCGGTGCGGTCCCGCCACGGGCCGGACAGCCCGAACGCGGGCATCCGGACGAACACGGCCGCGGGGTTCACCTCGTGGATGCGCTCCCACGTGAGGCCGAAGTTGTCGAGGACACGCGGCGAGAAGTTCTCGATGACGACGTCGGCCTGCCGGACCAGCTCGAGCAGGACGTCGACGCCGTCGGGTCGGCTCAGGTCCAGGGTCACACCGAGTTTCCCGGCGTTCGCGCCCTGGTAAACGCCGCCGGCCTCCCACCAGGAGGGCTCGGCGGGGGTACGGGTGGACGTGAACCGCATGCCGTCGGGACGCTGCACGGACTCGACCTTGATCACCTCGGCGCCGAGCCCCGCGAGCAGTTGCGTGGCCGCGGGTCCCGCCCAGAACGCGGTGAGGTCGAGGACCCGCACGCCGGCCAGCGGGGCGGCGTCCGTCCCGTCGAGCGGACGCGCCGGCTGGACGCGGGGTTCCCACGGCCGGGTGTCGTCGTGCGCACCGAGCGCCGGGGCGGGACGGATCGCGTCGGGCAGTGCACCCTCGACGAGGTACGGCCGTCGCGGCTGGACGAAACCGGCCGGGTTGTCGACGAACACGCCGCGCTCGACGAAATGCGCGTTCTGCGTGACCGTCTCGGGCGTCCCGAGGGGTGACACCGGGATCCGCATCGCGCCGGCGATCTCGTCGATCGCCTCCACCGGCATCGTCATGGTCCACGACTCGATCAGCGACTGGAACTCGGCGTAGCGCTCCTGCCGGCGGCGCACGTCGACGATCGAGTCGTCGGCCAGCAGTTCGGCGCGATCGATCATGATCAGGAAGTCCTGGAACATCTGCGCGGTGATCGTGCAGAAGCCGACGTAGCCGTCGAGGCACCGCTCGATCGACGGAATCTCGACCGTGCGGGGCGTGCGGCGGCCGGGCGCACCCGCCAGGACGGCGGTCACCGGGTGGTGCAGAGCCATTGCGACGCCCATGGATTCGAGCATCGACAGGTCCGCCCACTCACCACCGCGTCCCCGCGAGACCGCACCGAGACGCAGGCCGAGGGCCGTCGCGGCAGCGAAGGATCCCGCGATCCACTCGCCGAGGCGGCCACCGGCCTGCAACGGCTCGCGGCCCTCGGGACCGCGGATCGCCAGCGAGCCGGCGAGGGCCTGCAGCGTGAACTCGGTGGCCGGCCGATCGGCCCACGGACCGCTCCGGCCGAACGGCGTGATCGACAGGATGTCGAGTCCGGGGTGTCGCGACCGGATCGACTCGATCTCCGCCGTCGACAGTTCACCGGACTCGACCACCAGGTCCGCACCGGCGACGAAGTCAAGGACGCGAGCGTCGGCCGGCAGCCCCCGGATCGACCGCTTGCCGGCCGCGAGGTACTGGAACAGCGCCCCGCCGCCCGGACCGGCGTCCCCGCCCAGACGCCACCGCCGGAGCGGATCGCCGTCCGGGCCGGACTCGACCTTGACGACGTCGGCGCCCGCATCCACCAGCATCTTGGTGCAGTACCCGCCGGCGACTCCCGTGGAGAAGTCGACCACGCGAAAATCCTGGAGCAGCGAATGTGGCTGTTGCACAGTGGTTCCTTTCGCTCGTCGCACGGTCAGGCGGTGGCCGCAGCGAACTGCTCGCGCAGCACGCGTCGCAGCACCTTGCCCATGTCGTTGCGGGGCAGGTCGGCACGAAACTCGACGAAGGCGGGCACCCGGGACGAGCGCAGTCGGGCACCGACCCAGTCCTGGATGTCGGCGTCGGTGACGGCGCCGTCCGCGCATGGCACGACCGCCGCGACCACGACCTCGCCCCACTGGTCGTCGGGAACGCCGTAGACCACGACGTCGTCGACGTGCGGGTGGTCGCCGATGGCGTCCTCGATCTCGCCCGGGGACAGGTTCTCCCCGCCGCGGACGATCACATCGTCGAGGCGGCCCTCGACGTAGACGTAGCCGTCGTCGTCGATCCATCCGCCGTCCCGGGTCCGGAACCAGCCGTCGTCGTCGAGCAGCGAAGCGCCGGAGTACTCCCCCGACACCTGGGCGCCGCGCACCCACAGTTCGCCGCGTTCACCGGCCGGAACGCCGCGCCCGTCCTCGTCCCGGACCACGATCTCGACGTCGGGAACGGGTAGTCCTACGGACCCCAACCGGCGCTTGACCGCGGGATCGGTCGACACCAGTGCCGCGCGGTGGTCCCGCGGCCCGAGAACCGCGATCGACGAGGATGTTTCGGTGAGGCCGTAGCCGTTGACGAAGTCGACGCCCGGCAGCAGTTCGAGCGCCCGTTCGACGACGGGCAGCGGCATCCGGCCACCGCCGTAGGACAGGTGCCGCAGCGACGGCAGCCCCTGTCCGTCCTCGGCGAGGACGTCGACGATGCGTGCGAGCATCGTCGGCACCACCATGGCGTGGGTGATGTCCTGCTCACGCACGAGCCGGACCCACTCGCGTTCGTCGAAGTTGGGCATCTGGACGATGCGGCGGCCGCTGTACAGGCCGGTGAGCAGGCCCGCCACGCCCGCGATGTGGTACGGCGGCACGCTCACCAGTGCGGCCTCGTCCGGACCGGCGCTGAACAGTTCGGTGCCACCGAGGACGTACGAGACCAGGTGCCGGTGCCGCAGGATCGCGACCTTCGGGGTGCCGGTCGTTCCGCTGGTGTGCAGCAGGACGGCGGGCGCCTCCGGATCCTGTTCGGCCGGTGCGATGTCGGCGCCCGCGGACAGGCTCGCGACCAGCGCCTCGGGCGTGACGGTCGCGACGCCCGGGACGTCCGCGGCGACCCGCGCGACGGCCCCGTCCGCGACGAGCAGTGCCGGCGCGCGCCCCTCGATCAGGCGGCGCATCGGCTCGTCGGCCAGGCGGTAGCTGATCGGGGCGAACGGAAGTCCGCTCCACGCCGAACCGAACAGCGCGATCGGGAAGGAGGGCGACGCCGTCGACCCGTAGAGCACGGTCTGCTCTGGCCGGCCCGCTCGACCGGCGGCGAAGGCGCCGGCCAACTCGAGCAGTCGCGCGTAGCTGAGGCCGTCGTGCTTGTCACCGAGGGCGATTCGGTCGCCGTCCGCGCCCGCCGCGATCTCGAGAAGAGTCAGAATGTTCATCGGGGCCTCAGTCGGACGCGGGCATCGCCTTGGGCGCCTTGACGCCCAGCGGCTGGTCCCCGACGGTGAGGGTGCCCGATCCGGGCTTGGTGCACAGCAGTTCGACGGTGCCGTCCTCGGTGCAGTAGCGCTTGCCGAGTTGGATCTCACCACTGGTGACGCCCTCGGGAGCGCCCGCCGCCTCCGGCGTGACCATGGCGACGCCGTCGCAGCGGAGGTCCACGTCCTGCGCCGGGATCCGGATGACGATCAGTTCGGCCGCGGAGGTCACGCTCCGCAATCTGGCTCCTACACGCAATTGCATGGGAAAACTCCTCGAGATCATGCGCGGCCCGACAACGCTCGGGCACGCGGGAACGACGCCGGCCCCGGGCCGACTCCAGCCCGGTTTCAGAAATCCGAGCAAACGTTTGTTGCAAGCACTATTGCAGCCGGGTGTGACCCCCGTCAACCGCACCCCCGTCAACCGTCGATAACACGACCGTCCACGAGAACCGTTCCCACAGCGGAAGAGTCGGGCGAAGCCAACATCTCGAGCAGCGGCACGTCGAGTACGACGAGGTCCGCGGGCACCCCCGGACGCACGCGGCGGACCGTGGCCCCCGGGCGGTCCGCGGGTGCCAGATAGCCCCGGAGCGCCCGGGCAGCGTCGAGCCGCTCGGATGCCCCGAGCACGACACCGGATTCGGTCCGCCGGCCGGCCGCGGCCGCGATCACCGCCCACGGGTCGAGCGGCCCGTACGGGGCGTCGCTCGACAGCGCGACGGGCACGCCGGCATCGAGCAGGCTCCGGCACCGGTACAGGTCGCCGTGGTCACGCTCGTCGACCCGGGCCCGGTAGTCGTCACCGCGATCGGCGATGAATCCCGGTTGGGTGACGACGGTCAGCCCGTGCCCGCGGACCGCGTCGATCGCCTCGGCCGGCACGATCGACGCGTGCTCGATCCGGTCGCCCGGCCGGCATCCGACCTGGTCGAGGACAGCGAGCAGCACCAGCAGGGACTCGCGCGTGACACTGTGCACCGCGACGGCGCGCCCGTGCGCCCGCGCCCGGCGGATGGTGTCGGCCAGGCGATCGAGGTCGGGCGGATCGGAGTCCGCGAGCACGATCTTGTACGGCCCCACCGTCACCCGGCCGTCGCACGCCGGGACCGGCGCGGATCCGGGGGCAACCCCCAGCAGGTGCAGGCGTTGCGGGAGGTCGCCGCCGCGGACCGCGTCGACGAGGGCCGCTAGGGACTCGGGGCTCAGGTCGGGTGTCGCGTCGGTGACCGCGGTGATGCCCAGCCGCGCGAGGTCGCGGCCGACGTCACCCAGCCCGGGCGGCCGTCCGGGCGGCAAACGGTCGCGAAGGACGTCGTCGGCGCGCCACACCCGGCCGGTGGGGCGGTCCGCCGCGTCCCGTTCGATACCGGGATGGCGGACGGTGGCCAGGCCGGCGGCCTCGACGGCGGCCGTGTTGAGCATCCACAGCGCGCCGCTGCGGTGCTGGATCCGGACCGGGCGCGGCGCGTGCAGCGCGTCCAGTGCCGAGGCGTCAAGCAGGCCCGCGACCGTTTCGACGTAGCCGACGCCGCGCACCCATCCCCCGTCGCCCGCGTCGGCGCCGGTCAGCGCGCGGGCCAGGTCCGCAGGGTCGCGCACCGCGGGCGGGCCGCACCGGACCGACGCGCGCGCCGCCGCCATCGCGTGCAGGTGCAGGTGGTGGTCGACCAGCCCGGGCAGGACCGCGCCGCCGCGCGCGTCGAGCGTCTCGCCGCGGCCCGTGGTCAGGCCCGGCCCGACCTGGGCGATCCGGCCCGCGACGATCCGCACGTCCAGCCCCGGCCGCCCCGCCACCTCGGCGTTGCGGATGACGAGTTCGGCTCTCACGCCGACAGTCCCAGTTCACGCAGCACCCGCGCGGTGTCCCGGCCGGGCCCCGGCGCGTGCCCGGACGCCCCCGGACGGCGGGACGGCGACGCGATCTCGATCGCCCCCGCCTCGGTGTCCAGCAGCCAGCGGCCGTCGCGCCGGTACACCGACGGCGGGGCCGCATCGTCCCCGGCAAGCGTCGCGGCGACGACATCGGCCATCGCGACCTCCCACAGGTGCCCGGCACCGCCGCCCGGCGGCACACTCATGGCCCGGACGGCTGCGGTGAGCCCGGTGAGCGGGTCGGCGATCGCGTCACCGGCGAACATCGGCGCCCCGGCCCCGTCGAGGGCGACGAGCCCGCTCGACGCCGCGACATCGTCCCCGAATCCGACAGCCCCCGAATCGCGCCCGCGGGCGGTGATCGAGATCCAGGTGGTGCCCTCGTCCACCGCCGCGTGCGCGTCGAGCCCGAACCGCTCGAGGGCCCGCGGGCGCGAGGCCTCGATGACGACGTCGGCAGCGTCGACGAGCCGCGCCATCGCCTCGCGCCCCGCACCGGTACCGGGATCGAGCACCACCGACTCGTGGCCGGCATGCAGCAGGTCGTAGAACCCCCGATCCCCGAACCTGGCTCCGTCCAGGCGATTCGGTGTCTCGACCTTGATCACCCGGGCGCCCGCCGCGCCGAGCAGTTGCGCGCACAGCGGACCGGCCCACAACGCGCTGAAGTCGACGACCAGCAGTCCCTGCACGTTCCGGGGCCGAGCAGAGGTCGGATCCGCGGCGACGCTCGCCGGCGGCCGGATCGGGGCGGCCGCGATGCCCAGCAGTTCCGCGCGTTCCCCCAGGTCCGCCCCGGTGCGCTCTCGCAACCACGCCGCGACCGCGGGCCACGGATCGTCGCCGACGTCGCGGCCGACCATCGCCCCGAGCAGCGCGGGGTCGTCCGGTCGGGCGCACGAGATCGCCGCCCAGCCGTCCGCGGTGGGCAGCAGCCGGCAGTGCCGCCCGACCGACATGTCGCCTCCCCGAACGCCTCCCGTGTAGGCGGCGCGTTCGGCGAGCACCCGGGCGCCGTCCACCCGGACGGGATGCGCGGTGTCGGCGGTCGCCGCGGCGATCCAGCCGGACAGCTCCCGCGCGTAGGACGCGGCCCGGCCCGGCGGCACGACCGGTGGGCCGTCGGGCCGACCCGTCAACACCACCACTCCGCTCTCGGCCCAGTCCCGGATGCGTTCCCGCGCAGCACCGGACGCCTCCATCGAGAACCGTGTTCTAGACTCCACCCACTCACATTCGCACAGACAGCTCGATCGACGAGGACCGGATGGACTTTCCCGCACCCCGCATCTCCGCGCGCCGGCTCGCCGACGGCGCCGCCGACCGGCCGCTGCTCGACGACCGGGCCGCGATCGACATGCCGGTCCTCGTCGTCGACCTCGATCTCGACGGTCACGGCGATCCGGGCGTGCTGGCAGCCGCGGCCGAGCGGGCCCGTGCCGCCGACCGCTATCTGATCGGAGTCCGCCGCGGCCCGATCGCCGCGTCGGACCCCCGGCTCACCCTGATCCGGGCACTGGACGTCACCTACACCGACGCCCCCGACGTCACCGAGCGGGCGCTCGTCCCGGTTCCCGACGCCGAGCGGGCGGTGCGGGACTTCGTGGCCCGGGTCGCCGCGAACCCGCAGGCCTCGACGGTGCTGCGGCAGGTCCTTCGCGCCGGGCGTGACCTCGACGTCCGGGCCGCGGTCGATGTCGAGTCACTCGCCTACTCGACGCTGCTGGGCGGGCCGGAGTTCGCCCGGTGGCTCGCCGGGCGGGGCGCCCGCCCCCTCCCGCCGCCGCCGACCGCGGATCCGGTCCTGGTGGCGCGCACCGGCGACGAACTCCACGTCACGTTGAACCGGCCCGAGCGCCGCAACGCGTACGGCGCGCGGTTGCGCGACGCCCTCACGGCAGCGCTGGGCATCCCGGTCACCGACGCGTCGGTGGCGCGGGTGGTGCTCGACGGCGCGGGCCCGGCCTTCTGCGCCGGTGGCGACCTCGACGAGTTCGGGACCACCCCCGACCCCACGCTCGCGCACCTGGTCCGCACCCGCGGCGGCGCCGGCCTGCTCGTCCACGATCTGGCCGACCGCATCGAGGTCCGGGTCCACGGCGCATGCGTCGGCGGCGGCATCGAGATCCCGGCCTTCGCGGGTCGGGTCGTCGCGACCGCGGACGCGTGGTTCCGGCTGCCGGAGGTCGAGATGGGCCTGATCCCGGGCGCCGGCGGCACCGCGAGCATTCCCCGGCGCATCGGCACCTGGCGCGCGGTGCACCTGTTCGTCACCGGGGCGCGACTCGACGCGCGAACCGCGCTGGAATGGGGGCTGCTGGACGCGCTCTGCTGACCCGGAACGCCCCGACCCGTTCAGCAAACGCTTGTTGCAGTGCCCGGGTTCTCCTGCCATGATGAACCGAGCTTGGGAACCAGCGGGCGCTGCCGCGCGCGCATCGTAAGAAGGGCCGAACGCATGCCGTCGAAACTCGACCGGAAGTCGTCACCGAGCGAACGCCCCGTCGGCGACGCCAAGGCGGTCTTCCTGACGAGGATTCGCGAGGCGGCGCTGCGACAGTTCGCCGAGAGCGGCTACAACGGCACGTCCATGCGCGACATCGGTTCGCTCGTCGGCGTCCATGCCGGCAGCCTGTACGTCCACATCAAGAGCAAGGAAGACCTGCTCTACCAGATCGTGGGCGAGATCGTCGAGAACGGCGAGGCCGCCCTGCAGAAGGTCGAGGACGCCGACGTCGGCGCCATCGACAAGCTCCGCATGCTCGCCCGCATCCACCTGCGCTGGTCCATGGCCAATCCCGACGCCGCGAAGGTGTTCGAGCGGGAGTGGATGCGGCTCAACGGCGCCCAGCTCGACGAGGTCCGCCACAAGCGGCAGCAGTGGGCCGACGGCGTGGAGCGGATCATCCAGGCCGGCGTCGACGAGGGCACGTTCCGCGAACTGGACGTGGCGCTCGCCGCGGTCGCGTTCCGGTCGGTCCTCAACGCCAACTACACGTGCGAGGGAGATCCCGACATCGACGGCGTCAAGCTGGCCGACGAGTTCGTCGACTTCCTCTTCAACGGCTGGGTCCGCTGACCCGGCCACCGGCAACGGGCAGCCGCCCGCTGCCACGAACACTCGCGGCGGGTGTGGGCCGATTCGGCCCGGCCTGACGCCCGGACCCTGTGAGGGACTTCGATGTTGACCGGAACCGCATTCGTCACCGGAGGGACCGGCGCCCTCGGCGTCGCCGTCACCGAGCACCTGCTGTCGATCGGCTGGCGGGTCGTCGTGCCGTTCATCGCGGCGGAGGAGGCCGCTCGCCTCGCCGACCACGATCGGCTCGAGAAGATCCGCTGCAATGTCGCCGAGCCCGCCGAACTGGCCGAGGCCGTCGCCCTCGCGGCCGCCGCCCCGAACGCCCCGCTGACCGCGCTGGTCAATCTCGTCGGCGGCTTCGAGTCGGGCCCGCGCACGCACGAGGCCGACGCCGCGGCCATCGACCGCCAGCTGGATCTCAACGTGCGCACCACGTACGCGGTGCTGCGCACCGGGCTGCCACATCTGATCGCGAACGGCGGCGGGTCGGTGGTGTCGATGTCGTCCGGGGCCGCGCTCAAGCCGTTCCCCGGCGGCACCGCCTACAGCACGTCCAAGGCCGCGGTGCTGGCGCTGGCCGAGTCGATCGCCGTCGAGTACAAGGCGGACGGGATCCGGTCGAATGCGCTGCTGCCCGGCGTCATCGACACGCCCGCGAACCGCGCCGCGATGCCGAACTCCGATCGC
This sequence comes from Prescottella defluvii, assembly GCF_000738775.1. Classification (GTDB taxonomy): domain Bacteria; phylum Actinomycetota; class Actinomycetes; order Mycobacteriales; family Mycobacteriaceae; genus Prescottella; species Prescottella defluvii. Next base: position 221,797 of record NZ_JPOC01000028.1, read on the forward strand.
GCCAACTGGGTCGCCCCCGCCGCGATCGCGAAGGTGATCGCGTTCCTGCTGTCCGACGACTCCGCCCCGATCTCGGGGGCCGCGATCCCGTTGGGACTCTGACGATCACCGATCGGCTGGGAGCTGTCGAGCAGACCTGGCCACCAACGGGAACCGGCGGCACGCATCTGTGATCGGAGCGTGCCGCCGGTTCCCGTTCGGCGTCGTTCGTACCCGGATCCGCCTAGATCCACTGCCCGCTCTGGATGGACAGCAGTCGATCCATCGCGTCCGCGGACCACGTCTCGACGGGCACGGCCGCGGCACGCCGACCCCGGCGCGGCGCACCGAGTTCGGGATACAGCGTCCGCGAGACCTCGCGGGCCGCGTCCACCACCAGCGGGGCGACGCGCTCGAGCTGCGCGGTGCGGGCGTCACCGCACAGCGAGATGCCGGCGACCGGACCGTCGTGGCCGCGGATCGCGACCCCGACACACGCGACGCCGCGCACCGACTCGCCGTGCTCGAAGGCCAGGCCACGGCGCTGCCGGATGCGGTTGAGTTCCTGGTGCAGCGTCGGGATGTCGGTGATCGTGCGGTCGGTGCAGCGGCTCAGCCGCTCCTCGTACAGGCTCTCGACGCGTTCGGGGTCGAGCCACGCCAGCATCGACTTGCCACCGGCCGTGGAGTACGCCGGTCCGCGCCCGCCGACCCGCGACGGCAGCGACGCCGCGAAGCGCCCGCCGACCTTGTCGAGGTAGACACTCTCGCTCCCGTCGAGAACCGCGAGGTGCACGACCATCCCGGTCTGCATGTGCAGCTCGTGCAGCAGCGGCGCCGCCGCGGCACGGACCTCACCGTCGCCGCCGCCGAACATGGAAGCTCGACGCCCGAGGCAGTAGCCGAACGAGGCGTACTCGACCCAGTCGAGACGGATCAGCTGGTCGAGGATGCGATGCGCCGTCGAACGGGGAAGCCCGGTCCGGAGTCCCACCTCCTCGAGGGTCAGCCGGGTCGACCGATCCTCGAACACATCGAGTATCAACGTCATTCGCTCGATCATGGATGGGGGCAGACCGCTGCGCGATCCCGCCTCATCGGCTGATCCAGCAGGATCGACAGATGCCATCGAGGCCTACTTCTCCATCCAGGCGTCGCCGAACAGGACGACGTTGTCGATGCTGACAGTGGCGCCGTGCAGCTTCGGGGTCCACGACGGGAACACGACCGACGGTGACCACACCGCGTACGGCACGGTCTCGTTCGCCAGGGTCTGGATCTCGTCGACGATCGTCTGCTTCTCGTCGTCGCTGCCGGCGGTCTGCAGCCTCGTCAGCAGCGCGTCCATCTCGGGGCTGTTGTACCCTGCGGCGTTGTTGGCCGAGGAACTCCCGAGCGAGGCATACAGACGCAGCAGTGGTGCGGCGTCGATGAGCGACGCGCCGCTACGGGCCAGATCGAAGTCGCGGTCCACGTAGACCCGGCGGGTCAGATCGGTCACGCTGTTGGCGTACGCGATCTCCACGTCGAATCCGATCGAGTTGAGTGCGGCCTGGACCGCCAGCGCGCCCTGACGTGCACCCTCCTCGTTGACGGCCACGTACGTGAGCTTGCCGTCGTAGCCGTCGGCCTTCGCCTGGTTCAGCAGTTCCCGCGACTTGTCGGGATCGTAGACGACGCCCGTCACGTCGCCGTTGTGCCACTTCGAGCCCTCAGGGAACATCGACGAACCCGCCGGACCGTTGCCGGAATTGACCCGCTGGTTGATCGCGTCGGGATCCACACCGAGCGAGATCGCCTGGCGCACCCGGACATCCGCCCCGGGGCGTCCCTCGCGCTGGTTGATGATCCCGATCCCCCCGAGACCCTGGATGTCCAGGTAGCCCTCGTAGCCGGCGTCGATCGCGCGGTCGATCACCTCGGTGTCACGGTAGAGGTAGCCGGCGTTGAGCTGGCCGCTCTGCATCGACTCGAACATGCCCTGAGTGTTCGGCGTGGGAACGAAACGCAGCCCCGCGAGGCGCGGCTTGCCGCCCGCGTAGTCGGCCCGCGGCGCCAGCTCGAGCACCTCGTTCGGAGCGAAGCGGGTGACCGTGAACGGGCCCGCACCGATCGGCGTGAACCCGCCGTTCGCCTCCGAGCTCGGCGCGACGATCACACCGGGTCCCGACGAGAGCATGACCGGAAAATCGACCCACGGGCGCTGGAGCTCGATGACAACGGTCTTCGCGTCGGGTGTCTCGACGCCGGCGACCGTGTTCGTCCACATCTGGGCGGCGTCGCGCCTGGCGGCGACGTAGCGGTCGAGGCTCCACTTCACCGCCGCCGAGTCGACCGGCGTCCCGTCGCTGAAGGTGGCTCCGTCGCGCAGCGTGATCGTCCACGTCTGCCCGTCGTCGGAGGACTCCAGCTCCTTCGCCAACTGCGGGACGTACTCCGACTTCTCGAAGTCGTAGCGCACCAGCGTGTCGTAGATGGCGGCCAGCTCGGAGCCACCGGTCGAACCGGCCATCAGGGTCTTGGTCGGGTCGAGCGTCGCCGGGAAGCCATACGACCCGTAGGTCACGACGCCACCGTCCACGGCGCTGCCGCCGCTGTCTCGGTCCCCGACGTAGCCGATCGAGTACCCGCTGCCGCCGTCGGATGTGCCGCCGGCATCCTGTCCATCGGCGGACGCGCAGGCTGTCAGTACCAACGCGCCGATGGCCACGACCGCCGCCGAACGGCCACCGCGCCATAGTCGATTCCTCATATACGCCCCTCTCGAAAGTGCTGGGTTCTTGACATTCATCGGGCTGCAGACGCCCCCGTCACCGGTACCGACGCCCGGACGTCGACCCGCTTGACCTTGCCGGTCGCGTTGCGCGGCAGATCGTCGGTCCGGAAGATCCACCGGGTCGGCACCTTGTACCGGGCGATCCGCTCGGTCATGTACCGGCGCAGTTCGTCCTCGGTCACCTCGACATCCGGAGGCGTGACGACCACGGCGCAGACCTCCTCGCCGTAGTCGTGATGCTCGGTCCCGATGACGATGCACTCACGTACCGCGGGATGCTCGGCGAGGACGTCCTCGACCTCGGCCGGGTAGACGTTCTCACCACCGCGGAGGATGAGATCGCTGCGGCGACTGGCGATCCGGAGGTATCCGTCTTTCAGCGTGCCCAGGTCGCCGGTCCGCATCCAGCCCTCGCCGTCGATCGCCGCCTCGGTCGCCTCCGGGTTGTTCCAGTACCCGAGCATCACGAGCGGACCGTGCACGCAGATCTCACCCTCGACCCCGTCCGGAACCGGTCGGCCGCGATCGTCGCGCACCTCGACCCGCATCGTGAGCACGGCGGTGCCGACGGTGTCCGGACGCTCGGCCAGATCCGCCGCCGTGGCCACCGTCGCCGCCGACGACGACTCGGTCAGACCGTAGCTCGTCCCGAGTGAGCGCTCCGCAGCTGGAAGTATGTGCCGGAGTCTCGCTTTCAATTCGGCCGACGACGGAGCGGAACTCACCGAGATCGTCTGCAGGGACGAGAGATCGTAGCGGGAGAGATCACCATGCTCGACAAGCCTGCTGATCATCGTCGGGACCGCGCCCCAGTTGGTGAGACGCTCACGCTCGATCAGCCGCAGCACCCGGTCGATGTCGAACCGGCCGGTGGCGATCACCGCGGTGTCACCGAACGCCAACCGCGGAACGGCCAGGTTGTGCAGTGCCGCGATGTGGAACAACGGCGTCGCGAGCAGGAACCGCCGCCCGCTCGGAGCCCGGCCGAACTCTGCCGCGAGGGCATCGTTGAACCGATGGAAGTCGACCGCCGCCACCAGGTTCCGCTGCGAGTGCGTCGCCCCCTTGGGCCGGCCGGTCGTACCGCTGGTGAACAGGATGACCGCCGGATCGTCCTCCGCAACCCCAGGATCCGGCAACTGCGCGTCCGGCCGGGAGGACGACAGCGCCGGGATGTCGCGTTCGACAGACAGCACCGGCACGTCGACCGATCCGAGCAGGTCCCGCCGGGCGGCGTCGGCGACGATCACCTTCGGCGCCGACAACTCGACACCGTAAGCGATCTCCCGCGCCGACCACAGCGAGTTCATGCCGACAATGACGGCACCGAGCGCATTCGCTGCCCAGAACGTCATGATCCATTCGGCATTGTTCGCGGACAGTATCGCGACCCGGTCGCCCCTCCCGATGCCGTGCCGGGACCGCAGCTCGTCCGCGAGCGACGCGACCCGCGCGAGATGCTCGGTGAAGGTCAGACGAAGATCGCCGCAGACCAGGTACTCGACATCGCCGTAGCGGGCCGACTCGACCAGCAACTGGTGCAGCGACCGATACCGATTGCGCAGCACCGGCATCACCACCCCGCGGACCGACTCCGGGGCGATCTCGAACGGCGCACCGGGCGCGGTCAGCCGAGCAACGGCTTCCGCGCGATGTGGCACCGCCATCAGATGGTCGCGCCGGTCGTCATCGCGATCCTCGCTGTAGACACGATCACCGGATTACCCATTGCAGTCCTCCTCGAACAGCACACGAGGACGGCGCGAAGCGGTCGACTGCGTGGCGTGCATTGCACCAAAGAATCTGATTCTTGTGCCATGGAACACCAAGCAAGGCTTATCTGCAAGGGATACCGGGCAGTAGATAACCATCCCGATCTATGCTGCAACGCGGTTCTACTTTAGAGTGGGCGACAGACGCAGCCTGCACCCGGTCCTGGGCGGCTGGTCGAACGGAACCTGGTCCGGATCAGGTCCAGGCACGGGAGTTGTCCGATTGCCGAGAGCATCTGGCACGCAGATGCATACGCCGCGCAGACCCTCCCCGAACCACCACTGAATGTATGGGAATCACATGACGACATCAGAGACAGGCAACGCCGAGATTCGAATGATCGATGCCGGTGAGGCCCCGACGCGATTCGCCCGCGGTTGGCACTGTGTCGGCCTGACACGTGAACTGCGAGAAGGTAAGCCGCACTCGATCGAGGCGTTCGGCACCAAGCTGGTGGTCTTCGCCGACAGCCAGGGCAAACTGCAGGTACTCGACGCATACTGCCGCCACATGGGTGGCGACCTGAGCCAGGGCCGGATCAAGGGCGATTCCGTCGCGTGCCCGTTCCACGACTGGCGCTGGGGCGGCAACGGCAAGTGCACTTCCATCCCCTACGCCCGCCGCGTACCGCCGCTCGCGAAGACCCGCGCGTGGACCACGCTGGAGAAGGATGGGCTGCTGTTCGTCTGGCACGATCCGGAGGGCAACCAGCCGCCGGCGGAGGTCACCATCCCGGACATGACCGCTCCCGGCCAGGAGTGGACCGACTGGGTGTGGAAGCAGATCACCATCGACACCAACTGCCGAGAGATCATCGACAACGTCGTCGACATGGCGCACTTCTTCTACGTGCACTACGGCTTCCCGGTCAAGTTCAAGAACATCTTCGAAGGCCACGTCGCCACCCAGTACCACGAGGGCGTCGGCCGCGAGGACATGGCACGCCCTCCCAAGGAGGGTCGGGCCGCGTCCACCGGTAACAGTTCCGTCGCCGCCTACTACGGCCCGTCCTTCATGATCGACGAACTGACTCACCACTACCCGGATTTCGACATCGATTCGATCCTGATCAACTGCCACTACCCAGTTTCGCCGGACAAGTTCGTCCTCATGTACGGCATCAAGGTCAAGCAGACAGACTCGATCCGCGGCGAGAAGGCGCAGGCCCTCGCGGCGGGCATGGCGAAGTTCATCGCGATCGGTTTCGAGCAGGACGTCGCGATCTGGAAGAACAAGACCCGCATCGAGAATCCGCTGCTCTGCGAGGAGGACGGCCCGGTCTACCAGCTGCGCCGCTGGTACCAGCAGTTCTACGTGGACGTCGCCGACGTCACCCCGGACATGGTGGCCCGCTTCGAGTTCGAGATGGACACCACCAAGCCCGTCGCCGCGTGGCGTCGCGAGGTGGCCGAGAACATGGAGCGCCGGGTCACCGAGCTCGCCGCCTCCAACTGACGGAAGAGGGCCGGTCGTGGGGAACACCCCGCGGCCGGCCCTCTTTCAAACTGCGCTCATCCCTGGTCCCCGAGGACCAGCCGGGACACGTCCTGGACGTTGCGGAGGGCCTCGGGGAATCCGATCCTTCCGGTGGTCCACAGGACGAGCGAGTTGAGCATCGTGCTGCCGATCGACAGTGATGCGAGTCGCGCCCGCTCGGCGGGCACGCCTTCCATCAACTCGAACAGCGCCTTCCGGTTCGCGGCGGAGCGTTCGTCGAGGGTGTCTCGCACGTACGGATCATCCGAGGTCTGCAGTTCGACCTCGAGACGCGCGAAGTTGGGTCCCCGCTGGAACGCCTTCATCTGCCGCGTGTACAGGTCCACGACGCGATCCAGGACGGATCCGTGCGCACTTCGGCGCCGACCCGACTCACGTTCCTCGGCCAAGCGTTCGGCGAGAATGTCGTTCCAGGCGACCATCGCGGCGGCGAGGAGATGCTGCTTCGCGGGGAAGTACCGGTACAGCGTCCCGAGTGCCACCCCGGACCGCTCCGAGACCTCACGCATCTGTATCCGGTCGGGGCTCGTCTCGGCGAGCATCTCGATCACGGTGTCGAGAAGGTGCCGCCGACGCGCACGCTGCGCGTCGGTCATGTCGTCGGGGCTCATCGGCACGGCCACGGATTCGGTCACGAATGCAGCCTAATCGTCAACCTGTCACCGCCGACTCCGGCTCCGGAGACGGGGCCACCAGGTATCCGCCCAGGACGTCGTGCAGTTCGTCCTGGCTCCACCGCGATGCCGACCGCAGGCTCGCCTCGACGGTGGGCGCCGCCATCACGTCGATCCGGTCCCCGTACGCCACCAAGACCCTGCCGTTGACGGCATCGGCCGCGGGCGACGCCAGGTAGACGACGAGCGGCGCAACGTGTTCGACGGACAGCGGGTCCTCCCCTGCCTCCGGCCCGGCTCCGAACACGTCGCTGGTCATGGCGGTTCGCGCGCGGGGACAGATCGCGTTGGCCCGCACTCCGAACGACGCGCATCCGCGTGCGGTGGACATCGTCAGCGCGACGACGCCAGCTTTGGACGCCGCATAGTTGGCGGCGCCGGGCGGACCGGACGCGTATGCCTCCGACGACGTGTTGACGATGCGGGCGTACACCGGTTCCCCCGTCTGCTTCGCCCGGCGCCGCCAGTGGTCGGTCGCGGCGCGGGTCGTGAGGAACGTGCCCCGCAGGTTGACCCGGAGAACCGCATCCCATTCCTCGGCGGACATGTTGAACACCATGCGATCCCGGATGATGCCGGCGTTGTTCACCAGGATGTCGAGTCCGCCGAACTCCGCGATCGCCGTCGCGACGAGCCGATCCGCCGTGGCCTGGTCGCCGACGTCTCCGATGCACGTGACGGCGCTCCCGCCGGCCCGCCGGATGTCCGCGGCGACGTCGTCGGCCCGTGCACTGCGGGCGTTGATCACGAGATTCGCGCCGGCCTCCGCGAGCGCGAGGGCCTCGGCACGGCCTAGGCCCTCGCTGGCTCCGGTGACGATCGCGGTGCGGCCGCCGAGGAGACCGGTCATCGCGGTTCCCGCGGTAGTCCGAGGATCTGCTCGGAGATGACGTTGAGTTGGATCTCGAGGGTGCCGCCACCGATCAGCAGTTTCGGCGTCGCCAGGTATGCCTTGGCCGCACGTCCACCGCCGATGACGTCGGAGCCCAGGCCACCCACGGCCGCCTCCGGCCCGAACCATTCGAGCACCTGGGCGGTGGCATCGGTAATGTGATGCGCGGACGCGGCCTTGAGCGCACTCGCTTCGACACCAGGATTCAGGCCGGAGAGTCGCTTGAGGACGCCGCGGTGCGCGAGCGCATCGAGGGCGCCGGTGGTCGACGTGATCCGGCCCAGCGCGGGCAGCGCGTCGTACCGGGTATCCAGGTCCAGGGACCGCGCCACCTCCACCGGGTCGAAGCGATACCCGCCGGCGACGGGGGTGTTGCCCATCGCGACCCGCTCGTTGGCGAGCGTGGTGCGGGCCACCTTCCAGCCCTCCCCCGGCGCACCCACCAGGTCGGCGTCCGGGACGAAGACTCCGTCGAGGGCTACCTCGTTGAACATGCTGTCGCCGTTGGCCTCCCGCAGCGGGCGAACCTCCACTCCCGGCGCCGACATGTCGACGAGGAAGAAGCTGATCCCGCGATGCTTGGGGACGTCGCGGTCGGTGCGCGCCAGGCAGATGCCCCAGTGCGCCTCATAGGCCTTGGAGTTCCACACCTTGTTGCCGTCGAGCCGCCAGCCACCGTCGACCTTGGTGGCGAACGTCGTCAGCGACGCCAGATCGGAGCCGGCGCCGGGCTCGGAGAACAGCTGGCACCAGACGATCTCCCCACGCAGGGTCGGTGCGACGAGACGCTGCATCTGGTCCTCGGTGCCGTACTGGAGGATCGAGGGCAGCGCCCACTCGCCGATGACCGTGCTGGGCTGCGTCATTCCGGCGCGCTCGAACTCCTCGGCGATGATCAGCTGTCCGGCGGTGTCGGCGCCCAGCCCGTACGGTTCGGGATAGTGCGGCGCGACCAGGCCGCGATCGGAGAGGAGCACCCGTGCGGCCACCTCGTCGAGCGCCGCGGCCTCGGCGATCGTCACCGCCACCCCGGCACGAAACTCCGGACGGTCCGGCACGCCCAGCACCGATTCTCGTTCGGTGGTCAGCGCCAGCTCGCCGGCCCGTCGGGCCCACGCGTCCGGCGAACCGCCGAGGGCGAGCAGGCTCACCACCCGCCGCCAGTAGAGGTGGATGTCGTGCTCCCACGTGTTGCCGATACCGCCGAGCAGGGTCAGCGCCTCGAGCAGCACGTCGACCGCCTCGCGGCGCACCGCCGTCGCCGCCCGGGCCGTCGCGAGGGCAAACTGCTGCCGGTCACCACTGTCCGAAGCCAGCGCGGCATCCCACACGGCGCTGGTCATCACCTCGATCCGGATGAACAGCTGCGCGCACTTGTGCTTGATCGCCTGGAAAGAACCGATGGGACGCCCGAACTGCTCGCGGATCTTCGCGTACGCGAGGCTGGTCTCCTGCGCCCAGCGTGCGACACCGACGGCCTCCGCGCACTGCAGCACCGCGACGATCGCCGCGACCTCGTCCGCAGCGGCCCCGAGGACGTGCTCCGCGGGAATCCGCGCCTCGGACAGTCGCACCCGGCCGATAGCCCGGGTGAGGTCGACACCATCCTCGGCAACGATCTCGACGCCGGCGTCGTCCGCCGACACCACGAACCACACAGGTCGCTCGCCGCACTGGCCTGCCAGGACCAGGATCTCGGCACCGGGCGCACCGAGCACCGGCGCGGTCTCGCCGGTGGCCACCACCTCGTCGCCGTCACCCTCGAGGGTGACGGTCCCCGTCCCCAGCGCGGCAGCACCCGTGGCACCGCCGGCCAGGCGCGGAAGCAACGCCTTGCGCGCCGCATCGGTGCCATGGGACTGGATCACGGCGCTCGCGGTGACCGTCGGCAACAGTGGACCGGGGATCAACCCGTACCCGGACTGCTCCAGTGCCACCGCGAGCTCGAGCAGGCCCGCGCCTGCTCCGTCGTACTCCTCGGCGAGGTGGAGTGACGGAATCCCCATGCCCACCAGCTGTTCCCAGAAGGCGGGCCGCTCACCGCGCGCGAACTCCTCGAACTGCCCGCGGGTCCGCTCCACGGGAGTCTCGCGGGCCGCGAACCGCGCGAGCGAGTCGGCGAGGGCGTCGTGATCTGCTCCGATACCGATCGGCATGTCCGATCAACCTTTCAGTTTGAGCACCTTGCGGGCGTTCTCGTGCAGGAACTTCGGCCACACCTCGTCCTTGAACGGCACGTGCGGCATGTCACCGAAGATGCGGTCGAGCGTCAGCCCGGCCGGAAAGTAGCCCGCATAGATGATCTTGTCGGCGCCGCGAGTGTTCGCGTAGTCGACGATCGCCTTCGGGTAGTGCTTGGGCGCGAACGCCGAGGTCGAGTAGTAGAGGTTCGGCCATTTGATCATCAGTTTGACGGCCAGATCCTCCCACGGTTCGCAGCCGTGCCGCGTGACGAACACCAGGTCCGGGAAATCGAACATCACGTCGTCGATCAGTTCGACGTGCTGGACCGCCGACTTCAGTCGCGGGCCCGCGATGCCGGCGCACGCGAAGATCGGGATGTCGAGCTCGACGCACTTGGCGTAGATCGGATACATCTGCGGCGCGTTGAGTGCTACCTGCGGGAACGTGCCCGCGGCAAACGAACTCACCGAGACGATGCCGAACTCCTCGTACTCCCGGGTCATCCGGTTCAGCGTGCCCATGATGTCGTTGGGGTCCACTGCCGAGCCCTGCGGGACGAACCGGTCCGGGAACATCTTCACGGCCCGCGGTCCGGACTCCTTGGCCATGCTGACCATGCCGATCTCGATGCCGTGCTTGTCCATCTCGTGCAGCGTCACCGAGATCGGATCGTCGGTCGCGAGGTCCGGCACACCCTTGAACATGTACTGCGCGGGCATGCTGAACTCGTCGTTGCTCTCGCGATCCTTCGTCTGCCGCGTGATGAACGCGTACTCGTCGTAGCCGGCCTCACGGAAACCGATGTGCGTGTCGACGATGGGGATGCCGTCGTAGGGCGTCATGCGTTCTGCTCCTTCGCGATCGGCCTGCCGTCCAGACCCTGGACCGTGACCTTCTCACGCTCGAGGATGTCCAGGCTCGCCTCGACGTTGCCCGTGTAGTGCGGCGCAGCATCGCACAACCACGTCACCGCCTCGACCATCTCCTCGAGCGACTCGGGAACGAACCACTGGGTGCCGACCATGTTCGACGCCACCGACATCGCACCGGCGGTCGCGACCGCCGAGCGCGGGCGCACCGCATTGACCCGGATCCCGGTGCCGTTCAGTTCAGCGGCCAGCCCCGCCGTCATCCGGTCCTGCGCCGCCTTGCTCATGCCGTACAGCGCGGTGCCGTGGATGTCGGCGTCCAGATCGGTCTCTCCCTCGGGCAGTGGTTCGACGGGCCGGATCCGGGCGGTGCCACTGGTGATGTTGACGATCCAGCCCTCGCCCCGCTCCCGCATCCCGGGGATCACCCGCTGCGCGAGATCCAGCGGCGCATGCACATTCACCTCGAACGTCAGGTGCGCGCGTTTGGCCGGGTAGTCCCGCAGCGGCTGGAACATCGCCGCGGCGGCATTGTTGACGAGGATGTCGACGGGCCCGCCCAGTGCCGCTTCGGCCTCCGGCACGATCCGGCCGCGGGACTCCGGATCCTCCAGGGCCGCCGGGACGATCGCCACGGTGCCCCCGCTCGCGCGAATCAGGTCGGCGGTCGCGGCGAGGGTGCCGTCGAATCCGCGCCCGGGTTCGTCGACCGTGCGCGCGACGATCGCGACAGCGGCGCCTTCGGCCGCGAGCCGCTGCGCGATGCCGGCGCCGATGCCTCGGCTGGCTCCGGTGACGATCGCACGCCGTCCGCGCAGACGGCCGGTCACGCGCCCAGCTCCGCCTCGAGCTGCTTGGCGAAGGATTCGCGCAGCAGCACGTCGTTCGGCTCGTCGGGCAGCTCGGTGAGCGGCTGCGCGACCTCGGACGGCGTGGGTCCGTACTTCGCGGCCAGCGGTGCCAGCGCGTCCAGGTCGAAGTCGTACAGCTCGGCGGCGTTCGCCGCGAACAGCTTCCGCAGCTCCGCATCCTCCACGTCGTGCATGACCTGACGGACGCACTCACGGGTGAACGGGTACGTGCCCTCGTTGTGCGGGTAGTCGCTGCCCCACATGAACTTGCCCTCGCCGAGGGTGTCGCGCGACGCCATGTCCTGCGCCGACGGCATCGTCGCGCCCACCCACACGTTGCGGCGGAAGTACTCGCTCGGACGCAGCGGCAACTGCTCGTCCTCGCTGTAGAACAGCTCGCCGATCCGCCCGGTGCGCTTGACCCGGAGGTCGACCGTGTCGAGCTGGCGCATCAGGTCCGGCGCCCACGAGCAGCCCTGCTCGGATACTGCGAACTTGAGCTTCGGGAACCGCTCGAACACGCCCGAGAGGATCATCTGCACGAGCGGCCGCATCGAGTAGAAGCCGACCTCGTTGATGTAGAGCAGCGACGACGTCTTGTAGCGGCCGTAGTCGGGCAGGCCGGTGCCGGCGTGGCTGTTCACCGGCACGCCGAGGTCCTCACAGACCTTCCACAGCCGGTCGTACTCGGGGTCGTACAGCGGCTTGACCCACTTGACGTCCGGCGCCAGGTTCGGCAGCAGGATGCCGCCGCGCAGTCCGTTCTCCTTGACCCACTCGACGTCCTTGATCGCCTCGTCGACGTCGTTGAGGAACACCTGGGCGACGCCGGCGCGCTGCGCAGGAGCGTCGTTGCAGAAATCCTTGAGCCAGCGGTTGTGCGCCCGTACACCCGCGAGACGCTTGTCGAAGTCCTCGGCCCGCGGCGGACCCGCCAGGACGGCTGCACTCGGGAAGAACGGAGGCACCGTGTTGGGGAAGAGCACCTCACCGACCGTGCCGTCTCCCTGCGTCTCACGCAGGCGACGCTCGTTGTCCCAGTTGCGAGTTCGGCCGTCGTCGACGAGGTCGCGGTAGGGGTTCTTGTACTTCCCGCGCCACGCGTCGAACTCCTCGTGCCACTTCGATTCGAGGTAGGAGCGATAGGTGGCGTGATCGGCGCCGGCGTGACTGTCGGCAGAGATGAGGATGTACGGGGTTTCGTTCGTCACTGTGACACTCCTGATCGACGGCATGATTGAAACCGTGTTCTATACGAATGCTTCGAGAGTAGCGCGGATCACGCGCATGTCAAGACATGCGGACCAAACGACATAGAACCTGGTTCCACCTATTGGATCGCATGGCCGTGGAACGTGAAGAGCCCCCGGCCGAAGGCCGGGGGCTCTTACAGGAAGTGGCAGGTTACTGCTTCGCGGTCGCGAACTTGGAGGCGAACGCGTGGATGCTCGCGACGACGTGGTCGAGTTCCTCGTCGCTCATACCGTGGCTCATTCCGAGCGACATGCCACGCTCGAAGACCTCGTCGGCGAAGGGCAGGCCGCCCTCGGGGATGCGGTACTCGACGTTGCGCATCATCGGGTGGCGCGTGACGTTGCCACTCCACACAGTTCGAGTGTCGATGCCCGCTCCTTCGAGCGACTCCTGCAGATCCCCACGCGCGAAGCCGGCGTCCTCACGGATCGTCACCGGGTAGCACAGCCACGCGGTGTAGAAGCCCTCCAGCGGCTTGGGCAGACGGAACAGTTCCGGGTAGGCGCCGAAGGCCGCGCTGAAGGCGTCGAAGATCTGGTGACGGCGCTTGTAGTTGACCTCGAGCTTGCTCAGCTGGACCAGACCGAAGGCCGATCCCAGCTCGGACGGCTCGAAGTTCCACGGCAGGACGTCGAAGATGAAGTCGTTGTCGTAGGCGACGCCGTCGAGATCCTCACGGAACACACGACCGGTCTTCGCCTGCTCGGACCCGAAGAGGTGCGGCTCGGAGCGGCGGCCCCAGCGGCGCAGCATCAGGCCCTTGTCGCGCAGCTTCTCGTCGTCGAGGCACACCATGCCGCCGTTGCCGGCGGCCGTGATGATGTGCGACATCGCGAAGCTGGTGACAGTGATGTCGGAGCGCGAGCCAGTCTTGGTGCCGCGCAGGGTGGTGCCGATGCAGTCGCACGAATCCTCGATGACCTTGAGGTCGTGCTTGTCGGCGATCTCGCGGATCGCATCCCAGTCGGGGGCGTTGCCGGCGAGGTTCGGAACCAGGATCGCCTTGGTCTTGTCGGTGATCAGCTCCTCGATCTTGCTGACGTCGACGTTGTAGGTGTCGGGCTCGACGTCGACGAACACGGGGATCCAGCCGCCGCGGACGATCGGCGACACGTCGGTCGAGAACGTGAGCGGCGAGGTGATGACCTCGGAGCCCTTGGGCAGATCGAGCAGTTCGAGCGCCAGGTACAGCGCCGACGAGCCCGAGTTGCACATCAGGCCCAGCTTCTTGCCGTAGAGGTCGGCGACCTTGCGCTCCATCTCGGCGACGTTCTTGCCGATCTTCAGCGCGAACGGACCACCACGCAGGACCTCGAGGCAGGCCTCGATCTCACGCTCGTCGTGAACACTGCGGGCGTAGACAACCCTGGTCATGGAATCTCCTCGTCGATTTCGGGTAGGTGTCCGCGGCGGCAGGTCGCACGGACACCCAGTGGGCTCGCGCCACCAGCCGGGCGGAAAGAGCATGGGCGGGCGTCACATCCACGCCGACACCGCTTCACAGCGACCGCGGAGCCGCACGTCCGATGACGCAACCACATGCCCGAATAAAGCGTATTGAACGTTCATTCAAGGCGAATATAGGTCGAAGAATTCACGCCGTCAAGGCGGGCCCGCAACCGAACACACGCTGCACGTCCGCCCGAATCTGCACGGCGCCAACCATGTTCGACGGAACGTCGGGCAGCGAAACGTTGCCGCTTTGACTCGACGCAACCGGCCCGGTTAATGTCGTTGAATGAGTGTTCAAATCGGAAGGGACTGAAGTGGCGGAACCCCAGGACCGCAAGTCCGAGATCCTCGACGCCGCCGCCACCCTGTTCGCAGCGCGTGGCATCACCGGAACGTCGATGCGGGAGATCGGCGACGAGGTCGGCCTGAACGCCGGGGCGCTGTACCACTACTTCCGGTCGAAGGGCGCCATCGTCACCGAACTGGTCACGGTGTTCCTCTCGGACCTACTCGCGAACTACCGCACGATGGGACTGGACCAGCTCGAGCCCCGCGCCCGACTGAAGGCGATCGTCGACGTCTCACTCGCGACGGGCGCCGCGCGTCCCGACGCGACGAAGGTCTATCACGCAGAGTTCCCCAACCTGCGTGGCCTGCGCGACTTCGACGAGGCCCGCACGATCGCAGACGAGATCCAGGCCATCTGGCTCGATGCCATCGAGGCGGGCAAGGAAGCCGGCGTCCTCCGAACGGACGTTCCGTCCAAGGTGTTCCACCGATTCCTGAGGGACTCGGTGTGGTTCACCGTCTACTGGCGAAAGCCGGACGACCCCTACACGATCGACGAGCTCTCGAACGACTGCATCACGGTGTTCCTCGACGGCATGGCCGCCCCGACCCGTTGACGCTCCGCACCCACCACCCCGGACAGCGAAGGAAGAATCAGCTGTGAGCAACACCGACACCACCCCCACTATCGGCACTACCGGCACTGCACGCG
>NZ_JPOC01000029.1 GCF_000738775.1 Prescottella defluvii
CACTCGGAGGTTCTCTTCACATCAAGCCGACACGCCCGCTACCAACGTCCTGACCGGGTACACCTAGGGCGCGGCGTACGGCAACCGGCCCCGCACCCGATAGCCGCCGCCCGGCACCGGTCCGGCGACGAGCCTGCCGCCGTGCAGCTTGGCGCGCTCGGTCATGCCGATGACGCCCTGCCCGCCGGGGGCAGCGTCGATCAGGGCGGCCGCGCCGCCGCGACCGTCGTCGTCGACGACGAGTTCGACGTCGTCGCCGCCCCAGTTCACCTCGACCCGCGCCAGCGCTCCCGGCCCGGCATGCTTGAGCACGTTGGTGAGCGACTCCTGGACGATGCGGTACGCCGTGAGCCCGGTACCGGTGGACAACTCGCGGGGCTCCCCGGTCACGGTCAGGTCGACGTCGAGACCGCCCCGCTGCAGCTCGGTCACCAATCCGGGAATGTCACCGGCGCCGGGCATGACCGCGAACTCGCGGGGCCGGTCCTCGCGCAGCACCGACAGCAACGCCCGCATGTCGGTCAGAGCCTGCCGACCGGTCGACGAGATGGTCTCGAGCGCATCGATCGCGGCCTGCGGATCCCGCGCGGCGCTGTAGCGTCCGCCGTCGGCCTGCGCGATCACGACGGTGAGCGAGTGCGCGACGATGTCGTGCATCTCGCGGGCGATGCGGGTGCGCTCGTTGACGGCCGCCAGTTCCGCCTCCTGGGCGCGCTCGAGTTCCAGCAACCGCGCCCGCTCGGCGAGTCCCTCGAGTTCCTGGATGCGCACCCGGCGCAGGTCGCCGAACGCCCACACCGCGATGACGAACACGATCAGGAACGCCGAGTTGGCCGCTGCGCCCTGCCAGGTGCGCCCGTCGTACCCGAAGTACTCGACGCCGGCGGCGGTGGCCCCCAGGATCGCGAGCGCCAGTGCCGTGTAGCTGCTCCACCGGGGCGTGTACGCCGCGAACGCGTACAGCGCGATCGGTACCGCGACCGCACTGGGCATCAAGGTGCCGGGGATCACCAGCAGGTGCACGACCGCGAACGCCGCGATCACGAACCCCGACGCGACGGGGCGCGAGCGCCGCCACGCGAGCGGCACCGTCATACCCAGCGAGACGATGATCCGCACGTCGCTGCCGTCGACGGCAGCGGCCAGGCAGACCAACGTCAGGAGCGCCGCCTCGACACGGTCGATTCCGACCGCGTGGGCGGCGCTCCAGCGATACCAACGCTCGCTCAGGGGGAACCGGGCCATCCCGTCAGCCTAGAACCCGGATCCGGCTGCTCAGCCGAGCAGCTTGGCGCGCAGCGCCGCGTCCTTCTCCAGGACCATCTGCTCGAGACCCGCTTGGAAGTCGGCCATCCGCTGCTGCAGGGCCGGATCCGACGCGCCGAGGATGCGCGCGGCCAGCAGGCCCGCGTTGCGCGCGCCGCCGATCGACACCGTCGCGACCGGGACCCCGGCCGGCATCTGCACGATCGACAGCAGCGAGTCCATGCCGTCGAGGTACTTGAGCGGTACCGGCACGCCGATCACCGGCAGCGGCGTCGCCGACGCCACCATGCCGGGCAGGTGCGCGGCGCCACCGGCACCGGCGATGATGACCTTGATGCCGCGGCCCGCGGCGTCGCGCGCGTAGTCGAGCATGCGCTGCGGGGTGCGGTGCGCGGACACGACGCCCACCTCGAACCGGATACCGAACTCGGCGAGCGCCTCGGCGGCGGCCTCCATCGTCGGCCAGTCCGAATCGCTGCCCATGATCAGCCCGACTGCGGGCCCGTTCGAATCACTCACCGTGAGAATCCCATCCATCAGTCCATTCGGCGTGCGACAGCCAGTGTGCCGCCCGTTCCGCGCGCTCACGCACGGCCGCCACGTAGTCCGGGTCGGTGACGGACCCGCCGGCTGCGCCGACGATGTTCACGTGCCCGATCTTGCGGTCCTTGCGTTCGCCCTTGCCGTACAGGTGCACCTTCGCGTCGGGCATCCGCGCGAACAGGTGGTGCAGGCGCTCGTCCATGCTCATGGCCGGAGCCTCCGGGGCCCCCAGCACGTTCGCCATCACCGTGACCGGCGCGAGGGGCGACGTGTCGCCGAGCGGGTAGTCGAGAACCGCACGCAGGTGCTGTTCGAACTGCGACGTCCGCGCGCCGTCCTGGGTCCAGTGGCCCGAGTTGTGGGGGCGCATCGCCAGTTCGTTCACGATCAGCGTGCCGCCGGTGGTCTCGAACAGCTCCACGGCCATCGATCCGACGACACCGAGTTCGGCCGCGATCTGCAGCGCGAGCTGCTCGGCCTCGGACGCCAGCTCAGCCGACAGCTGCGGCGCCGGCGCGAGCACCACCGCGCACTGACCGCTGCGCTGCACGGTCTCGACGACCGGCCACGACGCCCCCTGACCGAACGGCGACCGCGCCACCATCGCGGACAGCTCACGGGTGAAGTCGACGGCCTGCTCGACCATCAGTTCGACGCCCTTGTCGAGCTGCTCGGTGACGATGGCCTCGGCCTCGTCGGAGTCGTCGGTGATCCACACGCCACGGCCGTCGTAGCCGCCGCGCACCGCCTTGAGGACGATCGGCCAACCGTGCTCGGCACCGAAACGGATCACGTCCTCGGCCCACGTGACCTCGGCGAAGGCCGGGACCGGGGCGCCCATCTCACTGAGCTTGCGGCGCATCGCCAGCTTGTCCTGCGCGTACACGAGCGCCTGCGGCGGCGGCTGCACGTTGACACCCTCGGCCACCAGCACCTCGAGGTGCTCGGTGGGGACGTGCTCGTGGTCGAACGTCAGCGCATTCGAGCCGAGCGCGGCCTTGCGCAGCGCCGCGAGATCTTCGTGGCTGCCCAGGACGACGTCGGGGCTGACCTGGGCGGCGGGTTCGTCGATGCTGCCGGACAGCACCCGCAGCGTCTGGCCCAGCTCGACTGCGGCCTGGTGGGTCATGCGCGCGAGCTGGCCACCACCGATCATCGTCACCACGGGCATACCGCTGGGCAGATCGCGCGGAGGGGCGGGGCGAGGTTCGGAATCAGATTTGCCGGTCACGACACACCATGGTGTCACGTTCACCTCGGAACGGTTCTTCCGAGGTCATCGACGGTCCCAAGCTGTGGAGAACCTGATAATGGACAGTCCGCTGCATCGATCGAGATCCCGGGTTCGTAGAATACGATGTTGTGTCTTTCGTCGACGCGGCGATGAGCCGAGTTCCTCAGCCGTTCAGAGCCATCGTTCTTCGCCACCACGAATTGATCAAGTTCGCAATCGTCGGCGGCACGACGATGGTGGTCGACCTCGCGATCTTCTACTCCCTGAGCCTCACGATCCTCGAGCAGAAGCCCGTGGTCGCGAAGATCCTCTCGGGTGTGGTGGCGACCGTCCTGAGCTACATCCTCAACCGCGAATGGTCGTTCAAGCATCGCGGCGGCCGCGAACGCCACCACGAGGCACTGCTCTTCTTCACGATCTCCGGCATCGGTGTCCTCATCGCCGCGGCACCGCTGTGGATCGCGAACAACCTCTTCGACATCCGCACGTCCCTGGGCTTCGGGACGCTGGTGGTGGTCGACTTCGTTCTGAACTACATCATCGGCAACCTGTTCCAGATGGTGTTCCGGTTCTGGTCGTTCCGGCGGTGGGTGTTCCCCGAGGACAACTCTGACAACTCTGACAACTCCGCCGACATCGCGAACACCGCGAAGACCGCCGACGCCGCCGCTCCTGCGACCGCTGCGCCCGTGGCCGCCGTCCACGAGGTGATCGAGCAGCCGGAGCAGGTCGAACTCGCCGGCGAGGACCCCGCCCGCTCCTAGCGCGGTTCGTGGATGCCGACCACCCGGGTCGGCGCCTCGTTCTTGACCGGGGCGAGGAACACCGCGAACAACGCCGGACGTCGCCGCTGCAGTTCCAGCCGGCCTCCGTCCGCCTCCACGAGCGCCCGCGCGAGCGCCAGTCCGACGCCGGTCGATCCGGCCCCGGAGAAGCCCCGATCGAAGATGTGCGGCGCGAGCTCGTCGCTCACCCCCTCGCCCTCGTCCGACACCTCGACGCACACCCGCGAGCCCTTGCCGGAGTCGTGGCCCACCGGTCCGGACACCAGGCGCACGGACACCGTGCAGGTGCCGGCGCCGTGTTGGAGGGCGTTGTCGATCAGCACGGACACGGCCTCCCGGAGCCGTGATCCGGTCGCCGACGATGTCAACCGTGGTTCTCCGCGCAATCGCAGCACGCGGCCCGCGTCCTTGAACGGTCCCTGCCAGTCGGCGACGACGCTCGCGAGTTCGCCCACCACCGATACCGGTTCCCGGTCGGCGGCACCGTTGGCCCGCGAGGAGCGCACCAGGTCGTCCACGGCGACGGTGAGCCGGTCGACCTGGGCCATCGCTTCCTCGGCTTCGTGGACCACGGCCGGGTCCGGATGGCCCGACAGTTCGTCGAGCCGCAACCGCACAGCGGTGAGGCGGCTGCGCAGCTGGTGTGAGACGTCGCCGACGAGGGCGTGTTCGCGTTGCAGACGTCCGGCGATCTCCACCGTCGCCGAGTCGAGCACGTCGGACACGCGGTCGAGTTCGGGAATGTCGTGTCGTCGGGAGTCCGGCCGGAAGTCGCCCTCGGCGAGCCGGGCCGCGCGCTCGGCGACGTCCTTGAGCGGGTCGGCGAGACGTTTTGCGGTGACTACGGCGACACCGGCGCCGGCGCCCATCGACGCGAACACCAGCAGGGTCACGGCGCCGACGGCCTGCTGTTGCAGGGTCCGCATCCGATTCGACGGCACCTCGAGGCGCAGCGACCCCGACGTCCCCATCGACAGGGATTCGACGAGCGGGGACTCCACCGTGTCGGCGCCGATGTCCAGACGTGCCGCGCCCTCCTCGGGGGTCGGGTAGACGACCACGAGTTTGCCGCCCTCCGGGACGACCAGCCGCAGCCCTGTCGTGTCGAGTCCGCCTTCGACGACGCCGGAGGTGCCCTCCTGGACGATGATCTCGGCGGCCATCCGGTCGAGTCGGCCCTGCAGGTCGCTGCGGGTGAAGTCCTCCACCCACTGCCACGCGGTGTAGATCAGCGGCACGCCGAGCAACAGGCCGGTGAAGATGACGACGGCGAGGATCGATTGCAGGATTCTGCGGCGCACGGCGCGGGAGACCTAGTCGGTGTTGATGCGGAAGCCGACTCCACGCACGGTCGAGATCCGGCGGTCGGCGCCCGCTCCCTCGTCACCGATCTTGCGGCGCAGCCAGGACATGTGCATGTCGAGCGTCTTCGATCCGCGCAGTTCGACGTCGCCCCACACCTCGCGCAGGATCGTGTCGCGGGAGACGACCTGGCCGGCATGCTCGAGCAGCACGCGCAGCAGTTCGTACTCCTTGTTGGCCAGCGCCACCTCGGATCCGTTGACGAGCACTCGACGGGCCGCGGGCTCGAGGCGGATTCCGGCCACCTCGACGACCACGTCCTCCCCGCCGCCGCTGCGACGGAGCAGGGCCCGCACGCGTGCCATCAGTTCGGCGAGGCGGAACGGTTTGCCGACGTAGTCGTCGGCGCCGGCATCGAGACCGACCACGAAGTCGACCTCGTCGGTGCGTGCGGTCAGCATCAGCACGGCGAGGTCCAGGCTGTGGGCCCGCAGTTGGCGGCACACCTCGAGGCCGTCCATCCCGGGCAGACCGAGGTCGAGGATGAGGAGTTCGAACTCGCCGGTCAGTGCGCGGTCGAGCGCCGAGGGCCCGGTCTGTTCGATCGTGACGGTGTAGCCCTCGCGTCCGAGTGCACGCGACAGTGGCGCAGCGATGGCCTCGTCATCTTCGGCAAGTAGTACAGCGGTCACGACGACAGCCTACGGTCGGTGTCGTCGGCGCGGCCCCATTACCAGCCTTTCCGGAGATTCCGGCCGTCGTCCCCGGGGTCGTCCGGTGTCTGTCCCGGCCCCGGGTACTCCCCGCGATGGTCGTTGCGGGGCATGGAGGTGGAATCGAACACCTGGTGGTACAGCCGCGAATGCACCTTCTGCACGTCGGGAATGTCGTCGAACTCGAGGGGGTCGTCGGACGACGAGACGATGACGAGCGTTCCGGTGCGCAGCATCCGGTCCACCAGTCCGTGCCGGAACTGCACGTTGCTGATTCTGTTCATCGGGATGTCGATGCCGGTGTGGGTCATCACCCCGTGCCGGATCATCACCCGGCGGTCGGTGACGATGAAGTGCGTCGAGTTCCACCGGAGCACCGGCACGAGCACCCGCCATCCGACGACGGCGACCCACAGGGCGGCGATCACGAGGAGCACGACGGTCACGGCGCCGCCACTCAACTGCGACTGCGCGATTCCCGCCGCGAAACCCGCGACCGCGGTGGCCAGGATGAAGATCAGCGCCGGGACGACGAGCATCTTCCAGTGCGGGTGCCGGTGCAGCACCAGCTCCTCGTCGACCGCCAGCGCGTCCTGCGGATAGCCCATGCGAAGAGTGTGACAGGTCGCCGGTCCGGCGAGGTGCCCGACGGTTCACGGACCTCCCACGCGGGATCGCCCAGTCCGGTCGGTTCGTCGGGACCGGCGACTGCCGAATGTTCTTGCGCGCCATCGGACCTCCACTCGCCGTGGGACCCGATTCAGGTCCGGCGGATCAGCTCGCGCGTCGAGTGAGGAAGGCCGCCGCGACCACGATGACGCCGTACAGGACCATCCAGACGCCCACGACGATCACGAAGACCTCGAGCGACAGCTGCGGCTGGAGCAGCACGATCGCACCCGCCACGACACTGATCAGTCCCAGCACGATCCCGACAGCACGGTTGCCCGGGACCTCCGACGCTCCGGCGACGATGTCGAGGACACCACGGAACACCCACCACGCTCCGATGACGAGCGCGATGACCACGAGCGTCTGCAGTGGACTGCGGAGCACGAGGAACCCCAGCAGGATCGCCAGAGCACCCGACAGGCCGGTGAGGGTGCGCGCCGAGCTCGGTGCGCCGACCTCGGCGAACGACCGCACGATCTGGATGATGCCGAACGCGAACACCTGGATCGCGATGAGGACGGCCGCCACCACCAGGGTCGCGCTGGGCCAGACGAGCATCGCGATGCCGAGGCCGACCGTCAGCAGTCCGAAGACGACGGTCAGTCCGGTCAGGAAGCGGCGGGCGGTTTCCCACTGCCCGGAATCGCCGGCCCAGACATCGTCCAATCCTGTCGTCTCGCTCTGTCGACCATTCATCGTCTTCCCCTCCGCAATCGTGGATGAGCGTCAAAGTAGCAGCAATTCACGCTATTTCCAGTGCGGGAGCGTTTTGTCCTTCTCTCGTGCGACTTCATGCGGTTTCACCCGCAGCGGGTGAGGTTCCCGAGCAGAATTCGAGGCGACACTCCTCCTGAAGGAGTGGCTTCTCCCACGATGTCTACTCGACCGATCGAAAGGGGAACTGCGATGACGGATCGCACACCGACTACCCACAGTTCGGGCGGCGCCAAACAGGGCTTCGCTGCGGGAACGTCGATCGCCGCCGCGATCATTCTCATGACTGTCGGAATCCTGCAGATCTTCCAGGGAATCTCCGCACTCGCGGACGACAACTTCTTCGTCGTCGGCCCCGAGTACGTCTACCAGTTCGACCTCACCACCTGGGGTTGGATCCACCTGGTCCTCGGCATCGTCGTGGTCCTCGTCGGGCTGGGGCTGTTGACCGGTGCGACGTGGGCGCGGGTGACCGCGATCGTCATCGCGGCGCTGTCGATCATCGCGAACTTCCTGTGGATCCCGTGGTACCCGATGTGGTCGATCCTGATCATCGCGCTCGACATCGTGGTGATCTGGGCCGTGTCCACGTGGGACACCGAGCGCGCCTGACGCTCACAGACGACGCAGATGGGTGATGTCGCCGGCCGATACCGCGACCGGCGACTCGCCCTCTGCCGTGATCACGATCCGCCCCTCGACATCGACATCGGTCGCGATCCCGATCAGTTCCCGATCGCCGGGGAGCTCCGCGCGAACCAACTGTCCGAGGGTGCCGCACCGCTCCCGGTAGGCGGCCGTGAGGTCCTCCACTCGCCACCCCACCGATTGCCAGTCCCGCCAGCGCCGCGCCAGCTCCCGGAGCACGGCCCGCAGCAGAATGTCACGGTCGGCGACGTCCGCTTCCTCCAACACCAGTGACGTCGCGGTGGGCACCGGCAACTCGTCCTCGGTCAGGCTCACGTTCAGTCCGATCCCGACGACGACCGTCGGCACGGGCGCAGTAGCCGCCACCTCCGCGAGAATGCCGGCGACCTTCTTCCCCCCGATGAGGACGTCGTTGGGCCACTTGAGTTCTGCGTCGACCTTCGCGACGTTGCGCAGGGCGTCCACCACCGCGATCCCGGACAGCAGCGGAAGCCACCCGATGTCGGACAGTTCCAAGCCGGGCATGTCGAGCACCGCGGACACCGTCACGAGCGCCCGGGGTGCGCTCACCCACGGTCGCGCGTGCCGCCCGCGACCACCCGACTGGTATTCCGCGACGAGCACGCTGCGGGCGTAGTCGCCGTCCCGGGGCCGCGCCAGTAGATCAGCGTTGGTGGAACCGGTCTCGGCCACCACGTCGACACGGGACCAGAACGCGTCCGGGTCACCCCCGGCGTCGCGGACGAGCGCACGTCGGAGCGCGTCGGCATTCAGCGGGGGTCGGTTGAGATCGGTCCACATGTCTCCAGCCATTCGCCCAGCCTAGAATGCACCCGGGGGCACTACTGGAATGTGACTCGTCAGTAGCTTAGGTTGAATAATTCAGCGCAACCCGACCTCACTCGACGGAGGCCTCGGAGACCTGGTTAAGCTCACTGCCCATGACCAGTGTGCAGGAGCCAGCCGCGGCGGAGGCGGCGAATACCCCCGATATCCACACGACGGCGGGAAAGCTCGCTGACCTGCGGAACCGTCAGGCGCAGGCAATGCAGCCGATGGGTGAGGCCGCAGTCGAGAAGGTCCATGCGAAGGGCAAGCTGACGGCGCGCGAGCGCATCACCGCGCTCCTGGACGAGGGCTCGTTCGTCGAGCTCGACGCCCTGGCCCGGCACCGCAGCACCAACTTCGGCCTCGCCGACAACCGCCCCGTCGGTGACGGCGTCGTCACGGGCTACGGCACCATCGACGGCCGCGACGTCTGCGTCTTCAGCCAGGACGCCACCGTGTTCGGCGGCTCGCTCGGCGAGATCTACGGCGAGAAGATCGTCAAGGTCATGGACCTGGCGATCAAGACCGGCCGCCCGCTGATCGGCATCAACGAAGGTGCCGGCGCGCGTATCCAGGAGGGCGTCGTCTCGCTCGGCCTGTACGGCGAGATCTTCCACCGCAACGTCCAGGCCTCGGGTGTCATCCCGCAGATCTCCCTGATCATGGGCCCGGCCGCCGGTGGACACGTCTACTCCCCCGCGCTGACCGACTTCGTGGTCATGGTCGACGAGGCCAGCCAGATGTTCGTCACCGGCCCGGACGTCATCAAGACCGTCACCGGCGAGGACGTCACCATGGAGGACCTGGGCGGCGCCCGGACCCACATGGCCAAGTCGGGTGTCGCGCACTACGTCGCCTCCGGCGAGCAGGACGCGCTCGACTACGTCAAGGACCTGCTGTCCTACCTGCCGAGCAACAACCAGGCCGCGACCCCGCGCCTGGCCCCGACCGATCCGATCGTCGGCTCGATCGAGGACTCGCTCACCGACGAGGACCGCGAGCTCGACACGCTGATCCCGGACTCGGCCAACCAGCCGTACGACATGCACGAGGTCATCCGTCGCATCCTCGACGACGACGAGTTCCTCGAGGTGCAGGCCGGCCGTGCCATGAACGTCATCGTCGGCTACGGCCGCGTCGACGGCCGCAGCGTCGGCATCGTCGCGAACCAGCCCACCCAGTTCGCGGGCTGCCTCGACATCGATGCGTCCGAGAAGGCCGCGCGCTTCGTCCGCACCTGCGACGCGTTCAACGTCCCGATCATCACCCTGGTCGACGTCCCGGGCTTCCTCCCGGGCACCGAGCAGGAGTACAACGGCATCATCCGCCGCGGCGCGAAGCTGCTGTACGCGTACGGCGAGGCGACGGTCGGCAAGATCACCGTCATCACCCGCAAGGCGTACGGCGGCGCGTACGACGTCATGGGCTCCAAGCACATGGGCGCCGACGTCAACCTGGCGTGGCCGACCGCACAGATCGCGGTCATGGGCGCGTCCGGCGCTGTCGGCTTCGTCTACCGCAAGCAGCTGCTCGAGGCCGCCAAGAACGGTGAAGACGTCGATGCACTGCGCCTGAAGCTGCAGCAGGAGTACGAGGACACCCTGGTGAACCCGTACGTTGCGGCCGAGCGCGGCTACATCGACGCGGTCATCCCGCCGTCGCACACCCGCGGACAGATCGTCTCCGCTCTGCGTCTGCTCGAGCGCAAGATGGTTTCGCTTCCGCCCAAGAAGCATGGGAACATCCCCCTATGACAGCGACCACCCCGGAAGAAGTGCTCACCGACGCCGCGCTGCTGGACGCGTCCTCGCTCGAAGGAGCTGCGTTGGCCGACGCTGTCGCCGGACTCGAGCCCGCCATCACGTCGGGCCCGCAATCGCCGATGATCACGATCGTCAAGGGCAACCCGACCGACGAGGATGTCGCCGTGCTTGTTGCGGTGCTGTCCGCGGCGGCCGCCTCGGGTGCGCCGGCCGGTGACGGCCTGCCGCCCGAGACCTGGGGCGCGCCCACCCGCATGCATCGCGGGCACGCGCCGTTCTCGCCGTACTCGTTCGGCAACCCGGTCGCCGCGCGCCCGTTCTGATCGATCGGTCCGCACAAGTGACACACCTGGTTCTCGCCTCGGCGTCCCCGGCACGGCTTTCCGTGCTGCGGGGCGCCGGGGTCGAACCCACCGTCCGCGTCTCCGGCGTGGACGAGGATGCAATCATCGACCGCCTGGGGCCGTCCGCCGCCCCCGAACTGGTCGTCACCACGCTCGCCGAGGCCAAGGCCCGCGACGTGATTCCCGCCCTGAATGCCGAGGGCATCACCGACGCCGTCGTGATCGGCTGCGATTCGATGCTGCTCATCGACGGCGAACTGCAGGGCAAGCCGCACACCGTCGACGTCGCCCGCCGCCGCTGGAAGTCCATGGCCGGCCGCAGCGCGACGCTCCTGACGGGGCACAGTGTGCTCCGCACCGCCGACGGTGCGGTCGTCGCCGAGTCGTCGGATCACAGTGGCACCGTCGTGCACTTCGCATCGCCGTCCGATGCGGACCTCGAGGCGTATCTCGCGACCGGGGAGCCGTTGAAGGTCGCCGGCGCCTTCACCCTCGACAGCCTCGGCGGCTGGTTCGTGGAGCGGATCGAGGGCGATCCGTCGAGCGTCGTCGGGATCGGCCTGCCGCTGGTGCGGCATCTGCTCACCGATGTCGGCGTCGGGATCGCCGACCTGTGGGCCGCGAACACTCCGGTTCGCTAGTCCCGGTTCAGTTCCACCCTCGCTGCAGGGCCGCAGCCATCGCCCGCGCCTTCGTCTTGGCCCGATCGGCGTTCGGTCCCGCGAACTCTTCGTCCACCACCGCGCACCACAACGCCAGCCAGCGTTCCAATCGTTCGCCCGCGAGGCCGTGCTGTCGGTGCAGCGCGTCGTGCACGGGTCCGAAATGCCCCTGATATCTGACCGTCCGGAACAGGATCTGTTCCCAGAAGTCGCCGACGACGGGTAGGTGCTCGTCGAGTCCCACCACCGCGAGCGTCTCGAACGCCGGCGCCAGGAGCGGGTCGACCAGCGCCCGCTCGTAGAACGCGCGCAGCAGTCGGTCGATGTCGGCGCGACCGGTGAGGTCGGGATCCATCTACCGCGAGTTCCCCACGGCGACACGCGCTTCGACCGGTTCCGACGACTCGACCGCGTCGTCCTCCTCGACCCTGTTCCAGCGCGGCAGGGTGAGCGACCCGAGCGCGAGGAGGACACCGATGCCACCGACGACCCACAGCACTCGCCGCTCGGCCTGCAGGAACGCCTCACCGGCCGCGGCCCGTGCCGAGTCCAGTGACACCGCCAGCGCCTTGTCGACGATCTGCTGCTGCGCGCCCGTCAGCGAGCCGCCCCCGCCGAGATCGGCGCAGCCGTCCGGCACCCGCGCCGGATGCGACGACGACAGCTGCTCGGTGGCGCAGTCCACGAACTTCTTCTCCACCTGCGGGATCAGCGGGGCGGGTACTCCGGCGGACGTCAGACCGGCCACCAGGTCGCCGCGCTGTTGCTGCACCGCGTCGGGGGCCGCGACCGCGACGAGGCCGAAGAACACCACACCGATCACCGACAGACCGATTGCACTGCCCACCTGCTGGATGGTGGGCAGCAGGCCGGACACGATCCCGGCCTGCTCCTGACGGACCGAGGCCAGCACCGCCGTCTGCAGCGACGCGACGAACAGGCCGAGTCCGACACCGCCGACGACGAGTGGCCCGGCCAGCGCCGACAGGCCGGGATCGGTGCCCTCCCGGTGCAGGACCTCGGCCAGCGCCACCAGCGATCCGGCGAACAGCACCATGCCGAGCGGCAGGACCAGGTTGCCGATTCGCCGGTACACCAGTGCGGCCAGCGGGGCGGCCAGGCCGGTCCCCACGGCCCACGGCAGCGTGGTGACACCGGCCTTCAGCGCCGAGAACCCGAAGCCGAACTGGAGGGTCAGCGAGATCGTGAAGATCATCGACGTCAGGGTGCCGAAGAACAGGAACACCATGATCGCGCCGCGGGTGAAGGACCGGTCGGCGCACAGGTCGATGCGCAGTACCGGGTCGCCGCCGCGGCGCGCGAGTCGGCGCTCGTACACCACGAACACCACCAGGACCGGCACGGACATCGCGAGCATCGTGATCAGCACCGGTGGCCAGCCCCGCTCCCGGCCCTCGACGAGCGGCCAGATGAGCAGCAGCAGACCGAGCGCCGACAGTGCCGCTCCGACCGGGTCCAGTCGCCGGGGCGTCGGTGGGCGGGCGTCGAGCAGATACCGCCAGGCGACGCCGAGGGCGAGCAGGCCCAGCGGCAGATTGACCAGGAAGATCGTTCGCCAGCCCCATCCGAACAGGTCCCAGGCGATCAGCAGACCACCGACGAGCGGGCCGGAGACGGTGGCCAGGCCGATCGTCGCACCGTAGATGCCGAAGACGCGGGCGTGGCGCGACTTCGGGAACAGTCCGGCGATGAGGGCGAAGGTCTGCGCCGACATCGATCCGGCGGCCAGGCCCTGGACCGCGCGCGCCAGCACCAGCCACAGCGGGTCCTGCGCGAGACCGCACAGCAGGGACGCCAGCACGAAGACGGACATCGCGGCGAGGAACACCCGTCGCCGGCCCAGCATGTCGCCGAGTCGGGCGGCTGTGATGAGGGTGCACGCGAACGCCAGGACGTACACGCTGACCATGAGCAACTGCGCGGACGAGTCGGCGCCGAGGTCGGACGCGATGCTGGGCAGTGCGACGTTCATGATCGTCGTGTCGAGCAACTGCATGAACACCGCGAGCAGGCTGGCGGTCAGGCCCAGCCACGCCCGACGTGGGGGCGGGTACGTCACGGTGTCCGATGGCGTCGGATGCGGCTGCAAAGTTGACACAGGACGCCCTTCACTTTACCGATCTTGAAACGTGTTCTTTCCCAAGAATGCATGAAAGTAGACACTTTCGAGACCTTCCCGCCTAATCTCGTGAGCGCGCTCGGGGGTGACTCTGAGCACACCCCACCACCACGACCGCGCGCAGCGCCTCCTGGCGACGAGTCGCGGGAGGTGTGCCCGCTACACCTTCGGAGTGCCTTGCATGGAGCTCAACCTGATCACCCATTGGACGCCGCCATCGGGGCGGCTCGTCGAGTGGACGGTCAGTGATCACGCGGCTCGTGTCGCGGCGGAAGCCGCGATCGATCCGGCACTGCCGTCCACAATCCAGGAGCGTCACCTGCGCCGGGCCGCGGTGACGGCACGGACCTCAGCCGCCCAGTCACCGTGGATCGGCATGGCCTTCGAGATCGAGGGCCCACTGGACGCCCCGGCCATGACGCGGGCCATCGAGACCTACCTGCGCCGGCACGAAACCTTCGCGAGCTGGTTTTCGTTCGAGGACCCCGACGCCGATCCCACCGATGCGGGCAACCCGATCCGCCGGCACGTCGTCCCGGCGGAGGGGATCGAGCTCGAGCCCCGGATCATCGACGAACACGCGAGCTCCGAGCAGATCCGCAAGCACGTCGAGCACCGGTTCGCGACCGGCACGTCGGCGCTGTCCTGGCCGGCGTTCGTGTTCGGCGCCGTCGAGCACGACACCGGCAGCGGCGAGACCGGGGCCGACGCGGCCCGGTTCACGGTGTTCCACGCCGTCGACCACGCGCACACCGATGCACAGTCGATGCTGCTCACGTTCGCCGAGCTGCGGACCCTGTACCTCGCCGAGGTGTCCGGCACGCCGGCCGAGCTGCCCGACGCGGGCAGTTTCGTCGAGTTCAGCCAGCAGGAGCAGGAGCGGGCCAAGGCGCTGACCCTGGCGTCGCCGCAGGTCACCGGCTGGCTGTCGCATCTCGCCGAGCACGGCGGCACCCTCCCCAGCTTCCCCCTCGACCTGGGTGTCGAGGACGGTCCCCGGCCCGCGGTGGGCTCGCGCTTCGACCTGGCGGACCCCGTGCAGAGCGCGCGGTTCACCGAGGTCGCGGCGGCGCACGGCGGGAACGCCATCGGCGCGTGGTTCGCGGCGCTGGCGATCGTCGAGCACGAGCTCGCCGGTCGGGACCGGTACCTGGGGCTCACTCCGGTGGGCACCCGCGGGGCCGACTTCGCCTGGTCGCAGGGCTGGTTCATCAACGTCATCCCGGTGAGCTTCGGCCTCGACGGCGCCACCAGTTTCTCCGAACTCGCCTCCCGCGCGCGGGAGGCCTACCGGGGCGGTCGCGCGCTCGCGGACGTCTCGGTTCACCGGGTGATCGACATGGTGCTGGCCGCCGCCGGCGACGGCGCCTCGGTCGCCCCGTCGACGCTGTCGGTACCGCCGATCGTGTCGTACCTCGATGTGCACCGACTGCCGCTCGACGCGGCCACGGTCGCGGCGTCCCACATCACCGGCCTCGTCGGCGGCAAGGACACCTCCATCGTGTCGATGTGGATCAACCAGTTGCACGACAGCACCTGGATCGCACTGTCCCACCCCGACACCCCGGCTGCGCACGACTCCGTGAGCCGCTACGCGGAGCGGTTGGGCGTCATCATTCGCACCGTCGCCGACACCGGCGACTACACAATCGGAAAGGGGTGATCGACATGCACGTCACCGCTATCGACCGCTACCACGTCACACCCGGCGAGCTGACGGAATGGCTGGTCACCCCGGACCCGGGGACGGTCACCGACTCCGATCTGCTGCCGTCGTACAACCAGCACTTCCACCTCGAGACCGCGCGGATCCACGGCGCCGGGCGCAGCGTGTGGATGGCCGCGGCCTTCGACCTGCCGATCCGCCTCGACCGGGAGGCGCTGGCGCGGGCGTTCCGGTTGTTCATCGAGCGGCACGACAGCCTGCACACCGGGTTCGAGGTGACTCCGGATTCGATCGGCCGGGTCGATTTCGATCCTCGGCAGGTACGCGTGACCCCGTCGCCGTCGCAGGTGTTCACCGCGTCGGACGATCTGCGCGACCACCTGCGCGGCCGCTTCACCGAGGTGTGCGACCCGCTGACCGCACCCGCCTACATGTTCGCGACCATCGAGCGGGACACCTCGTCGACGATCATCGCCGCGTTCGACCACACCCTGGTCGACGGCTACTCGCTGGTGTTCGCGCTGGCGGACCTCCGTCGGCTGTACGAGGAGTGCGCCGGTCTGACACCGGCCGTCGATCCGCATCCGGCGGGCAGCTTCGTCGCGTTCTGCCGGGACGAGGCCCGGTCCCCCGCGATCGCCGACAGCGATCCGCGGATCGCCGCGTGGGCGCACTTCTACTCGCTCTGCGGCGGGACGTCGCCCAGTTTCCCGCTGGATCTGGGTGTGGAGGCGGGGTCGCCGGTGCGGCAGGCCGCCGACGTCCGTCCCCTGCTCGATGCCGAGGCCACCGCACAGTTCGAGCAGCTGTGTGTCGCCGCGGAGGGCAGCGTGTTCACCGGTGTGCTCACCGCGATGGGCACCGCGATCCGCCGCGCCGGCGGTCCGGCGCTGCTGCCGCTGCAGTTCCCGCTGCACGCCCGCAACGATTCGCGGTGGGCGGAGGCGATCGGCTGGCTGACCACCAACGGCCCGATCACGGTGTATGCCGACGACGTGGACTTCACGACCGATCTGGCGCGCACGCACGCCTCGTTCCGGGCGGCGCTGGACGTGCAGGGTGTGTCGATGGCGCAGGTCCGCAACAGCATGGGCGACCGGTACCGGCGGGTCCGCACGGACGTCTTCATGGCGTCGTACATCGACTACCGACGGCTGCCGGGCACCGCCGACCACGCGACGCTCAACGCCCACCACATCAGCAATGTCACGGTGGCCGACGACGCCCAGTTCTGGATCTCGCGCACCGAGTCGGGTCTGGCGTTGCGGTCCCGATTCCCCGACACCGCGGTGGCGCACGCGACGATCGAGGGGTTCCTCACCGAGCTTCGTGCGGTGCTGACGGCCGCGTGCCGTCCGGCGGTGGTCCCGGCGACCTGAGGCTCGCGGTGACCTGAGGCAGGTTGTGCGGGTGCGACTAGAATCGACACGCACAGCCTGCCACCACTGCTTCAGGAGCCCACCCGTGCCCGTCGCGCCCGACCCCCATCCCGCGTTCGCTGCGTATACCCATCCGGAGCGACTCGTCTCGACCGAGTGGCTGTCCGTCAACCTGGGCACCCCCGGTGTGAAGGTGGTCGAGTCGGACGAGGACGTCCTGTTGTACGACATCGGCCACATCCCCGGCGCGGTGAAGATCGACTGGCATCTGGATCTCAACGATCCGGTCACCCGCGACTACATCGACGGTGCGGCGTTCGCGGACCTGATGAGCCGCAAGGGCATCTCCCGCGACGACACGGTGATCATCTACGGCGACAAGAGCAACTGGTGGGCGGCGTACGCGCTGTGGGTGTTCACGCTGTTCGGGCATCAGGATGTGCGCCTGCTCGACGGCGGCCGCGACGCGTGGCTGTCGGAGAACCGGGACACCACGCTCGACGTCCCGGCGCCGCCGCCGACGCAGTACCCGGTGATCGAGCGGGACGACACCACGATCCGGGCGTTCAAGGACGACGTGCTGGCGCATCTCGGTGCCGGTCCGCTGGTCGATGTGCGCTCCCCGCAGGAGTACACCGGCGAGCGCACCCACATGCCGGACTACCCGGAGGAGGGGGCGCTGCGCGGCGGTCACATCCCCACGGCGATCTCGATTCCGTGGGCGCGGGCCGCGGCGCCGGACGGGCGGTTCCGCAGCCGTCCCGAGCTCGAGGAGATCTACGCCGACTTCTCGCGTGACGACGACATCGTCGCGTACTGCCGTATCGGGGAGCGGTCGAGCCACACGTGGTTCGTCCTCACCCATCTGCTCGGGTTCCCGAGCGTCCGCAACTACGACGGCTCGTGGACGGAGTGGGGCAACGTGGTGCGGGTGCCGATCGTCAAGGGCGACGCGCCGGGTCTGGTTCCGGGCGCCACCGAGGAGGCGGCGTCGTGAGCGTGCCGGACAGCCTCGCCGAGATCGTCGACGACTTCGCCGCGGTCGGCGCGCAGGACAAGCTGCAGTTGCTGCTGGAGTTCAGTCGCGAGTTGGCACCGCTGCCCGCCGAGCTCGAGCAGGACGCGATGGAGCCGGTCCCGGAGTGCCAGTCGCCGCTGTTCCTGTTCGTCGACAGTTCGGACCGGGAGAAGGTGCGGTTGCATTTCAGTGCTCCCGCCGAGGCTCCGACGACGCGGGGCTTCGCGTCGATCCTCCATCAGGGGCTCGACGGGCACAGCGCCGCAACGATTCTCGCGGTTCCCGACGACTTCTACGCGGACCTCGGCCTGGCCGACGCCGTCAGCCCCCTGCGGTTGCGCGGTATGAGCGCGATGCTCGCACGGATCAAGCGGCACCTCCGCAACTGATCGTGCGTCTCGCGTAACACCTGACCCAATTCACCCGAAACAGCAATGACCCGGGGAGCGACCCTCCCCGGCAACTTCGACTGTGACGATCTTCACTGCCGCCACCGCGGCGGAACAAGAGACTGGATTCTCCACGATGGAATTCACCGAGCTCGCGGATTACGCGATCTCCCCCGGCATGCTCACCGAGTGGTTACCCGAAGCGGGGCCCGGGTGGGTGGAGGACGGCCGTCCCGCCTCCTACATCCACGAGGCGCACCTGCGGCGGACCGCGGACAGCACCCACGACGACGGCCGCGAGTCGTGGCTCGGGACCGCTTTCCGCCTGCCCGGGTCGCTCGATCACGACGCGTTCCGCACCGCGGTCCGTGCGTGGATCACCCGGCACGAGCCGCTGCGCAGCCAGGCGGAACTGCTCGCCGACGGGCGGGTCCGCCGGTACACGATCGACGCCGACCACATCGATCTCAATGAGGTTCGTCACGAGTACGAGTTCGACGCCGATACCGTCTTCGAGCGGGTGCACGATCTGTTCGACGAGCTGACCTCACCGCATCGCTGGCCGGCCTATCTGTTCGTCACGCTCGAACACTCGGACCCCGAGCCGGGCTGCACGGTGTTCTTCGCCGCGGATCATTCGCTGATCGACGGACTGTCGGTGGTGCTGGTCGCGCACGAGATCACCCGTCTGTACACCGAGGCGCTGACGGGCAGCCCGTCGGATCTGGTTCCGGCCGGCAGCTACATCGATTTCGGTGCGGAGGAACGCGCCGCCGCGGCGACGGTCGATCACCGGCACCCGGCCGTCGACTGTTGGCGGACGGCCTTCGTGCGCAGCAAGGGCCGGCTGTCGGATTTCCCCCTCGATCTGGGGCCGCGGCCGGAGAATCGGGTCGCGCAGCAGGCGGTCTCGGAGTGGGTGTTCGACGCCCGCCAGGCCGCGGCCTTCAACACGGTGTGCCACCGCGCCGGGCAGAACTTCTTCGCCGGCGTTCTCGCGTGCCTGGCCCAGTCGAATGCCGAACTCACCGGCAACACGGTGTTCCGGACGGTGACGCCGGTGCACACCCGCCACGATCCGCACTGGGCGACGTCACTCGGCTGGTTCGTGGGCCTGACCCCCGTCGAGTTCGACATCGCCGGGGCCGCCGACTTCGCCGAGTCCGCGGCGCGCGCGGCTGCCGCGGTGTCGTCGACGAAGTCGGCGGCGAAGGTGCCGTTCGCCCGGGTGGAGGAGATCCTCGCGACTCCGATCCGACCCCGGTTCGTCGTGTCGTTCATGGATGTCCGTTTCGTTCCGATGGCTCAGCAGTGGCCCGAGGTCCAGGCGCGCGCCCTCCGCAGTCGTCACTACACCCACGACGTGTACATCTGGGTGAACCGAACGCCCCACGGGCTCAACGTCTCCGCACGGTTTCCGGGAACACCCACCGCGATCGAGGCGGTCCGGCTCTTCCTGAACCGGGCCAGGCGGGCCCTGCTGGAGGTGGTTCCGGCCGAGGAACCGGCCCGCACCGTCGCACCGGCCGTCGCCGCGGGAATCCATACCACTACTGATCAGTAGGGTTGCGGCGCCGAACGCAGCCCTTAATGTGTAAGCCCGATCCGGTTACATCGTCTATCGGATTGGTGCCTACACTCCGATGAGATGCCATCAGATACCTGCCGGTGATGCTCACGGGTGAACCGCGGGGACAGACCATGCGAAACACAGGAGGCTCAGTGCCCAGTCATGCCAGCGCGCACATCACGAAGGTGCTTGTCGCCAACCGCGGCGAGATCGCTGTGCGGGTCATCCGAGCCGCTAAGGACGCCGGATACGGCAGCGTCGCTGTCTACGCGGAGCCCGATGCGGACGCACAGTTCGTGAAGCTCGCCGACGAGGCATTCGCCCTCGGTGGTCAGACGTCCGCCGAGTCCTACCTGGTGTTCGACAAGATCCTCGACGCCGCGAAGAAGTCCGGCGCCGACGCGGTCCACCCCGGCTACGGCTTCCTGTCGGAGAACGCCGACTTCGCGCAGGCCGTCATCGACGCGGGCCTGATCTGGATCGGCCCGTCGCCGCAGTCCATCCGCGACCTCGGCGACAAGGTCACCGCCCGCCACATCGCCGAGCGCGCGAACGCTCCGATGGCGGCCGGCACCAAGGATCCGGTCAAGAACGCCGACGAGGTCGTCGAGTTCGCCAAGCAGTACGGCGTCCCGGTCGCGATCAAGGCTGCCTTCGGTGGCGGCGGTCGCGGCATGAAGGTCGCGCAGACCATCGAGGAGATCCCCGAGCTGTTCGAGTCGGCCACCCGTGAGGCCATCGCCGCCTTCGGTCGCGGCGAGTGCTTCGTCGAGCAGTACCTGGACAAGGCCCGCCACGTCGAGGCCCAGGTCATCGCCGACCAGCACGGCAACGTCGTCGTCGCCGGCACCCGCGACTGCTCGCTGCAGCGCCGCTTCCAGAAGCTCGTCGAGGAGGCCCCCGCGCCGTTCCTGACCGACGACCAGCGCGCCCGCATCCACGCGTCCGCGAAGGCCATCTGCAAGGAGGCCGGCTACTACGGCGCCGGCACGGTCGAGTACCTGGTGCAGGGCGACACCGTCTCCTTCCTCGAGGTCAACACCCGCCTGCAGGTCGAGCACCCCGTCACGGAAGAGACCGCGGGCATCGACCTGGTGCGTCAGCAGTTCCTGATCGCCAACGGTGAAGAGCTCTCCATCAAGGAAGATCCCACCCCGCGCGGTCACTCCTTCGAGTTCCGCATCAACGGCGAGGACGCCGGCCGCGGCTTCATGCCGGCTCCCGGCCCCGTCGCCGTCTACCGCGAGCCCTCGGGCCCCGGCGTGCGCGTCGATTCCGGTGTCGTCGCCGGCGACGTCATCGGCGGACAGTTCGACTCGATGCTCGCCAAGCTCATCGTCACCGGAGCCACCCGCGAAGAAGCCCTCCAGCGAGCATCGCGCGCTCTGGCCGAGTTCGAGATCGACGGCCTCGCGACCGTCCTCCCGTTCCACCGCCACATCGTCGAGAACCCGGCATTCGTCGGCAACGGCGAGTCGTTCGACATCTACACCAAGTGGATCGAGACCGACTGGGTCAACACCATCGAGCCGTACGCCGGCGCCGGTGTCGTTGCCGATGACGAGGAGAACCTGCCCCGTCAGCAGGTCGTCGTCGAGGTCGGTGGCCGTCGTGTCGAGGTCTCGCTGCCCGGTTCGTTCTCGGTCGGCAATTCTGGCGGTGCCAGCGGCGCTGTTCGTAAGAAGCCGAAGGCGCGCAAGCGCGGTGGCGCCGGTGCCGGTGCCGCGTCCGGTGACGCCGTGACCGCCCCGATGCAGGGCACCGTCGTCAAGGTCGCCGTCGAGGAGGGCCAGGAGGTCGCCGAGGGCGATCTGATCGCGGTCCTCGAGGCCATGAAGATGGAGAACCCGGTCACCGCCCACAAGGCCGGTGTCGTGACGGGTCTGTCGGTCGAGGCCGGCGCCGCCATCACCCAGGGAACGGTCCTCGCCGAACTGAAGTGATGCTCCGGTAGGAACACCCAGCATTCTGTGCGCGCCTCGCGATTCGCGAGGCGCGCACAGTGCTGTTCGGGGCTGTTCGGGCAGTAGTCTCTACGGCATGTCCGATCTTCCGGAAATTCGCGTCGGCACCGTCGAACGCGAACACGCACTCGACGCGCTGACGCAGCACCTCTCCGACGGCCGGCTCACCGTCACCGAGTTCGACGAGCGCAGCGGGCGGATCGCCGCGGCCACGACGCGTGGGCAACTGGACCGGGTGTTCGACGATCTGCCGGCGCTCACACCGTCGGCGGCGGCGGCGAAGGTCTCACCCGAGGCCGAGAGTGCCGCCCCGGAGAAGCCGTGGCGCAACATCGTCATGGCGGTGATCCCGTTCGTGGCGCTGGCACTGTTCTTCCTGGTGCCGATCGACAACAGTTGGCTGTTCTTCCTCCTGATTCCCGCGACAGGGGCGATCCTGTTCGGCGGCGGGGACGGCAGGAGAGGACGCGGCGGCCACTGATGGAACCGATCGAGATCAACGCCGGTTCGTGGTACCTGCGCGCGCTGCGGGCGGACGAGCGGGTCGACGACCGTCCGGCGCTTCGTGACGGCGGCATCACCGACCCCGGCTACGTCGCCGAGCGGGCCCGTCAGTGGGCCGCCGACGAACACTATTCCTGGGCCGTGTGTGAGCCGACGACGGGTGAACTGCTCGCCGAGGTCGGTGTGACGCCCTCCGCCGACGTCGGCGCCGTGAGCGGCTGGGCGCGCCCCGGGCACGAGGACGCCCTCGCCACCGCCACGGACGCGGTCCGACGATTCACCGAGGGCGCCCTCGGGCTGGCCCTCACCGAGCGCTGAGGGGCCCCGTGTTCGACAGGATCGATCGGCGTTTCGTGCCGCTCGCGATCGCGACGGTCGTCGTTCTCGTGATGCTGTTCTCCCCCGGTTCGACGGTCCCGAGTGGACCGGAGAACAGCGACAAGGTCACGCACGCACTGATGTTCGCGGCGTTGGCGCTGACGTCCCGCTACGCCCGCATCGGCGTGGCGTGGACGGCGGCGTGGCTGCTGGCGTTCGCGGCGGTGTCAGAGGTGCTGCAGGGCGCGCTGCCCATCCAGCGCAGCGGATCGGTGTGGGACGCGGCCGCCGACGCCGTCGGTATCGCACTCGGACTGGTCCTGGCCCGGGTGCTCGCGCGGCCGTTGCGGATACCTGTCTGACCGTCAGCCCTCGATGAGGTGCTCGCGGATGGTCTGCTGGCCGTCCCGGTCGATGCCGAGACCGTCGGTGAAGTAGCCCTCGATCGTGCCGAACGTCTCCCGCATCTGTGCGAGCGCCGCGTGCAGGTATTCGGCTCGGACACCGAGAATGTCCTTGAGGGTCTCCGGGTCGCCGCCGGCTGCACCGAACTTGTCGAACGCGCTCGCGAACGTCGGCAGCAGCAGCGTATTGGTGAGCAGGTAGTCGGTGAAGACGTCGTCCTCGTCGACCCCGAGGAGCATCAGCAGCGACGCCGTGGCCCACCCGGT
Organism: Prescottella defluvii; assembly: GCF_000738775.1. Taxonomy (GTDB): domain Bacteria; phylum Actinomycetota; class Actinomycetes; order Mycobacteriales; family Mycobacteriaceae; genus Prescottella; species Prescottella defluvii. The sequence goes on from NZ_JPOC01000029.1 coordinate 23,094, forward strand.
GCGGTCCTTGCCGGTGGTGCAGTGCACGAGCGCGGGCAGTGTCTCGCGGGCCGCGAGATCGGTGAACATCGAACGGTACGACGCGATCGCGCTCGGCATCGTCACGAAGTCCCGGTAGCTGCCCAGCATGTAGCCGCGGGCCTTGTGCTCCCCGAGCATCGACACCGCGATGGACGGGTCCTCGAGGAACGCCTTCATCTGCGCCGGGACTGCCTGCGTCGCCCGGTCCGCGAGGACGTCGAGCGCCACCTCGCGCGCCGACGGGGGCAGCCGGTCGGGTGCGGCTTCGCGCTCGGAGTGCGTGCGCAGGTCGAACACGGTGACCAGGCCCAGGTCCGCGAGTCGCGGCGCGTCGTCGACGGTGATCTTGCTGAGGTCGGTCGACCGGTAGAAGCGTCCGAACCGGACCGTGCCACCGTCGCCCGTCCGGTAGCCGCCGACGTCGCGCAGGTTCGGGACGGACTGGATGGGGATGCTCGCGCCGGGCGTCGCACCGGAAATTGACGTCATATGCCCACGGTAAACGAGACCGCCGGCCGGGGCTGTCGAAAGCTCCGGCCGGCGGTGTCGTGTCGTACGAGGTGGGGCGGTCAGCCCAGCTTCTTGGACCGCAGTTCGTGCCCCTTCGAGGTCTTGCAGCGCCCGGTCTCGAGGTCCCACTGCCAGCCGTGCAGGTTGCACGTCAGGTTGGAGCCCTCGACGACACCGAACTTGCTGAGGTCTGCCTTGAGGTGCGGGCAGCGGCGCTGGATCTCGTAGCCGCCGACCTCGATCGACGCGCTGTCGTCGTGCGCCTCGGAGAACCAGCCGTCCGCGTAGGCGATGCGCTCGTCGGTCAGGCACTTGAAGAACGTGTAGAGGAACTCGTTGTAGCCGCCGACGCGCCACGCCTCGAAGCGGGTGGACAGGAAGATCGTGTTGACCCAGTCCGGCTCGTCGTCGCGCAGCACGGTGCGCACCAGTTCGGGTGCGATGCGGAAGCCGTACCGGTACTTGCCGTCGCCCTCCTGCGGCTCCCGGACCGTTCGGTTCGGGAAGTCGAGGACCACGGTCTCGTCCCCCATCACCAGGCCCACGGGGTAGCCGATGCCGTCGCAGATCAGGTCGGACTGCGCCATGATCGGCTCGAACTTGGCCTTGAGCGGGCCGAGCAGCGGCTCGCCCTCCGCCGGCGCCCACGTCGCCTTCTCGGCTGCGATGACCGGCGCCAGACGCTGCGCCATGTCCTCGATGTAGGCGGCCTTGTCGGTGAAGATCTTGTCGACGTCGGCGTCCGGGATCGGGTGCGCCAGCGTGGCCTTCTCGCCGTGGATGTCGACGGTCGAGCCGGGGATCATCAGCAGGCCGCCGTCGTTGCCGTGGAGGCGCATCTGCTCGAGGAACACGATCTGGTCGGGGAAGATGTTGCCCTCGTCGCCGTGATCGTCGTTCAGGTCGCGGAGCGCGTCGTCGAGGAACACCGGCGGGCCGGCGGACGGCACGACCCAGGTGGCGCCGACCTGCTCGATGTAGCTGCGGCAGCGGTCCATGCCGCGCTGACGCTTCTGCTTGCCGAAGTTGCGCTTGGTGCCGGCCGGGATGTCGTACACCATCGGGTACCAGATGGCGCCCGAGTACTGCAGCAGGTGGATGTCGATCTTGCCGAACGCCTCGAGCATCGGGTCCATGTCGACGGGCCGGGCGTCGTTCATGTTGAAGCACACGGTCTCACCGTCGGAGACGACCAGGCCGGAGTCGCCGATCGGGCCGTCCGCGGGGGCGCGCAGCGCGACGATCATGACGTCCAGGTCGCCCTTGGGACCGCTCACCGTGTGCTTGACGGAGTCCTGGGTCTCGAAGAACTTGGTGAAGCCCAGCTTGCGCAGTTCCCGCTCGAGGTCCGGCACCGGGTAGTCCGGCAGCAGGACGGTCGCGTCCTTGTTGACGTGCTTGGTGAGCGTCTCCGGATCGAAGTGATCCTTGTGCAGGTGCGAGACGTACAGGTAGTCGACGTCGCCGAGGGCGTCCCAGTCGAGTCCGGTGTTGTCCGGGAACGGGAACCACGACGCGAAGTACGCGGGGTTTACCCACGGGTCGCAGAGAATCGACCCCGCCTCGGTCTGGATGTGGAATCCGGCGTGTCCGACGCTGGTGATCTGCACTCGTCTGCCTCCTCGATAGACCCCGCCAATCGTAACGAGGCGAGGCCGCTGCTTTGTCCGGCGCACCACGGTTGTGGGCCGAAACACCTGGTATCGGGGACTTCGGTCCCTACGAGCCGACCAGTACGAGCACCCGGTCGAGGGCGTCGACGGCGGCGTCGAGTTCGGCGATGGTCACCGTCAGCGGCGGCCGGAAGCGGATCCCCCGTTCGCCGGTCGCCAGGAACAGCACGTGTTCGTGCTCCCGCAGTTGCGCCACCAGCCGGTCCCGATACTCGGCCGTGGGCAGCGTGATCGCGCACATCAGGCCGCGGCCGCGGGGTTCGGTGACGGCGTCGTGCCGGGTTGCCAGGTCTTCGAGTCGGCGCAGCAGATGCGTCCCGCACAGCCGGGCGCGGTCGATCAGCCGGTCCTCCTCGATCACCTCGAGGATGCGCCGGGCCCGGACCATGTCGGCGAGGTTGCCGCCCCACGTCGAGTTGATCCGCGAGCTGACCGCGAAGACGTTGTCGTGGACCTCGTCGACCCGCCCGCCGGCCATGATCCCGCACACCTGGGTCTTCTTGCCGAACGCGACGACGTCGGGGGTGACACCCAGCTGCTGGTAGGCCCAGGCAGTGCCGGTGAGCCCGCAGCCGGTCTGCACCTCGTCGAAGATCAGCAGTGCGTCGTGTTCGCGGCACAACTGCTGCATGCGGGCGAAGAACTCGGGGCGGAAGTGGTGGTCGCCGCCCTCCCCCTGGATCGGCTCGGCGACGAAGCATGCGATGTCGTGTGGGTGCGCGTCGAACGCCCGGCGGGCCTGATCCAGCGCCCGGTCCTCGGCGGCCACGACGTCCCGGCCCTCGGACAGATAGGGCGCATCGATCCGCGGCCAGTCGAACTTGGGGAACCGGGCGATCTTGGCGGGGTCGGTGTTGGTGAGCGACAGCGTGTAGCCGCTGCGGCCGTGGAACGCCTCGGTCAGGTGCAGTACCCGCGTGCCGAGCGCCGGATCGCGGCCGGCGGCGTCGTTGCGGCGGCTCTTCCAGTCGAACGCGACCTTGAGGGCGTTCTCCACCGCGAGGGTGCCGCCGTCGACGAAGAACAGGTGCGGCAGCGCCGGGTCGCCGAGGACCCGCGCGAAGGTGTCGACGAAGCGCGCCATCGGGACGGTGTAGATGTCGGAGTTGCTGGGCTTGTTGATCGCGGCGGTGACGAGTTCGTGGCGGAACTGTTCGTCGTCGGCGAGCGCCGGGTGGTTCATGCCGAGCGCGGACGACGCGAAGAACCCGAACATGTCCAGATAAGTCGTGCCGTCACGGAGATCGACGACGCGGACGCCGCGGGACGTCTCGAGGTCGAGGACGAGGTCGAACCCGTCCGCGAGCATGTGCGCTCGCAGGACGTCGTGTACTCGCCCGGCCGGCAGGTCCGAGTCACCGGCCGCGGGGCGGACCGCGGTGCTCATACGAAAAGGCTACGTCAGCATTCCGGGTCACGGAGGGCTGTCGGGACTCGTACGATCGAGGGGCGATGGCCGAAATCCACGAACTGCGGTCGAGATTCGCTGCGGCGCTGTCTCGTATGTACGGCCGCGAGGTGCCCGCCTACACGACCCTGATGGAGGTCACCGAACAGGTCAATGCGGACTTCCTCGCCGCGCATCCGGATTCGGCGCAGCGCCTCGGCAGCATCGCCCGGGTGACGGCGGAGCGGCACGGTGCGATCCGGGTCGGCACCGCGGCCGAGATGCACGACGTCGCAGTCCTGTTCGCCGGATTCGGCATGTACCCGGTCGGCTTCTACGACCTGCGGGAGGCCACTGCACCGGTTCCGGTGGTGTCGACGGCGTTCCGCCCGATCGAACCCGACGAACTGGCCCGCAACCCGTTCCGGGTGTTCACGTCGATGCTCACCACCGCCGACCGGCGCTTCTTCGACTCCGGCCTGCAGCGGCGACTCGACGCCGCTGCAGGCCGGCGCCGACTGTTCCCGGACGTGCTGCTGTCGCTGGCCCGCCGCGCGGCCGACGACGGTGGGCTCGACGAGTCGCAGGCGCAGCGGTTCCTCACGTTGGCGACCGGAGTGTTCGAGCTGTCCGGCGAGCCGGTCGACCGGGCCTGGTACCGCGAACTCGAGCAGGTCTCCGCGGTCGCCGCCGACATCGGCGGCGTCACCAGCACCCACATCAACCACCTGACGCCGCGGGTGCTCGACATCGACGACCTGTATGCGCGGATGTCGGCGCGCGGCATCGCGATGATCGACCGGATCCAGGGACCGCCGCGGTGGGACGGACCGGCCGTGCTGCTGCGGCAGACGTCGTTCCGGGCGCTGGCCGAGTCGCGCCGGTTCCTCGAACCGGACGGCACGATCACCGATGGCGCGCTGCGGGTGCGGTTCGGTGAGGTCGAGGCCCGCGGGATCGCACTCACCCCGGAGGGCCGGTCCCTGTACGACGAGCTGATGGACACCGATCCGTCCAACGAGAAACGGTTGTGGGACACACGGTTCCCGCGGTCCGAGGACGAGCTCGAGAAGCAGGGCACGGCCTACTTCACGTACCACGACGGGGTCCGCGCACCGATCGTCTACGAGGACTTCCTGCCGAGATCGGCGGCCGGGATCTTCCGGTCGAACCTGGACTCGGACACCCCGATGCACGACGCGTCCGGCACCGAGTTCTCCCTCGATGCGCTGGCCGCGGTGATCGGCCGTGAGGTACACGACCCGTACGAGTTGTATCGACGTCAGCAGGAACGGTCAGGAGGGCCACGATCATGACACTTCCCGGTACCGGCGTGTTGGCGGGTCGCGCGATCGCGGCGCTCGGCCGTTGCGGTGCAACACTTCCCGAGATCGCCGGTGATGCCGGACCCGCCCCGCTCACCGCGCGCACCCCCATCGACGGTTCGGTCCTGGCGTTTCTGCATCCGACGACGAACGCCGCCGTCGACGCGGCGGTGGGGCGCGCGGCCGAGGCGTTCGTGGCGTGGCGGACCGTCCCCGCACCGAAGCGCGCCGCGGTGGTGCGCCGACTGGGCGAACTGCTCACCGGCCACAAGCAGGATCTGGCCGATCTGGTGACGCTCGAGGCCGGCAAGATCCGCTCCGAGGCGCTCGGCGAGGTGCAGGAGATGATCGACGTCTGCGAGTTCGCGGTGGGACTGTCCCGGCAGCTGTACGGCCGCACGATGGCGTCGGAGCGTCCCGGCCACCGCCTGTCGGAGACGTGGCACCCACTGGGGGTGGTGGCGGTGATCTCGGCGTTCAACTTCCCGGTCGCGGTGTGGTCGTGGAACACCGCGCTGGCGCTGGTGTGCGGCGACCCGGTGGTGTGGAAGCCGTCGGAGACCACCCCGCTCACCGCGATGGCGTGCGACGCCCTGCTGCACCGGGCGATCGTGGATTGCGGCGCCCCCGACGGCCTGCACCACGTGCTGCTCGGGACGGCGGTGGTGGGCGAGCAACTCGTCGACGATCCGCGGGTGGCGCTCGTCAGCGCCACCGGGTCGGTGCGGATGGGACGGGCCGTGGCACCGCGGGTGGCGGCCCGCTTCGGCCGCTGTCTGCTGGAGTTGGGCGGCAACAACGCCGCGGTGGTGACCCCGTCCGCCGACCTGGACCTGGCGGTGCGGGCGGTCGTGTTCGCGGCCGCCGGCACCGCGGGCCAGCGGTGCACGACGTTGCGCCGGTTGATCGTGCACCGCTCGATCGTCGACGACGTCACGGACCGGATCGCCGGCGCGTACCGGCAGTTGCCGGTCGGCGACCCGTTCGACGACGGCATCCTGGTGGGTCCGCTGATCTCCGGGGCCGCGCTGCACGCGATGCACGCCGCCCTGGACACCGCCCGCGCCGACGGCGGCGTGGTGGTGACCGGCGGTGAGCGGGTCGGCGGCGGTGGCTCGTTCTACGTGACGCCCGCGCTCGTCCGCATGCCGTCGCAGACCGCGATCGTGCGGGCCGAGACGTTCGCGCCGATCCTGTACGTCCTCACCTACGACACGTTCGGCGAGGCGATCGAACTGCACAACGCTGTCCCGCAGGGCTTGTCGTCGGCGATCTTCACCACCGACCAGCGTGAGGCCGAACGTTTCCTCGCCGCCGACGGCTCCGACTGCGGCATCGCGAACGTCAACATCGGGACGTCCGGCGCCGAGATCGGGGGCGCGTTCGGCGGCGAGAAGGAGACCGGCGGTGGACGTGAATCCGGGTCGGACGCCTGGAAGGCGTACATGCGCCGCGCCACCAACACCGTCAACTACTCGGACGAACTGCCCCTCGCGCAGGGGGTGCAGTTCGGTTGACGGGTGTAATGCCCGCACGCCTCCCGCCGACAATGCAGATGTAGCCGCGGTGCCGTCAGCAGACCCGCACCGTCGGCGACTCGACAGGAGGGGGCTCCATGAACATGAGGACAGCAACCGGACGCGCGCTGGTGGGGGTGGTCGCGGCGATCGCGATCGGCGGCGCAGCGGCCGCACCGGCGGGGGCGGCGGCGGATCCACTTGCACCGATCACGGCAAGTCTCGGGAGTGTTGCGGCGCCGCAGGGCATCACGACCCAGACGCTGATCGCGGCCCGGAACGCCGGGTTCCCGATCTATGAGGCGATCGGGACTACGGAGTATCCCGCGCCGAAAAGGTCGTTCACACTGACCGAGTATCGGCGCGTGTACGACCTGAACGCACTGAGCTCCCCGACGGCGAAGTTCGTCGGCACGGGTGCGGTTGCCCCGGACACGTTCTGGGTCCTGCACGGCCGCACCCTCGCGAACTCGATCATCGTGAACCTGCACGAGACGTGGCAGGACAATGTCAGCTTCCCGCTGATGGCATGGGACGACACGACCCTGAAGTTCACCGGCAGCCCACTCGTGCAACTTCCCGACGGCGGCCCCGCCGCCGGCATCGCGGTGGTCACGGCCGGGACCGGTTCGACGTCGTCGAGTTGACGGGCGGCGGCGGGCGGACGGTCACTGACGTTCGCCCCGCCGCAACCGCGCGTCGTAGTCGGCGCGGGCGGTGGGGTCGACGCGGGTCAGTGCCCGCTCGCCGCCGACGGCCCGGCGGATCAAGCGCACCAACCGTTCCGGAGCCACCGCCAGGCCCAGGTCGAGGGCCGCGAGGTAGCCGGGGACGGGTGTCTCGGCGCGCCGGGTCCGCAGGGTGCGCACGATGGCGTCGGCGATGTCCTCGGGGTCGACGGTGGGCAGGCCCTTACCGAGCGGGATGCCCGACGTGAGTGTCGTGCGAACGGCGCTCGGCAGGACGGTGGACACGCTCACCCCGTGATCGGCGAATTCGAGCCGGGCCGCGGACGAGAGGCCTACGGCCGCATACTTGCTCGCGTTGTACACCGCGAGTCCGGGGATCGCGATCTTCCCGGCCAGCGAGGCGACGTTCACGACGTGGCCGCGTCCGCGTTCGATCATGCCGGGCACCACCGCCCGCATGCCGTGGATCGGCCCCCACACATTGACGTCGATCGTCATCTCCCCGGTCGCGTCCGCCTCCTCGAGGAAACCGCCGACCGGCATGACGCCGGCGTTGTTGACCAGGATGTCGATGGGGCCCACCTCGCCGACACACGCGTCCCACGACGCGCGCGATCGGACGTCGAGCACGTGCGCGGTGCCGAGACCGTCGGCGGCGGATTCGACCGCGGTCCGGTCGACGTCGGCGAGGGCAACGGTCGCGCCGCGGGCCGCGAACGCCCGCGCGGTGGCCCTGCCGATGCCGCGTCCGGCACCGGTGACGAGGACGCGGGCACCGCTCGGGTCGATATCGGGATACCGGGTCATGACGTGACCTCCGTGGATGTCAGGTAGGCAGATTCGTCGAAGTCCCGCAGCCGCTCCCGCATCCGCCCGGTGGACCACGGCCAGTTGAAACTGTTGCGGCCGTTGACGTCGAGGAAGTAGCTCTGGCAGCCTCCGGCGTTGTAGACGGTGGTGCCCAGCGCCTGCTGCACCTCCGCGTTGAACGCGGCCTGCACCTCGGGGCGGGTCTCCATCCGGGTCCAGCCGGCCTCGCGGGCGGCGGCGATCGCGGCCGTCAGATAGTCGAGTTGCGCCTCGAGGATCATGAACGCCGACGTGTGCCCGGTGCCGAGCGCGGGCCCCAGCAGCACGAACGCGTTGGGGAATCCGGCAACGGTGGTGCCTAGGTAGGCCTGCGGGCTGCCCTTCCAGTGGTCGCCCAGGCTGCGACCGTGACCGTCGAACACCCGTGACGCGATGGGCATGTCGAGGATGTGGAACCCGGTGCCGAAGATGATGGCGTCGACTTCGCGTTCCTGACCGTCGGCACCGACCACGACGTTGCCGCGCACCGACTGCACCGCGTTCGCGTGCACCTCGACGTTGGGGCGGCCGAGCGCCGGGTAGTAGGTGTTCGACATCAGCAGCCGCTTGCAGCCGAGCGTGTAGTCGGGGGTGAGCGATCGCCGCAGTCGCGGGTCGCGCACCTGGGCGCGCAACTGGAGTCGTCCGATCTGCTGGATCACCCGCAGGATCCACGGGTTGCGGAAGCCGACGCCGAGCGCCTCCATGATCCCGTACTGGATGCGCCGCAGCGCATTCAGTGATCCGGGAATCGCGCCGATCGCCGCACGAACCGGGCCGGGCAGGGCGGTGTCGGGCTTGGGCAGCACCCACTGCGCAGTGCGCTGATACAGGTGCAACTCCCCCACCGTCGGTGCGATCTCCGGTACGAACTGCACCGCCGACGCGCCCGTCCCGACGACCGCGACGCGTTTGCCGGACAGGTCGTAGTCGTGGTTCCAGCACGACGAGTGGAATACCTCGCCGGTGAAGCCGTCGAGCCCTGGAATGTCCGGGACCAGCGGCTGGTTCCACGGGCCGGCGGCCGCGATCACCGTGTTCGCGGTGAAGGTCCCCGTACTGGTGTCCAGCACCCATCGCCGCGCCGTCTCGTCCCACTGGGCGCGCAGCAGTTCGGTACCGAACTCGATGCGCTCGTGCACGTCGTGAGCGGCAGCGGCCTTCTCGATGTATTCGCGGATCTCGTTCTGACCCGCGAACAATCGGCTCCAGCCGGGGTTGGGCGCGAACGAGTACGAGTACAGCGCCGACGGCACGTCGCACGCGCACCCGGGGTAGGTGTTGTCGCGCCAGGTTCCGCCGAGCGCGTCGGACTTCTCGAGGATCACGACGTCGCCGATCCCCATGCGCTGCAGCCGGATCACGGCGCCGATGCCCGAGATTCCGGCGCCGACGACGATCACGTCGTGGTGGCGGGTCATGCGCGGGCTCCCGTCTCGAGGGCACGCTCCACCGCGGTGCGGGTGCTGCGCAGCGAGTGTTCGAGAGTCGCGAGCCGGCGTCGGTCGTCCATGAAGTTCGCGCCCATCACGGCGAGGTCGTCGGCGGTCGCGTCGATCCGGATCACCCGGGTGCCGGACGCCTCCAATGCCGCGCACTCGGCGTCGAGGCCGGCGCTCATCCAGTTCCGGAGCACCAGCCGTTCGAGGACGGCCGAGCCGCGGCCGGGGATCCGCCCGCGGGAGGCCATCGGCGCCAGCACGATCACCTCGTCGAGTCCGCGGCCGGCCAGCAGGTCGGCCGACGCGGTGGACGCCGCTCCGCCGTCGACGAACCGCCTGCCGCCGATCCGGACGGGTGACATCCAACCCGGGATCGCCCATGACGCTCGCAGCGCCTCCGACAGCGTCACGTTCGGCGCCCCCTGCGCGCCGAACGCCACTCGCCCGCCGGTGGCAGCGTCCATCGCGACCAGCCACGTCTGCGGATGTGCGACCCAGCCGCCGGCGTCCGCGACGCCGGTGGCCAGACGGTCCAGCCACCCCGCGTTGCCGCGGCCCTCGGGCAGCAATCCGCTCAGCCTGGTCATGGTGGGCAACTCGCGACGCAGCAGTCCGGGCGCACCCGGGCGCGGTCGCGGCAGCGGCGGGAAGCGGCCCGGCGCGCCCGCGAAATGGCCGGCGAGGACCGGATGCGTCGACTCCCCCAGTTGCATCGCGAGGATCTCGTCGACGCCGATGCCGCTCCCGAGCATCGTGACGAGTTCGGCTCCCGCCGATGTGCCGACCAGGACGTCCGCGTCGCGCGGATCCCAGCCGAGCGCGTCCCGCACCGCGACCAGTGCCGCGACGGTCCACGCGGCCCCCAGCGTTCCCCCGCATCCGATGACCAAGCCGCGACTGAGATGTGTGTCACTCGACGTCATACTCAGAAACTAACAGCATTCAGATACCGGCGGTAGCCCAATCGTCGGGGAGAATGACCGCATGGCACGTTTGACCAGATCGGAGAGCCAGGCCCGCACCCGCGCGGACCTGCTCGCGACCGCGCGCGACCTGTTTCTCACCGACGGCTACGCGGCGACATCCCTCGAGAAGGTCGCCGAGGAGGCCGGGTACTCGAAGGGCGCGGTGTACTCGAATTTCCGCGGCAAGAAGGAGCTGTGCCTCGAGGTCCTCGACCTCATCCACACGACGAAGTTCGAGGAGGTCGCAGCGCTCCTGGCCGCGGACGGCGGCCTCGACGAACTCCTCGACCGCATCCAGGCCTGGGCCGAACGCACCCTCGGCGACGTGGGCTGGACGATGCTCGAGTTCGAGTTCATCGCGGCCTGCCGGCACGACCCCGAGGTGCAGGCCGCACTCGCGTCGACTCTCGGCATGGCGCACGGAATGGTTCAGGCCCTGGTGAATTCGCTGATCACGGCGACCGGGATCGAGCTGCCGTTCCCACCCGAGGACGCGGCCCGCAGCATCCTCAGTCTCGGTGTGGGACTTGGTATCCAGCGCGCCATCGACCCCGGTATCTCGGCGCGCATCGTCACCGACAACCTGCGCGCACTCCTGCGCCAGGGCTCGCCCCTCCCCGACCCTGGGGCGAGCGACCGGCCCGGTCAGTAGAGCGTGGCGATGAAATCGAAGACCGCGGGCTGCGCCGCCGGATTCGCAGCGTTGATGCCGTTCGCTGCACCGATCGCGCCACCGATCGCCGCTCCGGGAATGCACCCGACGAACAGGAACAGCACGCATCCGACGACCGCACCGACGCCGGCACCGACCTGCGCATTCATCTGACCGCCGGCGTTCCAGCCCTTCTCGATCTCACGGACCATGTTGGAGTAGGCATCCTGTCGGGCGTCGACGTCGTGCAGCGCCGCGACACCCTGCGCCGGGATCGCCGGTGCGAGGGTGAGCCTGTTGCCGTCGACGATCGCGGACAGCGGCACGGTGGTGCCGGCGACCGGGTACGTCAGCGGGATGGTGCCGACCGTGGCACCGGACGGGGCCACGACGTCGACGACGCCACCGGCGACGCGGAACGTGCCGGAGTCGAGGACGGTGTCGAGCGAGGTGCCGTTCGCGCCGATCTGGGTCTGGTAGTGGATCACCTCGGGCGGCGCGCCCGGTTCCGCGTACGCGGTGCCGGTCGCAACGCCGAGTGCCGCGATTGCCAGTACGGACACGGCAGCGGTTCTGTGGAGTTTCACGGGGAGCTCCCCTCCTTGCAGGAAGACGGCCCCGACCTGGTCAAAGACCGTCCGGAACATCCATTAGACTAGTGAGTGGAGGCCGGTCTGTACGGCCTTACCGGGATTCTCGACCGAATCTCGAGCACTTTCGACGACGCGGCCCGTCGCCCGTTCGGCAGCGCACCCCACTGTCCGATTCGACCGCATTTCCTTCCTCCCGAAAATGTTCCGGGACAACGGAACTCCACCGGGTTGCCCCGGTGGAGTTCCCGATCAGACCGCCTCGGTGAGCAGGCGATCGCGGAGCGTGTTCTTCTGGACCTTGCCCGTGGCCGTCGTCGGCAACGCCTCGATGAAACGGATCCGGGTCGGCACCTTGAACCGTGCCAACCGCTGTCGCGCGAAGGCGATGACGTCGTCCTCGGTGAGTACGGCGCCCTCGGCCGCCACGACGAAGGCCACCGGGGTCTCCCCCCACTTCTCGTGCGCGGCGGCGACCACCGCGACGTCGCGCACACCGGGCATCTCCGCGATCACCACCTCCACCTCACGGGAGTACACGTTCTCGCCGCCGCTGATGAGCATGTCCTTCTTCCGGTCGACCAGGGTGATGAAACCCTCGTCGTCCACTCGTGCCAGGTCCCCGGTGTGGAACCAGCCGCCCCGTAGCGCGTGGGACGTCTCCTCGGGGCGCATCCAGTACCCGGCGAACACGTTGTCGGCGCGGACCAACAGTTCTCCGACCGTTCCGACCGGAACATCGCGGTCCAGGTCGTCGACCAACCGCGTGTCGATCCCGAAGAGCGGTCGGCCGATCGATCCGGCCTTCTCGCGTACGAACTCGGAGTCGAGCAGGGAGATCGACGGGGCGCATTCGGTCATTCCGAATCCTTCCCGGAACGGGATACCGCTGCGGGCCAGGAAGTCGAGCACCGAGACGGGCGCGGGGGCACCGGATGTCAGGGCGCACTCGAGCGAGGACAGGTCGTAGCTCTCCAGGTCGGGCACACCCATGACGGCCTGCCACATCGTGGGCACCAGCAGCAGTTGGGTCGCCCGGTGCGCCACCACCGCGTCGAGGACCGCGACCGGATCGAACGACGGCATGATCACGTTCCTGGCGCCCACGTAGATGAAGGGCAGTGTGTAGAGCCCCAGCCCACCGATGTGGAACATCGGAAGCGCCGTCACGGTGACGTCGGACGAGCGGAGTCCGAACGCCGAGACGACGGCCGCCGCATTCGCCCGAAGGTTCTCGTGCGTGATCATGGCGCCCTTGGGCCGCCCCGTGGTGCCGGACGTGTACATGATGACCGCGACGTCGTGACGATCCGCAATCGTCGGCAACGGTGCCGGATCGGCCGTCGCCACCAGTGCGTCGTACTCCGTCCCCAGCGCGACGACGTCACGCACCCGTACGCCCGGTTCGTTCACAGCGTCCGACGCCTGCGGGAACGCGCCGTGCACGAAGAGCAGTTGCGCACCGAGATCGGCCAGCACATAGCCGATCTCGGACGTCGTCAGCCGGACGTTGACCGGCGTGAAGATCGCGCCGAGTTTGGCTGCCGCGAAAAGGATCTCGAGGCATTCCACGGACGTGGGCACGACCGCGGCGATGCGGTCCCCGCGCCTGACGCCGAACCGATCCCGTAGCTGGTTCGCCAACCGGTTGGTGCGGTCGTCGAACTCACCGTAGGTCCACGACCGACCACCGGCCACGAAAGCGACCTTGTCTCCGCTCAATTGGGCCCGCCTGGTGGCCCAGTCACCGATTCCGTGCATTGATCGACTCCTTCGACATTGTGTTCCGGGGAGCGGTCGGCTCAGTCAGCCGACCTTCGAGGTGACGCGATCGATGATTGCCGCGAAGTCGACGCCGGCGGGCAGCGTTCCGTACACGCTGCCCCGGTCACCGTTCAGCCGGGTCGCGATGAACGCATCGGCGACCGCAGGATTGCCGTACCGCACCAGGAGCGACGCCTGCAGGACCAGCGCCATCTTCTCGATCACACGGCGGGCCAGGACCTCGGCGTCCGCCAGATCGGCCAACTGGGAGCGGATCTCGCGGACCGCGCGCTGAATGCTCGGTTCGGGGCCGGCCGCCGCGACCTCACCGAAGAAGGCGTCGACCGTGCCGGGGTTCTTGCCCATTGCTCGCAGAACATCGAGCGCCGCAACGTTTCCGCTGCCTTCCCAGATCCCGTTGAGTGGGGATTCCCGGAACAGGCGCGGCATCTGAGATTCCTCGATGAAGCCGTTGCCGCCGAAGCATTCCATCGCCTCGGCCGCATGTGCGGGCCACCGCTTGCAGACCCAGTACTTGCCGACCGCGAGCGCCAACCGGAGGAACGCGGACTCCGCCGCGTCCCCGCGCGTGGCCCGATCGTGGGCACCCGCCAGTCGCATCATCAGCAGCGACGCCGCCTCCGACTCCACGGCCAGGTCGGCCAGGACGTTCTTCATCAGGGGCTGGTCGATGAGGTACCGGCCGAATGCCTTCCGGTGGGTGGCGTGATGCACGGCCTGGGTGACACCGCGACGCATCCCGGACGCTGCCCCGATCAGGCAGTCGAGCCGGGTCATGTTGACCATCTTGATGATCGTCGGCACGCCGCGGCCCTCGTCACCGATCCGCCACGCGACCGCGTTCTCGTACTCGATCTCCGCCGACGGGTTCGACCGGTTGCCCAGCTTGTCCTTGAGCCGCATCAGGCGAACGTTGTTGCGGGTGCCGTCCTCCAGCACGCGCGGCACCAGGAAGCAGGTGACCCCGGCGTCGGTCTGGGCGAGCACGAGGAACAGGTCGGCCATCGTCGCGGAGGTGAACCACTTGTGGCCGACGATCCGGTACGTCCCGTCCGACTGCCGGGTGGCACGGGTGGTGTTGGCGCGGATGTCGGAACCGCCCTGCTTCTCCGTCATCGACATCGTGGCGAGCAGACCCGGCTTCTCCAGCGGTGTCCGGAGACCGCCCTCGTAGAAGGCGTTCGACAGCAACGGCTCGTAGATCGCGGCCAGTTCGGGGGTGTCCCGCAGTGCCGGCACCGATGCATAGGTCGCCGAGATCGGACAGGTGTGACCTGCTTCGACGTTGCTCCACACGTAGAACTTGGCGGCGCGCGCGACGTGGCTGCCCGCCCTGGGGTCGCTCCACGGGGCCCCGTGCATCCCGTTGGCGACCGCCACGGACATCAGTTCGTGCCACGCCGGATGGAACTCGATGTCGTCGATGCGGTGGCCGAATCGATCGTAGGGCCGCAGAACGGGCGGATTCTCGTTCGCGAGTCGGCCCCATTCCTGGACCTGCTCGGTTCCGGCGAGCGTGCCGAGCCGGTCGACGTCGTCGACCGCCCAATCGGCACCTTCGCGGACCAGCCCCTCGAGCAGGGTCGCATCGTCGGCGACGTTGTGGCCGTAGAGCGGTACGGACTGGTTGAACACCTCGTGTGTCTGCATGACTGCCTCCTTCGACTGCCCGATCCGGACATTACGTTTCGAAAACAGTCGAAGTCAATAGGTAATACAGGTCAGTTCGTGTGGCCGACCTCCGGAATCGACACGAACTCCTCCTGGTACGCAGCCCATGCCTCGTACACCCGGTCGACCGTCCACGGATTCGGCCGAAGTTCCTGAGGCAGAACAGGGTCGGTGAGCAGGTGTCGGACGATCGCGGTTGCGACGGTGAATCGGTCGACGGTGCTCTCGGCCCGATCCATCAGGTCGAGCAGCCGCCGGGACTCTTCCTCCCAGGCCGGCAGATCCCACAACGAACCGAGCAGTTCGACGGCGTCGCGCACCGGGCTTCCAGCCAACACCTCCACCGGTTCGTCGGCCAGGTCCAGAGAGCGCGCCAGATTGGCCGGACGAAGCCAGACGCCCTCGCGCAGTTCCGCCAGCCGGAGCCGGGACAGTCGGGAGCGCAACGCGGCCCGATCACCGGGATCGCGCCCGGTCCCGGTGACGATGACCATCTCCCAGCCCCCGTTCCACGGGCGGGTCTCCTGCTCGACCTCGTGCATCACCCGTTGACGACGCTCGAGGAGCGGCCCACTCAGCAGGAAGCCGTCGGGGGTGCGGATCAGGTCACCGCCGGAAACCATCCGACTCAACGCGACTCGCGCCGCGGATTCCTTGATCCCGAACACGCCCGCCGCGCGAACGACCTGCGCCGGCGTCGGCCGCGCCGGATGGTTGCTCACGAGGAGACTGAGAATCACTCCGCGCGCCGTCAGTCGCGGCAGATGAGCCCCCAGGTCGAGCGGCGGAGAGCCGATCGCATCGTCCACGTTGTTTCGCTCCTTGTCACGCAGGCAGGGCAACGAGACATGCCCCTGCGGCATCGTCCAACCGTAAGGATTTCACCGCTGCTCCAGACCGAGGGGGCCGATCCGGTGCCCCCGGACCCCGGCAGAGCGGCGAGACCGACATGCCGCCGCGCCCGGGGAGACGTCTGCCGCATGTCGGACCCTGCGGGCAAGATGGAGCGCATGGACGCCGTCCTCGACCGCTTCTCCGCCCCCACCCGGGAGTGGTTCGACGGTGCCTTCGATGCGCCCACGGCCGCGCAGCTCGGTGCGTGGGACTCGATCGCGAGCGGGTCGCACACCCTGGTCGTGGCGCCCACCGGGTCCGGCAAGACGCTGTCGGCGTTCCTGTGGGCGCTGGACCGGCTGGCGACGTCGACGGAGACGGACCGGGCCACCCGCGTCCTGTACATCTCGCCGCTCAAGGCCCTCGGTGTCGACGTCGAGCGCAACCTGCGCGCCCCACTGGTCGGGATCACCCAGACCGCGAAGCGCCTCGGCGCCGAGCCGCCGGAGATCCGCGTCGGCGTCCGTTCCGGTGACACCCCCACCGGCGAGCGTCGCAAGCTGATCAAGACCCCGCCCGACATCCTCATCACGACGCCCGAGTCGCTGTTCCTGATGCTGACGTCGGCGGCGCGGGAGACCCTGGCCGGGGTGGAGACGGTGATCGTCGACGAGGTCCATGCCGTCGCGGGCACCAAGCGCGGCGCGCACCTCGCCCTCTCGCTCGAACGCCTCGATCAACTCCTCACGAGGCCCGCGCAGCGGATCGGGCTGTCGGCGACCGTCCGTCCGCACGAGGAGGTGGGCCGGTTCCTGGCAGGTTCCGCGCCCATCCGGATCGTGGCACCCCCGGCCGCCAAGACGTTCGATCTCACGGTGCGGGTCCCGGTCGAGGACATGACCGAACTCGGTGTCGCGGAACCGAATCCGGACTCACTGTCGCCGGCGCCGCAGGCCGGGTCCATCTGGCCGCACGTCGAGGAGCAGATCGTGGACCTGATCCTCGAACATCGCTCGTCGATCGTGTTCGCGAATTCGCGGCGGCTCGCCGAGAAGCTCACCGCGCGGCTCAACGAGATCTACGCCGAACGCCTCGGCGGCACCGTCGAGAAGCAGGGCAAACCGCCCGCACAGATCGGGGCTCCCACCGAGGTGAACTACGGCGCCGATCCGCTGCTGGCCCGCGCCCACCACGGCTCGGTGAGCAAGGACCAGCGCGCGATCATCGAGGACGACCTCAAGTCGGGCCGGCTGCGCTGCGTCGTCGCCACCAGCAGCCTCGAACTCGGCATCGACATGGGTGCGGTCGACCTCGTCGTCCAGGTCGAGGCGCCGCCGTCGGTCGCGAGCGGTCTCCAACGCGTCGGCCGCGCCGGACACCAGGTGGGCGAGATCTCCCGCGGCGTGCTGTTCCCCAAGCACCGCACCGACCTCATCCACTGCGCCGTCACCGTCGAACGCATGACCACCGGGCAGATCGAGGCCCTCGACATCCCCGCCAATCCGCTCGATATCCTCGCGCAGCAGACGGTCGCCGCCACCGCGCTCGAACCCCTCGACGTGGAGCAGTGGTTCGACACCGTCCGGCGCAGCGGATCGTTCGCGACGCTGCCCCGGTCGGCCTACGAGTCGACGCTGGATCTGCTCGCCGGCCGCTACCCGTCCGACGAGTTCGCCGAACTGCGACCACGGCTGGTGTGGGACCGCGATGCCGGAACCCTCACCGGACGGCCCGGATCCCAGCGCCTCGCGGTCACCTCCGGCGGCGCCATCCCCGACCGCGGCCTGTTCGCCGTCTACATGGTGGGCGAGCGGCAGTCGCGGGTGGGCGAACTCGACGAGGAGATGGTCTACGAGTCCCGCGTCGGCGACGTCTTCGCGCTCGGGGCCACCAGTTGGCGGATCGAGGAGATCACCTTCGACCGCGTGCTCGTCAGTCCCGCGTACGGCCTGCCCGGACGGCTGCCGTTCTGGCACGGCGACGGACTGGGCCGCCCCGCCGAACTCGGTGAGGCGCTCGGCGGGTTCCTGCGCGAGGTGTCCACCAGCACGCCCGACGCGGTAGCCACCCGGCTCGCCGCGAGCGGCCTCGACACCAACGCCACCACCAACCTCACCGCACTGATCGCCGACCAGCAGCAGGCCACCGGACGCGTACCCACCGACAAGACACTGGTGGTCGAGCGGTTCCGCGACGAACTCGGTGACTGGCGACTGGTCCTGCACTCCCCCTACGGCCTGCGGGTGCACGCGCCGTGGGCGCTCGCGGTCGGCGCCCGGTTGCGGGAACGGTTCGGCGTGGACGCCGCGCCCACCGCCTCCGACGACGGCATCATCGTCCGCCTCCCGGACACCGAGGACACCCCGCCCGGCGCGGACCTGTTCGCGTTCGAGCGCGACGAGATCGAGGACATCGTCACCGACGAGGTGGGCGGCTCGGCCCTGTTCGCGTCCCGGTTCCGCGAATGTGCCGCGCGCGCACTGCTGTTGCCGCGCCGCACCCCCGGCAAGCGCGCACCGCTGTGGCAGCAGCGGCAACGCTCGGCGCAGTTGCTCGACGTCGCCCGCAAATACCCGACGTTCCCGATCCTGCTCGAGACGGTGCGCGAGTGCCTGCAGGACGTCTACGACCTCCCCGCGCTGCGGGAGATGTTCGGCCGCATCGGACGTCGGCAGATCCGTATCGTCGAGGTGGAGACCGCCACGCCGTCGCCGTTCGCGAGTGCGCTGCTGTTCGACTACGTCGGCGCATTCATGTACGAGGGAGACAGCCCCCTCGCCGAACGCCGCGCCGCCGCCCTGTCGCTCGACTCGACACTGCTCGCGGAACTGCTCGGACGGGTGGAACTGCGCGAACTGCTCGACGCCGACGTCATCGCGAAGGCCGAGAGCGAACTGCAACGACTGGTTCCCGAACGCCATGCGCGGGACACGGAAGGCATGGCCGACCTGTTGCGTCTGCTGGGTCCGGTCACCACCGAGGAGGCCGCCGCCCGCGCCACCGCCGACCCACTACCGTGGCTCGAGGAACTGGTGGAACACCGCCGGGCGCTGCACGTCTCGTTCGCGGGCCGGCAGTGGTGGACCGCGATCGAGGACGCCGCCCGGCTACGCGACGGCCTCGGGGTACCGCTGCCGATCGGCACGCCCGCGGCGTTCATCGAACCGGTCGACGACCCACTGGGCGATCTGGTGAGCCGCTTCGCGCGCACCCACGGCCCGTTCACACTCGCCGAGGCCGCCGCCCGGTTCGGCATCGGCTCGGCAGTCGCGCGGGACGTCCTGGTCCGGCTCGCGAACGACAAGCGCGTCGTCGAGGGCGAGTTCCGTCCCGGCGCCACCGGCAGCGAGTGGTGCGACACCGAGGTACTGCGGCGCCTGCGCCGGCGTTCGCTGGCCGCGGCCCGCGAGGACGTCGAACCGGTGAGCACCGCCACCCTCGGCCGGTTCCTGCCGGGCTGGCAGCATGTCGGGGGGTCGCTGCGCGGCATCGACGGCGTCGCGACCGTCGTGGAACAGCTTGCGGGCGTTCCGGTTCCGGCGTCCGCTCTCGAGACCCTGATCCTGGGCTCCCGGGTCCGCGACTACTCCCCCGCGATGCTCGACGAACTCACCTCCACCGGCGAGGTGCTGTGGTCGGGCGCCGGGCAGATCTCCGGCAAGGACGGCTGGGTGAGCCTGCACCTCGCCGAGTCGTCACCGCTCACGCTCGCCGCGCCCGCCGACATCGAGCTCACGGACATGCACCGCGCCGTTCTCGACACCCTCGCTGGCGGTGGCGCGTACTTCTTCCGGCAACTGTCCGACACCCTCGGCGCGACCGACGACACCGCACTCACCGCCGCCCTGTGGGACCTGGTGTGGGCCGGATACATCGGCAACGACACGCTGGCGCCGCTGCGGGCACTGCTGTCGGACACCTCGCGGTCCACGCCCAGCCATCGCACACCGCGGCGTGCTCCCCGCGCGCACGCCTATCGGCGACTGGGCCGGCCCACGATGCCCACCCGGCCCGGACCACCCACCGCGGGCGGACGCTGGTCCCTGCTCCCCGAACCCGAGCCGGATCCGACGCTGCGCGCGCACGCCACCGCGGACCTGCTGCTCGAACGGTACGGTGTCGTCACCCGCGGATCGGTGGTGAGCGAGAACGTTCCCGGCGGATTCGCGTTGATGTACAAGGTCTTCAGCGGCTTCGAGGACGGCGGACGCTGCCGCCGCGGCTACTTCGTCGACACCCTCGGCGGCGCCCAGTTCTCCACCTCCGACGTCGTCGACCGACTCCGCAGCCACAGCGACTCGATCGAGGGCCGGCACACGTCCGCCCCCGCCGTCACGCTCGCGGCATGCGATCCCGCGAACCCGTACGGCGCAGCACTGCCGTGGCCGCCGACGATGTCGGGCGAGAATGCCCCGAAACATCGGCCCGGCCGCAAGGCCGGGGGCCTGGTGGTGCTCGTCGAGGGCGAACTGGTGCTGTTCGTCGAGCGCGGTGGTCGCACCGTCCTCACCTTCACCGACGACATCGGGGCGCTGCGCACCGCCGCGGAATCGCTCGCCGGCACCGTCAAACGCGGCGGCATCGACAAGGTCGTGGTCGAGAAGGTCGACGGAGTGAGCATCCACGAACGGGACGCCGCCGACTTCGGCCAGTTGCTCGCGGAGGTCGGTTTCTCGGCGACGCCGCGCGGATTCCGCCTGCGGGCGTGAGGCGATATGCCCGAGGGAGACACCGTGTGGCAGGCGGCGCACCGCCTCGACACCGCGCTCACCGGCCGCGTCCTCACCGAATGCGACGTCCGGGTGCCGCGCTACGCCACCGTCGACCTGTCCGGGCGGACGGTCGATTCGGTCGTGGCCCGAGGCAAGCACCTGCTGACCCGCATCGGCGAGCACACGATCCACACCCACCTGAAGATGGAGGGTGCGTGGCACGTGTACCCGCGCGGCGCGCGGTGGAAGCGCCCCGCCCATCAGGCTCGCATCATTCTGGGAACCGAAGAAGCTGTCGCCGTGGGTTTCTCACTCGGCATCACCGAGGTGATCGGCCGGGCACAGGAGAACGACGTGGTGGGACATCTGGGACCCGACCTGCTCGGCACCGACTGGGACGCCGTCGTCGCGACCGCGAATCTGGCGGCAGCAGGACACCGTCCGATCGGTGAAGCACTGCTGGACCAGCGCGTCATGGCGGGCATCGGCAACGTGTACCGCAACGAGATCTGCTTTCTGCGCGGCATCGATCCACGCACCCCCACCGACCAGGTTCCGGACCTCGGCAAGGTGGTCGACCTCGCGCACCGACTGCTGAACGCCAACCGCGACCGCCCCGTCCGCGTCACCACCGGTGATCGGCGACCCGGACGACGGGACTGGGTGTACGGGCGCGGCGGCAAACCGTGCCTGCGCTGTGGCTCACTGATCGTCGCCGACGAGTTCGGCGAGGAACCCGGCCGGGAGCGTTCGATCTTCTACTGTCCCCGCTGTCAGCCGCGGCGCTGACCGGCCCCGGACACCAGTTCGACGCAGTGCGCCACGAACCGCTCCCGCGAAGCGGTGACCGTGCCGTCGAGGTAGCCGATGAACAGGCTCGTGAGAGCACCGACGAGTGCAACCGCGGTCATCTGCCGTTCCTCGGGATCGGTGAGCTGCGCCAGTTGCTCGTGCACCAGGAGCACGAAGGCCGGCGCGAGCTGCAACCCCTGCCCGCCCAGCGCCGGCTCGGTCAGCGGCGCGAGCAGCAGCACCCGGCCGCGCGCCGGGTCGTCGACCATCATCTCGACGAAGGCCGCCACCGCCGCAGCAGCTCGATCCTGCGGCGACACGGAGGAGCCGACGGCCTCGACAAGGGCGTCGTGCGCCTGCCGACCGACATGGTCGTACACCGCCCGCACGAATTGGTCGCGGTCGGCGAAACTCTCGTAGAAGTACCGTTCGGTGAGCCCGGCGGCGCGGCACACCGCCCGGACCCCGACGATTGCACCGCCCTGCGCGCCCAGCAGTTCGATGCCCGCGGCGAGCAGGGCGTCCCGCCGGGCGGCACGGCGTTCCTCGATGCCGGTGCCCGCCCACGTCCGCTGCGTACCCACCGCACCTCCGACCCTTGACCGCGTACCGCACCCGATCCTAATCTGACAACGGGTGTAGTCAATTGCTTCCGGGAGGCGGCTCGCATGACCCGTTCGGACACGTCGGCGCCGATACCGCTCGGCCCCGACTCGCTCACGTGGCGCTACTTCGGCGACTGGCGCGGCATGCTGCAAGGCCTGTGGGCGGGGTCGATGCAGAACATGCACCCCGGACTGGGTGCCGGCGTGGAGCAGCACTCCCGGTTCTTCGAGGAGCGGTGGGAACGCCTGTTCCGCTCGCTCTATCCGATCGGCGGCGTGGTGTTCGACGGCGACCGCGCGCAGCAGACGGCCGAGGAGGTCCGCGACTACCACCGCGACATCAAGGGCGTCGACGCGCAGGGCCGCCGCTATCACGCACTCGATCCGGAGACGTTCTACTGGGCGCACGCCACGTTCTTCATGGGCACGATCCTCACCGCCGACAACTTCGCCGGCGGCATCACCGAGGCCCAGAAGCGGCAACTGTTCACCGAACACATCCAGTGGTATCGGCTGTACGGGATGAGCATGCGCCCGGTGCCGCAGACGTGGGAGGACTTCCAGAAGTACTGGGATCACATGTGCCGCAACGTCCTCGAGGACAACAAGGCCACCCGCGATGTACTCGACCTGTCGGACATCGGCCGTCCCCCCTTCCTGATGTGGATGCCGGAACCGATCTGGAGGATTGCCCGCATCCCGGTGTCGAAGGGGTTCGTGTGGCTCACGGTCGGGATGTACGACCAGCCGGTGCGGGATCTGCTCGGCTACCGCTGGGGACCGGTGGACGCGTGGGCGCACCGCCGCGTCGGCCGCCTCGTGAACGCCGTCTTCCGTCTCGTCCCGGAGCGCAAACGCAAGCACCCGCGGGCCCGCGGAGGCATGGACCGGGTCAGTGGACGGTCACCGGCGGATGCGCCGCTGGTACACACCCCCGCGCGTAATCTGCCGCCGCTCGCGCAGCGCAACGATCCGAGCCACTACTCCCCACCGGTGGTCTGACCTGTGCGAAGCTCTGATGCATGCCATCGGATCTCGAATCCTTCATGCACGGCCCACTACTGAGCCGCTCGAAGCCACTCGACAAGGACAACGCGGCGAGCCGCATCAGCGCGTACGTGTACGGCAACATCTTGATCCTCGCGGCGCTGATTCCCGAGACCGTGGCCCGCAACGACACTCGCACCATCGCGATCGTCGCGGGAACCGCATTGTCGACCTTCATCGCCCACGCCTTCGCCGAGGGCGTGGGCAAATCGGTCCGCTCCGGCCGGCAACTGACGGCCGGCGAACGGCTCGCGGAGTTGCGCGACTCCGTACCGGTCCTCAGTTCCGCGGTCGTCCCGATCGCCGTCCTGGCGACCGCGGTCTTCGGGTGGCTGGAGCCGTTCACCGCACAGGTGATCGCCGAGGTCGCGATCCTGATCCGCATCGCGTCGATGGTCTTTGTCATCACCCGACTGCGCGGCGAACGCCCCTCCGGCAGCACGCTGTTCGCCGCCGGCGCGCTGGCAGTGGTCGCGACGGCGATCGTGATCCTCAAGGTCGTGCTGACCCACTAGCGGCGATCCGCCCCCTAGTTGCCGCCCTTCACCGGTTCCAGGATCTCCGCCCGCGCCTCGGGTGCCGCGGCCCGCAGGGCGTCGGCGGAGGCGTCGTCGGGTTGTGCCTGCGACAGGATCTCGGCCTCGACCCGCGCCCGGTAGGTCTCCACCTCGCGGTCGATCGTGGCCGCGTCCCAACCGAGGATCGGCGCGACGAGCTTGGCGACCTGCTCGGCGCAGTCCACGCCGCGGTGCGGGTATTCGATCGAGATGCGGGTGCGCCGCGCCAGGATGTCCTCGAGGTGCAGGGCGCCCTCGGCCGCGGCCGCGTACACGGCCTCCACTTGCAGGTAGTCGGGCGCGTCGGTGATCGGCTGGAGCAGTTCGGGCGCGTCCTTGCCCAGTTCCAGGACCTCGTCGATGAGCGAGCCGTACCGGTCGAGCAGATGCTTGACGCGGTACGGGTGCAGCCCGTGGAGCTGACCGAGGTGGACGGCCTGGTTGACGAGCGCGAAGTAGCCGTCGGCACCGACCAGCGGCACCTTCTCGGTGATCGACGGCGCGACGCGGGCCGGAATGTCCTCCGACGCCAGGTCGACGGCGTCCTCCCCCATCACCCGGTACGTCGTGTACTTGCCGCCCGCGATCGCGACGAGCCCCGGCGCGACCCGTGCGACGGCGTGCTCGCGGGACAGCTTCGACGTCTCGTCGCTCTCCCCTGCCAGCAGCGGACGCAGGCCCGCGTACACGCCGTCGATGTCGTCGTGGGTGAGCGGGGTGACCAGCACCTCGTTGACGTGGCCGAGGATGTAGTCGATGTCCGCCTTGGTCGCGGCGGGATGCGCGAGGTCGAGATTCCAGTCGGTGTCGGTGGTGCCGATGATCCAGTGGCCACCCCACGGAATCACGAACAGCACCGACTTCTCGGTGCGCAGGATGATCGCGGCATCGCTGACGATCCGGTCGCGCGGAACCACGATGTGCACGCCCTTGGACGCCCGCACCCGGAACCGTCCACGCTGCCGGGACAGCGACTGGATCTCGTCGGTCCACACCCCCGTGGAATTGATGACGACGTGACCACAGACCTCGGTGGTCTCGCCGGTCTCGGAATCCCGGACCCGCACACCGGACACCCGGTCGGCCTCCCGCAGGAAGCCCACCACCTGGGTGGAGGTCCGGACGACCGCACCGTAGTGCGCCGCGGTACGCGCCACCGTCATGGTGTGGCGGGCGTCGTCGACGACGGTGTCGTAGTAGCGGATTCCACCGACGAGCGAATGCCGCTTGAGTCCGGGGGCCATCCGCAGCGCGCCCGCCCGCGTCAGATGCTTCTGCGCCGGCACCGATTTCGCGCCGCCCATCCGGTCGTAGAGGAGGAATCCGGCCGCCATGTACGGCCGCTCCCACACCCGATGCGTCAGCGGGAAGAGGAACTTCAACGGCTTGACCAGGTGCGGCGCGAGCGTCGACATCGACAGTTCCCGCTCGTGCAGCGCCTCGGCCACCAGACCGAACTCGAGCTGCTCCAGGTAGCGCAGGCCGCCGTGGAACATCTTCGACGAACGCGACGACGTCCCGGACGCGAAATCGCGCGCCTCCACGAGCGCCACCTTGAGTCCGCGCGTCGCGGCGTCGAGAGCCGCTCCGGCACCGACGACGCCGCCACCGATCACCACGACGTCGAACTGCTCGGACCCCAACTTCTCCCAGGCCTGCTCACGCTGCTGCGGACCGAGGAATTGCACACCAGGCTGCTTGTCCAACTCGGGCTCCCGTGGTTGTCGGCGAATCTGCCCCCAGGCTAGTAGCTTCGTGCGCAGACTGCCCGAGAGACGAGGATGCCCGTGAGCCAGTACATCGCCGCGATCGACCAGGGAACCACGTCGAGCAGATGCATGATCTTCGACCACGACGGCCTGGTCGTGGGCGTCGCGCAGAAGGAACACACCCAGATCTTCCCGAAACCGGGCTGGGTGGAGCACGATGCGGGCGAACTGTGG
Source organism: Prescottella defluvii (assembly GCF_000738775.1). Taxonomy (GTDB): domain Bacteria; phylum Actinomycetota; class Actinomycetes; order Mycobacteriales; family Mycobacteriaceae; genus Prescottella; species Prescottella defluvii. The sequence goes on from NZ_JPOC01000029.1 coordinate 48,660, forward strand.
AACAACACCCGCGAGATGGTCGGCTCGGTGCTCGCGAAGACGAACCTCACGGCGCAGGACATCGCCGCGGTCGGCATCACGAATCAGCGCGAGACCACCGTGGTGTGGGACCGCGCAACCGGCGAACCCGTCTACAACGCGATCGTCTGGCAGGACACCCGCACCGATCGACTCTGTGACGAGCTGGCCGGCGACGACGGCCGCGACCGCTTCCGCGACGCCACCGGGCTTCCGCTGTCGACGTACTTCTCGGGCCCCAAGGTGCGCTGGATCCTCGACAACGTCGACGGCGCCCGCGAGCGCGCCGAGGCCGGCGAACTGTGTTTCGGCACCATCGACTCGTGGATCGTCTGGAATCTCACCGGCGGACTGCACATCACGGACGTGACCAACGCGTCACGCACCATGCTGATGAATCTGCGGACCCTCGACTGGGATCGGGACATCTGCGACGCGATGGGCATCCCGATGTCGATGCTGCCGGAGATCCGCAGTTCCTCCGAGGTGTACGGCGATCTCGCACTGCCCGGCATCTCCGGGGGTATCCCCATCGCGGGCATCCTCGGTGACCAGCAGGCCGCGACGTTCGGTCAGGCATGCCTGTCCGAGGGCGAAGCCAAGAACACCTACGGCACCGGCAACTTCCTGCTGCTCAACACCGGCACCACGCCGGTGCACAGTGAACACGGCCTGCTCACCACCGTCTGTTACAAGCTGGGCGACAAGCCGGCCGTCTACGCACTGGAGGGTTCGGTCGCCGTCACCGGATCACTCGTCCAGTGGCTGCGCGACAACCTGGGAATCATCCAGTCCGCCAAGGACATCGAGCCGCTCGCCCAGACCGTCGACGACAACGGCGGCGCCTACTTCGTGCCCGCGTTCTCGGGCCTGTTCGCACCCCGCTGGCGACCGGATGCCCGCGGCGTCATCGCCGGCCTGACCCGTTTCGTCAACAAGGGGCACCTCGCCCGCGCCGCACTCGAGGCCACTGCCTACCAGACCCGCGAGGTCATCGAGGCGATGCGCGCGGACTCCGGCGTCGCACTGAGCTCGCTCAAGGTGGACGGCGGCATGGTCGTCAACGAGACGCTCATGCAGTTCCAGTCCGACATCCTCGACGTCCCGGTCACCCGGCCCGTCGTGAACGAGACCACCGCGCTCGGCGCCGCGTACGCCGCCGGACTCGCGGTGGGCTTCTGGAAGAGCGAGGACGACATCCGCGACAACTGGGCACAGGACAAGACCTGGGAGCCGCAGATGGACGAGTCCGAGCGCGAACGCCTCTACCGCGGCTGGAACCGGGCCGTCGAACGCACCTACGGCTGGACCGACGAGGACGAGCCGGCGTCCTGATCCGGCCGTCCCGCGCGCAGATTCACCTCCCGCACACGCAATCGCGGACGCGGGAGGTCAATTCGCGCGCGGCGTGGGGTCGAGCGTGAACGCATCGTGGGCGGTGCGCAGCCTCTCGACGCCGTCGGCGAGCACCGCGCCGTCGTACGTCGCGAAGCACAGGCGGGCCGCGGACGGATGCGGGTCGGCGACGCCGAACGCCCCGCCCGGCACATAGGCGACGCCGTGCCGTACCGCGGCGTCCAGAAGCGTCGCGGTGTCGGTGCCGTCGGAGAACTCGACCCAGCAGAACATGCCGCCGTGAATCGGGGCGTGCGAGATCCGATCGCCGAAAGCCGACCCCAGAGCACGCACGAGCGCACCCGCCCGGGCCGCGTAGGCCGCGCGGACCGAGTCGAGGTGGCCGTCGAGCCACTCGGTGTCATCGAGCAGTTCGGCGGCGATCCGCTGGGTCAGCGACGAACCACACAGGTCGGCACCCTGTTTGAGGAGTTCGACGGCCTCGCACACTCGCCGGTCGCCGTGCAGCCACCCGATCCGCAACGCCGGCGCGAGGGTCTTGGAACCGCTCGACAGTCGCAGCACCCGATCCGAGTGCGTCGCGACGGGGTCGGGCGCCGGTTCGTCGAACCACAGTTCGCCGTACGGATCGTCCTCGATGATCCAGAACCCGTACCGGTCGGCGAGATTCGCGAGGTGCGCGCGCCGCTCCGCGGACAGCACCACCCCACGTGGGTTGTGGAAGTTGCTGACCGTGTGGACGACCTTGGGGCGCAGGCCTTCCCGTAGCGACCGCTCGAGCGCGACGGTGTCCATGCCGTCCGCGTCCAGTCCGACGGGAACCAACGTGGCCTGCGCGGTGCGGAACACCTGCAGGGCTCCCGTGTAGCCGGGCTCCTCGACCACGACGACATCACCCGGATCGAGCAGCACCTGCGCGAGCAGGCTCAGCGCCTGCTGCGAGCCGTGCGTGACGACCACCTCGGCCGACTCGATCCGACGCCCCACCCGCTCACTCTCGCGGGCGGCGAGGGTCTCGCGCAGCGGCGCCCAGCCGGACGTCTCGCCGTACTGGACGGAGCGCGGATCGGCGAGCGCGCGCTGGGCTGCCTCGGCAATTCGTTCGCGGGGAACGAGTTCCGTGGCCGGCAATCCGCCGGCGAGGCTGATCACATCCGGGCGGGCGGTGAGGGTGAGCAGATCGCGGATGGCGGAACTGCGCAGCCCGGCCATCCGCGAGGACAGGTGCAGGGGCGAATCGAGCGAGGACGAATCGAGTGACATGGAGCGACTCCGCGGCGGGGACGGCCGTCGTACACACGACGGCGAAGGACGAAGGCAGGAACACCCAGGTCGTCCCGGATCCACGGGGCGGAGAGCGATGCGAGGGGCCGACGGTTCTCGACCCCTCGCATCATCCCACATCACATCCACTATCTGGAAATCGTCTCCCAGATGTCGGGATCGATCGGGGTCAGTCCAGGTCGTCGTGTCGCATCAGCTGACGCGAGGCCTCGGTGATGGAACCCGACAGCGACGGGTAGACCGAGAACGTCTGCGCCAGATCGTTGACCGTCAGGTTGTTCTGCACCGCGATCGCGATGGGCAGGATCAGCTCCGACGCCGTTGCCGCAACCACGACACCGCCGATGACCACGCCGGTGGCCGGGCGGCAGAAGATCTTCACGAAGCCACGACGCAGACCCGACATCTTGGCGCGCGGGTTCGTGTTGAGCGGCAGCATCACGGTGCGGGCCGGGACCTCGCCGCTGTCGATCGCGGCCTGGCTGACGCCGACGTTCGCGATCTCGGGACGGGTGAACACCGCGGAGGCGACCGTCTTGAGCTTGATCGGGCTCACGCCCTCGCCGAGCGCGTGGTACATCGCGATACGGCCCTGCATCGCGGCCACCGACGCCAGCGGCAGCAGACCCGTGCAGTCACCGGCCGCGTAGATCCCCGAGACCGACGTGCGCGAGACCCGGTCGACGCGGAGGTAGCCGCCCTGGTCGAGTTCGATGCCGACCTTCTCGAGCCCCAGGCCCTCAGTGTTCGGCGTGGAACCGACCGCCATCAGGGCGTGGCTGCCGTACACCGTCCGGCCGTCCGCGAGCTTGACGACGACGCCGTCCTCGGTGCGCTCGACCGCGTCGGCACGCGCGTGCTTGACGAGCGTCACACCGCGCTCGGCGAGCACGTCCTCGAGCACGAGCGCCGCGTCGGCGTCCTCGTGCGGCATGACGCGATCCCGGCTGGACACCAGCGTCACCTTGACGCCCATCTCGGTGTACGCGGACACGAACTCGGCACCCGTGACACCGGAACCGACGACCACCAGGTGCGACGGCAGCTCCTCGAGGTCGTACAGGTGGCGCCACGTGAGGATCCGCTCCCCGTCCGGCACCGCGCCGGGCAGCACGCGCGGGCTGGCACCGGTCGCGACGAGCACGACGTCGGCATCGAGGACCTTCTCCTCACCGGTGGTCAACGTGGCGCGGACCTGATGCTCGGCCATACCGATCTGCGAGTCGATGATCTCGGCGGTGCCCGACAGCAGCTGGACACCCACGCTCTGTAAGCGGGCCCGGATGTCGGAGGACTGGACCTGGGCGAGGTTCTTGACGCGGGAGTTGATCTGCGGCAGCGAGATGGTCGCGCTCGCGGGATCGAGAGAAATCCCCAGGTCGGTGGCGCGACGCATGTCGGTGCGGATGCCGGTGGACGCGATGAACGTCTTGGAGGGAACGCAGTCGAACAGCACACACGCACCGCCGATGCCGTCGGAGTCGACCAGAGACACCGAAGCGCCGTACTGTGCGGCCACCAGCGCTGCCTCGTATCCAGCAGGTCCGCCACCGATGATTACGATCCGGGTCATTCGTCCTCCAAGCTCACCGCGCCGGCCGGGATCTCCAGCCAGGCCCGCGTACAACGCTATTCCAGTGACCGGGAACACGCAGGCCGTGGCCCCCTTTTCGACCACCGCCGATGTGCAATCGGAACCGTCGAGAGCATCGGATCGCGACCGCCGACGGTTCGCCCGCTACCCCCACGCCGAGAACACCGATTAGGCTTGCCGCCGTGCCGATCTATGCCGCCTACGGGTCCAACATGCATCCGGAACAGATGCTCGAACGCTGCCCGCATTCGCCGATGGCGGGCACCGGATGGCTCCGAGGCTGGCGGTTGACCTTCAGCGGGGGCGACATCGGCTGGGAGGGTGCGCTCGCGACGGTCGTCGAGGATCCCGACAACCCGGACGCCAAGGTGTTCGTCGTGCTGTACGACGTCCCCGCCGAGGACGAGGAGCGCCTCGACCGCTGGGAGGGCTCCGAACTCGGCATCCACCGCAAGATCCGCCTGCGCGTCGACACCGCCGACGGCCCCACCCTGGCCTGGCTGTACGTGCTCGATGCCTACGAGGGCGGGCTCCCGTCCGCCCGCTACCTGGGCGTGATGGCCGACGCCGCGGAGATCGCCGGCGCCCCCGCCGACTACGTGCGGAGCCTGCGCACCCGCAACAGCCGCAACGTGGGACCGGGCACCCCGTAACCGGCCCTCAGGACTGCAGCACCAGGTTCGTCAACACCCGGACGCCGGTCGTCAGCGCCCGCTCGTCCAGGTCGAACGTCGGTTGGTGGATGTCGAGTTGTTCCCCGTGGCCCGACCACACCCCCAGTCGCGCCATCGCACCCGGCGCCTCCTCGAGATACCAGGAGAAGTCCTCACCGCCGCCGGACTGCGGCGTGTCGGCCAGAGCGTCGGGCCCGATCGCCCGGACCGCGTCCTCGAACATGCGCGCCGACACCTCGTCGTTGACGACGGGCGGCACCCCGCGACGGTAGTTCAACTCGTACCGCACGCCGGTCGGCGCCAGCAGTCCGTGCACGATCTCCCGCACCGTCGGTTCGAGCAGCGCCCACGTGTCGTGGTCGCCGGTCCGGACGGTTCCGGTGAGGATGCCGCTGCGCGGGATCGCGTTGGGCGCCTGGCCCGCACTCACCGCGCCCCACACCATCACGGTGCCGCTGCGCGGATCGATGCGGCGGCTGAGCATGCCCGGCAGTCCCGTGATCACGGTGCCGATCGCGTACACCAGATCGGTTGTCAGGTGCGGCCGGGACGTGTGCCCGCCCGGTGAGTCCAGCACGAGTTCGACGGTGTCGGCCGCCGAGGTGATCGCGCCGACGCGGACCCCCACCCGGCCCGCCTCGAGCCGCGGATCGCAGTGCAGCGCGAAGATCCGCGACACCCCCTGCATGCCACCGGCGGCGACGACGTCGAGCGCGCCACCGGGCATCACCTCCTCCGCCGGCTGGAAGATGAAACGCACCCCGATCGGCAACTGCGGCAACGAATTCAATGCCAGTGCGGTGCCCAGTAGGATCGCGGTGTGCGCATCGTGGCCGCACGCGTGGGCCACCCCCGGCACCGTCGACGAGTACGGCGCGCCGGTGGCCTCCTGCAGCGGCAGTGCATCCATGTCGCCGCGCAGACCGATCCGCATCCCGCCGGGACCGATGTCGCAGATCACGCCCGTCCCACCGGGCAGCAGCAACGGCGACATCCCGGCCGCCGACAGGTGACGCGCGACGAAGGCGGTGGTCGCGAACTCGCGCCGGGCCAGTTCCGGATTCGCGTGGAAGTGCCGCCGCCAGCGCGACAGGTCGATCGTGTGCTCGGCGAGCCACCTCTCGATGCCCTCGTTCACCGTCGCGCCACCCCCTCGAGCAGGCGCGCGCGCTGACCCTCGTCGAGTGCGGCGCGGATCGCCGTGCGCGCCAACGCCGTAGCGCCGTCCAGTACGGCCCGGTCGGCCGACTCGCTGACCGCGGCCGCCGCAAACTCGGGCTGGTGGGTCACCGCGCCACCGGAGTCGATCCCCACCACCGGATGGATGCCGGGGAGAACGTGCGTCACGTTGCCCATGTCCGTACTGCCCAGCGGGCGAGACGATTCCAGTTCCACCGGGAGCGGTGTGCGGCCGAGGTCGACGATCTCCTCGCGGTAGGCGTCCGCCAGCCACGGATCGGGCCGCAACTCGGTGTAGGCGGGCGAGACCGTCCGCACGTCGTGGGTGCACCCGGTCGCCAGGGCACCCGCCGCGAAACATGCCCCGGCGCGGGCGGCCAGTTCGTCGAGCGACTCCGCGGTCCGTGCCCGCAGGTAGTACAGCATCTCGGCGTGCGCCGGGACGATGTTGGGCGCCACGCCACCGTCGCTGACGATGCCGTGCAACTGCTGCCCGGGCGACAGATGCTGCCGCAGCAGCGCCAGCGCAACCTGCGCCACGGTGGTCGCGTCGGCGGCGTTACGCCCGAACTCCGGCGCGGCCGACGCGTGCGCCTCCCGGCCCGTGTAGGTGACCGCGATGTCGGCCAGCGCGAGCGAGGCCGCGCCGACGATGTCGAACGGACCCGGATGCACCATCAACGCCGCGGCCACGTCGTCGAACACGCCGCGCTCGAGCATCAGGACCTTGCCGCCGCCCGATTCCTCCGCCGGAGTCCCGATCACACGGACGGTGATCCCCAGGGCGTCGGCGATCGGTGCAAGCGCGAGGCCGGCGCCGACCGCGGAGGCGGCAATGACGTTGTGCCCGCACGCATGCCCGATCTCGGGCAACGCGTCGTACTCGGCGAGGACGGCGAGCACCAGATCTCCGCTACCGAAGGACGCGTCGAACGCAGTCGACAGGTCCGCCACCCCGGTGCGCACCTCGAACCCGCGCTCCCGCAACATCTGGGCGACCTTGGCCGCACTGCGATGCTCCTCGAACGCGAGCTCGGGCTCGGCGTGGACCGAGTGCGACAACGCGACCAGATCGGATCGCGCCGCCGACACCGTGTCCGACACCGAGGCGGACAGAGCGGCCGACGGGGATCCTGGCTTCACAGATCCCAGTCTCTCACCCCCGCGCGGCCGGGCCCGTCTATCCGAACTTGAAGTTGCTCTCGTCGGTCGCGGTGCGCAGCGCCTCGAGCGTCTCGCGGTGGAGACCGCGCTTGATGCCGGACAGGTTCGCGCCGTGGGTCGACACCAGTGCCGACGCGCGCGCGACGGCCGCACCGAGCACCAGGTCCCCCTCGACGGCGTCGTCGACGATCCCCGCGGCGAGCGCGTCGGCGCCGCCGTACCGGCGACCGGTCGTCATCGCCTCCACCGCGGTCTGACGGGGCAGCCGCGTCGACAGCAGCGTCGACATCCCCACCGTGAACGGCATGCTGAGGTTGACCTCGGGCAGGCAGTAGTAGCCGCGGTCGCTGCGCATCACCCGGAAGTCGTGCGAGCTGGCGAGCATGGCACCGGCGCCGAACGCGTGCCCCTGCACTGCCGCGACCGTCGCCATCGGGAACTCGAGGATGCGCGAGAACACCGTGTGGACGCGATCGAGATAGCCGGGCAGCTTGTCGAGGTTGCCGAAGATCCAGTCCGTGTCGAGGCCGTTGGTGAAGAACTTGCCGGTGGCCGTGGTGACCAGCGCCGCGGGGCCCTCGTGCGCTTCGACCTCGTCCAACGACGCGTGCATCGCGTCGATCCAGTCCGGATGGAACCGATTCTCGTTGTCCGTCTCGCCCTCGTTGCCGAGGTGGAGGACGAAGACGTCGCCTTGGCGATTCAGGTATGGCATGAACCGGATACTACCCGTGAGTAACATTTCGTGGCGCGGCTACCGCTCGCACTACTGTGTCCCTTCATGGGCACACTCGAGCAGCAGGCCGCCGACGTCCTCGCCGACCGCACCGGCATCGCGAAGCACACAGCAGCCGTCGTCCTCGGGTCCGGCTGGCAGGCCGCGGCCGACGCACTCGGGCACGCATCCACCGCCGTCCCGATGGCGGACCTCCCCGGCTTCGCGACACCGTCCGCATCCGGCCACGCCGGGACCGTGCTGTCGGTCCGGGTCGGCGACACTCCGGTACTGGTGCTGCTCGGCCGCACCCACGCCTACGAGGGCCACGACCTGCCGCGCGTCGTGCACCCGGTGCGGACCGCGATCACAGCCGGCGCCGGAACCGTCATCCTCACCAATGCCGCCGGCGGCATCCGGGAGGGAATGCACGTCGGGCAGCCGGTCCTCGTCAGCGACCACCTCAACCTCACCGCCCGCTCCCCCCTGGTGGGCGCGCAGTTCGTCGACCTGGTCGACGCCTACAGCCCACGACTGCGCGGACTCGCCCGCGAGATCGACCCGACGCTGAGCGAAGGGGTCTACGCGGGCCTGCCCGGACCGCACTACGAGACGCCCGCCGAGATCCGGATGCTGCGCACCCTCGGCGCCGACCTCGTCGGGATGTCCACCGTGCACGAGACCATCGCCGCCCGCGCACTCGGCGCCGAGGTGCTCGGCATCTCGCTGGTCACCAACCTCGCGGCCGGGATCACCGGTCAACCGCTCGACCACGCCGAGGTCCTCGCCGCCGGACAGGCGTCCGCCGCCCGCATGGGCGCACTGCTGCGCGAACTGCTGGCCCGGCTGTGACCGGCCACCCCCTCCGCTTCGGCACCGCGGGCCTGCGCGGGCCCGTCGGCGACGGACCCGGCTGCATCAACGTCGGCGTGGTCGAACGGACCACCGCCGGACTCGCACGGTGGCTGCGCGACCGCTGCCTCGGCGGCGGGACCGTGGTCGTCGGCCGGGACGCCCGACACGGGTCGGCGGAGTTCGCCCGCGCCGCCGCGGAGGTCCTGGCCGCGGAGGGGTTCGCGGTGACCCTGCTGCCGCGACCGCTACCCACGCCGCTGGTCGCGTTCGCGGTGCGCCGCCTCGGTGCGGTGGCCGGCGTCCAGATCACCGCGTCGCACAATCCGCCCACCGACAACGGCTACAAGGTGTACCTGTCGGGTGGCGCGCCGCTCGCCGCGCCCGCCGACCGCGAGATCGAGGACGCGATCGGGCGGGTCGAGCAGATCCGGCGCAGCCCGGTCGCACCGGTCGACGACGCACTGCTCGACGACTATCTCGCGCGCGTCGCCACCCTGCCCCGCGGCGACAGCCGAACGATCCGGATCGCACTGACCGCACTGCACGGGGCCGGTGGCGAGACCGCGGTGGCCGCGCTGCGCGCCGCCGGATTCACCGACATCCACACCGTCGCTGCGCAGTTCGAACCCGACCCGGACTTCCCCACCGTCACCTTCCCCAATCCCGAGGAGCCCGGCACGACGGATGCACTGCTGGCCCTGGCCGCCGAGATCGACGCGGACGTCGCGATCGCCCTCGACCCCGACGCCGACCGATGCGCCGTCGGAATCCCCGACGGGGACGGCTGGCGGATGCTCACCGGCGACGAGACCGGCGCCCTGCTCGGGCAGCGGATCCTGCAACACGCCCCGCCCGGATCGCTCGTCGCGACCACGATCGTGTCGTCGACGCTGCTCGGAAAGATCGCGACCGCCCGCGGATTCCGGTCGGCCCGCACCCTGACCGGCTTCAAATGGCTCGTCCGCGCCGGCGACGGCCTGGTCTACGCGTACGAGGAGGCCGTCGGGCACTGCGTGGACCCCGATGTCGTGCGCGACAAGGACGGCATCTCGGCATCGGTCCTCATCGCCGACCTGGTCGCCGACCTCGCGGCGTCCGGCCGCACCGTGCAGAGCACACTCGACGCCCTGGCCGTCGAATTCGGTGTCCACGTCACCGGTCAGGTGTCGCGTCGCACCGAGGACGTCGCCGACATCGCCCGGATCATGGAACGACTGCGTACCGACCCCCCGGCCGACATCGCCGGAACTGCCGTCGAGGCAACCGATCTCGCCGCGGCGCGGGGACCGCTTCGCACCGACGCCGTCACCCTGTCCGGCCCCGGACTGCACGTAACGGTCCGGCCGTCGGGTACCGAGCCGAAGCTCAAGGCCTACTTCGAGGTGATCGAACCGGTGCCGAGCGCCGGGCACCTCACGGCCGCGCGTGCCGCCGCCCGGGCCCGCGCCGACCTGATCCGGACACGACTTGCGGCGGCCGATCGACCCGGCACATCCTGAAGGGCCGAGAACTCCCACCCGAAGACCACGGAACGGAGAACAAGATGCCTCGCCCGAACAGATCGACATCGAGAACCAGGACCGCAGCGCTCGTGATCGCGGGGGCCGCACTCGTCGCTCTCGCCGGGTGCGGTGACGACGACGGTGCCCAGGACTCCACCACGACCACCACGACCACCAGCGCGACCGCTGCCACGACCACGGGCGCGGCCGGCACCGCCGCCCCGAGCACCGGGACACTCGAGCGGGCCGCCGTCACCGCGGTCGCGGCGGTACCCGGCAGCGTCCTGGTGTCGATCGAATCGGAGCACGACCGGACGTGGGAGACCCAGGTCGTCACGCCCGACGGGGTGGAACACCATGTCGACGTGTCCGCCGACGGAGCCACCGTCGTCGGCACGCCCCGGATCGACGACGAGGACGAAGCCGACCGCGCGGAGCACCGCGCCCGCGTGCAGGCAGCGACGCTCGACGTCGCCGCGGCCGCGGCCGCCGTCCTCACCGAAGTCCCGGGCGGCACCGTCACCGAACTGAACCTCGACACCGACAAGGGCACCACGGTGTGGGAGGCCGACGTGATCGACGGATCCGGCACCAGACACGAAGTCACGATCGACGCCGCCACCGGCGTGGTTCTCGCGAACTCGACCGGCCGCTGACCGTTCGACCACCGCCGATTTCCACCCGCCCACATGAGTCGAACTCTGGTACAAACATTTCGACAGATGTGAGCGGCTATATGAGGGGTTTCGGCGATATGAGAATTTTCCGCAACAGCGTCACGTCACGGGTGGGCACGGCCGCAGTGGCCGGCTTCGCAGTCGTGGCCCTCGTCGGCTGCAGCAGCGACGACAGCAGCAGCAGCGCCGCCACCACGACCTCGGCTGCGGCCGCCACGACGAGCACGTCCAAGGCCTCCGGCGCGCCGGGTTCCGCCGGCGCCGAAGCCGCGGCGTCGACCGCGACGTCACCGGCCGGTGCGACCGGTGCGGCAGGCGCCACGCAGACCCGCGCACCGGGCTGGAACGCGAAGGTCTTCGAGCACGCCGGCCGGACCGCGGTCGCGGCGGTTCCCGGCAGCTCGCTGATCTCCATCGAGGAGAACATCGACGGCAGTTGGGAGGTCCGCGTCGCCAACGCCGACGGGACCATCATCATCGTCGGCCTCTCCCCCGACGGCGACAGCGTCATCGCAGGACCGTCGCCCGCCGGGGAACGGAACACGAGCAGCCAGGAAGCGAACCTCGACTACAGCGCGGCCACCGGCATCGTCCTCGGAGAGGTCCCGGGCGGCCGGATCGTCGACCTGGAACTCGTCGTGGAGAAGGGCGGCACGTACGTGTGGGAGGCCGACGTGATCGACGCCTCCGGAGCGCAGCGCGCAGTGGACGTCGACGCGGTCTCCGGTCGAGTCCTGCAGAACGCGCCGCGCTAGCGGGGACCGAACTGCCGGTCGCCGGCGTCGCCGAGTCCGGGAACGATGAAGGCGTTCTCGTCGAGGCGCTCGTCCACGGTCGCCGTGATCAGCCGCACCGGGTGGCCGGAGTTCGCGAGTGCGTCCACACCCGGCGGGGCCGCGACGACGCACACGGCGGTGACGTCGGTGGCGCCACGGGCGACCAGCAGGTCGATCGTGTGCACCATCGAACCACCGGTCGCGAGCATCGGATCGAGCACGTAGACGGGCAGACCGGACAGGTCGGCGGGCAGCGACTCCAGATACGGCACCGGCTGGTGCGTCTCCTCGTCCCGCGCCATGCCGACGAACCCGACCCGGGACTGCGGGATCATCGAGCTGGCCTGCTCCACCATGCCGAGACCGGCCCGCAGCACCGGGACCAGCAGCGGCGGCTGCGCCAACCGGATGCCGGTGGTCACCGCCACCGGCGTCCGGACCTCGAACTCCTCGACCGGGGCGTCGCGGATGGCCTCGTAGATCAACATCTGGGTGAGTTCACGCAACGCGGACCGGAACGTGGCGTTGCTGCTGCGTTCGTCCCGCATCGTCGTGAGGAGTGCCGCTGCGAGCGGATGGTCGACTACGTGCGTTTCCATGACTTAACAGGATAGTGGGGTGCCCTGCCCCGCCGAACTCGCCCGGAAAATCGCCGGAACCGAATGAATCGCCCGTGCGTCCAACCTTGCAACGGAACCAGTTTCGACGGGGATGCACGGGGGGATGCGATGAGCGAGTTGTCGGAGTTCTCAGCGGCGACGGAGGGAATCGCCGCGTTCGGCGTGACCGCCGCCGCCATGGCAGGCCGGACCGAGGCCGCGCGGGCGGGGGCCGCGGCGGCAGGACCTGCTGCGCTCGGGCCGGTGTTCGGACTTGTCGGCGGCGACTTCGTCACGGCGTTCGGGGCCGCCCAGGCCGCGCACGCGGCGGAACTCGGACGCCTGGCGTCCGCCTGGTCGGCGATGAGCGCGGCAGCGGCGACCACTGCCGCCGCCTACGACGCCACCGACACCGGGACCGCGACGGCCCTGGGGGCGACCGGAGTCGCGCCGTGATCGACCTCCTCGCCCGCCCCGTCGTCGACCTCCTCGGATCCTTCGGTTCCGGCGCCCTGCCCGGCGGATCCCCCGCCGACGCCATCCGCGCCGCATCCGATGCCGTCGACGCCGTCCACGCGCTCGGCCGCACCGGGATCAGCGACCTCGGCGGCGTCTGGACCGGGACCGCCGCCGATGCGGCGATCGACAAGGCCGAGGCGACGCAGGCCGCGTCGGTGCACCTGTCCGACCGGGGCCGGGAGATCGCGGTGGTCGTCGAGGCCGCGTCCGAGTGCGTCCGCGTCGGCACCGCCGAACTGCAGGGCATCCTCGAGTCCTTCCTGTCGATCGCCTCCTCAGCGCTGCCGCTGCTCGCGACACCGGTCGGACAGACCATGCTGATCAGCGCCGCGGTCGAACACCTCGGACGGGCCCTGGCCGTGGTGGAACGGGTCCGCGGCGAACTGGCCGGGCACACCGGCCGGATGATCGAACTCACCACGCCGGACCCCGTGCCGAGCGATGCGCGCACCGTCGCGGCCTCGGTCGGTGCGCCGGCACCGGTTACACCCGCTGCCACCGTGCCGTCCGCGGTCACCCCGCAGTCCGACGCGGCGGGCCGCGTCGTGTCGGCGTTCGCCGGTTCCTACGGTCGACCGGCCCCGGCGGCCGGCCCCGCACCCGCCCGCACCGTCTCCCACGCCCCGTCCGCGGGATCCACAGGATCCGGCGGATCCACCGAGACCGGCAGCGGGTCCGGCTCGTACGACCCCCGGTTCGGTGGCAGCGGCGTCGAGATCCTGCTGCCCGACGGCAGCACCGCCGTCGCCCCCAACGAGGAGGCCGCCAACGCCGTCCGCAACGCCCTCACCCAGCAGGGCGTCCCCTATCAGTGGGGCGGCACCACCCCCGGCCAGGGACTGGACTGCAGCGGCCTCACGCAGTGGGCGTACGGCGAGGCCGGCATCGAACTGCCGCGACTCGCGCAGGAACAGAGCGTCGGAGTACCCGTCGACCAGGACAACCTCATGCCCGGTGATCTCGCCGTGTGGGACGGCCACGTGGCCATGGTGATCGGCAACGGCCAGATGGTCGAGGCCGGCGATCCGGTCTCGGTGAGCTCGATCCGTACGACGAACAGCGGCATGGGCTTCCACGGCTTCTACCGCCCCACCGAGTGACCGGAGGATCATGACCCACGAACCACCACTTCCGCCCGCACCCGAGGTCGCGACCGCGGTCAACCGCCCTCGGACCGTCGCGGTCCGCGCCACCGAGACCGGTCTGCCCCTCGACATTCGCATCGACGAACGCGAACTGCGGTACGGCGGCGCACGTCTGGCCGACGAGATCCTCCGCCTGTGCCGGGAGGCCGCGCGGGAGGCGGGGACGCGCCGACGCGAGCAGCTCGCGTACGACGGTATGCCCGCCGACGTCCTCGACCGGCTCGGGTTGCCGACCCGCGAGCAGGTCGCCGTCGCCCAGCAGGCCGAGGACGAGGACCACGCCCCGACGAGCTGGATGCGACCGGTATGAGCGGGCACGACATGGACGCGATCGTGGCGCGCGCGTCGGCGCAGTTGAATCTGTTCGACGACGCCCTGTCGGGGCTGCGGTCCATTCGGGCCCACGCGGTCAGCGACGACGGCGTCGTCCGCGTCGAGGTCGACGGGAACGGCAGTCCGACCGGGATGTGGCTCAGCGATTCACTGCTCGGGCTCGACGCCAGGGCCCTCGCCCGGACGATCACCCACACCGCGCACCGGGCGGCGGCCGCCGCTGCGGAGGAACGGAACCGGATCACCGCAGCGCTGTTCACCGACTTCACGAACAGCTGACCGGTGTCCGGCTATATCTTTGCCCGCGAGCTGGCTAGGCTTCCGGCCATGGCTGGAGACATCGTCCCGATCGAACTCGGTCTCACCCGAGGCGACCTCGTCACGCTGTGGGCTCCTCGCTGGCGCGAGGGCGACGACGAGTGGGAGGCGTTCCTCGGCCACGAGGAGGACCTGTACGGGTTCACCACCGTCGCCGAGCTGGCCGCCTTCATCCGCACCGACGACGACAACGACCTCGTCGAGCACCCGTCGTGGCCGGTCGTCTCCAAGCTGGCCGCCCCCGAACTCGAACCGGACGAGAGCTTCGCGTTCGATCTGATCGGTGTGCCCGAACTGGCCGCCGGCGATCCGGAGGGACTGACCGTCTCGGAGCTCGAGAGCACGCTGGCGATGGTGCGCAACATCGGCGAGGTGTGCGATCTCGAACCGGTGATCAAGTTCTTCGAGAACCACCCCGAACTCGCCTACCTGCGCGGCGGGGTCGACGAGTTCGCCGGCCGCGAGGGCGAGGCCCTGTGGGACCGGATCGGTTCCGCGGTCGCCGAGGACTGGGATGCCGTCCTCGACGCGATCGATTCGATTGTCACCACCCCGGACGTCGACGCCGACGCGCTGGCGGTCGCGGAGGCCGAGATCCTCGCGGCGGAGGAGAACGTGGTCGACGCCGACGACGACGCCGAGTCGGACGAGGACTACGAGGAGTACGACGCCGACGGGACCGAGGACGAAGAGACCTTCTGGACTCTCGTCGGAATCGACCCGATCAAGATCATCACGTCGGAGACGACGTACTACTCCCTGCGCTGCTACCTGGACGACCACGCGGTGTTCCTCGGTCGTGGCGGCAAGATCTCGGTGTTCGGTTCCGAGCGCGCACTCGCCCGCTACCTCGCCGACAACCACGACCACGATCTGGCGCGGGTCAGCACGTACGAGCAGGTGCAGACGGCCGCGGTCGACGGATCGCTCGAGGTCGAGGTCACCGACGAGAACGTCTACGTGCTGCCGGGGCTGGTCGACGACCTCGCCGCGGGCCCCGACAGCGTCGACGCCGATCAGCTCGAGCTGGCCGTCGAACTGTTCACCGATGCGGCGGACTTCGCGAAGGACGACGCCACCGACGCCGCGCTGGCGCCGTCCACCCCGCTGGGCTGGTACGTCTCGTTCATCATCGATCCCACCCCGAGCCGGATGACGCCGAATCCTCCGTTCCAAGCGGAGGCCGAGACGTGGCGTGCGCTCGAGAGCGAGTTCGAGAGCCGGCTGCGCCCGGAATAGGCCGGCCGACGGTCCGGATCAGCCGATCAGGACCGCGTAGCCGGGCTTGATGACGTCGTCGATCAGCGCCAGTCGCTGGTCGAACGGGATGAACGCGGACTTCATCGCGTTGATGGTGAAGCGTTCGAGGTCACTCCAGCCGTATCCGAAGGTGTTCACCAGCGCCAGCATCTCGCGGCTCATCGAGGTGTCGCTCATCAGCCGGTTGTCGGTGTTCACGGTGACCCGGAAGCGGAGCCGCGCGAGCAGGTCGAACGGGTGCTCCTCGAGATTGGCGACCGCCCCGGTCTGCACGTTGGAACTGGGGCACAGCTCCAGCGGAATCCGCTTGTCACGCACGTAGTCCGCGAGCAGTCCGAGGGTGGCCTCGCCGTCCGGGCCGATCGTGATGTCGTCGGTGATCCGGACCCCGTGCCCCAGCCTGTCGGTGCCGCAGAACGCGATCGCCTCGTGGATGGACGGCAGCCCGAACGCCTCACCTGCGTGAATCGTGAAATGGGCGTTGCATGTCCGCATGTATTCGAAGGCATCGAGGTGCCGGCTCGGCGGATACCCGGCCTCCGCGCCGGCGATGTCGAAGCCGACCACGCCGCGGTCCCGGAAGCGGACCGCCAGTTCGGCGATCTCGCGGGAGCGCGCCGCGTGCCGCATCGCGGTGAGCAGGCACCCGATGCGGATGTCGTGCCCGGCGGCCCGGGCCACGTCGGCACCCTCCGCGAAACCGGCCAGGACGTGCTCGACCACCTCGTCGAGGGTCAGTCCTTCGTCGAGATGTTGTTCGGGCGCGAACCGCACCTCGGCGTACACGACGCCGTCGGCCGCGAGGTCCTCCGCGCACTCACGCGCCACCCGACGCAGACCCGACGGCGTCTGCATCACCGCGACGGTGTGCGCGAAGGTTTCGAGGTAGCGCTCGAGCGATCCGCTGTCGGCGGCGGCCCGGAACCACACGGCCAGTTCGTCGGGGGTGTCCGCGGGCAGCTCGGTGTATCCGCACTCGGCGGCCAACTCCGCGACGGTGGCGGGCCGCAGACCACCGTCCAGGTGGTCGTGCAGCAGCACCTTCGGCGCGCGGGCGAGATAGTCCAGGTCCAGCGGCGCTGTCATGGCTAGACGGTAGCCGCGGTAGGTGTCGAACGGGCGGCATCGACGTGCCGGATGTCGGAACGCGGGGTGTCCGGGGACGGGCGTCGACCCGCTCCCACCACCCGAAATCAAGTTACCGGCGAGTAGATACTCGATACCCGATCGTCACGCGCATGAGACATTTTCCACATTGCATACGACGGCGCTATACCCGTCGTTCACCGTCGCCGCCACCGGCCGGGCCCATCCGGACACACCCCGACAACACCGCCACTTCTCCGATCATCATTGTCGCGCAACAACTTCCGGCACGATAGGGCCGAAAGCCCCCACCTCGTCGCGAGCACTGAATGCATGCAGAGAATCGCCGGACGCCGCGAAACCCGTTATGGGAAGGCAAACCTAACAACTATTTCCGACACCGTACGAACCGCACGGGGAATTAGTTCCCGGAATCGGTTGGGTTTAGAGTTCACAGGAGTCGGTTTAGGTTCTCGTCGAGCCCGAGCTGCGGTACTCCCGAACAGTGTTGCAGGCTCGACGCGCCCAC
Organism: Prescottella defluvii; assembly: GCF_000738775.1. Lineage (GTDB taxonomy): Bacteria > Actinomycetota > Actinomycetes > Mycobacteriales > Mycobacteriaceae > Prescottella > Prescottella defluvii. The sequence goes on from NZ_JPOC01000029.1 coordinate 66,243, forward strand.
CAAAGACGTTGGAGGCACAGCACTCGATGAGCAGCACGACGGAAGCCGCTCCCGCTAAGGAGCGCACCCGGTCGCTATACCGGGGCGACCCCGGAATGTGGTCCTGGGTTCTACACCGGATCACCGGCGTCGCAACATTCTTCTTTCTCTTCGTCCATGTCCTGGACACCGCGCTCGTGCGCGTCAACCCGGACACCTACGACCGAGTCATCGAGACCTACAAGAACCCCCTTGTCGGTCTCATGGAGCTCGCGCTCGTTGCCATGGTGCTGTACCACGCACTGAACGGGCTCCGGGTGATGTTGGTGGACTTCTGGTCGAAGGGCCCCCAGTACCAGCGCGTCATGCTCTGGGTCATTCTCGCGATCTGGTTCGTGGTGATGATCCCGGCCGCAGGTCGCATCTTCTACAACATGTTTGCGGGGCACTGACATGACGACAGAAGCCAAGTCGCTGGGCACGGCGTTCGACCGCCCTGCCAGCCTGGACAACCCCCGCTCGCCCCGCAAGGCGGCGAAGAACAACTTCGAGCTCTACGCATGGCTGTTCATGCGGTTCTCCGGCGTGGCACTCATCGTGCTCGTCCTGGGCCACCTGTTCATCATGCTGATGCTCGACGACGGCGTGCACCGCATCAACTTCGCCTTCGTCGCGGGTCGCTGGTCCAGCCCGTTCTGGCAGATGTGGGACCTCACCATGCTCTGGCTCGCCCAGCTGCACGGCGGTAACGGCCTGCGCACGGTCATCGCGGACTACTCGCGTAAGGACTCCACCCGGTTCTGGCTCAACACGGTTCTCGCCGTGTCGATGATCCTGATCATGGCGCTGGGTACCTACGTCATCTTCACCTTCGACCCCAACATCTCGGCGAGCTAGGGGAGCAGAGACTTCATGCAGGAACATCGTTATGACGTCGTCATCGTCGGCGCCGGCGGCGCGGGCATGCGTGCAGCCATCGAGTCCGGGCCGCGCGTCCGGACTGCGGTCCTGACCAAGCTGTACCCCACTCGCAGCCACACCGGTGCCGCGCAGGGCGGCATGTGCGCCGCGCTCGCGAACGTCGAGGAAGACAACTGGGAGTGGCACACCTTCGACACCGTCAAGGGCGGCGACTACCTCGCCGACCAGGACGCCGTCGAGATCATGGCCAAGGAAGCCATCGACGCGGTGCTGGACCTGGAGAAGATGGGTCTTCCGTTCAACCGCACCCCCGAGGGCAAGATCGACCAGCGTCGTTTCGGTGGTCATACCCGCGATCACGGCAAGGCTCCGGTTCGCCGCGCCTGCTACGCCGCCGACCGCACCGGTCACATGATCCTGCAGACGCTCTACCAGAACTGCGTCAAGCACGACGTCGAGTTCTTCAACGAGTTCTACGCGCTCGACATCGCGCTGACGGAGACCCCCGAGGGCCCCGTCGCCACCGGTGTCATCGCCTACGAGCTGTCGACCGGCGAGATCCACGTCTTCCACGCGAAGTCGATCGTCTTCGCCACGGGTGGCTCGGGCCGCATGTACAAGACGACGTCCAACGCGCACACCCTCACCGGTGACGGCATGGGCATCATCTTCCGCAAGGGCCTGCCGCTCGAGGACATGGAATTCCACCAGTTCCATCCCACGGGACTGGCTGGGCTCGGAATTCTTATCTCCGAGGCAGTGCGAGGCGAGGGCGGCATCCTCCGCAACGCCGACGGTGAGCGCTTCATGGAGCGCTACGCCCCCACCATCAAGGACCTCGCGCCGCGTGACATCGTCGCCCGCTCGATGGTTCTCGAGGTGCTCGAAGGTCGCGGTGCCGGCCCGAACAAGGACTACGTCTACATCGACGTCACGCACCTCGGCGAGGACGTGCTCGAGGAGAAGCTCCCCGACATCACCGAGTTCGCCCGCACCTACCTGGGCGTCGACCCGGTCACCGAGCTCGTCCCGGTGTACCCGACGTGCCACTACGTGATGGGCGGCATCCCCACCAAGATCCGTGGTGAGGTGCTGCGTAACAACGAGGACATCGTCCCCGGCCTGTACGCCGCCGGCGAGTGCGCCTGCGTCTCGGTGCACGGCGCGAACCGTCTCGGCACCAACTCGCTGCTCGACATCAACGTCTTCGGTCGCCGCGCCGGTATCGCCGCCGCGGAGCACGCCGAGAACACCGATTTCGTGCCGCTGCCGGAGGACCCGGCGAAGATGGTCGAGGAGTGGCTCGAGGTCATCCTGTCCGACCACGGTCACGAGCGTGTCGCCGACATCCGGACCGAACTGCAGCAGTCCATGGACAACAACGCGTCGGTGTTCCGCACCGAGGCCACGCTGACCCAGGCGCTGAAGGATGTGCGTGCCCTCAAGGAGCGCTACAACCACATCACGGTCCAGGACAAGGGCAAGCGCTACAACAGCGACCTGCTCGAGGCCGTCGAGCTCGGCTTCCTGCTCGAGATGGCCGAGGTCACCGTCGTCGGTGCACTCAACCGCAAGGAATCGCGTGGCGGCCACGCCCGCGAGGACTACCCGGATCGCAACGACGCCGAGTACATGCAGCACACCATGGCCTACAAGGTGGGCGACGGTCTGCTCTCCGACATCCGTCTCGACTACAAGCCGGTGGTCCAGACCCGCTACGAGCCCATGGAGCGTAAGTACTGATGTCCGCACCTGTCTTGGACAAGGACGCACCCGCGCTGCCGCCCGTTCCCGAGGGCGCCGTCATGGTCACCCTCAAGATCGCCCGGTTCAACCCGGAGGACGGCGAGGGTCAGCGCTGGGAGAGCTTCCAGGTTCCCACGCTGCCGACCGACCGTCTGCTGAACCTGCTGCTGTACGTGAAGGGCTACCTGGACGGCACCCTGACGTTCCGCCGCTCCTGCGCGCACGGCGTGTGTGGTTCGGACGCGATGCGGATCAACGGCGTCAACCGTCTGGCCTGCAAGGTCCTGATGCGCGACATGCTGCCCAAGGACGGCAAGCCGATCACGATCACCGTCGAGCCCATCAAGGGTCTGCCGGTCGAGAAGGATCTGCTGGTCGACATGGAGCCGTTCTTCGACGCGTTCCGCGCCGTGAAGCCGTTCCTGATGACCACGGGCAACGAGCCGACCCGCGAGCGCATCCAGTCGCAGGCGGATCGTGCACGCTTCGACGACACCACCAAGTGCATCCTGTGCGCGTGCTGCACCACGTCGTGCCCGGTGTACTGGAGCGACGGCACGTACTTCGGCCCGGCCGCGATCGTGAACGCACACCGCTTCATCTTCGACAGCCGTGACGAGGGCGCCGCCGAGCGTCTCGACATCCTGAACGACAAGGACGGCGTGTGGCGCTGCCGCACGACGTTCAACTGCACCGACGCGTGCCCCCGTGGCATCCAGGTGACGAAGGCGATCCAGGAAGTCAAGCGCGCGCTGCTGTTCGCCCGCAAGTGACGCCGTAAGGCCCACAGCACCACCGTTTTGCGCACTTGACGCTGTTCCCGACACGTTCGGGACAGCGGCAAGTGCGCAAAACGCGTTTCAGGGCCTACCCTGGAATGTCGTTATGGCTGCACACCCGAAGTCCACACGGCGGCGAATTCTCCTGACCGCCACGGCCTCCGCACTCGTCCTCGGTGCCGGGGTCGCTCCGGCGACGGCCGTGCCCCTCGCCGGTCAGGCTCCCCTGATCGCCGACCCGGGTGTCGCGCCCACCACCACTCCCCCGTACAGCACCCCGAGCACCGACGACTGTCCGCACCGGCAGTCGCCACCGCCGGCGATCGACCTGTCGGAGGTTCCGCGGCCCGGGGAGACGGCGCCCCCGCCGGTCCCGGTGCCGGCCGACCCGGTCGGCGGCGACGCGCTCGGCAACTGCGGCGTCGTCACCGCCCCGGGCACCCCGCCGCTGCCCGCCGACATCTCTGCGACCGGTTGGCTGCTCTCCGACCTGGACACCGGTCAGGTGCTGGCCGCGAAGGACCCGCACGGCCGCTACCGGCCCGCCAGCACCATCAAGGTGCTGCTCGCGCTGGTCGCACTCGACGAACTCGATCTGGACACCAGCGTCGTCGTGGACGCCGCGACGGCCTCCGTGGAGGGCAGTTCCGCGGGTCTGGGCGCCGGTGGCACGTACACCAATCTCCAGTTGATGCAGGGCCTGGTGATGCGGTCCGGCAACGACACCGCCCACGCCCTCGCACAGCAACTCGGGGGCGAGCAGGCCACGGTCGCGAAGATGAACGAGAAGGCTGCGTCCCTGGGCGCGCTGGACACCCGGACGGCATCGGTGTCGGGTCTCGACGGACCCGGAATGTCGACGTCGCCGTACGACCTCGCGCTGTTCTTCCGGGCGGCGATGCAGAACCCGACGTTCGCGCAGTTGATCTCCACCGATCAGGTGATGTTCCCCGGGCATCCCGCGGATCCGACGATGCCCGACAGCACTCCGGTCGAGCCCTACCCGATCCACAACGACAACCTGCTGCTCACCAACTACGCGGGGGCGCTCGGCGGCAAGACCGGCTACACCGACGACGCCCGTCAGACGTTCGTCGGGGGCGCCGACCGCGACGGCCGACGGCTGGCGGTCACGCTGACGGCCGCGGACGTGCTGCCCATCCGTCCGTGGGAGCAGGTCGCCCGACTGCTCGACTACGGGTACGCCCTCGACCCCACCACCACGGTGGGCACCCTGGTGGATCCGCAGGCCCCGTCGGAAGCCCGGGCCGTGGAGGTCGCCGGACCCGACACGCACGGTCCCGGTGGTATGGATCTGGCGTCGGGTTCGGATCTGCCGAACAAGGACGCCGCCGGACGCGTCGCCGTGGGCATCGTCGGGTCGGGCATCGTCGTCGGCCTGCTGGGCTGGGCCCGCGTGATCACCCGCCGCAAACGACGCTGATCCGGCTCAGTCGCCCCGGCGCTTCCACAGGCCGGCCAGTCCGATCGCCGCGAGCGCGCCGGCGCCGGTGAACGCCAGCGCCTCCCTCACGGTCGGGCCCGCCCGTAGTTGGACACGCGGGCGGATCACCGCGGAGTCCGGCGGCGGCACGAACGCGTTCTTCAGGTTGTCCCGCGCGGTCGCGGCCCACGCGGTGGCGAACAGGATCAGGCGGGCGGTGAGGTTGCTGAACACGAGCAGACCCAGGATCGGTCCGAACGCCACTCCCGCCGGTCCCTGACTGACCGCGGCCAGATAGATCGCGCCGACCTGACGGAAGATCTCGAACACGATCGCGGCGGCGAGGGCCGCCCGGGCGGCGCTGCGCAGCGTCACCGGTTCGCGGGGCAGGCGCGCGATCACCCAGGTCAGCACCGCCCAGGTCGCGAGCAGGCCGACCACGAGCGACGCGATCCGCACCGCCACCCCGACACCGGTGATGTTCTCGGCACCGAGCCATTCGACGAACCTGCCCGCGAGCGGCCCGTTGCTGAGGGCGGACAGTCCGAACGACACGAGCATCGTCAGGCCCAGGCCGAGGAGGGCCGCGAGATCCTTGATCTTGGTGACGAGGAAGTTCCCGGACTCGCGGGTGGTCTCCCACATCGCGGTCAGCGCATCGCGCAGGTTCGCCATCCAGCCGAGCCCCGCGTAGGCGGCGCCGAGCAGGCCGAGCACACCGACACCGGTACGGGCCGAGACCGCCGAGTCGATCAGGGAGTTGACGGTCTCCCCGAGCCCGCCCGGCATGTTCTTGCTGACCTGCTCCTGGATGTCGATGATCCACTCGGGATTACCGGCCAGCACGAAACCGGCGACGGCGAACGCCACCATGAGGATCGGCACGATCGCGAGGATCGTGAAGTACGTGATCCCGGCGGCGTAGTAGTCGCCCTTCTGCTGCTGGTAGCGTCCGCCCGCGCGGACGAGGTGATCGAGCCACGGCCGCGCCGCTCGCTGCCTGTCGAGAAAGCTCGGCGCGCCGTCGGCCATGTGTCGATTACCTCCCGGTGGTCAGGAATCCCACCTTCTCATAGACCTGGCCGAGCGTCCGGGCAGCGACCTCGCGGGCCCGCGCGGCACCGGCCGCGAGGATGCGGTCCAGTTCGGCACGGTCGGAGAGATAGCCGTCGACCTTCTGCCGCAGCGGCGTGACGAACTCGGCGAGGACCTCCGCGGTGTCGGTCTTGAGGTCGCCGTAGCCCTTGCCCTCGTAGCCTGCGACGAGGTCGTCGACACTCTTGCCCGACAGCGCCGACTGGATCGTGAGCAGGTTGCTCACGCCCGCCTTGTTCTCCGGGTCGAACCGGATCTCGCGCTCGTTGTCGGTGACCGCGGACTTGATCTTCTTCGCCGACACCTTGGGATCGTCGAGCAGGTTGATCAGGCCGGACTCCGTCGCCGCGGACTTGCTCATCTTGGCGTGCGGGTCCTGCAGGTCGTAGATCTTCGCGGTGCCCTTGATGATCTGCGGCTCCGGGATCACGAACGTCTTGCCGTACCGGGTGTTGAAGCGGCCGGCGAGGTCACGGGCCAGTTCGAGGTGCTGGCGCTGGTCCTCGCCCACCGGGACCCGCTGCGGACGGTAGAGCAGGATGTCGGCGGCCATCAGCACCGGGTAGGTGAACAGTCCGACGCTGGCCTGCTCGCTGCCCTGCCGCGCCGACTTGTCCTTGAACTGCGTCATGCGACTGGCCTCACCGAAACCGGTGATGCAGTTGAGCACCCACGCCAGTTCGGCGTGCTCGGGCACCTGGCTCTGCACGAACAGCGTCGCCCGCTCGGGGTCGATGCCCAGCGCCAGCAACTGCGCGACGGCCCGCAGCGTCCGCTGCCGCAGTTGCTTGGGATCCTGCGGCACCGTGATCGCATGCAGGTCGGGGATGAAGTAGAAGGCGTCGAAGTCGTCCTGCAGAGGCACCCACTGCTGCAACGCACCGAGGAAATTGCCGAGGTGGAACGAGTCGGCGGTCGGCTGGATGCCCGACAGGACGCGAGGCTTCGCGGTCGGAGGGGTCGCGGTGTTCTCTGCAGTACTCGACATAATTCCCGATCCTGTCACGCGTCGCGATCGGCGATGCGAGGGAGGTGCACGCCGACGGCCCGGCACCGGCCGACCAAGGCGTCCGCGTGACCGGGCCGCACCTGCAACACGATCGACGCGGCCGCGGTGCCGACGGCCGCAGCGAACCACGACAGTTCCCCCGACTGTTCGTCCAACAGCACGTCGGCGTCGAGCACGAACACCACCGGGTCGGCGCCGACGGTGTCGCCGATCTCGCCGAAGCACTCGTCGAACGCGTCCTTGTTACGGCCGAAGTAGTACGGGAACTGCAACGCCGCCGCGAACTCGTCGAACAGCGCCCGCACCGTCGCCATCCGACGTCCGCGCACGTGCCGCACCGGACGTCCGGCGGCGCGCAGGTCCTCCTCGATGCCGGCGGCGCGAGCGGGATCCACGACCAGCAACGACAGGCCCTGCGGCGGCGACAGCAGCATCAGCGCATCCTCACGAACGTCTCGTAGTGGTCGGAGGTGTACCACGCGGAGCCGTCGTCGCCGGTGACGATGCGTTCGGCGTCGCGGCCCCGACCGTCACGCTTCCGGTTGACGTCCCACTCCTGGTAGCGGACCTTCCGGCCGCCGTCCGACGTCGCGGGCAGCCGGCCCTCGTGGTTGCCGAACGTCCGCCCGCCCTGCGTGCCGGGCGAGTCTGCGGGCGGCCAGCCGCCGGCGTCGATCGCGGCCAGCGTGGTCCACACGTAGTCGGGGACGGCGCTGTTCTTCGCCACACTCGAGGTCGCACCGGGTTTGGGGGCGGTGGGCTTCGCGGTGGCGGCCTTGGGGGTCGTGGTCGTCGCGGAACTCGTCACCGACGTGACCGAGGTGACCGACGCCGCAGCCGGGGCCTGGTCGTCTCCCCCGCCCTGGGTTCCGACGAACACCGCCACGGCGAGGCCCGCGAGGGCGACGAGCAGCGCGATGATCGGGTTCTTCGATCGGGGCGCGGCCATCAGCGGAACTGGACCGTGACGGGCGCGTGGTCCGACCAGCGCTCGGCGTACGTCGCGGCCCGCTCGACCCGCGCCTCCTTGGCCCGCTCGGCCAGGCCGGGCGTGGTGAGGTGGTAGTCGATGCGCCAGCCGGCGTCGGTGTCGAAGGCCTTGCCGCGGTACGACCACCACGAGTACGGGCCGTCGACGTCCGGGTGCAGGGTCCGCACGACGTCGACCCACGTGCCGTCGGCGAGGAGGCCGTCGACCCAGGCCCGCTCGCTCGGCAGGAATCCGGACTTCTTGACGTTGCCCTTCCAGTTCTTGATGTCCCGCTCGGTGTGGGCGATGTTCCAGTCGCCACACACCAGCACCTCGCGTCCCGTCGCTGCGGCCGCCGCGGCGCTGCGGCCGAGGTGCGTCGCGAACGACGCCATGAAGCGTTCCTTCTGCTCCTGCTTGGGCGTCTCGGCCTCGCCGGTCGGCAGGTACAGGCTGCCGACGGTCAGGGCGTCGAAGTCGGCCTCGATGTAGCGTCCGGCGTCGGCGAACTCGTCGTCACCGAACCCGATGCGCACGGCGTCCGCCGGACGTCGCGACAGCACCGCGACACCGTTGCGGCCCTTCGCGGACGGCTCGGCGGAGGCCAGGTGCCAACCGGCGTCGAGCGCGGGCGCGAGCGCCTGGTGGAGCTGCTCGTCCGACGCGCGGGTCTCCTGCAGGCAGACGACATCCGCCTGCGAGCCCTCGATCCACTCGAGCAGGCCCTTCTTGACCGCCGCGCGGACGCCGTTGACATTGACCGTGGTGATGATGTGTGGCACGCGAAGAACCGTAGCCGAACGGGCCGACGCTATCGCCGGGCCGTCACCACCGCGACGCCGAGGACCGCGATGCCCGACAGGGCGAGTACCGAGCCCACGAGGGCGGGAGCGGTGTAGCCGAATCCGGCGGCGATGACGGCGCCGCCGATCCACGCGCCGAAGGCGTTCGCGATGTTGAGCGCGGAGTGGTTGAGGGCGGCGGCGAGGGTCTGAGCGTCGGCGGCGACGTCCATCAGCCGGGTCTGGAGGCCGGGTACCAGTGCCGATCCGGCGGCGGCGACGAGGAACAGCACGATCATCGCGGTGTAGGGGTTGTGGGCGGCGACGGCGAACGTCGCGAGCAGCACCACGAGCGCGCCCATCATGGCGAACAGCCCGCGGGTGAGGGCCCGGTCCGCGAGCCGGCCGCCGAGGATGTTCCCGGCGACCATGCCGAGCCCGTAGACCATCAGTGCGAGCGGCACCAGCGACATCGGCAGCCCGGCGACCTCCGTCATGGTGAAGCTGACGTACGTGTAGACGGCGAACATGCCGCCGAACCCGACCATGCCCACCACCAGGGTCAGCCACACCTGGCCGCGCCGCAGTGCGCCGAGTTCGGTGGCCGGGTTGCTGGCACGCAGCGCGTGCAGTGGCGGAACCCACACGGTGATCGCGGCGACGGTGACGGCGCCGATGACCGCGACGACCGCGAAGGCGGCGCGCCAGCCCAGCGCCTGGCCGATCCAGGTGGCGGCCGGCACTCCGACGACGTTGGCGACCGCGAGACCCGACATCACCATCGCCACCGACTTGGCGCGGTGGCCGCGTCCGGCGAGATGCGCCGCCACGAGGGACGCCACGCCGAAGTAGGCGCCGTGCGGCAGGCCCGCGACGAAACGGGCGACCAGCAGCCCGCCGTAGTCCGGGGCCACGATCGTCGCCGCGTTCCCGACGGTGAACGCGACCATCAGGCCGATCAGCAGCGCCCGGCGGGGCAGCCGCGCGGTGAGCGCCGCGATCAGCGGTGCGCCCACCACGACGCCCAGTGCGTACGCGGTGATGACATGACCGGCGGTGGACTCCGAGACGCCCACACCGCCCGCGATCTGCGGCAGCAGCCCCATCGCGACGAACTCGGTGGTGCCGATACCGAAGCCGCCCATCGCGAGCGCCAGCATCGCGCGGCGGCGCCCGGAGCGTGAGAGGGACGCGCCGGTGGGCGCCTGGGCGGGGGCAGAGATGGTCAAGAAGACGTTGCCTTTCGGGGGGCACGGTGGAGACGGCAGACGTTCGACGGTACCGACCGAAAGAAAACGGGACGTTCCCACGAGGGGAACGTCCCGTTTCAGCTGAAGTCAGCGGCGCATCAGCGTGACGCGCGAGCCTTCTGCAGGTTCTCGTCCAGCGTGGAGAGGAACTCCTCGGTGGTCTGCCAACCCTGGTCGGGTCCGATCAGCAGAGCGAGGTCCTTGGTCATCTGGCCGTTCTCGACGGTCTTGATGACGACGTCCTCGAGCTGCTGCGCGAAGTCGATGACCTCGGGGGTGTTGTCCAGCTTGCCGCGGTGCTCGAGACCCCGGGTCCACGCGAAGATGGACGCGATCGGGTTCGTCGAGGTGGGCTTGCCCTGCTGGTGCTGACGGTAGTGGCGCGTGACGGTGCCGTGTGCGGCCTCCGCCTCGACCGTGCGGCCGTCCGGGGTCATCAGCACGGAGGTCATCAGACCCAGCGAGCCGTAGCCCTGTGCGACGGTGTCGGACTGGACGTCGCCGTCGTAGTTCTTGCAGGCCCAGACGTAGCCACCCTCCCACTTGAGCGAGGAAGCGACCATGTCGTCGATGAGGCGGTGCTCGTAGGTGAGACCGGCAGCGTCGAACTCAGCCTTGAACTCGGTCTCGTAGATGTTCTGGAACTCGTCCTTGAACATGCCGTCGTAGGCCTTGAGGATGGTGTTCTTCGTGGAGAGGTACACCGGGTAGTTCTGCTGCAGGCCGTACGCGAGCGAGGCACGGGCGAAGTCCTGGATGGACTTCTTGTAGTTGTACATACCCATGACGACGCCGCCGTCCTCGGGAATGCGGCACACCTCGTGCTGGATCGGCTCGGAGCCGTCCTCGGGGGTGTACGTGATGGTGACGGTGCCGGCGCCGGGGACCTTGAAGTCGGTGGCGCGGTACTGGTCACCGAACGCGTGACGTCCGACGATGACCGGCTTGGTCCAACCGGGGACCAGACGCGGGACGTTGGAGATCAGGATCGGCGCACGGAAGATCGTTCCGCCCAGGATGTTACGGATGGTGCCGTTCGGGGAACGCCACATCTTCTTCAGGCCGAATTCCGTGACCCGGTCCTCGTCCGGCGTGATCGTCGCGCACTTGACGCCGACGCCGTGCTTCTTGATGGCTTCGGCTGCGTCGATCGTCACCTGGTCGTCGGTCGCATCGCGATGCTCGATCCCCAGGTCGTAGTACTCCAGGTCGACATCCAGGTAGGGATGGACCAGCTTGTCTTTGATGAACTGCCAGATGATGCGAGTCATCTCGTCGCCGTCGAGTTCGACGACCTTACCTTCGACCTTGATCTTGGACATGGGGGCTTCGCGTCCTCCTAGGAAGTTTTCCCTGGTTCCACGTGAACGGACCACTTTGTGGGCGGGTCCGCCAACGGTTCAATTATCAAACGTATACGGTCCGAATCTCCCGCGTAGGGGCCGACCCAAACATGACGAGCGTACTGCTATTCGCACGGACCGCAACCACCGGGCCGGGAGCCGCACACCCTACTGCCGGGTAACTTTTCCCGCCTCGACGTCGGCGGACTTCGCCGCGACCCATCGCCGGTAGGCCAGGGTGAGCATGCCCAGCCACACCCCGCCGACCACGAGGGCCAGCCTGGTATCGGCGTCGAAAGCCAGCACGACGACCACGAAGAGCAGGAACGCGATGGCCACCAACTGCCCGTACGGCCAGAACGGCACCGGGAACTTCAGCGCCGCGGTCTCCTCCGGCGTCATCTGCTTCCGCGAGCGGTACTGCGCAAACAGGATCATCAACCAGACGAAGATGGTGGCGAAGGTCGCAATCGACGCGATGACGAGGAACACCCGATCCGGGATCAGGTAGTTGAGCAACACCCCGACCAGCAGCGTCGCGATCATGATGACCACCGTCATCCACGGGACCCCGTTGCGGGACACCTGACGCATCACCGCGGGCGCCTGACCGCGCTGCGCCATGCCGTACATCATCCGGCCGGCGCCGAAGATGTCACTGTTGATCGCCGACAGCGCCGCGGTGATCACCACGACGTTCAGCACCGCGGCGGCCCCACCGATGCCGAGACTCTGGAAGATCTCGACGAACGGGCTGCCCTCCGACCCGATCTCCGGCCACGGGGTGATCGCCATGATCACTGCCAGGGTCAGCACGTAGAACAGGATGATCCGGACGGGCACGGTGTTGATCGCCCGGGGCACCGTCCGTTCCGGGTCCTCCGCCTCGCCCGCCGTGACGCCGATGATCTCCGTGCCGCCGAAGGCGAACATCACGATCGCGAAGCAACCGATGAACCCGCCGAACCCGGTGGCGAAGAACCCGCCGTTGTCCCACAGGTTCGACACGCCCTCGCTGGTGTCGTGGAGCCCGAAGCCGAACACCAGGACCGCGATACCGCCGGCGATCATCGCCACGATCGCGACGACCTTGACGATCGTGAACCAGAACTCCACCTCGCCGAAGACCTTGACGCTGAGCAGGTTGATCGCCCCGATGAAGAAGACCGCCGCCAGCACCCAGATCCACCGCGGCACGTCGGGAAACCAGAAGCCCATGTAGACGCCGAGGGCGGTCACGTCGGCCAGGCAGACGACGATCATCTCGAAGGTGTAGGTCCAGCCCGTCACGAAGCCGGCGAGCGGTCCCAGGTGCTTGCCGGCGTATTCGCCGAACGAACCCGACACCGGGTTGCTCACCGCCATCTCGCCCAGCGCGCGGAGCACGATGTAGATCGCCGCGCCGCCGATGAGGTACGCCAACAGCACGGACGGTCCCGCCCGGTGGATGGCCTCCGAGGAGCCGTAGAACAGCCCGGTCCCGATCGCGGACCCGAGTGCGATGAAGCGGATGTGGCGCGCTGTGAGGCCGCGGGTCAGTGCCGCGGCGGTGTCTTTCACAATCGAACTCTCTGGAATCTGGGGGTAACGGCTGGGCGCAGCGTCGACCGAAAGACTACGTCTGTGGGCCGCGTCACCGGTCGTGCGATATGTCCGGCCCCGAATCCACGCCGATGTCGGGAGGAACTCGTCACATTCCCCCCGGCCCGTTTCTCCCCGCCCTCCTTCCAACTGCGCGGTCGATACCGCTACTATCGGCGGCAGGTCATGAGTGCCAGCGTCAAGCCCCGGCTCGCTGGTCGGCAACCCTCCATCCGCGGTGGGGTGCCCCGGGTGATGACCAGGTTTCCCGGCGAGAGCCGGGTGACAAGCGCGGGTCCGCTGGGACGGACCCACTGACAGGGCCATGCCCCACCGGAGGTTTCTCATGTGTTGTTGTCGCACTTAGCTCAGTCATTCCGGCGCGCGGACGCCGCCGCGCCGTCTCATCACCTCCCGAAACCTGGAGTAGACGACTCATGACCGACATCACCGACGCCGCCACCGATCCGACGGCCGACTGGAGCTTCGAGACCAAGCAGGTCCATGCCGGCCAGTCGCCCGACGGCACCACCAATGCGCGCGCGTTGCCGATCTACCAGACCACCTCGTACACGTTCAACAACACCGATCACGCCGCCGCGCTGTTCGGGTTGGCCGAGCCGGGCAACATCTACACCCGCATCATGAACCCGACGCAGGACGCCGTCGAGCAGCGGATCGCCGCGCTCGAGGGTGGCGTCGCGGCGCTGCTGCTGTCGTCCGGCCAGGCCGCCGAGACGTTCGCGATCCTCAACCTCGCCGAGGCCGGGGATCACATCGTGTCGAGCCCGCGCCTGTACGGCGGCACGTACAACCTGTTCCACTACTCGCTGCGCAAGCTGGGCATCGAGGTCTCGTTCGTCGAGGATCCCGACGACATCGAGCAGTGGCGTGCCGCGATCCGCCCGAACACGAAGGCGTTCTACGGCGAGTCGATCTCCAACCCGCGCAACGACATCCTCGACATCCCGGGGATCTCGAAGGTCGCGCACGAGAACGGCATCCCGCTGATCGTCGACAACACGGTCGCGTCCCCGTACCTGATCCGTCCGTTCGAGCACGGCGCCGACATCGTCGTCCACTCGGCCACCAAGTACCTCGGCGGCCACGGCACCGCGGTCGCCGGTGTCATCGTCGACAGTGGCAAGTTCGACTGGACGCAGGGCCGCCACACCAACTTCACCACCGCCGACCCGAGCTACCACGGCGTCGTCTACGCCGATCTGGGCGCTCCGGCGTTCGCACTCAAGGCGCGGGTGCAGTTGCTGCGCGACCTGGGGTCGGCCATCTCGCCGTTCAACGCCTTCCTCATCGCGCAGGGCATCGAGACCTTGAGCCTGCGGATGGAGCGCCACGTCGCGAACGCGAAGGCCGTCGCCGAGTACCTCGAGGCCCGTCCGGAGGTCGCCTCGGTGGCGTACGCCGGGCTGCCGTCGTCGCCGTGGCACGAGCGTTCCAAGACGATCGCCCCGCGCGGCGCCGGCGCGATCGTCGCATTCGAACTGGCCGGCGGCGTCGACGCGGGCAAGAAGTTCGTCAATGCCCTGTCGCTGCACAGCCATGTCGCCAACATCGGTGACGTGCGCTCGCTGGTGATCCACCCGGCCTCCACCACGCACTCGCAGCTGAGCCCGGCGCAGCAGCTCGCGTCCGGCGTCACCCCCGGCCTGGTCCGTCTCGCTGTCGGCATCGAAGGCATCGACGACATCCTCGCCGACCTCGATGCCGGGTTCGCGGCGGCCGCGTCTTGACCGTCAGCTCCGTTCGCAACGCCCGTCCGGCCGGATTCCCTCCGCCGGACGGGCGGTTGGGCAATGTCCACATCGGCTCGATCGAACTCGAGAGCGGTGCGGTGCTGCCCGACGTCACGCTGACCGTCCAGCGGTGGGGGGAACTGGCCCCCAACCGCGACAACGTGATCCTGGTCGAGCACGCGCTGACCGGCGATTCGCACGTCACCGGGTCGGCGGACGACGAACACCCCTCCCCCGGCTGGTGGGACGGAATGATCGGCCCCGGTTCGCCGGTCGACACCGACGAGTGGTGTGTGATCGCCACCAACGTGCTCGGCGGCTGCCGCGGCACCACCGGTCCCGGTTCGCTCGCGGCCGACGGCGCGCCGTGGGGTTCACGGTTCCCCTCCATCTCCATCCGCGATCAGGTGACCGCGGAGGTCGCGCTCGCGGACCTGCTCGGCATCGAGCGCCTGGCATCCGTCGTCGGCGGGTCGATGGGTGGCATGCGCGCACTCGAATGGGTTGTCGGGTATCCCGACCGGGTCGATTCGGCGTTGGTCCTCGCGGTGGGCGCGCGGGCGACCGCCGACCAGATCGGTACCCAGACCACCCAGATCGCGGCCATCGAAGCGGACCCCGACTGGCAGGGCGGGAACTACCACGGCACCGGGCGTGTGCCGACGACCGGTCTGCGGCTGGCCCGCCGGATCGCACACCTGACGTACCGCACCGAAAGCGAACTGGATTCGCGTTTCGCGAACGACAGCCAGGGTGACGAGAACCCTTGGAACGGTGGACGTTACGCCGTTCAGAGCTATCTCGAACACCAGGCCGACAAGCTGGTCGCCCGGTTCGACCCGAGCACCTACGTGCTGCTGACCGAGGCCATGAACCGGCACGACATCGGGCGCGGACGCGGCGGTGTCGCCGCGGCACTCGCGTCGACGGATGTCCCGGTGATCGTCGGCGGCGTCGACTCGGATCGGCTGTACCCGCTGCGGTTGCAGCAGGAACTCGCCGACGGCCTGCCCGGCAGCGACCGCCTGCGGGTCCTCGAGTCGAAGGACGGCCACGACGGCTTCCTCACCGAGGCCGACGCGGTGGCCGAATTGCTGAAGGAGACGATGGAGTTGGCGCGCGCCGCGCGCTGATCCCACGTAGACGGGTACCGGTGATCCGCTCGGCGGGTCAGTCGGTACCGAGCGGATCGATCGAGACCGCCAGCGCGAGGATGGCGACGCCGACGACCGTCATGGCCGCGACGTCGAACCCCTTGCCCCGCACTTCGAGCAACCCCACCCGATCGGGTGAGAGAACTCCACGCAGGAATGCCGCGAGCAGCATGGCGCCCCCGAGGACGAAGGCGCCTCGCCGCCAGCGGTCGGCGAGGACCAACACCAATGCGGCCGCCACCACGAGGAGGACGGCCAGCATCGGTAGGTTCCGTCGCACGAACTGCGCCACCGGGCGAACCTAGTCGCGCAGACCGGCGAGCTTCTCGGCCCGCTCGACGACGTTGGCGAGCAGGAACGCGCGGGTGAGCGGTCCGACACCGCCGGGGTTCGGCGAGACGAAGCCGGCGACCTCGCGGACGTCGTCGGCGACGTCGCCCTTCAGTCCGTCGGCGGTGCGGCTGACACCCACGTCGAGGACCGCGGCACCCGGCTTGACCATGTCGGCGGTGATCAGCCCGGCGACACCGGCGGCGGCGACGACGATGTCGGCGCGGCGCACCTCGGCGGCCAGGTCCTTGGTGCCGGTGTGGCACAGCGTGACCGTCGCGTTCTCCGAACGGCGGGTCAGCAGCAGTCCGATGGGGCGGCCGATGGTGACGCCACGACCGACGACGGTGACGTGGGCGCCGTCGATCGGCACCTCGTAGCGGCGCAGCAGGTGCACGACGCCACGCGGGGTGCAGGGCAGCGTCGCCTCCTTGCCCAGGACCAGGCGACCCAGGTTCACCGGGTGCAGGCCGTCGGCGTCCTTGTCGGGGTCGATGCGCTCGAGGGCGGCGTTCTCGTCGAGGTGCTTGGGCAGCGGCAGCTGCACGATGTAGCCGGTGCACTCGGGGTTGGCGTTGAGCTCGTCGATGACGGCCTCGAGTTCGGCCTGGGTGATGTCGGCGGGCAGGTCGCGGCGGATCGAGGCGACACCGAGCTTGGCGCAGTCGTTGTGCTTGCCGCGCACGTAGGACGCGGATCCGGGGTCGTCACCGACGAGGATCGTGCCGAGTCCGGGCGTGATGCCCTTCTCCTTCAAGGCCGCCACCCTGGCCTCGAGGTCGATGAAAATCTCGTCGCGGGTCGCTTTGCCGTCCAGGATCGTTGCAGTCACGGCGACCATTGTTCCAGGCTAGGGTGACCGCGTGACATCCGCTCCGGATCTTCGCGGTCCGCGTGTCCTGCTGACGCCCGTCCGGCCCGTCCATCGCGACCGGTTGCGTGAGATCCACAACTCCCCCGCGGTGCGCCGGTGGTGGCAGGTTCCCGCCGACGATTGGCCCTCGCCCGAGCCCGGCACCGTCGGATACGCCGTGCTGCTCGACGACCGCGTCGTGGGGTTCGTGCAGTGGTACGAGGAGGCGGACCCCGAGTTCCGGCACGCCGGTGTGGACCTGTTCCTCGATGCGGCCGTGCACGGCCGCGGGCTGGGCACCGAGGTGGTGCGGGTGCTGTGCACGCATCTGGTGGACGACCACGGCTTCCATCGGATCGTCATCGACCCCGAGGCCGCGAACACGGTGGCGGTCGCGTGCTACCGCAAGGTGGGGTTCCGGGACGTCGGTGTCATGCGCGAGTACAGCAAGGGCGCGGACGGCGTGTGGCGCGACGGACTGCTGATGGATCTGCTGGCCCGCGAACTCGTGCGCTGACCCCCGTCCTCACCACGGTTCGACGACGAGTCCGTGCGCCGCCGCGTAGGCGACCGCCTGCGTCAACTCCACCTGGGTCTTGTCGAGCTTCGCGGCCGTCCACAGTCCGGCGTCGACGTGCGCCCCGCGCAGGTCCGCGCCCTCGAGGCGGGTGCCTTCGACGCGGGCACCCAGCAGATCCACCGACCGCAGGATCGCGCCGCGCAGGTCCGCCTGCACCAGGTTGGCTTCACGGAACCGGGAATCGGCGAAGTCCAGCCCACGCAGGTCGGCGCCGCCCATCGACACCAGCGTGAAGTCCACCTCGTCGATCTGCAGAGGTCGCAACTGACAGTCGACGAACACCGACCCGAGCAGGCTGCAGCTACGGAAGCTGCTGTGCCACAAAGTGGTCCGCGCAAACATGCACGACCGGAACGCGCTGCCGTGGTGATGCGAGTCGGTGAGATCGGCCCCGGTGAAATCGCACTCGGTGAAAACCGCGAACTCGGTCCGCAACTCGGACAGGTCGGCGTCCCGGAACGAGCACGCGGTGTAGCGGTGCCGGCTCCAGTTCTCGCGCGACATACGGGCGTCGGAGAAGTCCTCCCCCACGATCTCCACGAGTTCACCTGTCATACGTCCATGCTGCCCCCGGGCACCGACATTTACGACCGTCGCACCCAGCGGGCGGTGACGGTCGCCGCCGCGCCCGCGTGCCGGCGCACCCTCGGCGCCTGGCAAGCTGAACGCCGTGTTTCGAGTGATGTTCCACGAGCCCCGGATCCCGCCCAATACCGGCAACGCGATCCGCATGGTCGCCGGTACCGGCTGCGAACTGCATCTCGTCGGCCCGCTCGGGTTCGACCTGTCCGAGCCGAAGCTGAAGCGGGCGGGTCTGGACTACCACGACCTCGCCTCGGTCACGGTGCACGAGAATCTCGAGGCCGCGTGGGCGGCGCTGAATCCCGACCGCGTGTTCGCGTTCACCGCGCACGCGTCGACGTCGTACGCCGACATCGAGTACCGGGCCGGCGACGTCCTGCTGTTCGGCCCCGAGCCGACGGGGCTGTCGGAGGAGGTCCTCGCCGACCCGCACGTGACCGCGCACGTGCGGATCCCGATGGTGCCGGGCCGGCGGTCGCTGAACCTGTCGAATGCGGCGGCGGTCGTCACGTACGAGGCGTGGCGCCAGCACGGCTTCGAGGGAGGCGTCTAGCTTCGGCGGCGTCTAGCCTCCGGCGCGCGCGATGTCGAGGAAGTCGCGGGCGGCGCCGCGCAGTCCGCGGGATTCGTCCCACACCGCGAGCAGCCGTCGCGGCATCCGCAGGCCTTCGACCTCGACGGCGGAGAGTCGTCCGTCCCCCAGGTCTGCCTCGACCGCGAGGGACGACACGACGGCGGGTGCGTTGCCGGCGACGACTGCCGCTTTGACGGCGGTGCACGAGGTCAGTTCCAGCAGTGGTTCGACGCATCCGGGCACGGCGTGTTCGAGTGTCGTTCGGGTGCCGGAGCCCGATTCGCGCTGGATCAGTGCGGTGGATGCGAGTTCGCTCGCGGCGATCGGCGAGCGGGAGATCCAGTGGTGGCCGGGTGGGACGATCACGACGAGCTCGTCACGTGCCACCTCGAGTGATCGCAGTCCGTCCGGGATCGCGGGGCCTTCGACGAATCCGAGGTCGGCGTCGCCCGCTCGGACCTGCGCGGCGACGTCGGTGGAGTTGAGCAGGCGCACCGAGGTGACGACGTTCGGGTGTTTGCGTCGCATCGTGACCGTCCACGCCGGTACGAGGTATTCGGCGATGGTCATGCTGGCGGCGACGGTGAGGTTGGCGTCCATCTCGCCGCGCAGGGCGACGACGCCGGACGCGAGTTCCTCGGCGGAGTCGAGGATCGCGGACGCCCATTCCAGGATCAGTGCGCCCTCTGCGGTGGGTTGGACGCCGCCGGAGCCGCGGTCGAACACGCGGATCCCGAGCTGACGTTCCGCGGAGCGCACCCGTGCGCTGACGGCCTGCTGACTGAGCCCGTGTTCGCGTCCGGCCGCCCCCATGCTCCCGAGCCGACCCACCGCGACCAGCACGTCCAGCGCGGCGAGTTCGGGAACGCGGTTCGAGAGCGGCATACCCCCAAGGCTAGCCCCACAAGTTGCGTTTGTACCCCGTCCACCCCGAGGCTGCTACCGGGGACAACGATGAAACGGAAGAGTTGATGTCATGCTCACAGCTTCACGTCTGGCCCATCTGACGCCCAACTGGTTCGCCGTGGTGATGGGGACCGGCATCATCGCCGTCGCCACCGCCGCACTGCCGGTGAATCTTCCCGGCCGGCAGGCGATCGCGCTGGCCTTCTGGCTGCTGGCGACGGCCCTGCTCGTGGTGATCGCGACCGCGTTCGTCGTCCACTGGGTCCGGCACACCGAGCATGCCCGCGACTACGCCCGCAGCGTGACGATGTTCCCGTTCTACGGGGCGCTGCCGATGGCGGTGCTCACCGTCGGTGCGGGCACCGCCGCGGTCGGCTCGACCGTGCTCGACCCGAACATTGCGTTCGCGGTCGCGGGGGTGCTGTGGACGCTGGGCACCGGCGCCGGACTCGCGACCTTCACGGTGATGGCGCGGCGGCTGCAGACGGTCGCCGACCGCGGCAACCCGAGCCCGGCCTGGCTGATGCCGGTGGTGCCGCCGATGGTGTCGGCCGCGACCGGTGCGGCACTGGTGGAACACGTTCCCGCGGGATGGCCCCGGGTCACGATGCTCGGCGGTTGCTACACGCTCTTCACGCTCGCGCTGGTCTTCGGGCTGTGCATCCTCACCATGGTCGGCCGCGAGATCGCCGAGCGCGGACTGCCGCCGCTGCAGGCCCTGCCCACGATGTGGATTCCGCTCGGCATCATGGGCCAGTCGATCGCGGCCGCGAATCTGCTCGGCACCGCGGCCGAGCACGCCGTCGGCCACGACGTCGCCGCCGCCCTGCACGTCGCCGGCCTGGGCTACGGACTCGTCATGGGCACGTTCATGATCGTCGCGTTCACCGCGGTCGGGGTGGTCACGGCCCGGGCCTTCCGGCGGGGCCTGACGTTCACCATGAGCTGGTGGAGCTTCACCTTCCCGGTGGGCGCGTGCGCCGTCGGGATGGGGGCATTCGGTGTCGCGGGCGACTTCGAGATCCCGCGACTGCTGTCAGCCGGACTGCTGGGCGCCCTGGTCCTCGCCTGGTGCGTGGTCGCAATTCACACCGCACACCGGGTTCGGACCAGGGCGCTTCCGGCTCCGGCCTGAGCCGGGCCGAACAGTCGGTCAGGCCAGGGCGCCGATCGCGGCCTGCAGCCGGGTCGTGGCCTCGGCGGCGACCGCCTCGAGTTCCGGTTCTTTGGTCACCTCGACCATGATCGCCGGATTCATCGCCTCGACGATCACGCCGTCACCGTCGCCGCGGACGACGACGTTGCACGGCAGCAGCAGCCCGATCTGGCGATCCACGCCGACCGCCCGGTGGGCGAGTTGCGGATTGCACGCGCCGAGAATGACGTACGGCTCCATCTCGGCGCCGATCTTCGTCTTCAGCGTGGCCTGCATGTCGATCTCGGTGAGGACACCGAAACCCTGCTCGGCCAACGCGGCCCGGGTCTTGGCGATCGCGTCGTCGAACTCGGTGTTCAAACGGGTCGAGATTCCCAGATCCATCACGAACTCCTCACGGTTGTCGGTTCGGTTCCCGGCCTCGGGCCGGATGTCACGCCAGGGCCAGGAACAGCTTCTCCAGCTCGGCTTCGGTCAGCGGCTCGGACGCCGTGCCGTCGCCGGTCATGCACTCACGCAGACCGGTGGCGACGATCTTGAATCCGGCCCGGTCCAGGGCCCGGGACACCGCCGCCAACTGCGTGACGATGTCCTTGCACTCGCGGCCGCTCTCGATCATCGAGATGACGCCCGCCAGCTGCCCCTGCGCGCGGCGCAGTCGGTTGAGCACCAGGGCGATGCTCTCTTCGTCTCCGGTCATGGGACCTCCTCGTTCTTCGTCCAGATTACCCACAGGGGTATCCCGGCCGGATCCGGCTGTGACCACGGTCATCAGTCGGATCCGGCACGTGGATCACCCGTGCGAGAACGTGATGTTCGGCAGCGCCTTGCGCAGCCAGCGCGGGGACCACCAGGCGGCGTTGCCGGTCAGGCGCAGCAGCACCGGCAGCAGCACCAGTCGGATCAGCACCGCGTCGAGCAGCACCGCGACACCGAGCAGGATGCCCATTTCCTTCGGCGGCAACGGTTCGGCCAGCGCGAAGCTGAAGAACACGCCCACCATGACGGCGGCCGCCGCGAAGATCACCCTGCCGGAGTGCGCCATGCCACCGATCTGGGCCTTGCGGGCGTCACCGGTCTTCTCGTACTGCTCCTTGACCGTCGACAGCAGGAACACCGTGTAGTCCATCGCGATCGCGAAGATCATCGCGAAGAAGAACACCGGACCCCAGCCGTCGAGGAAGCCCTGCGGAGTGAAGCCGAGCAGCCCGGACAGGTGACCGTCCTGGAAGATCAGCTTCGCGACACCGAACGCGGCGGCGGTCGACAGCAGGCTCACCACGGTGCCGATCAGCGAGACCAGCGGTGCCTGCAGCGCCACCAGCAGCAGCAGGAAGCCGAGCACCAGGATCACGCCGATGACGATCGGCAGGTAGTCGTTCAGGGCCTGCTGCAGGTCCAGGTTCTCCGCCGGCGCACCGCCGACCAGCGCACTGTCCGGCAGTTCGGCCCGCAGGGCGTCCAGCGTGCCACCGAGCACCGGGTCCGACGGGTCGACCGTCGGCAGCGCCTGCATCATCACCAGTCCGGAACCGTCCGGCGCCGGCATTGCGGGCGTCACTGCGGCGACCCCCTCGACGGCTGCAGCAGCCTCGGCCGCCGCAGGCGCGTCGGCCTCGGGGACCACGATCTGCAGCGCACCCGGTGCGCCGATGCCCATCTGTTCCTGCACCAGTTCGTAGCCCTGGCGGACGGGGGCGTCCTCCGGGACCACCTGGATGGACGGCATCGCGACCTTGAGCCCGAACACCGGGATCGCGAGCCCGACCAGGATCACGACGGCACCGACCGCGAACGGCCACGGGTGCCGGTCCAGCAGCTTGCCCCACTTGGTGAACAACGGGGAGCCGCCGGTCTGCTCCTGCTGCTTCTTGGCGTACGGCAGCGAGCCGGCGTTGACCTTGCGGCCCAGCTTGGCGAGGACCGCAGGCAGCAGCGTCAGTGTCGCCGCGAGGACGAACACGACCGCGAGCATGATGCCGACCGCCATCGTCCGGACCGCGGGCGCGGGGACCAGCAGCACGGCGGACAGGCTCACCAGCACCGTCAGCCCGGACAGCAGCACGGCCTTGCCGGCGGTGTCCATCGTCTCGGCGACCGCGAGTCGCGCATCAGCCTTCGCACGCAACGCCTCCCGGAAGCGGACGACGAGGAACAGCGCGTAGTCGATGCCGAGCGCGAGCGCGAACATCATCGCGAAGTTCATGGCCCACACCGAGATCGGCGTGATCTCGTTGAGGAGCACCAGCGCACCGGCGGAGGCGACCAGACCGGCCATCGTCAGCAGCAGCGGCAGACCGGCCGCGACCAACGAGCCGAACGCGAGCACCATGATGCCGAGCGTGACGGGCCACGACACCATCTCGGCCTTGATCATCGCCTCGTGGTTGGCCTTGTTGAAGTCGCTCCACAGCGCCGACGCGCCGGTCGGGTAGACCTCGATGCCGTCGCCGGACAGCGCCGTCAGGGCGGCGCCGAGGTCGTCGACTGCGCGCACCATGTCGTCGGTGTTCGCGTTCGCGCCGGCAACAAGGATGCCGGTGTGCCCGTCGGGGCTGATGGTCATGCCGGGCTGCGGCGGGATCACCTCGCCGATGCGGCCGTCCGCGGTCAGGATCGACGTGGCCTCGCCCAGCACCTGCTGCATCGCGGGATCCTCGAGCGGCTTGTCGTCGGAGTGGACGACGACCTGGATCGCGGACGACGCGTTGCCGCCGAAGTGTTCCTGCGCGAGTTCGCGCACCTTGACGGACTCGGAACCGTTGGCCTGCCAGCCGGCACCGGCCAGCGAGCTGAACACCGACGGTGCGGCGGCGCCGAGAGCGACGACGAGCACGAGCCAGGCGGTGATCACCCATTTGAAGTTGTCGGCCATCGCAGCGCCGAGTCGGGCCAGAGGCCCGCCGACGGACGCGGTGGATGGCGGCGGGGAATCCTGCCGCTGTCCGGTGGTGGTCATGGGAGATGCCTTTCGGGGTTGTGGGTGTCTGGTTCCGGTGGTTCCGGTGGTTCCGGTCCCGCGTTTTGCGCACTTGTCGCGGTTTCACGCGTGGGATTCGCGCGACAAGTGCGCAAAACGCGAGGGGGAGAAATACGGGTGGGGGTATATGCGAGGGAAAAAGAGAACCCGGTCGGGAACCTCTCGGCCCCGACCGGGCTCGGGGGAGCTAGTTGCCGGACTCCACGACACGGCCGGACTGCAGCCAGGCCATGGTGCCGCCGGCGACGTTGACGGCGTCGACGCCGCGGGCCACCAGGTACTCGGCGGCCTGCGCGCTACGGCCACCGGCCGCGCAGATCAGGTACACGGCGCCCTCGGCCGGAACCTCGTCGACGCGTGAGACGAACTCGCTCAGCGGGATCGAGACCGCCCCGGGCACCCGGGCCTCGGCGAACTCGTCCGACTCACGGACGTCGACGAGCGGGGCGCCGGTGGCGAGCACCGCTTCGAGTTCGGTCACGTCAATTTCGCGCATGGGGTTCCTTCCGGAGGTTCTGTGATTCAGGAGATGCCGACAGCCGCGTTCACACGCCGCCCCGCATCCCACGTCTTGTAGCCGCCGTCGAGGTTGGCCGCGGGGCGGCCCAGCTGTCCGAGCAGGCGTGCCGCGGTGTGGCCGCGCTGGCCCACCTGGCAGTGCACGATCAGGTCACCGGCGGGCAGTTCGCCGACCCGGTCCCTGAGCTCGTCGAGCGGGACGTTGACGGCGCCGGGGATGGCGCCGGCCGCGAACTCGTCGGCGGTGCGGACGTCGACGAGCGACGCGCCACCGGCGACCAGGGTATCGAGTTCGTGCCACTGGACGGTACGGGTGGAGTCGGTGCGCAGGTTGTCGGCGATGTAGCCGAGCATGTTCACCGGGTCCTTGGCCGAACCGAACTGTGGTGCGTAGGCCAGTTCCAGATCGGCCAGGTCCGACGCGGTCAGCCCACCGGCCATCGCGGTGGCGATGATGTCGATGCGCTTGTCCACGCCCTCGCCGCCCACGGCCTGGGCGCCGAGGATGGCGTCGGTCTCGGGATCGACGAGCAGCTTGATCGCCATCTGCTGCGCACCCGGGTAGTACCCGGCGTGCGACTGCGGATGGGTGTGAATCGCCTGGTAGGGACGACCCGCCGCGCGCAACCGCTTCTCGTTCCAGCCGGTCGCGGTGACGATCAGCCCGAACACGCCGACGACTGCGGTGCCGGTGGACGACTTGGCGCGCACCGGGCGTCCGGCGATGACGTCGGCGACCAGCCGACCCTGCCGGTTGGCCGGGTTGGCGAGCGGAATCATCGCGACGCCGCCGCCGACCG
This sequence comes from Prescottella defluvii, assembly GCF_000738775.1. Lineage (GTDB taxonomy): Bacteria > Actinomycetota > Actinomycetes > Mycobacteriales > Mycobacteriaceae > Prescottella > Prescottella defluvii. Next base: position 91,330 of record NZ_JPOC01000029.1, read on the forward strand.
CGTCCCGCTTCTCGACGGCGTCACCGACCGCGAAGATGTGCGGGACGGAGGTGCGCATCTGGTCGTCGACGACGACGCCACCCCGCTCCCCCAGATCGGCACCGACCATCTTCGCCAGCGCGTTTTCGGGCCGGACGCCGATCGCCATGATGACGACGTCGGCCGGGACGGTGCGCCCGTCCGCCAGTTCGGCGGTGGCCCTGCCGATCGAGGTCAGCTGGGTGCCGAGCTCGAGCCGCACGCCGTTCTCGCGCATGCGGTCGGCGACCGGGGCCGCCATCTCGGGGTCGAGCGGGGCGAGGACCTGGTCGGCCAGTTCGACGACGGTGACGTCGAGATTGCGGTGACGCAGGTTCTCGGCCAGTTCGACGCCGATGAAGCCGGCGCCGACGATGACGGCGCTGCGGGCAGACGACATCTGCGACACGAGCCGGTCGACGTCCTCGACGTCACGCAGGATCAGGGCACGCTCGACGCCGGGCAGCGGCGGCACGATGGGGCTCGCGCCGGTGCTCAGGACCAGTTCGTCGTAGCTTTCGACGTAGGTGTCGCCGGACTCGAGGTTGCGCACGGTCACGGTGCGGGCGTCGGCGTCGATCGCGGCGACCTCGCTGCGGACGCGGACGTCGAGCCGGAACCGGGCGCCGAGGCTCTCCGGCGTCTGCAGCAGCAGTTCGTCGCGGTCCTCGATGACACCACCGGCGTAGTAGGGCAGACCGCAGTTCGCGAACGAGACGTGCGCGCCGCGCTCGAACACGATGATCTCCGCGGACTCGTCCAGACGACGCATGCGGGTGGCCGCGGACATTCCTCCGGCGACGCCTCCGACGATGACAACCTTCACGATCTACCTCCTCGATGTTGCGGTCGACTATACCCCAGGGGGTATCCAGGACGACGGCCTCAGCTGTGAGTCTGCTCACCGGAAATCCCGCGACCTACTCGACATCCGCAGGTCCATGAGCTGGAGATGATCCGCGACCACGGTCACCGCACCCTCCGCGTTCTGCACCCGCCCACGCACCAGCAGCGCCGGGGCGCCGGTCGCGAGCCTGCGGTACCTCGCCCACAGTCCAACCGAGCACACGACGTTGACCATTCCGGTCTCGTCCTCGAGGTTGACGAAGGTCACCCCGGCCGCGGTCGCGGGTCGCTGCCGGTGCGTCACCGCTCCCCCGACCAGCACCCGGTCCCCGTCCGGCACGTCCAGCAGTCGCGACGCCGGGAGCACCCCCAGTGCGTCGAGTTGCGGACGCAGGAACTCGGTCGGGTAGCTGTCCGGGGAGACCCCGGTGGCCCAGACGTCGGCGGCGGCGAGTTCGAGGTCGCTCATGCCGGGCAGCGCGGGTGCCCGGGTGGACGCCCCGGTCCCCGGCAGTCGGTCCGGGCGCTCCCCCGCCGCGGCGCCGGCCGCCCACAACGCCTCCCGCCGGGACAGGCCGAAGCAGCCGAGGGCACCGGCGGTCGCGAGGGACTCGACCTGCGCGGTGGTCAGTTCGATCCGACCGGTCAGGTCCAGGATCGAGAGGTACGGCCCGTCCTCCTCCCGGGCCGCGACGATGCGTTCCGCGAGCGGGGTGCCGATGCCGCGTACCTCCCCCAACCCCAACCGGACCTCGGTGCCGCCCGCCTCGAGGGTGGCGTGCGCGAGGCTCGCGTTGACGTCGGCCCCGTGCACCCGCACCCCGTGCCGGCGGGCGTCGGCGACGAGGGACTGCGGCGAGTAGAACCCCATCGGCTGCGCTCGCAGCAGTCCCGCGCAGAAGGCCGCCGGATGGTGCAGCTTGAACCACGACGAGTAGAAGACCAGCGACGCGAAACTCTGCGAATGGCTTTCGGGGAAACCGAAATTCGCGAACGCGTACAGCTTCTCGTAGATCCGGTCGGCCACGTCGCCGGTGATGCCGTGCAGCTCCCGCATGCCGTCGTAGAGCCGTCCACGCAGGCGTTCCATCTTCTCCGGCGAGCGTTTGGAGCCCATCGCGCGCCGCAACTGGTCGGCCTCGGCGGCACTGAATCCGGCCACGTCGACGGCCATCTGCATCAGTTGCTCCTGGAACAGCGGCACCCCCAGCGTGCGCTTCAACGCCTTCTCCAGGCAGGGGTGGTCGTAGACGACGGGTTCGCGGCCATTGCGGCGCCGGATGTAGGGGTGCACCGAGCCGCCCTGGATCGGTCCGGGCCGGATGAGCGCCACCTCGACGACGAGGTCGTAGAAGTTGCGGGGCTTCAGCCGCGGCAGCGTCGCCATCTGGGCGCGCGACTCCACCTGGAACACCCCCACCGAGTCGGCCCGCTGCAGCATCTCGTAGACCGCCTGCTCGGACAGGTCCAGTTGCGCCAGGTCCACCTCGAGTCCCTCGTGTTCGGCGACCAGGTCGATCATGTAGTGCAGCGCCGACAGCATGCCGAGGCCCAGTAGGTCGAACTTCACCAATCCCACTGCGGCGCAGTCATCCTTGTCCCACTGCAGGACGCTGCGGTTCTCCATGCGCGCCCACTCGACCGGGCACACGTCGGCGATGGGACGGTCGCAGATCACCATGCCGCCGGAGTGGATGCCGAGGTGCCGGGGGAAGCCCTCGATCTGCGCGGCCAACTCCAGCACGGCAGGCGGGATGTCGGTCCCCGTTTCGTCGCCGACACCGCTCCACCGGCTGACCTGCTTACTCCACGCGTCCTGCTGCCCCTGCGAGAACCCGAGCGCCCGCGCCATGTCCCGCACCGACGACTTGCCGCGGTAGGTGATGACGTTGGCGACCTGCGCGGCGTACTCGCGGCCGTACTTGGCATAGACGTGCTGGATGGCCTCCTCGCGGCGGTCGGATTCGATGTCGACGTCGATGTCGGGCGGGCCGTCGCGTTCGGGTGAGAGGAACCGCTCGAACAGCAACTGGTTGCGGACCGGATCGACGTTGGTGATGCCGATCGCGTAGCAGACCGCCGAGTTGGCGGCCGATCCCCTTCCCTGACAGAGGATGTCGTTGTCCTTGCAGAACGAGACGATGTCGTGGACCACCAGGAAGTAGCCCGGGAAGGTGAGGCGTTCGATGATCGCGAGTTCGTGTTCGATCTGCGCGTACGCGGCCGGGTTCTGTGGCGGTGGCCCGTAGCGCCGGCGTGCGCCCCGCATGGTCAGTTCGCGCAGCCAGCTCGCCTCGGTGTGCCCGTCCGGCACGTCGAACGGCGGCAGTTTCGGTGCGATGAGCCGCAGGTCGAACGCGCACTCGAGCCCCAGTTCGGCGGCCCCCGCAACAGCCTGCGGACAGTGCGCGAACAGGCGTGCCATCTCGGCCCCGGACCGCAGGTGCGCCCCGCCGGTGGGCGCGAGCCAGCCCGCGGCCTCGTCCAGGCTCTGCCGCGCCCGCACCGCGGCCATCGCCATCGCGAGCCGGCGCCGGGACGGGCCCGCGAAGTGCGCGGCCGTGGAGGCGATCACGGGGAGCGACCGGCGCGCCGCGATGTCCGCGAGTTGCGCGTTGACCTCGTCGTCCTCGGGCAGACCGCGATGGGTCAGTTCGACGGTGACCCGGTCGACGCCGAACCGGTCGACGAGGTCGGCCAGCGCTGCCTCGGCCGCATCGGGGCCACCCGCCGCGAGAGCACTGCGCACGTGCCCCTTGCGGCAACCGGTGAGGATCTGCCAATGCCCACCGGCCGCCTCGGTGAGCGCGTCGTAGTCGTAGCGGAGTTTGCCCTTCTCCCCGCCGGCGAGGTGCGCGGCCGCGATCTGCCGGGACAGCCGCCGATACCCCTCCTGACCGCGGGCCAGCACCAGCAGGTGCGTGCCGTCGGGATCGGGGGTGCCGGTGCGCGGAGCGGCGTCGAGGGACAACTCGGCCCCGAACACCGTCCGCATGCCCAGTTCCTTGGCGGCCTCGGCGAACCGCACCACGCCGTACATTCCGTCGTGGTCGGTCAGCGCGATCGCATCGAGGCCGAGGCGCACCGCCTCCTCCACGAGTTCCTCGGGCGAACTGGCGCCGTCGAGGAAACTGAACGCGGAATGAGTGTGCAGTTCCGCATACGGGACGGTGGCGCCGACCGGCCGCGACGTCTCACCGCGATACTCGCCGCGTTTACGCGACCACGCCGGACTGTCGCCGCCGTCGCCGGGGAACTGCGCCTCGCGACGCGGACGCCCCGACAGCACCCGCTCCATCTCCGCCCACGTCGGCGGACCATTGCCCCAACCCATCCAGCTGCCACCTTCCCGCAGAACCCGGATCGGAGCATGGGCCTGCGTGCACGGGAAGACGCGGAGGGGAAGACGCATCTTTCGAACTCATGTTCGATGATGCCACGACTCGTCGGCGGGATCAACGCCCCGCGATCCACCGCTCCCACTGCGGGCGCACCAGGTCGGCCAGGGCTCGGTACCCCTCCTTGTCGGGGTGGGCGCCGTCGCAGTCGTGGACCTGCCGCGTCCAGACCGCGTCATCCGACAACTCCGCGAACACCCCGACGTACGGCACCCCGGCACCGAGGCACACGTCGGCGAAGGCCCGGTCCAACCGTGCGGTCCGCTCGTTCTGCCCGACGTCCGCGATCGGCGGCGGTCCGACGACCAGCGTCCGCCACCCGACGCTGCCGCATTCCTTCAGTACCGCGGCCAGATTCTCCGCCGATCGATCCGGGCCGACCCGGACCGATCCGTGCTCGACGGTGGTGTCGTTGACGCCGAACGAGAACACCACGCGCCCGTCGCACCCGGACGGCAGCCGGGGCGTGCACTCTCCCAGCCAGCGGTCGCGGATCTCACTCGACGTCTGCCGGCGCACCCCGAGGTTGTAAGTCGTCAGCGCCACCTCCCGCGCCGTTCCCGCCGCGAGTCGGCCCGCCCATCCGAGGCACTCGGAGTCACCGACCCCCGCGACGAAGGAGTCGCCGACGAAACACACCCGCACATCATCCACGGTCATGATGATGTCAGTCGAACCCGAACCACGAGTCGGGGGCGAACACCTCGTAGTGGATCCTCTCCGGCGCAATACCTTTGACCACGGCGACCCGGCGGACCCGGCGCATGAATCGCGGCGATCCGCACAGGTACACCTCGGCGCCGCTGTCCCATTCGCGACCCTGCAGGAGCGGTACCGCCTCCTCCGGGTCGTCCACGTAGTAGGTTTCCAGCCACGAATAGCCCGGGTACGCCTCGAGAAGTTCGAGGATCCGACTCCGATGAGCGAACGAGGCCTCGTCCGCGTCGACGTGCACCACGTAGACCGGGCGGGTGTCCCGCACTGCGATCATCTTCTGCAGGATCGCGACGGTGAGCGCGGACCCGACGCTGGACGAGCCGATGACGACCGGATTGTCGTTCCGGATCGGGTACTCCGTCCCGGCCGGGACGGACACCACCAGCGGATACCCGATCCCGGCCTCGCCGATCAGCTTGTTCGACACGAGGCCTCCCGGGACGGCCTCGACGGTGATCTCCCACGTGTCCGGCGCGTCCCCCAGCATCACGGTGTACTGACGGATCTGCCGAGTGCCGTCCCCGACGACCATCGCGATCGAAACATACTGTCCGGCAGCGTATTTCCCCATCGGAGTACCGGGACGTCCGGCCAGCGTGAACGTCCACACGCCCGGCGCGACCTCGCGACGGCCGATCACCGTGAGCACGTGCCACACGTGCCCTGCCGGAACCTCGGCCCGGCCGTACAGCGCCGACTCCTGCGCGATCAGCGAGTCGGCCATCAGCCAGTACACCTCGTCCCAGGCAGCCGCGACCTCGGAGGTCACGGCGTCACCGAGCACGTCCGCGATGGCCCGGAACAGCGCCCGGTGCACCAGGTCGTAGTGCACGCGCGAGATACCGAGGGAGGCATGCTTGGCGGCGATCCGCGACATCACCAGGTCGACCGGCGGCGCGTCCTCGGTGACGAGCAGGGTGGCGAACGCCGCGATCGCACCGGCCAGAGCCTTCTGCTGCTCACCGTTCTCCTGATTCGACCTGTTGAACAGGTCGGACTCCAGCGCGGGCACCCCGTCGAACAGGTGACGGTAGAAGACCTCACTGATCTCACCGAGACGCGCACCCACGACCGGCAACGTCGCCTCGATGATCGGACGCGAATCCGGCGACAGCAGAGACGAATTCGGCTCGGCAGCAGAGATGCCGACGGGGGCGGCTACGGTAGACATGGGGAAATCAGAGACCTTTCGGGACCGGCCGGTTACCGCGATACAGCATCACCGATCCCCGCACGTCAGGCAATTTGCACGATACGGGTCGTTTGCCCGGTTTCAGCGCCGGCGAGTCCGTCCGTTCATCGGCGTCTGTCATTGCGATCCGGCGGCGTAACCACATGTTCCTGCAGCGGTACGTGGTGGACGCCGTCGTCCGGTCCGGACCGAAGCAGGAACCGTCCGAATTGCCCCTGGCACGCCTCCTTACTTCGGAGTAAGTTCCGGGTATGGCCACGTACATCGTCACGGGCGGCACCGGATTCCTGGGCAAGCACACGATCGAACGACTGCTCGAGTGCGATCCCGACTCCGAGATCCACGTCCTGGTCCGCCCGGGGTCGGTGGCGAAGCTGGAACGAATGTCGAGCGTGTGGCCGGGCGGCGACCGGGTCCACGCACTGGTCGGGGATCTCACCGAGCCCGGACTAGGGCTCGACGCCCCCGCGCCGGACGCCGAGCACGTGCTGCATCTCGGCGCGATCTACGACCTCACCGCCGGGGACGAGCAGGCGTCGACCAACATCGACGGCACCCGCGCGGTAGTCGAACTGGCCGCCGGGATCGGCGCGACGCTCCATCACGTCTCGTCGATCGCGGTGGCCGGCGATCACCGCGGACGCTTCACCGAGGACGACTTCGACCTGGGTCAGCGGTTCCCGACGCCCTACCATCGCACCAAGTTCGAGGCCGAGAAACTGGTGCGGGCCACAGCGGTGCCGTGGCGCATCTACCGACCGGCGGCGGTGGTGGGCAGTTCGGTCACCGGCGAGATGGACAAGATCGACGGCCCGTACTACTTCTTCCCGGCGCTCGCGACACTCGCGAAACTTCCGTCCGCTCTGCCCGTCGCGGTGCCGAGGCTCGGCTACACCAACATCGTTCCGGTGGACTTCGTCGCGGCCGCGATCGTCGAACTGATGCTCCGCCCCGGCCTCGACGGCCACGCGTTCCACCTCGCCTCCCCCGAGTCGCAGCCGGTCCGGCAGATCTATGCCGCACTCGCCCGGGCCGCTCATGCGCCGACACCGGTGGCCGACCTGCCCGGCGGACTGGCCGCACCGCTGCTGCACCCGCCGGATCGGTTGCGGCCCGCCCGCGACCTGGCGCTGCGTTCCATGGGCGTCCCGCCGGTGATGCTCGACCATCTCACCCTGCCGACCCGGTTCACCACGGACCGGTCTCGGGAAGCACTGCGCGGCAGCGGGATCGCGGTCCCACCGTTCCCGTCGTACGCGGCGAAGCTGTGGTCGTACTGGCGCGAGCACCTCGACCCCGACCGCGCCCGCCGGGACGATCCGGCCGGACCCCTCGTGAACCGTCACGTCGTCATCACCGGCGCCTCGTCCGGCATCGGACGGGCCGCCGCGATCGCCGCCGCCGCGAAAGGCGCGACCGTACTGCTCCTCGCGCGTCGTGCCGACGAACTGGACGCCGTGGTGTCACAGATCCGCGCAGCCGGCGGGTCCGCGTACGCCTATCCGTGCGACATCACCGACACCGAAGCCGTCGACCGGACGGTCAAGTCGATCCTCACCGAACACGATCACGTGGACATGCTCGTCAACAACGCGGGGCGGTCCATCCGCCGAGGCCTGTACGGCTCCACCGACCGCCTGCACGACTTCGAGCGCACGATGGCCGTCAACTACTTCGGCGCCGTCCGGATGGTCCTTGCACTGCTGCCACACATGCGCGAGCGACGCTTCGGTCACATCGTCGACATCAGCACCGCGGGCGTCCAGGCGCGGACTCCGCGCTTCGCGGCGTATGTCGCGAGCAAGGCCGCGCTGGACGCGTTCGCCGACGTGGCCGCGGCGGAGACGCTGTCGGACGGGATCACGTTCACCACCATCCACATGCCGCTCGTGGAAACCCCGATGATCGCACCGTCCGGTCGGTACAACGCCGGACGAGCGGTGAGCGCGGAGAAGGCCGCGGCGATGGTGGTCCGCGCCCTGATCGAACGCCCCAAGCGCATCGACGTCCCGGTCGGAACGCTGGCCGAGTTCGGTGCCATCTTCGCCCCGCGGATGAAGGACCGCGCCTTATCTCGGATGTATCACGCCTTCCCGGACTCGCCGGCCGCCCGCGGCGAGACGGACCCCGTGCCGCGGCCCGAGACGGCTCCCGAGGCCCCGCAGACGGCGCCGCGACCGGGCGCCGCCGCCCTCGCAGCGGCCCGGATCGGCCGTCGAGTGACCCATCTGATTCCCGGCGTGCACTGGTGACGCATATGCGCTGGTAAACCCCTATATCTCGCCCCAGAATTCGCACAGAATTTCGATTCCGAACGGCTCCACGAGTTCGCCAAACCATCTTTCGTTGTGCTAAGCAGGATAGGGGACCAACGAAAATAGGGAGAAGACTTTGACGCCAAGGATCGCGATTTTGGGAGCCGGTCCGAGCGGCCTCGCACAGTTGAGGGCATTCGAGTCGGCACGTAAATCAGGTCTTGGGTCGATGCCCGAAATTGTTTGTTACGAAAAGCAGAGCGATCTGGGCGGCATGTGGAACTACACGTGGCGCACGGGGCTCGACCAAAACGGCGAACCAGTACACGGAAGCATGTACCGCTTCCTCTGGTCGAACGGACCGAAGGAATGCCTGGAGTTCGCCGACTATTCTTTCGAGGAACATTTCGGCCGACCGATTCCGTCGTACCCGCCGCGTGCCGTGGTGCACGACTACATCATGGGACGGGTCGAGCAGAGCGACGTGCGCAAGTACATCCGCTTCGACACCGCCGTCCGCTGGGTGGAGTACATCCAACCGGAGAACGAGGGCGACACCGGAAAGTTCGCAGTGACCGTCGCCGACCACAAGTCAGGCTCGCTCGAGACCGAGCTGTTCGACTACGTCGTGGTCGGAACCGGACATTTCTCCACACCGAATGTTCCGGACTTCGAGGGCCTCGACGACTTCCCGGGCCGAGTACTGCACGCCCACGACTTCCGTGACGCCCGCGAATTCACAGGTAAACGACTGCTGCTGATCGGCAGCAGCTACTCGGCCGAGGACATCGGGACGCAGTGCTTCAAGTACGGCGCCGCCGAGGTCACCTTCAGCTACCGCTCGGCGCCGATGGGCCACGACTGGCCCGAGGGTTTCTCCGAGGTGCCGTTGCTGACCGAGATCGACGGTCACACCGTACGTTTCCAGGACGGCAGCACCCGCGAGGTCGACGCCATCGTCCTGTGCACCGGCTACCAGCACCACTTCCCGTTCCTGCCCGACGAGCTCGCGTTGCGCACGAACAACCGCCTGTACCCGACCGGCATGTACAAGGGCGTGGTCTCGCAGGAGAATTCACAACTGTTCTTCCTCGGCATGCAGGACCAGTACTTCACGTTCAACATGTTCGACGCGCAGGCCTGGTTTGCTCGCGACGTCATGCTCGGCCGAATCGAATTGCCCGACAACGAGACCCGGGAACGCGATATCCAGGAATGGCGGGCCCGCGAGGAAAAGCTGTCGACCGCCGTCGAGGAGATCGATTTCCAGGCCGCATACATTCGCGACCTCGTGGATCGGACCGACTATCCGGAATTCCATGTGGAAAAGCAGGGTGAGCTTTTCAAGCAGTGGAAGAAGGACAAGAAGGCCGACATCATGGGCTACCGGAATTGCAGCTACGTGTCGACGCTGACCGGCACGATTGCTCCGCCGTTGCACGACGAGTGGCTGAACATTCTCGACGATTCGGCAGAGTCGTTCCTGAACAACGATTTCGGCACGGGTAATACGCGGAAGCAGATTTCACCCGCGCCGCGGAACGTCACGCCCATCGGGCCCCGGATCGCGCGGGCGCACCCGACTCGGACCGCACGTTCCACCGAACTGTCCGGCTGAGCCGACGTCGTCAGGAACTCCCCGCAGGCACTTCGGCGGGGAGTTCCTGCACGCTCGTGGCGACCACCGGGCGCACGGGTTTGGCCACGGCACCGCAGCTCGCCGGGCGGGCCGCGAGCTCCCGCTGCTCGAGTGAGACTCGCCACCGTCGGCCGTCGCGGTGCACCACCACCGGGTCGGCGTCCCGTTCGTCGACCACCAGATCGTCCGGACCGACGGCGGGCACGTCCCGCCGGACCGCCACCTCGGCGACCTGGCCGCGTGGACCCCAGATGCTGCGTCCGCGCAGTCCGGGCAGGTAGACCTCGTCGTTGCGCGCGGCACGCACGGCGAGACCGCTCTCGTCCGGTCCCAGCCGCCCGTACGTGTTGCCGCCGGGCAGCAGGATCATCGACGGCGCGAACCGGTGTCCACCGGTGTGCGAGCACTCCCACACCGCGTCGCCGAACTCCGCGGTGAGCGCCGCCGCCACCGGACGTCCCAGGACCGCACAGCACTGGTCGCGTTTGCCGTGCGCGCACACCAGCACCACCGGCTCGGACACCCGCTCCCCCAGCCCCGGCGCGCGGCCACGGACCTGCATCAGATCGATATCCAGCAGGTCGGCGACATCGCCGATCTCGAGTCGCTCACACCACGAGTGGTCCGGATGCGAATTCGCCAACAGCACCGTGCGCGTACCGGGCGTCGTCTCACTGCGTCCCGGGCGACGGATGAACATGATGCGCACCCCGGCCGCGTCGGCGCGGCCGGACAACTCACCGGCCAGTTCCGCGCCCAGCGCGGTCCCGTCGAGCACGTCGCGGCCCCACGCACCCGGATACTCGATGCACACCCAGCCCGCGACCTGCGCCGCCGTACCCGGCAGCGGTTCATCCGCCGACAGCACGGAACACGTCATGGGGCCGGCCTGCGGTACCGATTCACTCACCCCGCCATTGTGTACCGACGGCCGGTCAGGAAGCCTGTCGGCCGGGCATCGCTCGCAGTTCGTCGAGCCGGCACTCGGCCTCGTGGACGATGCGTTCGACGAGTTCGGCCACGCTCGGCAGGTCGTCGATGAGCCCGACGACCTGACCCGACGCCAGCACCCCGGCGTCGGTGTTTCCCTCGACGAGCCCGGCCCGCAACAGCATCGGACTGTTGGCGGCCATCATCAACTGTGTGAGCGTGCGGTCTCCGTTACGCACGAGGGTCAGGCCCTCGCCTACGAGCGCCCGCCAGCCGATGCCGGTCAGCTTGCGGAAGCGGACCGTGTTGACTGCCGCGTGCGCGAGGGTGCGGACACCGTGCGAGCGTTCGAGCGAGTCGACCAGTTCTGTTCGGAGCACCCGGTGCGGCACTCCGTCGACCTTCTTGGTGACGACGGTGCCGTCGAGTCCGTGAGCGAGATACGCACGCTTCACCGAGTCCGGGACGGTGCTGTCACTGGTCAGGAGGAAGCGCGTTCCCATCGCGATACCCGATGCGCCGTAGGCCAGCGCCGCCGCGAGCCCGCTACCGTCGAAGAACCCACCGGAGGCGACGACCGGGATGTCGACGGCACGGATCACCGACGGCAGCAGCAGCGTGGTCGCCACGCCGCCGGTGTGCCCGCCGCCCTCACCGCCCTGCACGATCACCGCATCGGCACCCCAGCTCGCGACCTTCTCGGCATGGCGCGCGGCACCGACGGTCGGAATCACGAGGACGCCGGCATCCTTGAACCGCTCAATCATGTCCTTGCGTGGCGCGAGCGCGAACGAGGCCACGCGCACTCCCTCCCGGACGAGCAACTCCACGCGGGCCTGCGCGTCCTCGGCATCGGCGCGCAGGTTCACCCCGAACGGAGCGTCCGTGCGCTCCTTGACGTCACGGATCGCCGTCTCCAGTTCTCGGTAGGTCATCGTGGCCGACGCGATGATGCCCAGTCCGCCGGCGCGCGCCGTCGCAGTGACCAATCGCGACCCCGAGACCCACCCCATCCCCGTCTGCACGATCGGATGTTCGATCCCGACCAGGTCCGTCAACCGTGTCCGCATTCCGCCCCCTCGTTCATAGCAAGCAAGCACTTGCTTGGTATTGATACCACGGCGGTTACCCCATCTGCCCGACAAGGCGACTACCGCGGTGTTCCGTCCACGACGGCGAGCACGGAGGCCGGGGCGACAACGACTCCCAGGCCCCAGGACGATGCCCGTGTGCAGCCGTCGAGCTCGATCTCGATCCCCGCGCCGCCGGACCTGTCGGCGCGGTACAGCGGAATCACGGCGGTGCGGGTCGCGACGAGCGAACATGCCGGAGCTGCGGGGGCCGCCACCAAGTCGCGGACGACGTCGCGGCTCTGCTCGGCCGTCAGCCGTGACCGCGACTCCTGAACCGACTCCTCACCCTTCTCCACGTAGCGGCATACCTGCAGCCGTCCGACGTCGTCGATCGGGGATACGAGCGCGAAGCTCTCCGAGATCCGGGCGCGCCGCTCCGACTCGGTTTCCGGCCGCACGTCCTCGTCGGTCGTCGTGGCGAGCCACGCCCCGAACTTGGTGTCGCAGACGCCCGGATCGTCTGCCCGCAGTGCGGTGACGTGCTGTTGCCGATCCACCTCGTGCAGTTTCGCCAGAGCCGTGAGCGGACCAGGCTTCACACCACACGGCTGGGCCGGCCACGCCGGTCGCACCGCGCGGCCCACTTCGTCGACGAACCACACTCCGGACGAGGGGGTTTCAGGAAATGCACAGCCGGCCATGGTGCCGTCGGGGAACCGCTCGGATTCTTCACGAAAGGCATCCCACGCTGCCGCGACGTCGCCCTCGAGCCGGACACTGTCGATTGTCAGCGCGCCCGACGGGTTCTCGCCGCGCTCGCAGCGAACGACGGCGACCGGAGCGAAGTCTCCCGGCGGGTAGCCGATTCCCTCGGCGGGCGGACCGATGTCGACGTCGTCGGCGAGCACGGTCAGGCGACGTTGGATGTCGGGAGCCAGGCAATCAGCGCGGTCGAACGTCGTAGCGACCGGCGGGCGGTAGGAGACGTTGCCGCCGCTGCATGCAGCGAGGAAGCCGCACGTGAGCGCGCCGATCACCAGTCCGAAGGCGACATTCCGCGCCCGACTCACCCGTAGAACTTCCGGCCCTCGCCGAACTGCTCGACGAACGACGCGATCCGCCGGGCCCGGGTTTCGGGACGCTTGGCGTCCTGGATGCGGTAGAGCGCCGCGAAGCGGTTGCGGCTGTCGAGGGTCGCGAAGAACGCCTCCGCCGCGGGGTTCGCGGCGAGCGCGGCGAGCAGATCCGGCGGCACCTGCGCGTCCTTCGGTCCCGCGTAGGCACGTTCCCACCGTCCGTCGGACTTCGCGGCGTCCACCGCGGCGAACCCTTCTGCTTCCATCAGCCCGCGCTCCGTCAGATTCTCGACGGCCTCGCGGTTCCGCTTCGACCACGGGCTACGGGCGCGACGGGGCGTGAACCGCTGCAACCGGAAGTCGTCGTCGAGTCGGCGGGCCTGGCTGTCGATCCAGCCGAAGCACAGCGCCACCTCCACCGCCTCCGCATACGTGACGGTCGTGTGCGCCGACCCCTTCTTCGCGAGCTTCACCCACACACCGGGTGAGGTGGAGACGTTGCCGCGCAACCACTCCCGGAACGCCGACTGATCCGCGAAGGACTCGACCGGTAACTCCGCGGCGGCCACGTCAGCGCCTCGCCCACACCCGGACGAAGCCCCGCGCCAGGTACGCGAAGGTACCGAGTCCGAGCAGCCACTTGGTGGTGCTGACCGCGGTGGTCGCCCGGATGACGCCGTCGCCGATGCGGTCGCGGTGATCGAGCAGGTACAGGCCCGCGACGTTCTCGATGTAGTCCCCGGCCGCCGACACGATCGGCGCGGCGAGCAGCACCCGCCTGGCGGTCGGCGACAGCGGTGCCAGTTCGTCGAGGCGCCGGACCCCGACCCGCAGCGCGGTCGCATAGATGGCCGGGTGCACGAAGTCCGGATAGAAATGGCTGCGGTAGCGCACGATCTCGCCGGCATCCATCCCGTCGAGGACACCGGTGTAGACCCGTGCCGACGGCGCCGTCTGCGTCCTCAGCAGCTTCGACCCGACCGGGCCGAGTATTCGCAGGATGTTGACCTGCGACACCACGAAGACCGCGGACCACGCGACGAGCTTTCGATCCCCACCCAGGAAGGCCATGTCCCGCATACTGCCACGCGGGACCGACGTCAGTGCGCGTTCAGGAACGGCAGAACCGCAGCCTCGAAGTCCCGGTACCGATCACGGTGGATGCTGTGCCCGCTCGTGAAGGACACCACCTCGCAGTCCCCGATCGCGGCGACGGCGGCCTCGAGCAACACCGGATCGACCATGCCGGTGGGTCCGCCCCGCAGGATCAGCGTCCGCGCCTCGATGTCCGGAAGCCGCTGCCACCACACCGGATTCGGCTCGTGGAACTGGGTGAGCGCCGACGCCGTCATCGACCGGTCGAACGCCCACACCGCACGCGGACTGCGCACCATGCTGGACGCGGCATGCCACAGTTCCACCAACGACGGCATCCTGCCGCCGAAGTTCGGGATCGGGTCGCCCGGGCGCAACGGCAGTGGCGCCTCCTCGAGCACGAGACGCCGCACCAGGTCCGGACGCTGCTGCGCCACCAGCGAGACGGCGTGCCCGCCGAGCGAGTGCCCCACCATGTCCACGCTGCCGAACCCGAGGTCCTCGCACAGGCCGAGGATGTCGTCGGCGAACTCCCCGAACAGGTACGACTCGGCGTGGGCACTGCGGCCGTGGCCGCGCAGATCCACTGCCAGCACCCGACGCCCGCGTCCGGCGACGGCCCGCGCGAATCGGTCCCACGTCCGACTGTCCCCACCCATCCCGTGCACCAGGATCACCGGAACAGGCTGCACTGCAACGGGTCCGGCGTCACCACTGTCGCGGTAGGCGATCGTGTGACCGCTCCGGGTGACGGTCGTCTCGGTCATCTCCACGATCATCGAGCGTAGTCGTGCTCCCGTTCCGGAACCGAGGGGGTCAGGCGCTGCGGCTCGAGGTTCAGCCGCCTCAGCAACTGCGCATTGGCCGCGACGACGACGGTGGACGCCGACATCAGGATCGCACCCACCTCCATCGGCAGCACGAACCCGACCGGTGCGAGGACACCGGCCGCGAGCGGTACCGAGATCACGTTGTAGCCGGCGGCCCACACCAGGTTCTGCACCATCTTCCGGTACGTCGCGCGGGACAGTTCGATCACCGACACCACCGCTCGGGGGTCGTCGCTGACCAGCACCACCCCAGCCGAGGCGATCGCGACGTCCGTGCCGGCACCGATCGCGATCCCGACGTCGGCCTGTGCGAGTGCGGGTGCGTCGTTGACGCCGTCACCCACCATCGCGACCTTGCGGCCCGCGGCCTGCAACTCCTTGACCTTCGCGCCCTTGTCCTGCGGCAGCACGCCCGCGATCACCTCGTCGATACCGAGGTCGTCGCCGACGGCCCGCGCGACCGCCTGCGCGTCACCGGTGAGCATCACGACACGGACCCCGCGGGCGTGCAGCGCCTCGATCGCGTCCCGGGACTCGGGCCGGATCTCGTCGGCCAGCGCGACCGCACCGATCACCCGGCCGTCCCGCAGCACGTGCAGGACCGTCGACCCCTGCGACGCCCACTCCTCCGTCTCCGGCAGCGCGGCCGCCCCGTGGCTGTCGAGCATGCCGGGCCCGCCGACACTGACACTCGCCCCGCCGACGGTCGCGGTGACGCCGACGCCGTTGCGGGCCTGGAACTCGGTGGCCTGCGGGATCTGCAGCTCGCGATGCTCGGCGGACGCGACGATCGCCCGCCCCAGCGGATGCTCACTGTCCCGCTCCACGGCCGCCGCGAGCGCGACGACGGTGTCCTCGTCCCCGTCGACGGCGCTGACCGCCACCAGCGCCGGTTCGCCCTTGGTGAGCGTGCCGGTCTTGTCGAACAGCACGGTGTCGACGGTGCGCATCGCCTCGAGCGCCCGCCGGTCGGTGATCAGCACACCGGCACGGGCGGCGCGCTCGGTCGCGATCGACACCACCAGCGGGATGGCCAGGCCGAGCGCGTGCGGACACGCGATGACCAGGACCGTGATGGTGCGGGTGATCGCCTCGTCCGGTGTGCCGAAGATCGACCACACGGCCAGTGTGATCACCGCGGCGCCCAGCGCGAACCAGAACAGCATGGCCGCGGCCCGGTCGGCGAGCACCTGGGCTCGCGACGACGAGTTCTGCGCCTCGGTGACCAGACGCTGGATGCCGGCGAGCGCGGTGTCGGCGCCGACGGCGGTGATCTCGATCCGCAGCGCGGAATCCGTCGACACCGTACCCGCGACGACCGCGTCGCCCAGTTCGCGGCGCACCGTGCGCGACTCTCCGGTGATCATGGATTCGTCCAGGTCACCGGCGCCCTCGACGATTCGTCCGTCGGCGGGAATGCGGCCCCCGGGGCGCACCATCACGACGTCACCGGCGTCGAGATCCGCGGTCGGGACCGTGGTGACCGCGCCGTCGTCCCCGATGCGCTCGGCCTCGTCGGGCAGCAGGGCCGCGAGCGAATCGAGCGCGCTCGACGCCTGCCCCAGCGACCGCATCTCGATCCAGTGCCCGAGCAGCATGATCACGATGAGGAGCGCCAGCTCCCACCAGAAGTCGAGGTCGTGCCCGAGAATCCCGAGGCTCGATCCCCACGACGAGATGAACGCGACGGTGATCGCAAGCGCGATCAGCAGCATCATGCCGGGCTGCCGGGAGCGAAGTTCGCCGACCGCGCCGGTCAGGAACGGCCGTCCACCCCACACGAACATGACCGTGCCGAGCAGCGGTGAAATCCATTCCACCGCCGGATTGTCCGGGAGGTCGTAGCCGACGAGGTCGGCGAACATCATGTTCGCGCCCACCACGGGGATCGACAGGATCAACATGATCCAGAAGAGCCTGCGGAACTGGGCGACATGATCGCCGTGACCGGAATGACCACCGTGTCCGGAGTGGTCGGAGTGGTCGGAGTGGTCGCCGTGGCCTGGATGACCGGAATGATTCGCGTGTTCCGAACCCTCGTGACCGGAGGTACCCGTCACGTGGTGTCCGTGAACTGCTTCTCCACTTGGGTTCATACTCACCGAAGCTATACCCCCCATGGGTATAGAGCAAGGGGTGGATCGCCTACTCGTACGCCTACTCGTAGATGCCCTCCACACCCCACCTCCCGCCCTCCCAGATCAGAAGCAACGCCCGCGACTCGGCGAGCAGCACCTGCGCACGGGAGGCCGCCCGCGCCGCCGAGGCATCCCACCACCGCTCGTCCACCGGCCACGGCCCCGCCCGCCCCTGCACTTCCCAGTCCCGGCTCCCCCACCGCAGCCGGGCCGGGACGGCACCGAACTCCCCCCGCTCGGTGACCTGCACGGCCGCACCCGAGCGGTCCTCGAGCGACACCGCCGGGAGACTCGGCAGCACCGTCGCCGGCGCCGGTTGGGGCAGCCGCCCCGGCCACGGTGCAGCGGGGTCGCACTCCGGCACCAGCTCGTCTCCCAACGGCACCAACGTGATTCGCTCCATCGGCCCCCGACCGCCACTGAGCACCCCCACCTGCACCGACTCGCCGCCGAGCAGACCCTGCACCCGGACCAGGGCCCGGCGGGCCCGTTCGTCCTCCTCCCCGACACCACCCCAGAGCCCCAGCTGCAGAGCCCCGGCCGCCACCACCTCCACCGGTTCGAGGCGCAGGACCGCGATCCCGGCGGTGGGCCGGGACTCACTGCGGCCGGTGAGCCAGCCGTCCAGCTGCCAGCGCACCCGGTCCGCGGTGCCCTCCGGCGTCAACGGTTCGGCGCACCGCCACGTCCGGGTCAGGTGCTCCCCGTTTCCGGTGGTCGCCGACACCTGCAGTCGTGTACACGCGACCGCGGCGCCCGACAGTTTCGCGTGCAGGCGCTCGGCCATGGCCCGGCCCGCGAAGGCCGCGGCGTCGACCCGGTCGATGGGCGGATCGCACTGCCGCTCCACCTCCAGGTCCGGGGGCAGCGTCCGCGCCGACGGCGGCCGTTCCGGTTCCCCCCGAGCCGTCCGGTGCGCCCGGACGGCATCGGAGCCGAAGCGTGACGCCACGTCGACCGCGGACAACGCCGCGAAGGACCCGACAGTGCGCAGCCCGAGCCGACGCAGCAGATCGACCAGGTCCGCACGGTCCGTGGCCGCGAGGCTGGGCTCGGCCGCGATCTCGGCGATCGGGAGCGGGGCCAGGAACCGGGCGCCCTCCCCGACCGGCACCAACGCGGCACGGCGGGCCGCGATCACCGCGGTGGACAGTTCGTCGGCGATACCGATCTGGCATTCCGCACCGGCCGCCGCCACCGCGTCCACCAAACGTTCGGCCGCGGACTCCTCCGAACCGAAGTACCGGATCGCACCGCGCGCCGCCAGCACCAGCAGACCGGGGCGCAACACCTCCACTCCAGGCACGACCTCGTCCACGGCGGCGGCGACGGACTCGAACAGTCGCGCATCACGCTCCGGATCGGACTGCGCCACATGAAGTTCCGGACAGCGTGCCTGCGCCTCCCGACGCCGCAACCCTCGGCGCACCCCGTCCGCCCGGGCCGGCGCCGAACATGCGATCACCCGATTGGCCGACAGCACCGCCACCGGCCGCACGACCGGCAGGTCCGCCGCCGCGGCCGCGGCCACCGCGGGCCAGTCCGGACACCACACCGCCAGCACCCGCGTACTCATCGGGCGATCGCCTCCGGCGTGAACGCGACCGCCTCCGGCACCCATTCCACGCGCCCCTGCATCGAACGCACGTCCAGGCGCGTGGTCCGCGGCCGGAACGCCCGCCCCTGCGCCCGCACCGTCAACCGAACCGAGCACAACCGGCCACGCCCGGCGTCCGCTCCACGCCCCACCCCCTCGTAGCCGCGCACCCGCGCCTCCAAACGGACCTCGGCACCGTCCCAGTGCCCGTCGACGACCACCAGCGTGGCCTGTTTGCTGCGGGCCCGCGCCACCACGGCCCGGGCCCGCGACGGCGGCACCGACATTCCGCCCAGACCCAGCACCACCAGATCCATGCCGTCGAGCAGGACCGCCGCCACCTCCACCGGATCCGGCCCCGGATCCGGCACGAACGCCATCCGCCGCAGTTGAGCGCCCATCTCGGTGGCGGCGAGCAATCCGAGTTGCGGACGACCGATCACCGCGACGTGCCCACCCGCCGCCGTCACCGACGCCAACAACCCCAGCAGCAGCGACGACGCACCGGACACCGCGACCACGGAACCGCGGACCAGTCCGCCCTGCGGCAGGAGCGCGGCCAGCGGCCCGGGCACCGGCAGCACCGGCACCCGTTCGGTCACGTCGACGGCACTCGATTCGCCCCTCGCCGGCACCGCCGCGATCCGGCGGCGCAGGTATTCCAGACGCTGCTGACGCGTCAACCCGGATAACCCGGATAACCCAGATAACTCGGATGACCCCGATAACTCGGTGGACACGGCTGGTGAGGGCGCGGGCGACTGGGCCGGCTCGGTCATATCTGCTCCCCGGGGGCACACTTCTGGCTCTTCCGATGCCGGGCGCGCGCGGGGAAGACGCGGCACACAGCTCGACTCGAACATATTTTCGAATCACCTCCAGTAAAGCCCCCGCCCGTCAGCACGTCAAGGCGAACCCCGCCGATCCACTAACCTCGGGTATGTGACTGATCAGGAACCCACCCGAGCGGGCCGACGAAGCCGGGCCGTCATCGGGCCGGACTACCTGATGGCCGGCAGGTACCGATTGCGCTCCAAGCTCGGCGGCGGCGGCATGGGCGCGGTGTGGCTCGCCCACGACACGCTCCTCGACCGCGAGGTCGCCGTGAAACAGGTCACCTCCACCGTCGGCCTGGACGACGCCGCGGCCCGTGAGATCCGCAACCGCGCCCTGCGCGAGGGCCGCAACGCCGCGCAGCTGTCCCACGAGCACGCGATCGCGATGTACGACGTCGCGGTCGAGTCCGGCGAACCGTGGCTGGTCATGGAGTACCTGCCGTCACGCAGCCTCGCCGAGGCCATGAACCTCACCGACACCCTCCCGCCCCTCGAGGTCGCGCAGATCGGTGCGCAGATCGCGGCCGCCCTCACGGAGGCGCACGCGGCCGGCATCCTGCACCGCGACATCAAACCGGGCAACATCCTCGTCGCCGACCGCGGCGAGGATCTCGGCGTCGTCAAGATCAGCGACTTCGGGATCGCCCGCGCGAAGGGCGACGCACCCAGCGGCAAGCCGGGGGTCATCACCGGCACACCCGCCTACTTCGCCCCCGAGGTCGCCCGCGGCGACGACCCCACCGAGGCCAGCGACGTCTTCTCGCTCGGCGCGACGCTGTACACCGCTGTCGAGGGCCAACCCCCGTTCGGGCTCGACACCGACCCCATCGCCCTGCTGCACCGGGTCGCGAAGGCCGAGATCTACCGGCCGAGCCTCAGCGGTCCGCTCACCGACACGCTGCTGCATCTGCTCGAGCCCGACCCGACCCGGCGACCCACCATGGCGCAGGCCCGCGACGCCCTCGCCACCGTCGCGCTCGGATCCGACGCCCCGGCCGGGGCGGCCGTCGCCGACGCACTGATCGGCGCACCGGTGAAGTCCGCCGCCGGCACCGTCCCCAACTGGGCGCACCGGTCGGCCCCGGCCGCCATCCCGCGCCGCCGCGCGAACCCGACCACCGCGTCGGATCTTCCTGCTGCGCAATCGAACACGCCACTGAGCTCGGTGCCGCGTCCGGCGGGCCGGGCCTGGCTCCGCCAGCTCACCGACGGACTCACCGGCCCGCAGGCCCCCACCGACCTGCGCGGCAAGATCGTCGCGGCCGCGCCGCTCGCGATGGCCGTCATGGTCGGCGTCATCGTGCTCGCGTTCGTCGTGGTGGCGATCGTCGCGCTGGCGCTCTGAGCCGCGAACTCAGTCGATACGCCGCCGGTGCGCCCACCGGGTGAGCGCATTCCGATTGGACTGCTGGGTCTTTCGCAGCACGTTCGACGCGTGGGTCTCCACGGTCTTCACCGAGATCACCAGTTCCTCGGCGATCTCCCGGTAGGTGTACCCGCGGGCGAGCAGGCGCAGCACCTCGAGCTCACGCGGGGTGAGTGAGTCCAGTTCCGGATCCAGCGGCGGCTCCGGGACGCTCGACCGTCCGGTGAACGAGTCAAGGACGAATCCCGCGAGCCGCGGACCGAACACCGCGTCACCCCCGGCCACCCGACGGACACCGTCGGCCAGCTCGACACCCGAGATCGTCTTCGTCACGTACCCGCGGGCCCCCGCCCGGATCACCGCGATGACGTCCTCGGCGGCGTCGGACACGCTGAGCGCCAGGCACACAGGACCCGAGTCGATCCCGTTCAGCACCGCGACACCACCGCCGTCGGGCATGTGCACGTCGAGCAACACCACCTGGGGACGCACCGCGTTGATGCCGGCGATCGCCTCGGTGACGCCCCCGGCCTCACCGACGACCTCCATGTCGGACTCCCGGCCGAGTTCGGCACGCACCCCCGCCCTGAACACCGCATGGTCGTCGACGAGGAAGACCCGGAACTTGTCGGGGCTGGACGCAGCAGAGGCCGAGAGAGTCACGGCCCCACCCTAGGACATCGGTTCGGCCTGACTCGAGGGCGCGGACTCCGACTCGGCCGACATCGGCCGCGGCATGTGGATCCGCACCTCGGTGCCCTTGCCCACCGTCGAACGGACCTCCACCCGCCCGCCCCGACGCTCGATCCGTGCACGGATCGACTTGGCCAGACCCTGCCGGTCCTCGGGCACCGCGTCCTGATCGAACCCGACACCGCGGTCACGCACGAAGATGCTGACCTGGTCGCGCTCGGTCTCCGCGTACAGGTCGATGCTCGGGACCCCTGCATGCTTGGCGGCGTTGACCAGCGATTCCCGGGTCGCGCCGAGCAGTGCCGTGAAGCACTCCCGCGACAACCCGGACCCGGCCTGATCGTCGGTCGCCAGTTCCACGTCGCCGACGGTCACCGGGCGCACCGTCACCCCGTGCTGGTCCTCCACCTCACCGGCGATGGTCTGCAACGCCTCCGACAGGCTCGTGTGCGCGGTCTCACCACCGCCGAACAGCCACCGTCGCAGCTCGCGTTCCTGCCCCCGCGCCAGTCGGGTCACCTCCTGCGGGGAGTCCGCCTGCTTCTGGATCAACGCGAGGGTCTGCAGTACCGAGTCGTGCAGGTGCGACGCGATCTCCTCGCGTTCCTCGTTGCGGATGCGGGCGGCGCGTTCCTCCCCCAGCGCCCGCCACAACCGCAGCCACAGCGGCACCGTCAGCAGCCCCGCGCCGACCAACGTCACGACCACCGCCAGCAGCGACGACCGCAGCGCGTCGAGGTCGACCTGCGCGAGGATCACCACGCCGAGACCTGTGACGATCAGCGTCACACCACCGAGTATCCGCGCCCAGGTGAGCACCGTCGGACGGTGCGGCAGACCCAGCACCGAACGCGAACCGTCAGTGTCGAACTCCCGCCACACCAGCGCGGCCCCGACCGCGACGACGACGAACGGTGTGATCACCGACGCCGCCGTACCGCTGATCATCCAGCTCAGACCCGCGCTGATCGCGAGTCCGATCACGGCAAGGCCCAGCGCACGACGGCGCTCGGCGGCACTGGGCTTCTCGGTGTCGGTCCCCGGCGGGGTGAAGATCCACAGCAGCCCGTACGCGACGATGCCCGCACCCGCCAGCGCCGCCAGCAACGTGAACGCGATCCGCACCTTGAAGACGTCGACGTCGAGATGGTCCGCGAGGCCGCCGGCGACACCGCCCACGATGCGGCCCCCGACTCGACGCTCGAGCCGGGGCTGGAGGGTCTCGTCCCGCACGGGTTCGAGGGCCGAGTTCACAGCCTGATTCGGTTCGGCCAAAGGTTGCACAGTCCCGATCCTGGCACGCGCACGCCGCCCGGGCATCAGGGCCCGACCCTGAGATCCACACCGGCCCGACCGCCGGATCAGGGAAAGATCAGGGTAGTTCCCGATGGTGCAGACGGCGCCCGGTCGCGACGATGGTTCCATGACCACTGAAGGGACCACCGGGAGCTTCTCCGATCAGCTTCACGACCTGTGGCGGACCCGCCCGGTCCGGCTACCCGCCGACGGCCACATCGCGGGCGTCGCGGCCGGCATCGGCCACCGGTACGGCATCGACCCCGTCCTCGTGCGGGTCGCGTTCGTCGTGTCGACGATCTTCGGCGGCGCCGGCATCGTGTTGTATCTCGCGTGCTGGCTGCTGCTGAGCAAGCCCGGCGACCAGGTCTCGCCCGCGGAGTCGCTGTTCGGACTCGGCAAGAGTTCGCAGTCCGGCACCAAGACCGTGGTGCTGCTGGTCGCGCTCGGAATCGCCGCGAGCACACTCGGACCGATCGGCGTCGGGATGGGCGGATCGGGCCTGATCAGCTTCGCCCTCATGCTCGGCGGCGTGTGGCTGCTCCACCAGCGCCGGCCGGTTCCACCGGCACTGCCCGCCGGAGCCGGCCAGACCGTCGCCGGATTCCCGGTCACACCGTTCCCGACGGCGTCGACGCTCCCGTATCCGGGGTATTCGAGTCAGATCTACAGCCCCTACACCCGGCTGCCCGATCACTACGAGCCCGGGCCCACCCCGAAGTCACCCGACGAACCGAACCCGGCAGACGGCGGGACGCCGCCCGACCCGGCGCCCCCGGCGTGGGATCCGCTGGGCGTCGCCCCGTTCGCGTGGGACCTCCCCGAGCCGGCCCGCACACCCGAACCGCCCGCAGAACTGCCGCGCAAGCAGCGCACCCGCTTCACCTCCGTCGTGCTCGGCCTCGCAGTCCTGGCCGCGGCCGCCGCAACCGGCGTGTGGGCCGCGACCGGCGCGGAATGGCTGACGCCCGCCCGGATCGGCGGCATCGCCCTCGCCGTGATCGGTGCCGGACTGCTGGTCGGCGCCTTCCTGCGACGCGGCTACGGGCTCCTCGCAGTGGCGTTCCCGCTCACCGGCTTCGTGATTCTCGCGTCGATCGTCGGACCGATGAACTGGGACGGATCCAGGCTCGGCGACCGCACCTGGACCCCACGATCGATGGGCGAACTGACAGCCCTCTACGAGGGCACGGCCGGCGACTTCACCGTCGACCTGCGCCAGCTCGATCTCACCGAGGACCGAGAAGTGCGCCTCGACGGCACATTCGGCAACTACACCGTGATCGTGCCCGAGAACATGAACATCCGCACCGATTGTTCCGTCGTCGGCGGTACCACCGACTGCATCGGAGACGGATACGTCGACGGTGGCGCCGACGGCACCAGCGGCCCGGTCCTGGACCTGACGGTCGACAACATCTTCGGAGAAGTGAGGGTCTACCGTGGCTGAATTCGCAGACAACTCGGGCATCCCCGTCGACGACACCGACGAGACGTCGAGCCCTCGACGGTCCCGGTGGCCGTCGTTCGGGCTCCTCCTCGCGGGCCTGGCGGCACTGCTCGTCAGCGCATGGGCGCTGATCGGGCCCTTCTCCCTCGAACCCCTGGCGAACGTCGAGTTCCGCTGGCTGTTCGTGGTCGGGGCCGTCGTCATCGGCGCGGTGCTGGTGTTCTCTCCGGGACGTCGTCGGTAGTCCGGCCCGGAACGACAAGGGCGCCCCGGCCGGATGGCCAGGGCGCCCTTCGTCATTCGGGGATCACTCCCACTCGATCGTTCCCGGCGGCTTGCTGGTGACGTCGAGTACGACGCGGTTGACGTCCGCGACCTCGTTGGTGATCCGGGTGGAGATGCGCTCGAGCACCTCGTACGGCAGACGCGTCCAGTCGGCGGTCATGGCGTCCTCGCTCGAGACCGGGCGCAGCACGATCGGGTGACCGTAGGTGCGGCCGTCGCCCTGGACGCCGACGCTACGGACGTCGGCGAGCAGCACGACGGGGCACTGCCAGATCTGGCCGTCCAGGCCGGCGGACGTGAGCTCTTCGCGCGCAATGGAATCGGCGTGACGCAGGAGGTCGAGGCGCTCCTGGGTGACCTCACCGATGATGCGGATGCCCAGACCCGGACCGGGGAACGGCTGGCGTCCGACGATCTCCTCGGGCAGACCCAGCTCGCGGCCGACGGCACGCACCTCGTCCTTGAACAGCAGACGCAGCGGCTCGACGAGCTTGAACTGCAGGTCCTCGGGCAGGCCGCCGACGTTGTGGTGGCTCTTGATGTTGGCGGTGCCGGTGCCGCCGCCGGACTCGACGACGTCCGGGTACAGGGTGCCCTGGACCAGGAAGTCGACGGTCTCGCCGTGCGCGGCGCTCTCGCCGAGCACCTCCGAGACCGCACCCTCGAAGCTGCGGATGAACTCGCGGCCGATGATCTTGCGCTTGGTCTCCGGGTCGGACACCCCGGCCAGCTCACGCAGGAACGTGTCGGCGGCATCGACGGTGATCAGGCGGGCGCCGGTCGCGGCGACGAAGTCCTTCTCGACCTGCTGGCGCTCACCGGCACGCATCAGACCGTGATCGACGAACACACAGGTGAGACGGTCACCGATCGCACGCTGCACCAGCGCGGCCGCAACCGCGGAGTCGACGCCGCCGGACAGACCGCAGATGGCCTTGCCGTCGCCGACCTGCTCGCGCACCTGCTCGATGAGCGACTCGGCGATGTTCGCGGCCGTCCACGCACCGGGGATCCCGGCGATCTCGTGCAGGAAGCGGCTGAGCACCTGCTGACCGTGCGGCGAGTGCATGACCTCGGGGTGGTACTGGACCCCGGCGAGCTTGCGGGCGCGGTCCTCGAACGCGGCGACCGGCGCGCCAGCGCTGGACGCGGTGACCTCGAAACCCTCGGGCGCGACCGTGACGCCGTCACCGTGGCTCATCCACACCGGCTGCGTCGCGGGCAGACCGTCGTGCAGGACGCCGCCCGTCACCGACATCTCGGTGCGGCCGTACTCGCGGGCGCCGGTGTGCGCGACGGTGCCGCCGAGCGCGTCGGCCATCGCCTGGAAGCCGTAGCAGATGCCGAAGACCGGGATGCCCAGGTCGAACAGGGCTGCGTCGAGCTTCGGCGCCCCCTCCTCGTACACGCTGGACGGGCCACCCGACAGGACGACCGCGAGCGGCTTCTTCGCCGCGATCTCCTCGACGGTCGTGGTGTGCGGCACCACTTCCGAATAGACCTTCGCCTCACGGACGCGGCGAGCGATCAGCTGCGCGTACTGGGCTCCGAAGTCGACGACGAGAACCGGCCTGTCCTGCTGGGTTTCTGACACCAGAACAGTCTAATATGCGCAGCCCCCGCGCCGTCCCCGGCCTAGGCGACCCCGCTACCGGCCCCGCTGCCCTCCGGCCGGCCACTACGGATCTCGACGATCGGCAGGCTCAGCGCCGCCGGCGCGCCCGCCGGGACCACGGGATTCTTCGGCGCCACCGGGGAGATCCGGGAGTAGCCCGCGCCCTGCTCGGGGCGGTCGTCCTGCTCGCCCTTGTTCGGCCACAGCGACGCCGCCCGCTCGGCCTGCGCGCTGATCGTGAGCGACGGGTTCACCCCGAGGTTCGCCGAGACGGCAGCACCGTCGACGACGCTGAGCGTCGGATACCCGTACACGCGGTGGTACGGGTCGATCACGCCATGGTCGGCGTCCGAGCCGATGGTGCAGCCACCGAGGAAGTGCGCGGTGAGCGGAATGTTGAACACCTCGCCCCACGTACCGCCCGGGACCCCGTCGATCTTCTCGGCGATCCGCCGGGTCGCCTCGTTCCCCGCCGGGATCCACGTCGGGTTCGGCTCGCCGTGCCCCTGCTTGCTGGTGACCTTGCGGCGACCCAGGATCCCCTTCTTGGTGTACGTGGTGATCGAGTTGTCGAGGTTCTGCATCACCAGCGCGATGATGGTGCGCTCGCTCCAGTTCTTCACCGACAGCATCCGCAGCATCTGCCCCGGGTTGGCCGCGATCACCTTCAGCAGCTTGATCCAGCGCGGGGTACTGCCGCCGCCGTCGGTCATCAGGGTCTGCAGCATCCCCATCGAGTTGGAGCCCTTGCCGTACCGGACCGGCTCGATGTGTGTGTCGGACGACGGATGGAACGACGACGTGATCGCCACGCCCCTGGTGAGATCCAGATCCGGATCCACCTTCAACTTCGCAGCGCCCAGGATCGCCTCGGAGTTGGTACGGGTGAGCTCACCCAACCGGTCCGACAGCCGCGGCAGCGCACCGGTGTCCTTCATCTTGTGCAGCAGGTGCTGGGTGCCCCACGTCCCGGCCGCGACCACGACGTACTGCGCGGTGTAGGTCTTGTGGCTCTTGCGGACCTTCGCCCCGGTGCGGTGCGTCGCGACGTCCCACGTGCCGTCCGACCGCTCGTGCAGCGACTCGACGGTCGTCATCGGGACGATCTCGGCGCCGGCCTTCTCCGCCAGGCCGAGATAGTTCTTGATCAGTGTGTTCTTGGCGCCGTGACGACAGCCCGTCATGCACTCGCCGCACTCGATGCAGCCCGTCCGGGCCGGGCCGACGCCCCCGAAGTACGGGTCCTCGGTGGTCTTGCCGGGTTCGCCGAAGAACACGCCGACCGGCGTCTGGATGAACGTGTCACCCACACCCATGTCGTCGGCGACCGACTTGATCACCTCATCGGCCGGCGTCATGTGCGGGTTCTGCACGACACCGAGCATCTTGCGGGCCTGCTCGTAGTGCGGCGTCAGTTCGGCGTCCCAGTCGGTGATGTCACGCCACTGCGGATCCCGGAAGAACGACGACGGCGGCTTGTACAGGGTGTTCGCGTAGTTCAGGGAACCGCCGCCGACACCGGCACCCGCGAGGATGAGGACGTCGCGCAGCAGGTGCACACGCTGGATGCCGTAGCACCCGAGTGCCGGCGCCCACAGGAACCGCTTGAGGTCCCAACTGGTCTTGGCGAAGTCCGCATCCGCGTAGCGGCGCCCCGCCTCGAGCACACCGACCTTGTAGCCCTTCTCGACGAGTCGGAGCGCGGTGACACTGCCACCGAATCCGGAGCCGACGATGAGCACGTCGTAGTCGGTTGCGCGCTGCTTGCCCATTGGGACACCTCCACCATGAACCCGATTGTTACCCGCCAGTATGCACCGCGATCCTGTGACTCGAGCCACAAGGGTGTCCTAAATGTAACTACAGGTTCCACGAAAGGTGCCGGTTCCCCGAAAGACACCAGTGGCCCGGCACCGAAGTGCCGGGCCACTCGCCGAGATCGAGATCAGGCGCGGACGCTCAAGCCGACCTTCTGGAACTCCTTGAGGTCGGAGTAGCCCGACTTCGCCATCGAGCGGCGCAGACCGCCGACGAAGTTGAGCGAACCGTACGGGTCGTCCGACGGTCCGTTGAGGACCTGGTCCAACGCCGGACGCTCGCCGTACGACACCGGCAGCATCGAACCACGCGGCATCGACGGGTGCGCCGCCGCGGACGGCCAGAACCAGCCGCCGCCGGGAGCCTCCTGGGCCACCGCGAGGGGCGCACCGATGACGGCCGCGTCGGCACCGCAGGCGATGGCCTTCGCGAAGTCACCCGAAGAGGTGATGTCACCGTCGGCGATGACGTGCACGTAGCGGCCACCGGTCTCGTCGAGGTAGTCACGACGGGCCGCGGCGGCGTCGGCGATCGCCGTCGCCATCGGCACGCCGATGCCGAGCACCTCACGGGTGGTGGTGGCGCCCTCGGTGGAGCCGTAGCCCACGATGACGCCGGCCGCACCCGTACGCATGAGGTGCAGCGCGGTGCGGTGATCGCTCACGCCACCGGCGATGACCGGGACGTCCAGCTCGGAGATGAACGTCTTGAGGTTCAGCGGCTCACTCTCCCCGTGCGCGACGTGCTCGGCGGAGATGATCGTGCCGTGGATGACCAGCAGATCGATGCCGGCCTTCACGAGCGCCGGAGTCAGCGCGCGGGCGTTCTGCGGGCTGACCCGGACCGCGGTGGTGACACCGGCGTCGCGGACCTGGGCGACCGCCGCCGCGAGCAGCTCGGGCTGCAGCGGAGCGGCATGCAGTTCCTGCAGGCGCGAAATGGCCGCGTCGGGATCGATCTCCTTCTCGGCCATCTCGGCGAGCTCGGCGAGCTTGACCTCGACGTCGGCGTGCCGACCCCACAGGCCCTCACCGTTGATGACACCGAGACCACCGGCCTTGCCGAGCTCGATCGCGAACGACGGCGACACCAGCGCGTCGGTCGGATGAGCCAGGACGGGGATGTCGAAGCGGTACGCATCGATCTGCCAGGCCGTCGACACCTCCTTCGAGGAGCGGGTCCGACGAGACGGGACGATGTTGATGTCGTCCAACTCGTAGGTGCGTCGGGCAGTTCTGCCCATGCCGATTTCGACGAGGTCGCGCACGCGCGCCCCTTTCTCGATTGTTATGAGTGCTTAGCGGGCAGCGTAGTTCGGCGCTTCGACAGTCATGGTGATGTCGTGCGGATGGCTCTCCTTGAGGCCCGCCGCGGTGATCTGCACGAACTGCGCCTCCTGGAGCTGCTCGATCGTCCCGGAGCCGGTGTAGCCCATGGCCGCGCGCAGGCCGCCGGTGAGCTGGTGGATCACCTGCGACAGCGGGCCCCGGAACGGAACCCGGCCCTCGATGCCCTCGGGGACCAGCTTGTCCTCGGCGAGCACGTCGTCCTGGAAGTAGCGGTCCTTGGAGTAAGACTTGCCCTGACCACGGCTCTGCATCGCGCCGAGCGAACCCATGCCGCGGTAGCTCTTGAACTGCTTGCCGCCGACCAGGATCAGCTCGCCCGGGGACTCGGCCGTGCCCGCGAGGAGCGAACCGAGCATCGCGGTGGACGCGCCGGCGGCGAGCGCCTTGGCGACGTCACCGGAGAACTGCAGGCCACCGTCCGCGATGACCGGGACACCGAGTGCCTTGCACGCGGCCGTGGCCTCGAGGATCGCGGTGATCTGCGGGGCACCCACACCGGCGATGACGCGGGTGGTGCAGATGGAACCGGGACCGACACCGACCTTGACGGCATCCACGCCGGCCTCGACCAGCGCGAGCGCGCCGGCACGGGTCGCGACGTTGCCGCCGATGAGCTGCACGCGATCGCCGATCTCGGCCTTGAGCTTGGTGATCATCTCGAGCACACCACGGGAGTGTCCGTGCGCGCTGTCGACGACGAGGACGTCGGCACCGGCGTCGGCCAGCGCCATCGCCCGCACCCAGGCGTCGTCACCGACACCGACGGCCGCGCCGACGAGCAGGCGTCCGTCGCGGTCCTTGGTGGCGTTGGGATGCTGCTCGGTCTTGACGAAGTCCTTGACCGTGATGAGCCCGGTGAGCTTGCCGTGGCCGTCGACGATCGGCAGCTTCTCGATCTTGTGACGGCGCAGCAGGCCGAGCGCGACCTCGGCGGTGACACCCTCACGCGCGGTGATCAGCGGCGCCTTGGTCATCACCTCGGCCACCGGACGGTTCTCGTCGACCTCGAACCGCATGTCGCGGTTGGTGATGATGCCGACCAGGGATCCGGTCTCGTCCGTGACGGGCAGACCCGAGATGCGGAAGCGGGCGCACATGGCGTCCACCTCGGCGAGCGTGTCGGTCGGCTTGCAGGTCACCGGGTCGGTGACCATGCCTGCCTCGGACCGCTTGACGGTCTCGACCCATCCGGCCTGTGCCTCGACGGACGAGTTGCGGTGCAGGACACCCATGCCACCGGCGCGCGCCATGGCGATCGCCATGCGGGCCTCGGTGACGGTGTCCATCGCCGAACTCACCAGCGGGACGTTGAGACGGATGTCGCGGGTCAGCTGGCTCGAGGTGTCCACCTGGTTGGGGACGACGTCCGAAGCCGCCGGCAGCAGCAGCACGTCGTCGAAGGTGAGACCCAGCATCGCAACCTTGTTCGGGTCGTCTCCCCCGGTGTGCACGTGCCCTCCGGTACTACTCATGCGGCTCGGGCCCTCCATGAAGCGTCGATTGATAGTGATAACGGAAGAAGAGTCTGGACCGGCGAAAAATTCCCTGCGGACTTCCCGTGCGCAGACCTCCGTGGACCATGGTATCGGCTCGCCCGAAACGACAC
This sequence comes from Prescottella defluvii, assembly GCF_000738775.1. Taxonomy (GTDB): domain Bacteria; phylum Actinomycetota; class Actinomycetes; order Mycobacteriales; family Mycobacteriaceae; genus Prescottella; species Prescottella defluvii. The sequence goes on from NZ_JPOC01000029.1 coordinate 122,448, forward strand.
GCGGGCCGTCCCGGCGACTCACCCACCGCTATCAGCTAGCGCAGACCGGGCCGAACTGCGTACCGTGGTGTTGTGCGCGATCAACTGCCTCCCGGCCTTCCGCCGGACCCCTTCGCCGGTGACCCTGCCGACCCCTCTGCTGCGCTCGACGCGATCGAGCCGGGCCAGCCGTTGGACCCCCACGAGCGTCTCGCCGTGGAGGAGGACCTCGCGGACCTCGCCGTCTACGAGGCGCTGCTCGGCCACCGCGGCATCCGCGGACTGGTCGTGTGCTGCGAGGACTGCCAGCAGGACCACTACCACGACTGGGACATGCTGCGCGCGAACCTGCTCCAGCTCCTCGTCGACGGCACGGTCCGCCCCCACGAGCCCGCGTACGACCCGTCCCCCGACGCGTACGTGACGTGGGACTACTGCCGCGGCTACGCGGACGCCTCGATGAACGACGCCCTGCACGGAGACGGCTTCGATCTCTGAGAGACCCCTCGACACGGCTACGGCCCGGCAAGCATTGCTTGCCGGGCCGTAGCCGTTCGTGCGGGATCCGCCCCTGACGCGGTCAGGGCGAGGACGTCACCGACGGTTGTCCGTCGAGTGAACCACTGGTCGCCCGAGTGGTCGATGTCGCGGGCGGCGTCGTCGTCGTGGTCGGCGTGGGCGACGGCGGCTGCGTCCCGGACGTCGACGTCGGCGGATTCGGCGTGGAGGTCACCGTCGGCGACGGCGGCTGCGACGGCCCGGGCGAGGTGGACGGCACCACCGCCTGGATACGCGGGTCGATCGTGGGCGACGGCCACCCGGTAGCGATCGGCGACGACGGCCCCGAGCCCGCGGACGAGGAGTCGCCGGCGGTGCTCGGCGGCGGAGGCGGTGTCAGTGGCACTGGTGGTGCCGGCGGCGGTACGGCCTTCTGCAACTCGGTCAGGAGTCGGTCACGCCACACGTTCAGCTCGCCCCGGGTCCCGGCCTCACTGACCGCACTGGCCCGCGCTCCGGCCGAATCGAGCTTGGCCTTCGCGCCGACCGTATCGCCCGACGCGATGAGTCGTTCGGCGTCCTCGAGGTTGGACGTCGTGTCGATCTTCGCGACGGTGGAGGCCGCCCGCTCCGTGAACACGACCTGCTTGACGCCCCACAGCGGGTCACCGGGTTCGGCGTTGTACGAGAAGACGCTCATGCCGCCCATCGCGATCGCGACGACAGCGGCGGCTGCGGCGATCGGTCGGAGCAGGCGGAGGTGACTGCGCCCGGACCGCGACCGGGTCGACAGGGAGTCCTGCGCCTCGAGTTCGCGGTGGACGCGCTCGACGATGTCGTCGAGGTCCGGCTCCGCCGGCAGGGGCTGCGCCAGGATCTCGGTCCGCCAGTTCGCGAGGAGCGCGGCGACCTGGTATTCCTCCGGACTGTCGGTTGCGACGGGGCGGTCACCGGCGATCGAGTCGATCAGCGCATCGTCACGACGCACCGCGGCGACATCGACGGGTGCGCCGTTTCCAGCGAGATCGGCGTGGGGATCGCCCGGCTCGCCCTTGTTGCCCCTAGCCATGCCTCTCACCTGCTCTCGTCACTTCCTTCTTCAACTTGGCAATGGCTCGATGTTGAGCCACCCTCACCGCCCCGGCGGTGCTTCCGACTGCTGCTGCCGTCTCCTCCGCCGACAGACCGACGACGAGCCGGAGGACGAGGATCTCGCGGTGCTTCTCGGGAAGCGTCTGGAGCAGTGCGTTCACCTGTCGGCTCGTTTCCGAACTCAGTGCCCGTTCTTCGGGACTGTCGTCGGAGGAAACGACATCTGGTACTTCAGCAACTGGATCGGATTTGTTACGCGCAGCGTTTCGGTGAGCGTCGGCGACCTTGTGGGCGGCGATGCCGTAGACGAACGCCATGAACGGACGACCCTGATCCTGATAACGAGGAAGCGCTGTCATCACTGCGAGACACACCTCCTGCGCCACATCGTCCGCGGACAGCTGGCCACGCTCCGCGGCGCCGACCCTGGCACGGCAGTAGCGGACGACCAGAGGTCGAATACTCTTCAGGACCTGGGCAAGAGCATTCCGGTCGCCCTGCGCTGCAGCAGCGACGGCGGAGTTCAACTCCTCACCCGTGTTAGACATCGTCAGCGCGAATCCTGGCGTTACAGTGGCACGTCCCCCCGGCCGGGTGTGCTTCCGCGTCACAGCGGAACGTCTGTAAGAGTAACGACAGAGTCCGACGCGTCACCGCATCGTCCGAATATCCGGCGTTCATCCCACGAACGTTCCGCCCCGACGCGCGATCGCTTCGGCGCAGTCGTCGCGGATCGCACGGGCACCCGGATCCGGGCTGACGCCGTCCACCAACATCGCTGCCGCCCACCGCAACGGAAGCAATCCGTGCGCGCCGGCGGCGACGAGGACTCCCTGTGCGGTCTCGAGCGCGAGGTCCGGTTCGGGCCGTCCGGTCGCCGACGCCGCGAACAGCAGCGCGGACTTGATCCGATGCCGGACGGACGGGCAGTCCGCCGAACGGTCGACTGCCGCCTGCGCGTGCCCGGTGGCCGCACCGAAGTCTCCGGCCGCCAACGAGATCTCGGCGCTCACCCAGTCCAGCCTGATGTGTTGACGCCACAGCACGTCCGGCTCGGCGACCGCGGACAGGTATTCGTCGCAGCGGGCGAGCAGCCGACGCCCCAGCGCCAGCCGGCCGCACCCCAGCGCATCGGCGGCCAGACCCGTCAGGGCATCGCAGCGTGCCTCGTGCAGCCGCCGGTCACGACCGCCGGCCATCCCGACCAGCGCCAGCGCGCTGCCGTCGTATCCGGACGCGAGGGCGTGCCTCCCGAGCTGCCGCAGCAGGGAGGCCTGCGTGCTGGCAGCGAGCGACGCGATCGCCGGCTCGGTCACCGACATCCGGCGCAGTCGGCCGAGTTCCGCCCGGGCCTGCGCGTACCGCCCCTGGCCGCCGAGCGCGACGGCGCGGAGCCAGCGCCCTTCCGGGTCGGGCGGCACCGGCAGCGGATTCCGTCCCGGATCCGAACCGAAGGCAGCGCCCCTCGGTCCGTTCTGGTCGTTCTGGTCGTTCCGGTCGTTCCGGTCGTTCGGCATCCGGTGATCATGCCACCGCTTCCATCGACGCCATTTCGAATACCGGTCGCCCCGGTCCGGCACTCTCATTCCACGCCACCTGACGGGCATTGAACTACCCGGGCACTACCCGGGCACTATCCGGGCACTATCCGGGCACTATCCGGGCGCTACCCGGCACTACCCGGAAACTTCGCCAACTGGACGCCCGTTTAATTACGTTTGTGCACCATACCGCGGACATCTCGCGGGAACATGATTCAATTTTGAAGAATAGGTGGCGGCGAGGTTAACGAAAATCGCCGAACAATACTCCGGAGTAACAAGCCGACCCGGGGGATGCAGGACGAACGTCCAGGGGTGACACAGGACGATCGTCCAGGTGAGGGCAGCGCGGCGCCGCACGGGAGCGGTCGACCCCCGCACCGCCACGCAATCACAGGCGCCGTCCCTTGTAAATGTCCAGGACGTTAATTCTCAGCTCCGGAGATATGTAAATCCCCACTCAGCGTAAGTGTTGACGTGATTTCATATGCCCCTTTACGGTTGCGGGGCGTAACCGATTTTCATTGCTTCGTCGCCCGGGGGGTGGCGGGCCGCTCGCAGCGTCACCGCGAGCCTGCTGACAGAGGAGTCCTGATGCCTGTTCCGAATCATCTTCCCGGCCCGAATGCCGATATCTGGGATTGGCAGATGCATGGGCGGTGTCGAGGAGTGGACTCCGCAGTGTTCTTCCACCCGGACGGCGAGCGCGGTCGCGCTCGGGCCCAGCGGGAGAACCGGGCGAAGGAGATGTGCGGGCACTGCCCCGTGTTGACGCAGTGCCGCAACCATGCGCTGGCGGTGTCCGAGCCGTACGGGATCTGGGGTGGGATGTCGGAGTCCGAGCGCGAGATGCTCACCCGGCAGTCACGCCGCCGCATCGCCTGACGGCAAGCGCGTTCACCCGCAGGGAGAACCTGCGACACCTTGCGGCCCGGGGACGACGAGAAATTCGGAGTCCTCGGGCCGGAGGTGTGCGAGGTGTGGCCGAGGGCGCCCGAAAGATGGTCCGGAGATCGACCCATCCGTTCCCGACGCGGTGACGAAGCACTCATCGACAGTGCACGGAACCCTCGTCAGGAAGGCAGTCCCATGACCACCAAGACTCCCCGCATCCTCGCCGTTGCCGCGACCGCGTCGATCGCGCTGCTCGGCCTGAGTGCCTGCTCGTCGGACGACAACTCCAGCGACACGACCTCGAGCACCTCCGCCGCCATGTCGAGCTCGATGCAGAGCCCGACGTCGGCAATGTCCGGCACCGCCGCACCGGCCGCGAATCTGGTGGGGCCGGGCTGCGCAGAGTACGCAGCCACCGTTCCGGACGGCCCCGGCTCGGTCGCCGGCATGGCGCAGGATCCGGTCGCGGTCGCGGCGTCGAACAACCCGATTCTGACGACGCTCACCGCCGCGGTGTCCGGCCAGCTCAACCCCGACGTCAATCTCGTCGACACACTCAACGGCGGCCAGTTCACGGTGTTCGCTCCCACCGACGCGGCCTTCGCGAAGCTGGATCCGGCAACCGTCGAGACGCTGAAGACCGATGACGCCCTGCTGACGAAGATCCTCACCTACCACGTGGTTCCGGGACAGTTGCCGCCCAGCGAGATCGACGGCACGCATGCGACGGTCGAGGGCTCCGACGTCACGGTCACCGGTTCCGGCGACAACCTGAAGGTCGACGAGGCCGGCGTGGTCTGCGGAGGTGTCCAGACCGCGAACGCGACCGTCTACCTGATCGACTCGGTCCTGATGCCGAAATAGTCCCTGGCACGGCGAGTAGACCCGCACAGGGAGGATCCGGCCGATGGAGGCTACGGTAGTCCTCGATGCAATCGAATGGGGACACGTGAGCTCGGCCGGATCCTCCGGCGGCGATGACGCCTGCCCTGCGGACAACGGGCAGGTGGTCGCGGCGCGCCGCGACGAGATGGGTCGCCTGCGAACGCTACTGACGCGAATCGCCGGTGGCGATGCCGAAGCATTCGCGCACTTCTACGACCTGACCGGGCCGCGGGTGTACGGATTGGTCCTGCGGGTCCTGCGCGATCCGGGATTCTCGGAGGAAACCACCCAGGAGGTCTACCTCCAGGTGTGGAAGTCCGCCGCCACATTCGATCCCGAACGCGGCTCGCCACTCTCGTGGCTGATGACGCTCGCCCACCGCCGCGCGGTCGATCGCGTCCGATCGGAGCAGTCGCACACCGACCGCGAGATCGTCTACGAGACGACCAACCGCTCGGACGAGTTCGACCAAGTGACCGAAGAGGTCTCGAACCGGTTCGAGCGGCAAGCGGTGATCGACTGCCTCGACGTTCTCACCGAGATCCAACGGCAGTCCGTCACCCTCGCCTACTACGGCGGTCGCACCTATCGCGAGGTGGCAACCGAACTCGGTGTGGCGGTGCCGACTGTGAAATCTAGGATCCGAGACGGATTGACAAGGCTCAGAGGATGTCTGGGGGTGATATGACATGGACGACGACTTGATCGAGTGGGCGCACCTGTACGCCCTCCACGCCCTCGACGACGAGGACCTGCGTAAGCTCGACGCCCACTTGGCGTCTGCGAACGAGACGACCCGGGCCGAGTTCGACACCGCGGTCCGGCTGGCGCACGAGACGATGGCCACCGCGAGCTCGCTCGTCGCAGTCACACCGCCTACATCGCTGCGGCACAACCTCTTGCAGGAGGTCGCACGGCGTCAGGTGACACCCGTAAGTGACCTGGCGGAGAGACGAAGCATCAAGCGTCGCTGGCAGGTCGCCGTCGCCTCGGTGGCGGCAGCCGCAGCGCTGTTGGCCGGTGGCGTGGTGATCGGCCGTCAGGTCAGTGAGCCGACGCCCGTCCCCGCGGTCACCGCGGTCACCGCGCAGATCCTCGCCGCACCCGACATGCACTCGGTGACAGCCGAGATCCCCGGAGGCGGCACGGCGACGACGATGTACTCGCAGGAGGCCAACGCGGCGATGCTGGTGATGAACGGCGTCACGCCGCCGAAGCCGGACACCGTCTACCAGATGTGGCTGGTGCGCGGCGACGAGAGGGTGTCCGCCGGCACGATGGGCCCCGACCAGGTCTCCCCCACCACGACGGCGGTCCTCGAGGGCATCGACGGCGCCACACAACTCGGCTTCACGGTGGAACCGGCCGGCGGGTCGACGACCCCGACGGGCGACATGTTCGCATCCATCCCGCTCACCTGATCTGGAAAGCCGAAGACCCCCGGACCGTGTCGTCCGGGGGTCTTCGACTGTCGGCGTACGCCGAGTAGATCCGAGTGGATCAGTGCGCGTGGCCGTGGCCGGCGTCCGCGACGGCCTCGGTGGGCTTCTCGACGACGGCGCTCTCCGTGGTGAGCACCATCCGCGCGACCGATGCCGCGTTGACGACGGCGGAGCGGGTCACCTTGACCGGGTCGACGACACCGTCGGCGAGCAGGTCACCGTAGGTGAGGGTCGCGGCGTTGAAGCCGTGCCCGTTGGGCGACTCGGACACCTTGCTGACGACGACGGCACCGTCGACGCCGGCGTTACTGGCGATCCAGTACAGCGGGGCCGCGAGCGCGGTACGGACGACCTCGACGCCGGTGGCCTCGTCACCGGACAGCGACGCCGCCAGATCGGCGAGTGCGTGACCGGCCTGCACGATGGCCGAACCGCCACCGGGGACGATGCCCTCCTCGACCGCAGCCTTGGCAGCGTTGACCGCATCCTCGACGCGGAACTTGCGTTCCTTGAGGTCGGTCTCGGTGGCCGCGCCGACCTTGATGACGGCGACGCCACCGGCCAGCTTCGCGAGGCGCTCCTCGAGCTTCTCGCGATCCCAGTCGGAGTCGGTGTTCTCGATCTCGCGCTTGAGCTGACCGACACGGGTCTCGATGTCGGTCTCGGTGCCGGCACCGTCGACGATCGTCGTCTCGTCCTTGGTGACGACGACGCGACGCGCGCTGCCCAGCAGCTCCAGACCGGCGTCCTTCAGCGTCACACCCATGTCGGCGGTGATGACGGTGCCGGCGGTGACCACGGCGAGGTCCTCGAGGAACGCCTTGCGGCGGTCACCGAAGAACGGCGCCTTGACGGCAACGGCCTTGATGGTCTTGCGGATCGAGTTCACCACGAGGGTCGAGAGCGACTCGCCCTCGATGTCCTCGGCGATGATCAGGACCGGCTTGCCGGACTCGGCGATCTTCTCGAGCAGCGGCAGGAACTCGGGCAGGGAGCTGATCTTCTCGCGGTAGAGGAGGATCAGCGCGTCCTCGAGAACCGCCTGCTGCGCATCGATATCGGTGATGAAGTAGGGCGACAGGTAGCCCTTGTCGAACTGCACGCCCTCGGTGACGACGAGTTCGGTGTGCAGGGTCGAGGACTCCTCGACCGTGACGACGCCGTCGACGCCGACGCGGGTCATGGCCTCGCCGACCAGTTCGCCGATCTCGGCGTCACGCGACGACACGGTGGCGACCTGAGCGATGGCCTCCTTGCCCTCGACCGGGGTGGCGGCAGCGAGCAGCGCCTCCGACACGGCGTCGGCGGCCTTGCTGATGCCCACGCCGAGGCCGATCGGGTTGGCGCCCGCGGCAACGTTCTTCAGGCCGGCCTTGACCAGCGCCTGTGCGAGCACGGTGGCGGTCGTGGTGCCGTCGCCCGCGACGTCGTTGGTCTTGGTGGCGACGCTCTTGACGAGCTGCGCGCCGAGGTTCTCGAACGGATCCTCGAGCTCGATCTCGCGGGCGATGCTCACACCGTCGTTGGTGACGGTGGGGCCGCCGAATGCCTTGGCGAGCACGACGTGCCGACCGCGCGGGCCGATGGTGACCTTGACGGCGTCGGCGAGCTGGTCTACACCGCGTTCGAGCGCGCGCCGGGCCTTCTCGTTGAATTCAATCTGCTTGGACATTGATTCAGCTTCTCCTGGACTTTCGCAGGTTGCGCCGGAACGCACGCCGCCCCGGGTCCGATGCGGAACTCCGGGGCGGTATGCGTGAGGCTTACTTGGAGACGACAGCCAGAACGTCGCGAGCCGACAGGATCAGGTACTCCTGGCCGGCGTACTTGATCTCGGTTCCGCCGTACTTGCTGTAGATGACGGTGTCGCCCTCCTGGACGTCCAGGGGGATGCGCTTCTCGCCATCCTCGTCCCAGCGGCCGGGACCAACGGCGACGACGGTGCCCTCCTGGGGCTTCTCCTTCGCCGTGTCGGGGATGACCAGGCCGGAGGCAGTCGTCGTCTCGGCCTCGTTGGCCTGGACGAGGATCTTGTCCTCGAGCGGCTTGATGTTCACGCTCGCCACGATGAGCCCTCCACTTTCAGGGGTTCGTTGGGCCCGAGGCTGTTCCTCGGACCACGATCAATTAAGTCACCACAGTGACTCTTCACGTGCCCCGTCGTCGCGGGTGCCGGGACTCGCTCAGCGTCGACTAGCACTCTATACATGCGAGTGCCAGCGCTCAAGGGCAGCGTGCGCTCGGGTCGCACCGGGAAAGACCGATGCGGCGCCGGGCCCGCCGACTGCGCGCTCGGCGGTCACTACACTGCGCACGGTCGGGCTATTCGGGGGGCGGTGTCGTCGTGACCAGATCCAGGGCACTGCGATTGCTTGCAGGCACAGCCGGAGTGGCCGGTCTGGCAGCCGGCGTCGCCGCACTGACCGCATTCCGCTCGGGCGCCTCCGACAATGTCGTGATCGTGGCAGCCTCCTTCGCACCCCTGCTGCTACTGGCCACCGTGATCGGGGCGATCGCAACCGCCGTGGCCCGGCAATGGCTGTTGCTCGCTGCGTCCCTCGTCGTCGTCGGGTTCGCCGGCTGGGCGTACGGCCCGCTGTATGTCGCGGGCGCGACCGGCGAACCCGCCGTGGACGCGAACGGCCCGTCGATTCGGGTGATGCAGTCCAACATCATGGTGGGTTCCGCCGATCCGGAGGCCCTGGTGCGGACGGTGCGCGAACGGGACATCGACGTGCTCACCATCCAGGAACTGACCGTCCCCTCCGTCGACGCCCTGAGGGACGCCGGGCTCGAGGAACTTCTTCCCCATCAGGTCCTGGCGCCGCACCCGACCGGCGGCGCCGGCGGCGGAATCTACAGCCGACTGCCGTTGTCGAACCACCGTCAGGTCGACGGGATGGCCCTGACCAACCTGGTCGTCGAGGTCGACGCCGGCCTGGGACGGCCGGTGATCCTGTACGACGTGCATCCGGTGCCCGCGTACATCGCGCCCGCAGCCGATTGGACGGAGGACTTCGAGCGACTGCGCGACGACATGGATTCGGCGGCCGCCCACGACAACGTCATCGTCAGCGGCGACTTCAACGCCACCTACTCGCACCGCAAGTTCCGGGATCTGCGCCGCGGCGGGTACGTCGATGCTGCCGATCGACTGGGCGCCGGGATTCTGCCGACGTACCCCACCGACAAGCGCTACCCCGCGGTCGTCGGGATCGACCACATCCTCACCAAGGGCGCCACCGCGACGTCACTCGAACGCATCGACGTGGCCGGCTCCGATCACCACGGACTGATCGCGGACGTGCAACTCACGACCGGATCCTGAGCCGGACCGAGTTGCTACGGGCGACCTCCGACGACTCCGCCCGGCGCGAAGGAATCGATCGCCTCGGCGACGTGCCCGGTGAAGCTGCCACCACCGTGGCCTGCGTCGTCGACGACGACGAGTCTGCTGCCCGGCCATCGGCGAACCAGTTCCCACGCGGTGTCGAGGGGTCCGGACACGTCGTATCGCCCGTGGACGAGGACGGCAGGGATGTCCGCGAGTTCGCCCATGCCGTCGAGCAATTGACGTTCGGCCAGGAAGCAGTCGTTGCCCCAGTAGTGGGTCACCAGGCGTGCGAACACCCTCCGGAACGCGGGGTCCCGATATCTGCGGGACGGCGTCCACCCGGGAACCAGGGACACATGGGTGTCCTCCCACTCGCACCAGCGCAGTGCCGCGTTCTCGCGAACGGCCGGATCGGGGTGGGCGAGCAGTCGCGCGTAGGCGGCGGCCAGATTTCCCTCGCGCTCGCCCTCCGGTACCGGTTCGATGAACCGCTCCCATTCGCGCGGAAAGACGCGGCGCATGTCGCGGACGACCCACTCGATCTCCCGGCGCCCACCGGAGGTGATCGCGCCCAACGCCATCCCGATCACCCGGTCGGGGTGCGCCTGGGCGTAGGCCAGGGCGAGTGTCACACCCCAGGACAACCCGACCACCACCCATCTGTCGATTCCGAGATGCACGCGCAGTGCCTCGATGTCGGCGATCAGGTGGTCGGTCGTGTTCGTCGAGAGGTCCGTGGACGGATCGTCGGCGAGTGGCCGACTGCGCCCGCAACCGCGCTGGTCGAACAGCACCGCGCGGAACACGCTCGGGTCGAAGAACCTGCGCGCACCCAGGGTGCAGCCCGACCCCGGCCCTCCGTGCAGGTAGACCACCGGCACACCCGCGGCGCTACCGACGGTCTCCCAGTACAGGGAGTGGCCGTCGGAAACGTCGAGATGCCCCGAGTCGTACGGTTCGACCGCTGGGTACAGAGCAACCATGACGCCGAGTCTTGCAGGTCCCGCGACCTCCGCCGGCAACGTCGGAACCCAGGGCGGATCTCAGCTCGGTTCGGCGACTGCGGTGATCACAGATCTCGCTTCGGTGATCAGCTGGGTGAGCCCGGGTTCTTCGACCGGCCAGTGTCCGCAGTTCTCGAGCAGGACGGACCGAGTGGGCGCGGAGATGCGGTCGAGGAATCGTCGACTGGCCTGCGGTGGAGTCCATCGATCGGCTGCCGGGTGCAGGAGCGTGACCGGAGCCGCGGTGAACTGCTCGGGGACCGTGTGTGGGAAGGCGAACCAGTCGGCGAGGAACCCCAACGGGACCCGGACGCCCCCGCCGCGCGGATCGGAGGCGCACAGGCGCGAGAGGTCAGGGTTGTTGCTCATCCGGTTCATGCGTACGAGCCACTTGATCGGCAGCCGCAGGTTTCCGGCCACCCGGGCGACCGGCGGCAGGAATGTCGGTGCCGCCTCGCCGACGAGTCCCCAACGGGCCGCAGCCGAGCGGGCTTCGGGGTCGGCGGTGTCGAGCAGACACGTGGCGAGGACCGCAGCGATCCGACCTGTGCGAGCGGCTACCTCGTAGGCCATCATGCCGCCCATGCTTGCGCCGAACAGAATCAGTGGCCGCGGGTCACTGTCTCGTTCGGTGTCGACCAGGTCGCAGAGCAGGTCGATCCAATCCCGGTAGCGGACACGTGCCGGCCGAGGTTCGATCGTCAGTCCGTAGAGGGGCATGTCGGGACAGAGAACCTCGACACCTTCGTCGGCGGCCAGGGACGCGAACGACCAGAGCGCCGAGGCATGCCCACCGGCCCCGTGAATCCCCATGACACGCACCGGGGCGTCGGGCCGAGATGCGCGGGCGATGTGGACCCGGCGCCCGCGCCACTGCCACCACGTCGATTCAGGCTCACGCAGCGTCCCGCGGTAGGGCGCCGGAAGGAATCCGGCGTAGGTCGTCGCGTCCATTCCTCGATCTCCGCCCTCGTCGTACTGCATCGGCACCACCCGCTCCCCTGGGCCCAGCTCACGCTAGCCGCACTCGACTGACCTGGACAACGTTCACGACTTGCCAAGAAGCGCAAGTGGCACAACGAATTACGAATCCTCGCCACCCTCACTCGATTGTTCGGGACGCCTGTCCGTGCCCGGATGCCGGCAGCGACCAACTGCGGATTCCCGCGAACGAGTCGAACTCGGAGACGCTCGACGACGTGGGCGCCCTCACCTCGCCCGGTGCGGTCGGTGGGCCGTCACACGGGAACGCGTGCAGGATCGGCGCGTGAAACCGCACGCCCGGCGATGCCCGGGCTGCCGCAGGTCCCGCCGTTCGGACCGCTCTCCGCCCAGAGGGGCCGTCGAGCGACACGGGACCGCAATCGGCGCCAACCGGGGTCTGCGGCACGAATCGTCCCTTACAGTGGGCGCCGTGTGTGAACAGCAGATGAACGGTTGGAATCGGCGGTCCTTCCTCGGAGCTGCCGGCATCGGAGCGCTCGGGGTCGCCGGGCTGCCTCTCATCGGCGGCCCGTCGTGGAACCCGCTCACTGCACGGGCGTCCGCGGCCGCCCCGCTGCCCGCGTCGATCGCAGGCACCACCCTCGAGTCCGTCGCCGTCCCGCTGGGCAGCAGCGGGTACCGCCGCCTCACCGCCGGCCCGGGGTGGCCGCTGGTGGTCCGCACCGACCTGGCCGAGCCCAAGTCGGGCCGCGAGGATCGCCGCTCCGCCCTCGCCTCGATGGTCCAGCTCACCGATGTGCACGTGCTCGACGCCCAGTCGCCCGTCCGGTTCGAGTACGTCCACCCCTTCCAGGGTGCGGCGTTCCGGCCGCAGGAGACGATGACCACGCAGGGCCTCGTCTCCCTCATCAACCGGGTCAACTCGCTGCGCAAGGGCCCGCACACGCAGCGCGACTTCGACGCCGTGATCACCACCGGCGACAACACCGACAACAAGGAGCACGCCGAACTCGACTGGTTCCTCAAGGCGTTCAACGGTGGCACGTTCGTCCCCAACACCGGCGACATGAGCCGCTACGAGGGCGTGCAGAACTCGGGCGCGGACCTGTACTGGAACCCCGAGTCGTCGATCCAGGACATCTACAAGCAGACCGGATTCCCGGAGGTTCCCGGCCTGCTGTCGGCGGCACTGCAGCCGGTCACCAGCCCCGGCCTGAACACCAAGTGGTACTGCGTCTTCGGTAATCACGACGACTCCGTCGAGGGCACGCTCCCGAGCGGGATCCCGTTCCTCGAGCAGATGTACACCGGCGACAAGAAGTTCGAGGTGCCGGACTCGTCCGATCAGGCCGCGCGCATGTCGAGCGCCCTCAGTTCGGATCCGACGGCCGTCCTCAACCTGCTGTCGGCGATCACCACCCCGCCGCGCACCGTCACCCCGGACGCGCGTCGCCAGCCGTTCACGCCGCGGGAGTTCATCGCCGCCCACCTCGACCCGGCGAACGCGGGCCCCGGCCCGGTCGGCCACGGTTTCGAGGCCGACGCCGACGAAACCGGAATCGGCTACTACACGTTCGAGATCGCGCCCGGCGTGATCGGCATCAGCATGGACTCGACCAACCGCGCCGGCTTCGTCGACGGCTCGCTCGGCGAGGCACAGTTCAAGTGGATCGAGCAGACGCTGCTCGCCGGCAGCAGCAAGTACTACGACACCAACGGCGGCCTCGTCACCCAGAGCCGTACCGACACCTACTTCGTGCTGTTCAGCCACCACACGAGCACCACGATGGCGAACACCCTGCCCGACCCGGAGCGTCCGCTCGAGCCCCGCTACAAGGGCGCCCAGCTGGTGGACATGCTGCACCGCTTCCCGAACGTCCTCGCGTGGGTCAACGGCCACACCCACGAGAACCGCATCACCGCTCAGGTCGGCCAGACCCCGGCGCAGGGATTCTGGGAGATCAACACGGCGTCGCACATCGACTTCCCGCAGCAGGGACGCATCATCGAGGTCGTCGACAACGAGGACGGCACGGTGTCGCTGCTGACCACGCTGATCGAGGCCGACAGCCCGCTCCAGGTCGACTACGACGACTTCTCCCCGGCGGGGCTGGCGTCGCTGTACCGGGAGTTCTCGTTCAACGACATTCATGCCGACCCGAAGCTGCTGGGCGGCTCCCCGGACCACAACGTGGAGCTGGTCCTGGCGACACTGCGCTAGTCGTCGGTGCGGACGCCCTTCGGGGCGTCCGCACCGCCGCCGCTCCCCCGCCGCGCCCTGCTCCATCGCACGGCTTCGGTGAGCAGGCGCACTCCGACCGCGAGCATCACGAGGTTGCCGACGATCTGCGCGGTGACAACGGCCCGGGCCGTCTGCTCGACGGCGGCGATATCGCCGAAACCCACCGTCGCGAAGACCGTGAGCGTGAAGTACAACGCGTCGATCCGAGTCAGCGGCTCGGTGAACGACTCCGGGTTCATCTGGGACAGAAGGAAGCTCGCCACCGACGAACCCAGCAGGTACACGGGCAGTGTCACCATCAGCGCCGAGGCCGACCGCAGGGCGGGCACCGTGGACCGCAGGATCTGCCGCACCTGCCAGATGCACAGCACCACAACGAACATCACTCCCCCGACGAGGATCGCGACCGTGCCGGCGTTCGACAGATGATCCATCGGCAGCACGAAGTACGCGACCGTCAGGACGACGACGGTTCCGATCGGGGGTAGCAGGGCCCGCCGCAGCAGTCGGCGCCGCTCGTGCTTGTCGAGTTCCTGCAGTAGACCCGGATCGGACATGGGCTCTCGCTTCTGTATTCGCCCGGCCGCGCTACCGCGAACACCACACCGACCTGCGGCGACACACCTGACCGAGCGGCGCAGCCCGATGTTCGGTAACGTTCGGATAACGACGTCGACGTCTGGAAGAGAAGTATTCCAGCTTTCCGATGCGAGCGCGTCGAGAACGCGAACAGTTCCGAACACCGAAAGTGGGAGGTGGACAGTGCGAAGTTCACTCGGCATCTCTGCCGGAGCGGCGGGCGTGTGCACTGCACTCGTCGCCACCGACGACACCGGCACGCAATCCGTGGAGTACCGGACGCTGTCCTCGGACCTGGGCACCCACACCGATCTCGGCGACCTCAGCCTCTCCGCGATCGGCCTGATGACCGTCCAGGTTCCCGAACGCAGGATCGAACCCGACGCGATCGCGGTGGCGTACCGCACCGAGAGCCACGCGGCGGCCGTGCGGTCCGCGGCCAAGCGCCAGCGCCGAGCCATCCGCCTGGTCCCCGAGACCGCCGCCACCCTGGCCTACCTCCGCAGTACCGGACTGGTCGCGCAGTACGGGAGCATCGCGATCGTCGACCTCGGCGCGTCCGGGCTCACGGTCACGGTCGTCGACCAGGCGAGCGGCACCATCTACTGCCGCGATCGCACCACTACCGTCAGCGGCGACCGCGCCGCCGACACACCGGACGCAGATATCGCCTCCCGCGTCGTCGAGTTCGTGACCGACGTCTGCGCGCGAGGGCTGCGCACCCCCGAGGCCGCGGTCCTGGTCGGCGGCGGCGGAAACATCGCCGACGTGGGTGCGGCACTCGACACCGGCTTCGACGGCGTCACCATCATCGTGCCCGAACCGGAGGCCGCGACCGCGAAAGGCGCTGCGCTGCTGGCCGGGTCGAATGCCCGCCAAGATTTTCCGGTTGTCGCCGGATCCGGCGGAGGCCGTGGGACCGGCGCCCTCGTCGGCGCGCTCGTGGTCGGCGGCCTGATGCTCGGCTACGGCGTCAAGGAAGTGATCCCGCAGAGCGAGGAGAACTACGCGCCCACCGGCAGCCAGGTCATCGAGGTGCCCTCGACCGAGCCTGACGTCCCCACGGCCGATCCGGACGCCACCGACATCCCGTCGAGCGATCCGACTCCCACCGCGACCGTGCCGGGGTACGCCCCGCAGCTGCCACTGCCCTCCACCGACAGCTTCAGCGGTCCGGCTTCGACGACGCAGTACACCACCACCGTCGAACCGCCCCCACCGACGACGACGCCCCCGACCACCGAAGCGCCGGCCACGACGACCCCGCCGCCGACTACCACTCAGAGCCGGCCGTGGATTCCGCCGATGTGGCCCGACCTACCCACGTGGCTCCCGGAGCTGGTACCGAGCATCCCCAGCATCCCCAGCATCCCGACTCCGGACACCGGCCCGCCGATCGCCCCACCCGGCTCCGGGCCGATCACGACCGTGCCCCCCAGCTCCGAACCACCCAGCTCCGAACCGCCGACCTCGGAACCGCCCCGCTCGGAGCCCCCGACGACCGAGCCGCCCAGCTCCGACACCGAGCCCCCGGCCGGGCCGCCGCCGCCGCAGATCAGTCCCGAATCTGGCTCACCGACACCGGAAGTCCCGGATTCGTCGCCGAGGTGAGTGCGGACGGCTGCGCGCCGCCCGCGATGAGGTGGGCGCCGAGCGCCGCGATCATCACACCGTTGTCGGTGCACAGCCGAGGACTCGGCACTCGCAGCGTGAGACCCGCTGCGGCACAACGCTCCTCCGCGAGTGATCGGATCCGAGAGTTCGCTGTCGCGCCGCCACCGAGCACGAGGGTGTCGACGCCGACGTCCTGCGCTGCGCGCACCGCCTTCATCGTCAGCACGTCCGCAACCGACTCCTGGAAGCCCGCCGCGACGTCGGCGACCGGAACCTCCTCGCCCGCACGCTGCTTCGCCTCGACGAATCTCGCCACGGCCGTCTTGAGGCCCGAGAACGAGAAGTCGTGACGTGCGTCGCGAGACCCGGTCATGCCGCGCGGGAACACGATGGCGTCCCGGTCCCCCTGCTGGGCGAGACGATCGAGCGCGGGTCCCCCCGGGAAGCCGAGGCCGAGCAGACGGGCGACCTTGTCGAAGGCCTCACCGGCCGCGTCGTCGACCGTGGTGCCGAGTTCCACGATCGGCTTGCGGCCCAGTTCCTCCACGTGCAGCAGATGGGTGTGTCCGCCCGAGACCAGGAGGGCGACGCACGGTGGCATCGGCCCGTGCTCGATGGTGTCCACCGCGACGTGCCCGCCGAGATGGTTGATCGCGTAGAACGGCACACCCCACGCCACCGCGTACGCCTTGGCCGCGGCGACACCGACCAGCAGCGCACCGGCGAGGCCGGGGCCGATCGTCACGCAGATGGCGTCGGGCCTGTCGATGCCCGCGGCCGCGAGCGCGCGCTTCATCGTCGGGACCATCGCCTCGAGGTGGGCACGCGACGCCACCTCGGGCACCACGCCGCCGTAGCGCGCGTGCTGGTCGACGCTCGACGCCACCTCGTCGGCGAGCAGCTCGCAGCGGCCGTCGCCCGACCAGCGGACGATGCCGACACCGGTCTCGTCGCACGAACTCTCGATACCCATCACGATCATGGCCGTCACTCCTCACCCGGTGCCGGTCGGCGCATCGTGAATGCGTCCGCGCCGCTCGGCTGGTAGTACCGCTTCCTGGTACCGACGATCTCGAAGCCCTCGCGCCGGTACAGCGCGATCGCCGGTTCGTTGTCGGTGCGGACCTCGAGGAACATCGGGCCGCCCCACTTGTCCGCGATGCTCAGCAGTTCGGCGAGCAGCGCGCCGCCGATGCCACCGCGCTGCGCCGCCGGATCCACGCCGATGGTGTGCACCTCGGACTCCGGCGTGATGCTCGTGCCGAGCAGTGCCACCCCGGCGTAGCCGATCAGGGTGTCGGCGTCGTCCCGCGCCGTGAAGTAGCGGTTGTGCCCGCCCGCGAGTTCCGACCGGAACGCCTGCGCGCTCCAGGGGTCGTCACCGGGGAACAGCACCTGTTCGAGTTCGGCGCACCGGTCGGCGTCGGCGTCGACCATCGGAACGATCCGAATGCTCATTTCCGGCGGTCCGCCAACTCCACCGCGTCCGGGCGCCGCAAGTACAACGGCACCAGCGGTTCCGGCTCCACACCCACCCGCAGCGCCTGCGCCGCGACCGCCACCAGACCGGACGGCGACGGGGTCTCGACCGGCTCGACCCGCAGGTCGAACATGTCCACGTGCGAGGCCGACCCCGCGATCACCCGTGACGGCGACGGATCCAGCTCGGACGGCTTGACGACGTCGGGCCCCTCGACCCGATCGCCGCCGGAGTACCGCGCCCAGTACACCTCGCGGCGACGAGCGTCGGTGACCACCAACAGGTCCTGCTCCCCGGGCACATCGGCGGCGATCGCATCGAGACTGCACACCCCGTGGACCGGAATGCCCAGCGCATCGCCGAACGCGGCGGCGGTCGCCATGCCGACACGCAGGCCCGTGAACGGGCCGGGGCCCACCCCGACGACGACGGCGTCCAGATCGGCGGGGACGTGGCCCGATTCGTCGAGACACTCGAGCACCTGCGGGGTCAGTACCTCCGCGTGCGCTCGGGCATCGACGGTGACGCGGGACGCCAACGTCCGAGGTACGCCGGCATCCGAATCGGGGTCGAAGCTCACGACACCCGCAGTGACCGCGGGCGTGGAGGTGTCGATGGCAAGCACAAGCACGATGTACCAGGTTACTCGCACTTCCCGAGGCTCCCGGGACCGGCCGACCGGCCACCGGCGGGGCCCCTCGGCGCGTCGCTTGGTACAAATGCCGGTTTTGGGCACGATTACCGAACATTGCCGCGCACGGCGGTCACATGGTCGGGGAGGTCGGGAGATGAGTCGGGTAGTCGGGAATCTCGAACAGCAGGAACCATCGGCACGCCAGGACGACGGACTCTTCGGACCCGACAGCGTCACCTGGCGCCTGTTCGCCGATCCGGCATCCACGCTCGGCGCCGTCTGCGGCGTGCTCCTCCAGACCCTCAACCCCGACATGATGACGCTGTTCAGCAAGGTCTCCGACAACTACGGCGACCCGGTCGGCCGGGCGGCTCGCACCGTCAAGTTCCTCGACACCACGATCTTCGGGGATACCGCGCACGCCCTCGCCGCCGGCGAAGCGGTGCGGCGCATGCACAAGCACGCTCAGTGGACCGACGAGCGCACCGGTCGGACCCTGGTCGCCGACGAGCCGGACTGGCTCGCCTGGACGCACAACACCCTCGTGTGGGGAATCCTGCGCAGCTCCGAGCTGTACGGGCCGACCCTTACGGCAGCCGAACGTGACCGCTTCGTCGTCGAGCAGCACCGCGCGGCCGAACTCGTCGGCATCGACCCGTCCGCACTGCCCGGCACCCACGCCGAGCTCGACACCTACATCCACGCGCAGGTGGACTGGCTGGCCGTCACGCTGCCGGCGGCCGAGGCCACCACCCAACTGCGCAAGCCGACGTTGAAGGGGAACCCGATCAAGGTCGCGTCGTCGATCGTGATCCAGGACGGCATCATCGCGCTGCTCCCCGAGTTTGCTCGCACCATGTTCGGAGTCGCCGGCCGCCCGATGAGCCTCGGCGGCGCCGCCCGGACCACCCGCTGGCTCATGGCCGCCGCCCGCCGCAACAAGCCCTACGAGAAGCTCATCGCCGACATGCTGTCGGACGTCGACGCACACCCGTACCGCAAGGTGCGCGGCATCGACGGTGTGCGCCGCTGACCGATCAGCGGGCGGCGGGGCTGGAGACCCACTCCCACACGGCCGTGCGGACATCCGACTCCGGCTCGCGCCGCAACCGCACCAGCAGGTGCCGGTCCGCGAGATGCTCGACGACGCCCTCGCCCCACTCGACGACGACCACCGCGTTCGCGAGGTCGGTGTCGAGGTCGAGCGCGTCGAGCTGATCGTGCATGTCCACGGTGTCGGAGGCCACCGCCTCGTTCAACCGGTAGGCGTCGACGTGCACCAGTGCGACGGGCGCACCGCCGTCCGGGCGCGTCCCCGGCCGGTGCTCGCGCGCGATGATGAACGTCGGCGACGTCACCCGGCCCTCGACACCGAGGCCCGCCGCGATGCCGCGGGTCAGCGCCGTCTTGCCGGCACCCAGCGGGCCGTCGAGCACCACGAGATCGCCGGCGACGAGGTCGCAGGCCAGCGCCCGGCCCAGCGCCTCGGTGTCCTCGGTCGTGGGCAGGGTCGCACGACCACCCGTACGTGTGTCAGCCGACATCGGTTCGCTCCAGTTCACCCGCCGGCACAGCATTCTCGTGGTTCCCACGACTCGACACGGCACGCCGGACCAGCCGATCGATCGCATCGGAGGTTACCTGCGGGAACTCGAGCTCCACGAGATGGCCGGCGTCGCGCACCCGCACCAGCTCGGAACGGGGCAGCGCGGCCGCGAGGGCTCGGGAACTGCTGAACGGGATGATCATGTCGGCGTCACCACACAGCACCAGCGCCGGCGTGTCCGACAGCACCGGCAACGCCTCCGACTCGTCGTGCAGTTCCAGGGATTCGAGGAAGTTCACGATCGTCACGACGGAGATGTCGCCCAGCATGCACTCCGAGAACGTGACGAGCCGCGGGCTCACCTCGGTGCCGTACGACGCGGCCCGCAGGATCGGCGAGATGATCGCGCGGGCCGCGCCGCGCGCCTGCTGCACGACCCCGGGCGCGGTGCGCACCGCGAGCCGGAACGCGTCGATCACCGGGTTGTCGAGGTTGCTTCCGAGCCCCGACTTGTTCAGTCCCGCCGCGGTCGTCGCGAGCAGGCCCACGCCGATCACCTTGTCGTCGAACAGTTCCGGGAACTGTCGGGCCGTCGCGAGGATCGTCATGCCGCCCATCGAATGCCCGACGAGCACCACCGGCCCCGACGGCGCCACCTCCTCGACGACGGCCACCAGGTCCCGGCCGAGCTGCGCGATCGTGCAGCTCTCGGTGGTGGGCATCCCGGACTCGCCGTGCCCCCGCTGGTCGTAGAACACCATCCGGACCGCGTCGCCCCACCGCTGCGCGAGCATCGTGCGCTGGAAGTGCCACGACTCCATCCGCAGGCAGTAGCCGTGCACGAAGATCACCGTCAGCGGTGCGTCCGCCGGCCCGACCTCCCGCACCAGCAGCGGTACGTCGTCCTCGGTCACCACCACGCGGCTGCGGTCGCCGCGCATGAGTTCGAAGTTCTCGGACCCGTAGATCTCCGGTCCGCGGCGCGTCGCCGCGGCCTTGACCACGTTGAGTCCGGCGATCGCGCCGACCGCGGCGGCGCCGAGCACGCCCCCGAACAGGCCGATCCGGTTCAGGACGTTCACGATCGACCGCCGGGGCCGCCGACATAGGTGCGCACCGTCCGGCCCCGCACCGACGTCACCACCTCGTAGTGGATGGTGTCGAGCGCGTCCGCCCACTCCTGCGCGTGCGGCTCACCGTGCTCCCCGTTGCCGAAGAACACCGCGGTGTCCCCTTCCTGCACCCCGGCGCCGTCCGGACCGAGATCGACGACGACCTGGTCCATGCAGACCCGTCCGATGCCCGGGCGGCGGTCGTCGCCCAGACGCACGTCGAACCGTCCACCCAGCGCACGGGGGATGCCGTCCGCGTACCCGACCGGCAGCAACGCCACCGTCGTGTCGTGCGGGGCCACCCACGTGTGCCCGTAGGACACACCCTCACCAGCTGCCACTTTCTTCACCAGCGCCACCCTCGATCGGAACGTCATGACCGGCCGCAGGCCGAACGTCCCCAGATCCGGTACCGGGGACAGTCCGTATATCGCGATTCCGGGCCGAACCATGTCGAATTGCAGGTCAGCACGGGTGAGGGTGGCCGCCGAGTTCGACAGGTGCGCCGCCTCCGGTACCAGCCCGATGCGCTTGGCGTCGGCGAGGGCACCGGTGAACCGCTCCCGCTGGTCGTCGATGACGGGGTGGTGCGGTTCGTCGGCATGCGCGAGATGCGAGAACACACCCTTGAAACGCACCGCGCCCTCGGCCTCGACCCGGGCCAGGTCCGTCAGGAAGTCCGTCCACTCCTCACGCGAGACGCCGTTCCGGTTGAGCCCGGTGTCGACCTTGATCGTCACCGTCGCAGGCGTGCCGACCTCCCGCGCCGCCGCGACGACGGCCGCGAGATGCCGCGGGGACGACAACCCCACCTCGACACCCGCCGCGATCGCGGGGGCGTAGTCGGCGTCCGCGGTGTGCAGCCACGACAGCACCGGTGCGGTGATACCCGCGTTCTTGAGTTCGATGCCCTCGGCGAGCGTGGTGACACCCAGTTCCCGCGCACCGGCGGCGAGCGCGGCCCGCGCGACCGGAACCGCACCGTGGTTGTAGGCGTCCGCCTTCACGACGGCCATGACCGCCGCATCGCCGGCGTGCTCCCGCAGGATCCGCACGTTGTGGGCCACCGCATCGAGATCGATCACCGCTTCCGCCTGCGGCGCCGCCGCCGGAGGTGTGTCCGCCGCCGGGGTGGCGTTCGCGGTGGTCGGGTCGGTGTCGGTCTCCTGCGCGGTAGTAGTCACAGACTTCGATCCTGCCACTCACCGGGACCGGCCCGGTTCCTGGGTACGACCCGATCAGTCACGATTCGGGCACAGGTGAGCTCGGAAACTCCCGCAGTATCCGAATCGCCGACCGCAGGTGCGCCAGCAGCGTCGACGCCGAGATCGGCGCGAGTCCGGTGTCCCCGATGCCCTCGGAGCCCTCCCGCGCTCCGAGATTGGCCGCGAGGGAATGCGCACGCGCACCTGCGGCCGCGGCCACCGCCGGCTCGAGCCCGGTCGCCAGGAGCGCACCGATCACACCGGACAGGACGTCACCCGACCCTGCCGTGGCCGCCCACGAACTGCCCGCGTCGTTGACGAACACCCGGCCGTGCGGGTCCGCGATCACGGTGGCCCGGCCCTTCAGCAGGACGGTCACCCCCCACTCGGCGGCCAGCGCCCGCGTCGCCGCGACCCGGTCCGGTGTCGGCGCGGCACCGGTGAGCCGCTCGAACTCGCCGGCGTGCGGCGTCAGCAGCGTCGGGGCAGCACGGTCGCTGACGAGGTCGGGATGCTCGGCCAACAGGTTGAGGCCGTCGGCGTCCACGAGTACCGGGACATCCGAGGCGAGCACGGTCCGCAGTTCGCCCCGCGCGGCATCGTCGGTGCCGATCCCCGGTCCCACGACCCATGCCTGCACCCGACCGGCATCCGAGGGCGACGGCGCAGCGACCACCTCGGGCCAATGGCTGAGGACCTCCGCCGCGGCCCGTCCCGCGTAGCGGACCATCCCGGCGGTCGCGGTGACCGCGGCGCCCGCCGACAGCACCGCCGCCCCCGGGTAGCGCCGGCTGCCCGCGACGACGCCGACCACGCCCTGCGTGTACTTGTCGTCCGCGGCCCGCGGAACCGGCCACATCCCGCCCACGTCCCCCGCGTCGAGAGCCCTCAGGTCGGGTTCGGGAAGTGCGAGACCGATCGGAACCAGTTCGACGCGGCCGCACCGGGTCGCGGCCAGGACGTGCACCGGTTTGAGCGCGCCGAACGCCACCGTGACGGCAGCGGTCACGGCAGGTCCGTCGACGGTGCCCGTGTCGGGGTCGACGCCGCTGGGCAGGTCGACCGCGACGATCGGAGCATCGAGGTCCGCGACGATCGCCGCTGCGGCCGGCCGCAGCGGCCCCTTGCCGGAGATGCCGACGATGCCGTCGAGCACCAGGTCCGGGTCGCCGGGATCTGGCGAGACCCGCCCGCCCGCAGCCCGCAACGCCGCGAGACCGGCGGCGTGCACACGTTCCGGGTTCAGCAGGACCGCGGTGACCGCGACACCCCGACGCCGCAGCAACGCCCCCGCCCACAGCGCATCCCCGCCGTTGTCACCGGATCCGACGAGCAGCGTGACGGCGCGACCGGCCACGCCCCCGGTCCGGTCCCGCAGTTCGTCGGCCACGACACGCGTCAGACCGTACGCGGCGCGCCGCATCAGCGTGCCCTCGGGCAGACTCGCCAGCAGCGGCGCCTCCGCGGCCTTGACCTGCCGTGTCGTGTAGTAGTGGCGCATCACCGTCAGGCCGCCACCGGGCCCGAGATCATGAACGGCGCCCCGTTGGGATCGGCGACCTGCGCCATCCGGCCGTACTCGGTGTCCCACGGTTGGGTGAGGACGGCCCCACCGAGTTCCCGGACACGCGCGATCGCCGTGTCGGTGTCGTCGACCTGGACGAACATCTGCCAGCGCGAGGGCACCTCGGCCGGGAGCGCCTTGCTCGCATCGTAGATTCCTGCCAGGTCCTCGCCGTCGAACCTGCCTGTGGAATAACGGAATTCGTCGGAGTCGCTCAACGTGGCGAGATCCCAGCCGAACGCGTCCCGATAGAAAGGCAGGGCCGCGTCGTAGTCCTTGCTGACCAGTTCGAACCACGCGGGCGTACCCGTCTCACCGATCATCCCGAAACCCTTGTGCTCGGCCGGCTGCCACGCGCCCACCACGCCACCCGACGCGTCCAGGAACATCGCCATCCGCCCCTGCTGCGGAACCGTCATCGGCTCCATCATCACCTGACCGCCGGCCTTCGAGACGGCCTCCGCGGTCGCATCCGCATCCGCCGTCGCCAGGTAGGTCGTCCACACGTTCACGTACGGATTGCCGGGCTGCCCCGGCATCGCGCCCGCCACCGGCTTGCCGCCGGCATGGAACATCACGTAGCCGCCGTACTCCTCCCCCGACGCCTCGTGGGTCCAGCCGAACAGGGCATCGTAGAACTCGGCGGCGCGGTCGATGTCGGACGACTGCAGATCGATCCAGCACGGGGCGCCCAGCGGCGCGGATTCACGGGCAGGCATGGCAACTCCTCGGTCGATTCGAGGTCACGGAGGTGTCGGAGGACACACTCGTCGCCAGACTACGCTGAATTGCATGAAAGCACGGGCAACCGCCATGGCCATCGGAATCGCTTTGGCCGCAACACTTTCCGGCTGCACCTCGAACTCGGAGGGCAGCCCGCCCACCGAGCCGGACAACGGACTCACCGTCGTGGTGAAGAACATGGCCTACGCGCCGACGTCGATCACGATCCAGGCCGGCCAGACGGTGACGTGGGTGTTCGACGACCGCGGGGTCCCCCACGACGTCGTCGGCGTCGGCGAGGCCAAGTCCGTGCTCCGCAGCCCCCTGCTCAAGACCGGGACCTGGGAGTTCACCTTCACCGAGCCCGGCACCTACAACTACACGTGCTCGCTGCACCCGGACATGCTCGGTGTGGTCGTGGTGGTCTGACGACCACGACCACACCGAGCCGTCGAACGACTATTCGACGGTGACCGACTTCGCGAGGTTGCGCGGCTTGTCCACGTCCAGGCCGCGAGCGACCGCGACCTCGGCCGCGAACACCTGCAACGGAACCGTCGACAGCAGCGGCTGCAGCAGCGTCGGCGCCGCCGGGATCTCGATGAGGTGATCGGCGTGCGCCCGCACCGCCTCGTCGCCCTCCTCGGCGATCACGATCGTCGTCGCGCCACGCGCCTTGATCTCCTGGATGTTCGAGACCAGCTTCGAGTGCAGCACCGCGCGCCCCTTCGGCGACGGCATCACCACGATGACCGGCAGGCCCTCCTCGATCAGCGCGATCGGACCGTGCTTGAGCTCACCCGCCGCGAAACCCTCGGCGTGCATGTACGCCAGCTCCTTGAGCTTGAGCGCACCCTCGAGGGCCACCGGGTAGCCGACGTGACGACCGAGGAACAGCACCGCCGACGAGTCGGCGAACTGGCGGGCCAGGGCACGCACCGGCTCGACGGTGTCGAGGACGCGGGCGACCAGCCCCGGCATCGCCGCGAGGTCGGCGTACTCGCGCGCCACCTCGTCCGGGTACTTCGTGCCGCGAGCCTGCGCCAAGGCCAGCCCCACCAGGTAGTTCGCAGTCACCTGGGCAAGGAAGGCCTTGGTGGAGGCCACGGCGATCTCCGGACCGGCCCGCGTGTAGAGGACGGCGTCGGCCTCACGCGGAATCTGTGCACCGTTGGTGTTGCAGATCGCCAGCACCCGGGCCTTCTGGTCCTTCGCGTGCTTGACCGCCTCGAGCGTGTCCGCGGTCTCACCGGACTGCGAGATCGCGACGACGAGCGTCGATCGGTCCAGCACCGGGTCGCGGTACCGGAACTCACTGGCGAGCTCCACCTCGACGGGCAGCCGCGTCCAGTGCTCGATCGCGTACTTCGCGAGCAGACCCGAGTGGTACGCGCTGCCGCACGCCACGACGAAGACCTTGTCGACGTCGCGCAGTTCCTGATCGGACAGCCGCTGCTCGTCGAGGACGATGTGCTGGTCGACGAAATGCCCGCGCAGGGTGTCGGCGACCGCGTCCGGCTGCTCCTGGATCTCCTTGAGCATGAAGTAGTCGTGGCCACCCTTCTCGGCGGCCTGCAGGTCCCAGTCGATTCGGAAGGCGCGGGTCTGGGCGGACGCATCGTTGCCGAAGAAGTCGGTGACCGAGTAGCCGTCCGCGGTGATCACGACCGCCTGGTCCTGACCGAGCTCGACCGCGTCCCGGGTGTGCTCGATGAACGCCGCGACATCGGAGCCGATGAACGTCTCGCCCTCACCGACACCGACGACGAGCGGCGTCGACCGGCGCGCCGCGATGATCATGTCGGGGTGGTCGGCGTGCGTGAACACCAGCGTGAACGCACCCTCGAGCCGGCGCAGCACCGACAGCGCACTCTGCAGGAAGTCGCCCGCGGTGGGACCGGACTCGTACGCCTTGGCGACGAGGTGGACCGTGACCTCGGAGTCGGTGTCGCTCAGCAGATCCACACCCGCGGCCTCGAGCTCGGTGCGCAGCGGGGCGAAGTTCTCGATGATGCCGTTGTGCACGACGGCGAACCGGCCGCTCGCATCCCGATGCGGGTGCGCGTTGCGGTCGGTCGGCTTGCCGTGCGTCGCCCACCGCGTATGCCCCATGCCGGTGGTACCGACGAACTTGTCCCGACCGATCTCGCCGAGCTCGGCCTCGAGATTGGCCAGGCGCCCGGCCTTACGCTCGGTCGCCAAGCCGCCTCTGCCGTCCAGGACCGCGACACCGGCGGAGTCGTAGCCGCGGTATTCCATCCGCTGCAACGCCTTCTCCACGACATCCAGAGCCTGGCGGTGGCCCACGTAACCCACGATTCCGCACATGGTTCACCAGGGTACTTGGACCACGGACCGGAATGAACTCGGACAGGCGGCGCAGCGCAACTCCCGAAGGCCGCCTCCCATCGGATAACGTCTCCTCCGTGGCGCAGACACCGAAATCCCTGGTATCCAAGCTGTCCAAGCGTGGCCCACACAAGGTGCTGCGCGGTGATCTGGCACTCGCGGGGCAACCCGGCGTGGTCTACACCCCCGCCGAGGGGTTCAACCTCCCCGCCGTCGCCTTCGCTCACGACTGGCTCGCCGGGACCACCAACTACGCCGCGACACTCGAGCACCTCGCATCGTGGGGCATCGTCGCTGCTGCGCCGGCGACCGAGCGCGGCCCCGTGCCGTCCCACCTCGGACTCGCCGCGGACCTGGGCACCACCCTCGACATCTGCACCGGTGTGCGCCTCGGCCCCGGCCGGATCAGCGTCCACCCCGAACGCCTCGCGTTCGCCGGACACGGCATGGGTGCCGGTGTGGCCGTGCTCGCGGCGGCCCGGACGGCCCGCGTCCAAGCCGTCGCCGCGCTGTTCCCCGCCCCCACCGCACCGTCCGCAACCGTCGCGGCCGCGCGGATCGACGTACCGGGACTCGTCATCGCCGGGGCGAGCGACGTCGACTCACTGGGCAGCGACGCCCTCGCCCTCGCCGACGCGTGGAAGGGCGAGAGCCTGCTGAGGGTCGTCGACAAGGGTTCGAGTGCCGGACTCGTCGAGGGACGCCGACTCCTCGGCTTCCTCGGCGTCGGCGGATCCGAACGCCGCACCCAGCACGTGACGCGGGCGCACGTGACCGGATACCTGCTGCATCACCTCACCGGCGACAAGACCTACGCCCCGTTCGCCGACCCCGACGCACACTTCCCCGGCACCCACCCGGCCGTGCGGGACGAGACCGAGAATCCGCTCGACCCCGACGATGCCGCCGCACACCACGCGGGCGTCCAGATCGGGCAGCTCCTCGGGCGCTGACTCACCACGAACCCGACTCCGCGAGCACCGCACCGGTCTCCTCGCCGGGTGACGGCGGCGGTCCCATCTCGGCGATCGCCGGTTGTTCCTCCTGGCGACGCCGCGCAGCCCCCTGCGCCGCCCCCTGCGGCAACCCGAGCATCGACGGCACGCCCGGAGCACCCAGCGCCCCGGGCTCCGGTTCCGGTTTAGGTTCCGGCGCCGGGACGCAGTAGACGGCCGGGTCGTCGTCCACCGTCGGCGCCGACGGTGCCGGTGGATCCACCGGATCGTCCACGACCAACTCCTCGTCGTCGGGGCAGTCGGGTGCCGGTTCCGGGGTGGGTGCCGGCGCGGGCGGGGGCTGAGGTTCCGGGGCCGGCGGGTCCGGGGGCGGCTGGGGAGGCGGGGGGGGCCGGGGGGCGGCGGGGCCCCGG
>NZ_JPOC01000030.1 GCF_000738775.1 Prescottella defluvii
ACCGGAAGGGCGCACAGGCGCCGAAGGTGCCTAGAAGCTGTGTTCGTCGGCCGGGAACGTGCCGGCGCCGACCTCAGCGGCGTATGCCGCGGCCGCGTCGCGCAGGGCCGTGCCGACCTCGCCGAAGCGCTTGACGAACTTGGCGGTCTTGCCGCTGGTGAAGCCGGCCATGTCCTGCCAGACCAGCACCTGGGCGTCGCACTCGTGACCCGCGCCGATGCCGACGGTCGGGATGGTCAGCTTGCGGGTGACCTGGCCGGCGAGTTCGGCGGGCACCATCTCCATCACGACGGAGAAGGCGCCGGCCTCCTGCACGGCGATGGCGTCGGCGATGAGCTGCTCGGCGCCGTCGCCACGGCCCTGGACGCGGAAGCCGCCGAGGCTGTTGACGGACTGCGGGGTGAACCCGATGTGTGCCTGTACCGGGATCCCGGCCGCGGTGAGCGCCGCGATCTGCGGGGCCACCCGCTCGCCGCCCTCGAGCTTGACGGCGTGCGCCTGGCCCTCCTTCATGAAGCGGAAGGCGGTCTCGAGTGCCTGCTGCGGCGACGCCTCGTACGTGCCGAACGGGAGGTCGGCGATGACGAGAGCGTGCGGTGCGCCGCGGACGACACCGCGCACCAGCGGGAGCATCTCGTCGATCGTGACGGGCACGGTGGTGTCGTAGCCGTAGACGACGTTGGCGGCGGAGTCCCCGACGAGCAGGACCGGGATGCCGGCCTCCTCGAAGAGCCGCGCGGTGGAGTAGTCGTAGGCGGTCAACTCGGCCCAGCGGGTGCCCTCGGCCTTCATCGCCTGCAGGTGGTGGATCCGGGTCTTGCGCTTGGGGGTGCCGGAGGATGTCGAGCTTGTTGAGCCGTACGGAGCGGTCTCGGACATCGTTGTCCCTTTCTCGCCTCGAGGCCCGCCTGTGCGGGTCCCCGGGTTGGGTGATGACGCCTTCAGTCTGCCACCGAGGCCTGGGCCCACGAAGGGGCGGATCAGTGCCGTTCGTCACACGGATCCGCCGCGTTCTGCGCACTTGTCGCGCCCCGGGCGGGGGTGTGCACAGCGGCAAGTGCGCAAAACGGGGGAGGAGTGGGGGTGGGGCCGGACATGGCACCATCGAAGGTATGCGGACCGGACGCCGAACCCTGCTCGTCGCCACGATCGCGGCGCTGACCGTGTCGGCCGTCGGTTGCACGACGGAGCCGTCCGACGGCACCGTCTCCGGCAGCCCCGTCGCCGCCGAGGCCGGTGCGCCGGGTGCGGGGGTCGTGCCGGCGGGCCTCGAGTCGTTCTACACGCAGCAGATCGCGTGGGGCTCGTGCGACGGTTTCGCCACCGACGGCGGCGAGCTGAGCCCGACACTCGAGTGCGCGCGGGTCACCGTGCCCCTCGACTACGACGCCCCGGGCGGCGACACCGCGCAGATCGCGATCTCGCGGTCGGCCGCGACCGGTGCACGGGTGGGGTCGCTGCTGGTCAATCCGGGAGGCCCGGGGGCGTCGGGGTTGAGCACGGCGTCCGTCGCGGACGGCACCGAGGTGGCCGAGCGCTTCGACGTCATCGGGTTCGACCCGCGGGGCGTCGGCGCGTCCACGCCGCAGGTCCGGTGCCAGACCCCGCAGGAGACCGACGCCGAGCGCCGCGAGCCGAACGTCGACATGAGCCCGGTGGGCATCGCCCGGGCAGAGGACGAGAACCGCACCTACGCGGCGCGTTGCGCGGAACGGTCCGGGATCCCGCTGCTCGCACACGTGGGAACCCGCGAGGTGGTCCGCGACATGGACGTCATCCGCTCGGTGCTCGGCGATCCCCAGTTGAACTATCTCGGCTTCTCGTACGGCACCCGGATCGGCACGGCCTACGCGGAGACCTTCCCCGGCAACGTGCGCGCGATGGTGCTCGACGGTGCGCTCGATCCCGAGCAGGATCCGGTCGAGGAAGTGGTGTTGCAGGGCGCCGGCTTCCAGCAGGCGTTCGACGCTTTCGCCGCGGACTGCGCGCGGGCGGCGGACTGCCCGCTGGGGTCGGATCCCGGCGGGGCCGACGCCCGGTTCCGTGCGCTGGTCGATCCGTTGGTGGAGCGCCCGGCGGCGACGACCGATCCGCGCGGCCTCAGCTACGACGACGCGATCACCGGCGTGCAGCAGGCGCTGTACTCGCCGAGCCTGTGGCGGCCGCTGCGCGCCGGGCTGACGGACCTCGCCGCGGGCCGCGGGGACGAGTTGCTGCTGCTCGCCGACATGTACGAGGGGCGTCTGGACGACGGCAGCTACTCGAATCTCGAGGACGCGTTCAATGCGGTTCGTTGCGTCGACGATCCGCCGGTGACGGACCGGGCGGTCGCGGGGGAGGCGGACACCCGGTACCGGGAGGTGGCGCCGTTCCTCGACGACGGCCGCGGCACGGGCAACGCTCCGCTCGACGTGTGCGCGTTCTGGCCGGTGCCGAACACGGGTGCGCCGCACACGATCGACCCGGCGGCGCTGCAGGAGTTGCCGACGGTGGTCGTCGTCTCGACCACCGAGGACCCGGCGACGCCGTACCAGGCGGGGGTGAACCTGGCCAAGCAGCTCGGGGGTGCGCTGATCACGTACCGGGGGACCCAGCACACCGCGGTGTTCGACGGCGTCGGCTGCGTCGACGATCCGGTCTCCGCGTACCTCGTCGATCTCACCGTCCCCGAACCGGACCTGACGTGTTGAGCCGGCCGGGCGAGACCGATTTCACGATGTAACACAGATTTAACGCAGTTTGCTTAGTCTCGCGGATATGGATCGCCAAAAAGAGTTCGTGCTTCGTACCCTCGAAGAGCGCGATATTCGGTTCGTGCGGTTGTGGTTCACCGACGTGCTCGGGTACCTCAAATCGGTGGCGATCGCGCCCGCGGAACTGGAAGGTGCCTTCGAGGAGGGCATCGGTTTCGACGGATCGGCGATCGAGGGCTTCTCCCGCGTCTCGGAGGCCGACACCGTCGCCAAGCCGGACGCGTCGACGTTCCAGATCCTGCCGTGGGCGCACAAGGACGGCGCGCAGCACTCGGCGCGCATGTTCTGCGACATCGCGATGCCCGACGGCACGCCGTCGTGGGCCGACCCGCGCCACGTGCTGCGGCGGCAGCTGAGCAAGGCCAGCGACCTCGGCTTCTCGTGCTACGTGCACCCCGAGATCGAGTTCTTCCTGCTCGAGAACGGGCCGATCGACGGCACCCCGCCGATCCCCGCCGACAGCGGCGGCTACTTCGACCAGGCCGTGCACGATCGCGCCCCGAACTTCCGGCGTCACGCGATCGACGCGCTCGAGTCGATGGGCATCTCGGTGGAGTTCAGCCACCACGAGGCCGCGCCCGGCCAGCAGGAGATCGACCTGCGGTACGCGGACGCGCTGTCGATGGCCGACAACGTGATGACGTTCCGGTACGTCGTCAAGGAGGTCGCGATCGACGAGGGCGTGCGGGCGTCGTTCATGCCCAAGCCGTTCAGTGATCAGGCCGGTTCGGCGATGCACACGCACATGAGCCTGTTCGAGGGCGACACCAACGCGTTCCACAACCCGGACGATCCGATGCAGTTGTCGGCGACCGGCAAGGCGTTCATCGCCGGCATCCTCGAGCACGCCAACGAGATCAGTGCCGTCACCAACCAGTGGGTCAACTCCTACAAGCGTCTGGTGCACGGCGGCGAGGCGCCGACCGCGGCCACGTGGGGCCCGTCGAACCGCTCGGCGCTGATCCGTGTCCCGATGTACACGCCCAACAAGGCGTCGTCGCGTCGCGTCGAGATCCGTAGCCCCGACTCGGCGTGCAACCCCTACCTGGCGTTCGCGGTGCTGCTCGCGGCCGGCCTGCGCGGCATCGAGAAGGGGTACGAGCTGCCCGCCGAGGCCGAGGACGACGTGTGGTCGCTGACCAACGCCGAGCGCCGGGCGATGGGCTACAAGTCCCTGCCCGGAAGCCTCCAGGAAGCGCTGCGCGAGATGGAGCAGTCCGAACTCGTGGCGGAGGCCCTGGGCGAACACGTCTTCGACTTCTTCCTCCGCAACAAGCGCCGGGAGTGGGAGGACTACCGCAGCCAGGTGACGCCGTTCGAATTGAAGGCGTACCTGGGGCTGTAGAGCGTCCCAGCCGAACCGTACGATCCCCGAAGAGGTGACACGCGTGCCCTGTCCGGCCAGTCCACGTTCCGATCGTGACGACGTGTGGATCGGGGTGACCCGGTGAGGCCTCCGTACGCGCGTTCGGCGGTGCCCGGGGTCGGCCGGCTGGGGCTGGTCGAGCCGACCGCCCCGGACGAGCTGAAGGCACTGGGCTGGTCCGATCTCGACGACGTGGAACTGTTGTGGTCGCTGTCGCGGGCCGCGAACGCGGACCTGGCGCTGCGCACACTGGCGCGGATGCAGGAGAGCTTGGGCGACGGGTGGGCCGAGTTGGACGCCGCGCTGCGCACCGACACCGGCCTGCGCGGCCGGCTCCTCGGGGTGATCGGCGCGTCCAGTGCGTTCGGCGACCACCTCGTCGCGCACCCGACGGCGTGGAAGTTGCTCGCCGGTGGCACGCCACTGCCCTCGAAGGACGAGCTCACCCGGCGCCTGCTGGCGTGCGTCGGCGCGGTACCCGAGACCGGCCCGCACGCGTCCTCGATGCTCTACCGGGCTGCGATCACCGGGCCGGAAGCGGTTGCGGCGCTGCGGGACTGCTACCGCGACCAGATGATGGTCCTGGCGGCGGCCGACCTTGCCGCGACCGTGGAGAACGAACCGGTGGTCCCGTATCAGACGGTGGGGCACCAGCTCTCGGACATGGCGGACGCGGCGCTGACCGCGGCGCTGTCGGTGGCCGTGGCCACGGTGTGCCCGGACGAGCTGTGCCCCGTCCGGATCGCGGTGATCGCGATGGGCAAGTGCGGTGCGCGCGAACTCAACTACGTCAGCGACGTCGACGTCGTGTTCGTGGCGGAGCCGTCCAACGCGATCTCGAGCCGCATCGCCGGCGAGATGATGCGCATCGGGTCGTCGGCCTTCTTCGAGGTGGACGCGGCGTTGCGGCCCGAGGGCAAGCGCGGAGAGCTGGTCCGGACGCTCGACTCGCACATCGCCTACTACAAGCGGTGGGCCAAGACGTGGGAGTTCCAGGCGCTGCTCAAGGCCCGGCCCATGACCGGCGACCTCGAGCTGGGCCGGCAGTACACCGACGCGCTGGGCCCGATGGTGTGGACGGCGTCCGAGCGTGAGGACTTCGTGCCCGAGGTGCAGGCGATGCGCCGACGCGTCGAGGACTCGGTCCCGCCGGAGCTGCGGGAACGCGAACTCAAGCTCGGTCGCGGCAGCCTGCGCGACGTCGAATTCGCCGTCCAGCTCCTGCAACTGGTGCACGGCCGTGCCGACACGTCACTGCGCGTGAAGAGCACAGTCGATGCGCTCACGGCGCTGGCGGCGGGCGGCTACGTGGGCCGCGACGACGCCGCGAACCTGACGGCGTCGTACGAGTTCCTGCGCCTGCTCGAACACCGGTTGCAGTTGCAGAAACTCAAGCGCACGCACACTCTGCCGCCGCCCGACGACGAGGAGGCGCTGCGGTGGCTCGCCCGGGCCGCGCACATGCGCCCCGACGGCCGCAACGACGCGCTCGGTGTGCTGAACGCGGAGATCAAGCGCAACTCGCACCGGGTGCGGCGCCTGCACGCCAAGCTGTTCTACCGCCCGCTGCTCGAGTCGGTGGCGCGGCTCGACAAGGAGGCGCTGCGGCTCGGCCCCGACGCCGCGATCCGGCAGTTGGCGGCCCTCGGCTACTCGGCTCCCGAGAACGCGCTCGGGCACCTGACCGCGCTCACCGCCGGCGCGTCCCGCAAGGGCCGCATCCAGGCGCTCCTGTTGCCGACCCTGCTTGAATGGCTCAGTGACACGCCGGATCCCGACGCCGGGCTGCTGGCCTACCGGCGCCTGTCCGACGCGCTGGTCGACGCGACCTGGTTCCTGCGACTGCTGCGTGACGAGGCGTCCGTGGCACAGCGCCTCATGACGGTGCTCGGCTCGTCGGCGTACCTCCCGGACCTGCTGATCAAGGCGCCCGACGTGATCAGGCTGTTCGCCGACGGCCCGTCCGGTCCACGCCTGCTCGACCCCAATCCCGAGGACGTCGCGCGGGGCATCCTGTCGTCGTCGGCGCGGTACGTCGACCCCGTCCGCGCCATCGGTGCGGCGCGATCGCTGCGTCGCTACGAGCTGGCGCGGATCGCGAGCGCCGACGTCCTCGGCATGCTCGACGTCCCGCAGGTGTGCCGGGCGTTGTCGTCGGTGTGGGCCGCGGTGCTGGGTGCCGCCCTCTCCTCCGTCATCCGGCAGAGCGAAGCCGAGACCGGCGCGCCCGCGCCCGCGACGTTCGCCGTCATCGGTATGGGCCGACTCGGCGGTGGCGAACTGGGCTACGGCTCGGACGCCGACGTCCTGTTCGTGTGCGAGCCCCGCGAGGGCGTCGACGAGACCCGAGCGGTCAAGTGGGCCAACATCGTCGGAGACCGCGTCCGGACCCTGCTCGGCGCCCCCAGCACCGATCCGCCGCTCGAGGTGGACATCGGACTGCGGCCGGAAGGGCGGAGCGGCCCGCTGGTGCGGACTCTCACGTCGTACGAGGCGTACTACGCGCAGTGGGCGCAGGCGTGGGAGGTGCAGGCGCTGCTACGGGCACACGCGGTGGCCGGCGACGCCGATCTGGGTCTGCGGTTCCTGCACATGATCGACAAGACCCGCTACCCGGAGGGCGGGGTCTCCGAGCAGGCGGTCCGCGAGATCCGCCGGATCAAGGCCCGCGTCGACTCCGAACGGCTCCCGCGCGGAGCGGACCCGGCCACCCACACCAAACTCGGCCGCGGCGGTCTCGCCGACATCGAATGGACCGTCCAGCTCATCCAGTTGCGGCACGCCCACGAGATCCCGTCACTGCACAACACCTCGACCCTCGAGACACTCGACGCGATCGGCGCGGCGGAACTGTTGAGCGAGACCGACATCGAGTTGCTCCGCGACGCGTGGCTCACCGCGACCAAGGCCCGCAACGCGCTCGTCCTGGTACGTGGCAAGCCCACCGACCAACTACCCGGCCCGGGCAAGGTCCTCGCGGCCGTCGCCCAGGTCGCCGGCTGGCCGGGCGGCGACGCCAACGAGTTCCTCGACAACTACCTCCGCGTCACCCGGCGCGCGAAGGCCGTGGTGCAGCGGGTGTTCGGGGGAGAGTAGTTCGGGGACAAGCGCTTCGACGACGCACACCCACCGGGCGTGCGCTCGAGGGAGAATGGTCCGCATGTCCACGCAACTCGAGGTCACCGATCAGGGAACGTTGCTGACGTTCACCTTCGCCGATCTGATGAAGTACCACGGCCCGGCCGCACCCGGCGGCGTCGCCCATGCACTCAAGGTCCTCGAGCGGGCGTTGCCGCTGCTCGACGCCTCCGGACCGATCGAGCGTCGGGACGTGGAAATCGCCACGGCGCACGGCGGTCCGGGCGTCCGCGACACCTTCGAACTGGTGCTGCGTGCAACCACGGGCGACCGGTACGTCGTCGATCCCGCGCTCGCCCGGCCGGAGCGCGGAACGACGTTGGCCAACTACGTCTTCCGGCTCACCTACCGGGGAAACTCGGTCACCCTGCAGGTCCGCGACGGCTTCGTCGCCGACGAGTTCATCGAACTCGTGAACAAGAGCGGCCGTACCGACGCCGACGAGGAGCGCCTGGTGGTGCTCAAGCAGGAGATGACCGACCGGCTGCTCGCAGTGCCGGCCGCCGAGGTCTACGACGTCGACTGACGTGTCCTGGTAACAGCTGAAGGGACCCTTCGGCGCCTGCGAGCGCACGAAGGGTCCCTTCAGCTGGAGGGGCGGGGTCAGCTACCGGTGTTGTCCAGCCAGCGCAGCAGTGCGTAGAGGAAGCGCGTCGAGCCGGGCATGAAGTTGTTGCCGTGGTGGTAGGTCGGGTCCAGCGTCGTCGCGATGATCCGGCCGGGCGTCGAGGCGGTGTCCTCGAACAGCATCATCCCGGCGTCGCGCAGGTCGCCGTTCTCGTCGGGCTCCTCGGACACCAGCAGTGGGACGACGTCGGCGTCGGTGTGCAGCAGGCCGTGGTGGTGCCAGATCACCGACTTGGTCGAAAGGTATTCCCACGCCTCGTGTTCGGGGCTGCGGGTGCGGATCAGCGGATCCTCGCCCTCGAGCCACCACCAGAAGTTGGTGGGCCGCGCCGTCCACGTGACGCCGGGCAGCCAGGTGTGCGCCGCATTCTCACCGAGGACGACGAGGGTGCCGCCGCGCTCGGCGACCGCGAGGATCTGCGCGGTGTGCCGGCGGAGCAGTTCGGGGTGCAGGCGGTCGGCGAGGATCACGGTGTCGAAACCGTCGAGATCGCCGTCGGCGAGATCTGCGAGGTAGAGGAACTCGGGCTGGTGCGCGATCACCGCCGGGTCCTTCAGCGTCTGCAGGTGGAAGTGCGATCCGCCGTGCACCAGCGCGAGTCGACGCTGCGAGCGCGGTGCGCGGTCGGTGCGCGAGAAGGGTTCGATCGTGGTCATGCCTGGGCCTCCGGGTCGAGCTGGGCCAGCCACGTCAGCAGCTGCGGGAAGATGCGTGCGGAGGTGTTCGGGTCCTCCTGGTAGACGGCGAGATCGATGCCGCCGTGGACCAGCACTTGGCCGGCGCCGAGCGGGTAAACGTAGTCGACGGGCAGCGCGTGACGTCCGATGCGGTTGGTGACGACGGCGCCGTCGGGCAGCTTCTGGCTGTAGCCGCGCCCGTAGAAGCCGGAGACGCCGCGCCGGAAGCTGACGTCGGCGGGGTCGACGCCCTCCCACACGGGGTGCGGATCCCCGGCGGTGATCGCGAGGTCCTTGGGGCCCGAGTACTGCAGCTTGCGCCACTGGCCGAGGCCGGGCAGGAAGTCCGTGAGTGGGTGGCCCATGATCGCGATGCGGCCGCCGCCGGTGACGAACTCGGCGAGCACGTCGCGGCGACGCTCGAGGAAGATCTGGTCGCAGTTGCCGTTGATCAGCAGGCCACGCACGTCGGCGAGATCCTGCGTGTCGAGGTCGTAGAGGTCGACGGGCTGCACGCGGCGGGCGGCGGTGGTGCCGCCGGACATGCCGGTGTTCGTGCCCATCACGAGGTGCAGGACCGGTGGAAGTGACTGCGGTGCAGTCGAGTCGAGAGTCATCGTGATGCTTTCTGAAGGGTGGCCGCGGGTTCGGCGGCCGCGAATGTGTCGTAGCGGGTGTAGAGGACGGTGCGCGGGGTGCCCCGGTCGTCGACGGTGGCACTGACGACGTCGATGCCGTACAGGTCGCTGAGCATGTCGTCGGTGACCAGTTCGCTGACCGGGCCGAAGCGGATGTCCTCGGGCGAGCGCATCACGATCGCGCGCCCGCCCAGGTGCAGGGCGTGGTCGGGATGATGGGTCGTGAGCAGGATCCCCATCCCGTCCGCGGCGAGGTCCCGCAGCAGTTCCAGTACCCGCGCCTGGTTGCGCAGATCCAGTGCCGAGACGGGCTCGTCGAGGATCATGAAGGTGCAGTCCGACGCCAGCGCCCGCGCGATCAGCACGAGTTGCCGCTGCCCGCCGGACAGTTCGGAGAAGCTGCGCGCGCCGAGGTCTGCGATGCCGACCCGCTCCAGTACCTCCCGGGTGCGGGTGATGTCGGCGCGGCCGGGCGTCGCGAACGCGGAGACTTTCTTGGCCCGTCCCATGAGGACCATGTCGAACACCGAGTAGGCGAAGCTCGACAGGCTCGCCTGTGGGACGTAGCCGATCGCGGTGTCCCGCTCCACGCGTCCCTCGCGCATCGGCGACAGGCCGGCGATGCATCGCAGCAGCGTCGTCTTGCCCTGGCCGTTGGGGCCGAGGATCGAGGTGATGCCGCCGTCGATGCGCAGGTTCGCGTGCCGGAACACCCAGTCGCGCCGGGGATAGTGGAACCCGCCGTCGTGAATCTCAAGCATCGATGAAGGCCTGTCTGCGTGAATTCCGAAGGAGCAGAACGAACACCGGGGCGCCGATGATCGCGGTGAGGATCCCGAGCGGGATCTCCCCGGAACTGACGGTGCGCGAGAGCGTGTCGATGATCGTCAGGTACGCGGCGCCGAGGACGAACGTCGTCGGCATGGAGATCCGGTGGTCCGGCCCCACCCACAACCGGGCGATGTGCGGGACCACCAGGCCCACCCAGCCGATCACGCCGGACACGGCGACCGCGCCGGCGGTCATCAGCGCCACCATCGTCAGCAGGACCGCGCGCAGTCGTCCCGGATTCACCCCGAGCGAGGCGGCGTCGTCATCTCCCAGCGAGAGGATGTTGATCCGCCAGCGCAGCCCGATGACGACGGCGGAGCCCAGCAGGATCGGGACCGCCGCGATCAGCACCTTCGCCATGTCGGCGGTGGCCAGGGAACCCATGAGCCAGAACACGATCGACGGAAGCGTCGAGTACGGGTCGGCGACGTACGTGATGAACGACACCAGCGCCGAGAAGAACGCGCTGGTGACCACGCCGCCCAGGACGATCATCAGGATCGCGCCGCCCGAGCGGGTCCGCCCGATGAGCAGCACCATACCGAGCGCGGCGAGGCCGAACAGGAACGCGCCGCCGACGAGGAACGTCGAACCCAGCCCGAACATCAGCGCCAGCACGCCACCGAACGACGCGCCGGACGAGACGCCCAGGATCTGCGGGCTCACCAATGGATTGCGGAACGCGGCCTGCAGCGCGGCGCCGCCGAGTGCGAGACCGCCGCCGACGATCATGCCGAGGAGTACCCGCGGAAGCCGCACGCCCAGCACGACGTTGGACTCCGCGTCGGTCCAGGTGCGGGGGAGAGAGATCACCTCGTTGATCAGGATGCGGGCCACCTCGTTGACGGGCACCGTGTAGCGGCCCACCGACAGTGAGATCAGGCCGACCGCGACGATGCCGACGGTGAGGACGACCGGCACCAGGATCCGCGACGACCGCCGTGTCGGCTGTTCGGCCGCGGTCTCAAGCACGGAAGGCGTCATAGCCTGCGCTGTTCGTGTTGGCCGGCACCTGGAGGATCCGGTCGACGTCCGCATCGGTGACGTCGTAGGCGTACAACGTGCGGTAGGTCTCGCGGATGCGCTCGCGCAGTTCGTGGTTCACGTCCGGGAAGAACACGGAGTTCACCCACAGCCACATCAGGTTCGACTCGTTGCACGGCGGATCCCACGAGAAGCCGCCGATCGGGGCCTTGTAGACCCGCTTGTTCTTCACCGCGGACAGCGACGCCCACTTGGGGTCGGCGTAGACGTCGGCGGGGGTGGTCGGCTCGAAGTTGCCGAGGATCAGGACCTCCGGATCCCAGCCGAGCACCTGCTCACGGGTGACGCCGAGGCTCGACCCGCTGCCGGCACCCGACGCGACGTTCTTGCCGCCGGCGAGCTGGATCCAGAAGTCCATGTAGCTGTTGTCGGCGCCGACCTTGATCTCCGGCGCGTTGTACAGGTACATCACCCGGGGTGCGGCCGAGGCGTGCGCGGCGGCGGTCTTCTCGACCAGCGCGCGGTCGGCGGCCATCTTCGCAAGCACCGCGTCGGCCTCGGTCTTCTTGCCCAGCAGGTCGCCGAAGATCTTGATCCAGGCCTCGAGATCCTCCTGCGTGCCGTACTTGAGCAGGATCACCTTCAGGCCCGCGTTGCGCAGCGGCGCGACGATGTCGTCACCCTTGTCCCCCCACTGGATCACCACGTCCGGGTTGAGGCTCAGGATGTGCTCGACGTTCGGCACGAAGTCGTTGCCCGCGACCACCGGGGTGTCGAGGAACTGCGGGAACATCGTGCCCAGCATGCCCTTCGAGGCCATCGAGATCGCGACCTGGTTGACGCCGACGTTGCGGGCGGTGGACTGGTCCGAGCCGATGATCATCGACGGCACGGGGATGATGGCCGACGCGATCCGTCCCACCGGGGTGTCGAAGGTGACGGTGTTCTCGTACTGATCGACGATCGTGATCGGGCCGGCCGTGGCGGCGCCGGCGTTCGAGGCCGTCTCGGTGACGGCCTCGCGGCTCGAGCACGCGGTGACACCGAGGGCGCCGAGCGCGAGCGCTGCGACCCCCATCGAGCGCATGAGGTCGCGGCGTGTGAGCGCGGCGGTGAGGTTCGGGGAACGGGGAGGGGTCGACATGAGGCTCCGCAGGCAGAAGTCGTTGGCGCGGTGGCCGTTCGGGAACGGCGCCAACCATCCGGGATCGGCTGGTTAGGTGAGCATACAATAACTAATGGAAGGCTTACCTGAGTGCCGTTTGTCTGGTTTGGAAACGGCGAGGTCCGCGGACGAAATTTCGCCCGCGGACCTCGCCGTGTCGGTGTGTGGCCTGCTCAGCCGTTCGCGAAGAGTCTGATGCGCTGCTCGCGACTGTGCTCGAGGTGGGCGCGCATGTGCTCGCGCGCGGCCTTCTCGTCGCGGGCGCGCAGGGCCTCGAGGATCTGCTCGTGCTCGTTGTTGAGCAGGTCGGGTTCGCCGTAGTTCGACGGCGGTCCGCTGTCGTAGATCCGCAACTGGGTGGTGAGCCGCACCAGCAGCGTCATGATCGTCGTGTTGTGCGCGGCCTGCCACAGTGCCTCGTGGAACCGGAAGTTGTCGGTGCGGGCCATGGTGTCGTCGGCGGCGCCGCAGCACGAGTTGTGCAGGCGCTCAAGTCGGGCCATGTCGAGGTCGGTGTGCCGGATCGCGGCGGCGCCCGCCGCCTCCGACTCGAGTGCGACGCGTGCGGCGTAGATCTCGATGACGTCCTCGGGGGTGCCGGAGCGGACGCGGAATCCGCGCGCAGCGCGCTCGAGCAGGCCGTCGTGGGCGAGCCAGTTCAGGGCCTCGCGAATCGGCGTGCGTGAGGCGCCGTACTTCTCGCTCAGTTGGGTCTCGTGCAGTGCCGCGCCCTGCGGGAACTTGCCGGCGAGGATGTCGGCGCGCAGGTGCAGGTACTGCCTGGACGTCTGATCGGAGCGGCCGGCGGCGTCGGAAGGTATGAGCGCGCCGAGTTCCGTCAGGTCGTCCCCGTATGTCATCGGTGCCCCCATCGGTCGTGTTCTGCGTCGGACCCGCTGATTATGCCACTGACGTCAGTCGGATACTTGCGTATACGCAAGTCGTCATTTAGGTTCATGGTCGCTGATCGTCGTAGTGAGGATGTGGAAGTTGTGTAGCGCAGCGTGGCCCCTGGTTCAGGCGGAGGAACTCGCCCCCGATCTGGGAGCGCAGGACGCGCCCGTGGTGCTCGATGTCACCGTCCTACTCGCACCGGCGCGGTTCGACGGCGACTACCGGCCGGAATCGGGTGCCTCGGCCTGGCATGAGGCGCACCTACCCGGATCGAGGCACATCGACCTGCTCACCAGCTTCTCCGACGTCGCGGCCGAACTGCACTTCAGCAGGCCTTCCGTGGACAGGCTCGCGGAAGAGCTTGCCGCACTCGGCATCTCTGCCGGCACCGACGTCGTCGTGTACGACCAGGGGTCGATGACGTGGGCGTCGCGGTTCTGGTGGCTGCTGCGCAGCGTCGGTATCCATTCCCGCGTCCTCGACGGGGGACTGGCCCGGTGGCGAGCCGCGGGACTGCCCGTCGGCTCCGGCGACGACGTCCCCGAGCGTCCACGAGTGCCCACCACGGTGGTGGCGCCGTACCGTCCGCTCTGGGCGGACCGGAACGACGTGGTCGCGATCAGCGAGGGCCGAGCCCCCGGCACGCTGGTCTGCGCCCTCGCCCCGGGCCAGTTCTCGGGCGCCGAGAAGACGCGCTACTCGCGCCGCGGGCACATCCCCGGCAGTCGGAACCTGTCGGCGAAGAGCATGCTCGACGACACCGGCCGGGTCCGCGGCGTCGACGAGATCCGGGCCCTCGCCTCGGAGGCGCTCGCCGGCACCCAGGATCCGGTGGTCCTCTACTGCGGCGGCGGCATCTCCGCCTGCCTGTCCGCGCTCGGCCTGGTGCTCGCCGGATATGACGGCATCAGCATCTACGACGGCTCCCTCGAGGAGTGGACCGCCGATCCGACGCTGCCACTCGTGACCCTTCGCGGCGGTGATCAGTGACCCGATGTCGTAGGTCCTGACTCCGCCTCCTCGAACTCGTCTTTCTCTCAAGGATTTCCATGACCCACACCGTCACCGGCGACGACCTCGCCGGCGCGCTGGACGCGCTGCGCACCCGGGTGCCCCTCGTCCATTCGCTCACCAACGTCGTCTCCGCGAACTTCCTTACCAACGTGGTGCTCGCGGCCGGCGCCAGCAATGCCCACATCGACAACGCGTACGAGGCAGCCGGGTTCGCGCGGATCGCCGGCGGAGTGCTGATCAATCTCGGCACCCCCGACGACGGCACGGCCGCGGCGTTTGCACTCGCAGCGGAGGCCGCGCACGATGCCGGGACTCCGTGGGTCCTCGACCCCGTCGGCGTCGGCGGACTGCCTTGGCGCAGTGGGCTGGCCGTCGACCTGCTGAAGTATCGGCCGACCGCCGTTCGCGGCAACGCGTCCGAGATCATCGCGCTGGCCGGACTCGGCGGCGACACCCGCGGCGTCGACAGCTCGGACGATCCGGCCGCCGCGGTTCCCGCTGCGGTCGCGCTGCTCGCGCACGCCGACGCGGTCTCGGCGTCGGGTCCGGTCGACCACCTCGTCGGCCGCGCCGCCGACGGCACCGTCGTCGGTGTCCGTATCGGTGGTGGCAGCGCCATGCTGCCGCGGGTCACCTCGACCGGGTGCTCGCTCGGCGGACTGGTCGCGGCCTACCTGTCCGTGGCGCCGACACCGCTGATCGCGCTCGCTGCCGCGCACGCCCACGTCGCCGTCGCGTCCGAGATCGCCGAGGAGAACTCCACGGGTCCGGGCTCGTTCGCCGTCGCCTATCTCGATGCCCTGTACACCGTCGATGCCGCCACCCTCGCCGGTCGAGCCCGCATCGAGTCCATCG
Source organism: Prescottella defluvii (assembly GCF_000738775.1). GTDB lineage: Bacteria > Actinomycetota > Actinomycetes > Mycobacteriales > Mycobacteriaceae > Prescottella > Prescottella defluvii. The sequence continues at coordinate 14,944 of NZ_JPOC01000030.1, forward strand.
ACCCGACCGCAATCGCCATGGAGGCTGGAAACCGATGAGCGTCAAGACTTTCTGGTACCTCACGCAGGCCGACGGCGACTACCCGTGGAGCCCGGGCGGGCTGTACCCGGTGGACGGGCAGCGGCAGATCGAACTCGCGAAGACCATCGATGACGGCGGCTTCGAGGGCGCGCTGGTCGCGACGTGGCCCAACGACCCGTTCGTGTCGGCCACGTGGGCGGCCTCGCACACCTCGCGGATGAAGTTCCTCGTCGCGGTGTACGCGAACATGATCCCGGCACGGTTGCTCGCCGAGAAGGCGCTGACGTTCGACGCGTTCAGCGGGGGACGGCTGATGATCAACTCGGTCAACGGCCGCGACAACATCCTCACCAAGTACGACATGAACGTCGAGCACGACCGGCGTTACGAACTGGGGGAGCAGTACTGGGCGGACTTCCGCCGGTACTACCGCGAGGGCACCGAATCGAACTTCCCGAACACGCCCCTGCGTGTCGACCCGCTCGGAGACCGTGAGGTGCCGCTGTGGGGGACCGGCGATTCGCCTGCGGGACTGGAGAACTCGGGGAAGGTGCTCGACGCGTATCTCGCGATGCTGCGCGAGACGTCGTTCATCGAGGACAAGTTCGACGGCGCCCGCAAGGCGGCTGCCGCGGCCGGTCGCGAGTTCACCGACTTCGGTGCACTGACCGGCGTCATCGTCCGGCCGACCCGCGACGAGGCGATCGAGCGGTTCCGGTCGCTGTTCGAGAAGGCCGGCATCGACCAGATCGGCGACATCCTCGACAAGGCCGTCCGCCGGTGCACCGGTGGGCAGGAGGACCTGCGCACCTTCACCGCGCGGGACGCCCAGCGGCAGGGGTGGGTCGACTCCATCGTGGCCGGCAGGATCCCCGAACCCGACGACCTGTATCTCGGAGACGGCCTGTACGCGGGCATCACCGCCTGGTCACCGCTGGACATCTTCGCGACCGGATCGTCGGCGGTGTACTACGTGGGCGCGCCGGACGAGATCACCGACCACGTCCGGACCCTGCGTGAGCGCACCGGGCTGACCGGCCTGATCCTCGCCGGCTGGCCGCTGATCGACGAGGCGAAGCACGTCGCCGAGCACCTGATTCCGCGGTTCACCGACCTCGACTGACGGAGAGCGGGAGCGGGCGTCGTGACGGGGCGGTCACGGCGCCCGCTGCGCGTTGACGCGGTCCGCGCGGGCGAGAACAGTGAGAGGTACCGATCGTTCTCGGAGGTGTCCGATGGTCAGCGCAGCCCTGTTGGTGCGAGTGGAAGCGAAACGCGGCAAGGAAACCGAGGTCGCGCAGTTCCTCGAGGGCGCGCTGACACTCGTGCAGGAGGAACCCGACACGGTCGCGTGGTTCGCCCTCCGGTTCGGGCCCGCCACCTTCGGCATCTTCGACGCCTTCCCCGATGACACCGGTCGTCAGGCTCATCTCGCGGGCAAGGTTGCCGCGGCCCTCATGGGGAGGGCGGACGAACTCTTCGTCGGGCACCCCACCATCACCAAAGTCGACGTTCTGGCGAGCAAACTGCCGGGCTGACGCCGACACGACGCTGTAGACCGCACGGTCCGACACACGGCAACCTTCCGTCCGTGTGCCGGTAGTGGCGGGTTCCCGGATCGTTCAGTTGCGCCTGGTCTCATCACTGCGCCAAACCGGCAGATGATGAGGAGAGTGGTGTGATGACTTCGCTGACACGGCGTCAGGCGATGAAGGCGTTCACGGTGGCGGCAGGAACGGCGACCCTGGGGGTCGGGGCGATCGGCGCGGCAGCGCCCGCCGGCGCGTTCCCGTTCCAGGAGGTTCGCGTCCTGTCCATCAACATCTGGCACAGCGGAAGCAAGATCCCGAACGGTCTCGAACGGGTCGCCGACATCATCGAGTCCACCCGGGCATCGATCGTGTTGCTCTCCGAGTCGGGTGACGCGACCACCACCCTCGCCGACATCCTGGGCCGGCGAGGCACCCGGTTCCACACCGCCACGTCGTCCGACACCGGCATCCTGTCCCGGTTCCCGGTCGAGGAGACCGCGACGCTGGACTACATGGTCAAGGCGGTGGTGTCGGTGTCGGGCATGCAGGTGGCTGTGTATTCGGCGCATCTCGAGTACCGGTGGTACGCGACGTACCTGCCGCGCGGCTACGGCGGCGGGATCCCCAGCCCCGGGGAGTTCTCGCAGTTCGGATGGAACAAGATGCCCCGGCCCGTCGCCGATCCGACCGTGGTCCAGCGCGTCAACATCGACTCCGGCCGGCCCGCCGTGATCTCCGCGTTCCTCGCGGACGCCGCGCAGGAGCAGGAGAAGGGGCGGTCGGTGATCATCGGCGGTGACTTCAACGAGCCGTCGAACCTGGACTGGACGACGGAGACGAAGGACCTGTTCGACCACAACGGCGTCGTGCTGCCGTGGGAATCGACCCGGTTGCTCGAGGAGGCCGGGTACGTCGACGCCTACCGGCGGATGCACCCGAACCCGGTGACCCACCCGGGATTCACCTGGCCCGCGAGCAACCCCGACGTGCCCGTCTCCGAACTCACCTGGGCGCCCGAGGCCGACGAGCGGGACCGGATCGACTACGTCTTCGCCGGGCGGAACACCCGACTGCGTCTCGTGTCAGCCGGGATGGTCGGGCCGCGGGAGACGATCGTGCGCAACGAGCGGGTGATCGAGGACACGCAGGACCCGTTCGTCGACTCCCCGCTGCCGTGGCCCACCGACCACAAGGCCGTCCTGGCGACCTACCGGGTCCTGCCGTCGATCGGCGGATCCGCCTCCTGACCCGTCGGATTCGCACCCCACGCATACGTAACGGCGCTGTGATGACCCCTGTCACAGCGCCGTTACGGCCGCGGAAGTGACCGCGCACACACGTAGTCCGCAGCGTCGGGCCTGGTCAGAGGCGCTTTTGTGGGATGCGTAGGTAGGTGGGGGTCGAAACAGGTACCCATCCGGGTAGATCTACCGGTGTACCGATCCGGTAACGACGGAACTCTGGGTTGTGCCCGAACACCGATGCCAGACCAAGTGTCGGACCACAGCAAGACTCGGAGGACCCTCGAATGGCCCTGAAGAACACCCGCCTGACCCGTACCACCCGCGGCCTGCTGCTCGGCGCCGTCGCCGCCGGCGCCATCATGATCCCCGCCGCCCCCGCCATCGCGCAGCCGTTCACGGCGCCGAGCTGGGACAGCAGCTCCATCCAGGCCACTCAGGTCGCCAGCTCGACCGGCCAGGCCGCGGCCAACGCCGCACAGTCCAAGGTCGGCTCCCCGTACGTGTGGGGCGCCACCGGCCCGAACTCGTTCGACTGCTCCGGACTCGTCCAGTGGGCCTACAAGCAGGCCGGCGTGTCCGTGCCGCGCACCAGCTACGACCAGGTCGCCGGCGGCACCCCCGTCTCCAAGTCCAACCTGCAGCCCGGTGACGTCGTCGCGTTCTACGGCGCGGACCACATCGGCATCTACATCGGCAACGGCAGCGTCGTCCACGCGCCCACCGAGGGTGACGTCGTCAAGATCTCGCCCGTCGACTCCATGCCCTTCTCCGGTGCGAGCCGCTACTGACAGCCGCCCCGCGCTCCGACCGAACGGGCCCCACACTCCGAAAAGGAGTGCGGGGCCCGTTCGCTGTCTCACCGGGACGATCGGGTCGCGCTCTCGTCAGCTGCTTCGGAGAATCGACCTGGTGGCGTAGTACGCGTCGTCGTCTTCTTCAGGTCCGGGGTGGTGGCGAGGCGCAGCGGGGGCGGTGGTGCGTGTTCCGGCGATGACCTGTGCGACTCGGGGGTCGGCGGCCAGCTCGTCACGAAGGGCTTGGGCTGCTTCCTCCGCTTCGGCGCATGCTGCGCGGTGCGTGGCGGTGACGTGCCCGCCCACCGATTGGACCCGTCCGCGCACGAGTGTCACTGCCTCGTGAACTCGGCGCGCCTTCACGGCGAGGTCGTCGAGTGGTGCGGTGCCGGTCATGGCGTCGCTCCCGGAGTGGTCGGTCGGGTGTGCTGGGCGGGGAGGCGGCACCCGGTCCGGGCGCTGACGAGCGCGGCAACCTTCGTCCCGAGGTCGACGCGTCGTCCGTCGTCGCTGGTGAGGAGCACGTCGTGGTCTCCGGGTTTGTCGACGCGCACAACGACCTCGGTGATTCCGAGTGGCGCGAGGATGTCGCGGGCCGCTTGGAGGATTCGGGGCCAGTCGTCGTCGGGGATGGGTGCGGTGGAGACGTAGTTGGGTAGGTTGATCGCGAGGCCGTCGGTCTTGCCGAAAGGGCCGCTGCAGCTGGATTGCCTGCGCTTGTCCGAGGGCTCCCAGCGTAGTGCGGGGGCGATGGTTGTGGCGGCGCTCATGATCGCCTGTATCGCCTCCCCGAGTTCGGCCTCGGTTTCTTCGAGGGTCGGGAGGGTGGGAAGGATCGCGGCTGCTTCCGCGATCTCCTCGTCGGTGTGGTTGTAGGGGTTGTCCATGATGTCTCCGCAGGCCGTGGTCAGCAGGGTGAGGGTGGCGATCGCTGCCAGTAGCGGCAGGGTTCGGCGGGGGAACGGCGCCACATCTGGTCGGGGGG
>NZ_JPOC01000031.1 GCF_000738775.1 Prescottella defluvii
GACACGGCCTCATGCACCTAGCTGTACCTGGCCATCAGGTTGGTTGCAGTCGGCTGATCGGTGGGAGTCCTCCGAGTGCGCTGTGGCGTCGTCGAGTGTTGTAGTACTCGAGCCAGGGTGCAAGTGCGTCGGCGCGTTCGCTGTTGCTGGTGAAGACCTGACGGTAGGCCCACTCGGTTTCCAGGGTCCGGTTGAGGCGTT
>NZ_JPOC01000032.1 GCF_000738775.1 Prescottella defluvii
CAGGGTCCGGTTGAGGCGTTCGACCTTGCCGTTCTGCCACGGGCAGTGCGGTCTGATGAACTTCTGCTTGATCCCGTGTTCGGCGCAGACTGCGCGGAGGGACCATCGGTAGGCCCAGGCGTTGTCGGTCATCAACCGCTCGATTCTCGTGATGCCGCGGTCCGCGAAGTAGTCGATCGCACGGGTCAGGAAACCCGAACAGGTGGAGCCCTTTTCGTCTGGGAGGATCTCCGAGTAGGCGAGTCGGGAGTGGTCATCGACGAGCGAGTGGACGTAGTCGAATCCGGTCCGGGTGCTGCGGTCGCGGGCTGTCGATCCGGCGGCTCGTCCGTGTGCGCGCCATCCGCCACCGTCGGGGATTCTGCCGAGCTTTTTGACGTCCATGTGCACCAGTTCGCCGGGCCGCTCACGTTCGTAGCGCACGGCGGTGGTTTTCGACGAGCGGATCACCTGACCGGTCATCGGGTCCAAGTCCGCCAGGTGTGGCACCTGGTGGCGCCGTAGGACTCGGGAGACTGTGCGGGCCGGCACCCCGAGTTCTGCTGCGAGCCAGTCCGGCCCGCGTCGCTCACGCACACGGAGCTCGACGATCCGGGTCTCGACTTCGGCTGCGGTTCGGGTCGGCATGGTGTGCGGGCGGGAGGACCGATCGTGTAACCCGGCTTCGCCCTCGGTCTCGTAGCGGGCCACCCACGTCGACACGCACTTCCGGGATATCCCCATTGCGCTGGCGATATGCGCTTTCGGCCAGCCATCTCGGTAGCGCTCGACGATGAGCAATCTGCCGAGATATGTGGTTCGGGCATTACGGTGGGACACGAGAACCTCCGAGCGGATGTGGGCCTTAGACAAGCCACACCCCACTCGGAGGTTCTCTTCACATCAAGCCGACACGCCCGCTACCAACGTCCTGACCGGGTACACCTAGTGCGCCGCGAGCGCGATCCGGCCCTGCTCCGTGGCAGCCTCCGGGCGCCCGGCGTCCGGCAGATCCACGCGGATGTGGTGCAGTCGTCCGGTGAAGGCGAAGCGGCCGTCGAACTCGTCGC
>NZ_JPOC01000033.1 GCF_000738775.1 Prescottella defluvii
ACCCCCCCCTCCGCCCTCAAGGGCCGCGCCGCAGTCATCGCGGTAGCCGCCGGCGCAGTCGTCGCCGCAGGCCAGGCAGCAACCAACTCGCCGGCCGGGAACTCCGACCACTCCGAGGTCGCCCTCACCGCCTCGGGCGCTCCCGCAACCACCGCCGTTCCGCAGGCCGCCCAGTTCAGCGACGTTGCCAAGAATTCCTCCGCCGACAGCTCGGCACCCCAGGTGCTCGCGGTCGCGAACCCCACCGATCTGGGGCAGTTCTCCAACCTCCTGGCCAAGGGCCAGCGCTTCAGCGAGGAGCGCGCCGCCCGTGAGGCCGCCGCCCGCCGCCCACTGTTCGCGCTGCCCGCTCACGGCACCTACACGTCGTCGTACGGAGCCCGCTGGGGCACCCTGCACGCCGGCGTCGACATCGCGAACGCCATCGGCACCCCGATCTACGCCGTCGCCGACGGCGTGGTCATCGACTCCGGCCCGGCGGCCGGCTTCGGCATGTGGGTGCGCCTCCAGCACGCCGACGGCACCATCACCGTGTACGGCCACATCAACGACTCTCTCGTGACGGTCGGCCAGAACGTCATGGCCGGCGACCAGATCGCCACGATGGGCAACCGCGGCTTCTCCACCGGTCCGCATCTGCACTTCGAGGTGCACCTGGGCGGCGAGAACAAGATCGATCCGCTCCCCTGGCTCGCCACCCGTGGCATCAGCCTCGGCGTCGAGCAGCCCTGATCCGGCCGCACCCCCAGATCCACGACCGCCTCCGGCGCAAGCATTTCGCTTGGGCCGGAGGCGTTTTCGCTTGTGATGCTCGGGTCAGAGCTTGACCATGGGGACGCCACCGATCAGCATCAACCGCACCTTGCCGGCCGAACCGAAGTCGATCGTCACGGTGGCGGTCGGTCCGGCGCCCTTCGTCTCGAGAACCTTGCCGAGCCCGTACTTGTCGTGACTGACCCGGTCCCCGACCGCGAGCACCAGGTTGTTGTTGCGTCCGCGGGGAGCCCCGAAACTCGGCGTCGCACCGGCACTCCGGCCACCGCCGCCCCCGAAACCCGAAGCGCCGAATCCCGAACCACCGTAACCGGATCCGCCGTACCCCTGGCCGCGCACGCGACCACCACCGATGGCTCCGCCGGCACCGAGCACACCCGGGTCCTCGCGCCGCCAGTTCACCAGATCCGCCGGAATCTCCTGCAGGAAGCGCGATTCCGGGTTGGTGACCGGCTGCCCCCACGCCGAACGCACGATCGCGCGGGTCAGGTACAGCCGGTGCCGGGCCCGGGTGATACCGACATACGCCAGGCGCCGCTCCTCCGACAACTCCGCCGGGTCGCCGAGCGCGCGCATGTGCGGGAACTGTCCGTCCTCCCAGCCGGTCACGAAGACCACCGGGAACTCGAGCCCCTTCGCGGTGTGCAGCGTCATCAGCGTCACGACACCCTCGCCCGAGTCGGGCACCTGGTCCGAGTCGGCGACCAGCGACACCCGTTCGAGGAAGGCCGCCAGCGAACCGGGATCGGGCAGTCCCTCGTCGTCGACCGTCTCGTCGGCGTCGATGTCCCCGTTGTCCTCCGCGAAGGCGGCGGCGTTGCGGGCGTCGGAACTGAATTCCCTTGCAACGCTCACCAATTCGTGGAGATTGTCGAGCCGGGCACCGTCCTGCGGATCGCTGCTGGCCGCGAGTTCGCTGCGGTACCCGGTGCGGTCGAGGACGGCCTCGATGATCTCACCGATGTCGGTGAGATCGTTGCCGTCGGCGTCGGTGCTCACCATCAGTCCCCGCAGCCCGTCCATCAGCTCGAGGAACGACGCAATGGCCTTCGCGGACCGGGTGTTGAGGAGCGGCACGACACCCTCGGCGCCGGCGCGGAGGGCCTGCGCGAACCCGACCCCCTTCTGCTCGGCGTACACCGACACACATGCCTCGGCGCGGTCCCCGATGCCGCGACGGGGCGTGTTGAGGATGCGGCGCAGGCTCACCGTGTCGTCCTCGTTCGCGAGCACCCTCAGGTACGCGACGATGTCGCGGACCTCCTTGCGCTCGTAGAACCGGGTACCGCCGACCACCTTGTAGGGGATGCCGAGGCGGATGAAGATCTCTTCCAGCGCACGGGAGGAATTGTTCGTCCGATAGAACACCGCGACGTCACCGAACTTCGCATCCCCGGCGTCGACCAGGCGGTCGATCTCCGACGCGACGAACTGGGCCTCGTCGTGCTCGTTGTCGGCGACGTAGCCGGTGATGAGTTCGCCCTCGCCGGAGTCGGTCCACAGGCGCTTCTCGCGACGACCGGTGTTGCGGGAGATCACCGAGTTCGCGGCCGACAGGATGTTCTGCGTGGACCGGTAGTTCTGCTCGAGCAGGATCGTCCGGGCGTCCGGGTAGTCGCGCTCGAACTCCTCGATGTTGCGGATCGTCGCACCGCGGAACGCGTAGATCGACTGGTCCGCGTCACCCACGACGCACAGTTCGGCCGGCGGTACGGCGTGCGGGTCGTCGCTCGGCTCCCCCACCAGTTCGCGCACCAGCACGTACTGGGCGTGGTTGGTGTCCTGGTACTCGTCGACCAGCACGTGCCGGAATCGCCGCCGGTAGTACTCCGCGACCTGCGGGAACGCCTGCAGCAGTCCGACGGTCTCGCCGATCAGGTCGTCGAAGTCCATCGCGTTCGCGGCCCGCAGTCGCTGCTGGTAGTGGGCGTACACCCGCGCCACGAGCTTGTCGAGATCGCCGGCGTCGTCGGCCGCGGCGGCCGCCTCCGCCTCACTGGGATCGATCAACTCGTTCTTGAGGTTCGAGATGTGCGTCGCGAGCAATCGGGCCGAGAAACGCTTGGTGTCGATGTCCAGATCTTTGGAGATCATCGTCAGCAGGCGGCGGGAGTCGTCGGCGTCGTAGATCGAGAAGTTCGAGTTCAGGCCGGGCAGCAACGCGGACTGCGCCCGCAGGATCCGCACACAGCTCGAGTGGAACGTCGAGACCCACATGCTGTTGGCCCGGGGGCCTACCAACTGGGCCACCCGCTCGCGCATCTCGGCGGCGGCCTTGTTGGTGAAGGTGATGGCCAGGATCTGTCCGGGCATCACGCCGCGCTCACCCAGCAGATACGCGATTCGTCGGGTGAGGACCGCGGTCTTGCCGGAACCGGCGCCGGCCACGATGAGCAGCGGCGATCCCGCATGCAGGACGGCCTCGCGCTGCTGCGGGTTGAGACCCTCGAGGAGGGAACCGGAGGACGACATCGTGGAGCCGGGAATCGTGTTCATCGCCTGTCCACGCTACCGGCGAAGTCCGACACTTCGGCAGCTACCCGATCACGACGACGGTGAAGGCAGTCACCTCTGCTTGGGTTGGTCTCCTGCGCGTGGCAAACTGGAGTGATGATCATTGCCACGCTGGGGCATCAGTCGGGTGCCCGATGGCGCTCGCCCCGTGAGCACTGGCGATTTCCGAGCGGGTACCGGCCTATGGTGCCCGCGGCCTGATCCCCCGCGAGCCCCGAGGTCCACACCGGATCCCGGGGCGTTCTTGTGAGCTGGACCCGGATTCGTAACGACTCGAGCGAACCGAACGAACCTAGTTCTGACACGAGGAGAAGACTATGAGCATTCCGACCGCAACTCCTTCATCCGAGTCACCCGTCCCTGCGAGCGAGGCCGAGATCGACGAACTCCGCAAGGAGATCGACCGCCTCGACGCCGAGATTCTCGCGGCTGTGAAGCGCCGCAGCGAGGTGTCCCAGATCATCGGGCGTACCCGGATGGCGTCGGGCGGTCCCCGACTGGTGCACAGCCGGGAGATGAAGGTCCTCGAGCGGTTCAGCGAACTCGGCCAGGAGGGCCACACCCTCGCGATGCTGCTGCTGCGCCTCGGGCGCGGCCGGCTGGGGCACTGACCGCACCCGCACCGAGCGTCATCCGAGAACCGCCCGATCCTGTGATCGGGCGGTTCTCGTACGTCGGGCTCAGGTCAGTGCGATGTACTTGGTCTCGAGGTACTCGGCGATGCCCTCGCTGCCGCCCTCCCGCCCGAACCCGGACGCCTTGACGCCGCCGAACGGGGCCGCGGTGTCGGAGATGACGCCGCGGTTGACGCCCACCATGCCCGTCTCGAGAGCGTCCGCCACGCGCAGGGCCCGGTCCAGATCGCGGGTGTAGATGTACGCGGCGAGTCCGAACTCGGTGTCGTTGGCGGCGGCGATCGCCTCGTCCTCGGTGTCGAAGCCGGTGATCGCGGCGACGGGACCGAACACCTCCTCGCGCAGGATCCGGGCGGACGCCGGGACGTCGGCGAGGACGGTCGCGGGGTAGAACCAGCCCGGCCCGCCCGGGGCGTCCCCGCCGAGCAGTACCTTCGCTCCGGCCCGGACGGCGTCGTCGACCAGGTCGGTGACGGTGTCGAGCTGATCGCGGTTGATCAGTGGACCGAGCGTCGTCTCGGGGTCGATACCGGGGCCCATCTTCGCCGCTGCCATGCGTTCGGCGAGTTTCGCGGTGAACTCCTCCCGGACCGCGTTCGCGACGTGGAAACGGTTCGCAGCCGTGCACGCCTCGCCGCCGTTGCGAAGTTTCGCGAGCATCGCTCCGTCGACGGCCGCATCGACATCGGCGTCCTCGAACACGACGAACGGCGCGTTGCCGCCGAGTTCCATGGATGTCCGCAGCAAGCCCTCGGCGGACTTCTCGACCAGCAGTCGGCCGACGCCGGTGGACCCGGTGAAGGTGAGCTTGCGCAGGCGCGGGTCCGCGAGCAGCGGCTCGGTGACGGCGCTCGAATGCGACGTCGGCAGCACCGACAGCACGCCCGGCGGCAGCCCCGCCTCGACGAACAGTTCCGCGAGCGCGAGCATCGTCAGCGGCGTCTCCGACGCGGGCTTGACGATCATGGTGCAGCCGGCGGCGAGCGCGGGCCCGATCTTGCGGGTGCCCATCGCGAGCGGGAAGTTCCACGGGGTGATCGCCAGGCACGGGCCGACCGGTTGCCTGCTGACGAGGATGCGGCCATTGCCGGCCGGCGCCGACTGGTAGCTGCCCTCGATCCGGACGGCCTCCTCGGCGAACCAGCGGAAGAACTCGGCGCCGTACTTCACCTCGGCCCGGCTCTCGGGCAGCGCCTTGCCCATCTCGAGGGTCATCAACTGCGCGAACGTCTCGGCGCGGGCGGTGATCTTCTCGAACACCGAACGGAGAAGTTCACCGCGGTCGCGGGCCGGGGTCGCGGCCCAGCCCGGCTGCGCGCCCGCGGCCGCGTCGAGCGCCTTCACGGCATCGCCGGGACTGGCGTCCGCGACCTGGGTGAGGACGTCACCGGTCGCGGGGTCGTACACGGGGAAGGTGGCACCGTTCTCGGCGTCGACGGGGGTGCCCCCGATCCAGAGCTTGGTAGGAACGGCACGAATCAATTCGGCTGGGTTCATGATCTCCATCATGCGCCGAGTCCGCGCCCCGCGAGCGGTTCCGTGTCGGTGACCGAGAGCCGACAGCGTGTTCGCACGCGGTGCCGATAAGCTGCGTCCATGAGCACAGACATCACCGGTACCGCAGCCTGGAAGAACCTGGATGCGCATCATCGAGTGATCGAATCTGCCCATCTACGAGACTTGTTCGCACAGGATCCCCGGCGAGGCACCGATCTGACGGTCACCGCCGGCGACCTGTACGTCGACTACAGCAAGCACCGTGTGACCCGTGAAACCCTCGCGCTGCTGCTCGAGCTGGCGCGCGCCGCGCACGTCGAGCAGCGCCGTGACGACATGTTCGCGGGAGCTCACATCAACACGTCCGAGGACCGCGCGGTGCTGCACACGGCGCTCCGGCTGCCGGCCGATGCGGAGTTGACCGTCGACGACCAGGACGTCGTCGCGGACGTGCACGACGTCCTGCGCCGCATGGGCGACTTCACCGACCGACTCCGGTCCGGGCAGTGGCGCGGCGCCACCGGTGAACGGATCCGCACGGTCGTCAACATCGGTATCGGCGGCTCGGATCTCGGACCGGTGATGGTGTGCGGCGCACTACGCCACTACGCGGACGCCGGGATCTCGGCGCGGTTCGTCTCGAATGTCGATCCGTCGGATCTGGTGGGAACGCTCGCCGACCTCGATCCGGCCACAACGCTGTTCGTGGTCGCGTCGAAGACGTTCTCGACGCTCGAGACGCTCACCAACGCGTCGGCGGCGCGCCGGTGGCTGGTCGACGAACTCGGCGAGGGCGCGGTGCCCAAGCACTTCGTCGCGGTGTCCACGCACGCCCAGCGGGTCGCGGAGTTCGGCATCGACACCGACAACATGTTCGGGTTCTGGGACTGGGTGGGTGGCCGCTACTCGGTGGATTCGGCGATCGGACTGTCGGTGATGGCAGTGATCGGCAAGGAACGGTTCGCCGAGTTCCTGTCGGGGTTCCACACCATCGACGAACACTTCCGGACCGCGCCGCTCGAGCAGAACGCGCCGGTGCTGCTCGGACTGATCGGCGTCTGGTACTCGAGCTTCTTCGATGCCGAATCCCGTGCAGTGCTTCCCTATTCAAACGACCTGGCCCGGTTCGCCGCATATCTGCAGCAGCTGACGATGGAGTCCAACGGCAAGTCGGTGCGCGCCGACGGCTCACCGGTCACCACCAAGACCGGTGAGATCTTCTGGGGCGAGCCGGGCACCAACGGCCAGCACGCCTTCTACCAGTTGCTGCATCAGGGCACCCGCCTGGTCCCGGCCGACTTCATCGGCTTCGCCGAGCCCACCGACGATCTGCCCACCGCGGACGGCACGGGCAGCATGCACGATCTGCTCATGAGCAACCTGTTCGCGCAGACGAAGGTGCTCGCGTTCGGCAAGACCGCCGAGGAGATCGCCGCCGAGGGCACCGCACCGGATCTGGTGCCGCACAAGGTGATGCCGGGCAACCGGCCGTCCACCACGGTCCTGGCCCCACGGCTGACGCCGGCGGTCATCGGTCAGCTCATCGCGCTGTACGAGCACCAGGTGTTCGTCGCGGGCGTGATCTGGGGCATCGACTCGTTCGACCAGTGGGGTGTCGAACTCGGCAAGACCCAGGCTCTCGAGCTGGGCCCCGTCCTGACCTCCGCGGAAGCTCCTCCGCGGCAGGACGATTCGTCGACCGATACCCTGGTGCGCTGGTACCGGAGCCAGCGCGGCCGGGCCGTCTGAGCTCACGCCGCGTGTGGATGGCTCCATCCGCACGTGATGTAGACGCGCCCGTCGTGGTCGACGAGTCGGGCGGCCAGTTCCTGTTGTTCGAGCCAGGCCACCGCGCCGAGACTCCGTCGGTTCGACGACGCCGCGGCCGCATACGCCCACAGCGCGTCCTCGGCCATCACGGTGACCTGTTCCCAACTGCCGCCGACACCTTCACTCGTCCGGGTGCGGTCGGCGGAGTCGGTCGCCAGTGCGGTTCCAGCGGGCAACTCGATCGCCCCGTCACCGGGGACGGGGACCTGCCATCCCCCGGCCGGACAGTGCCCGGCCGTCGCGACATTGCCGCCGATGCGGACGAGTGCACCGCACTCGAGCTCGTCGGCGACCAGGGCGGCCGCCCGGTCCGCGGTGTCCGCCTTCGCGGTGTCGGCGATGTCGAACGACACCCCCCACGGCGCGAGCACGGTGTCGTCGTGGATCTGCACGTCCGCGAACGTGGGTTCCGGATGGATGGACGGGATACTCGACGGCGGTTCCTCGAAGGCGAGTGGGCTGACCACCCCGTCGGTCATGCGCGCCACCCAGAGCGCCGAGCGCAGGAGCCTGGCCAGGCGGACGCTGACTCGCACCGGTAGCCCCTGTGCCAGGTTGACCGCGTGGATCTCGGCGTCGCCGCGGTGGAGACTGCAGGAGGCCTCGGACTCGGCGAGGACCACGCTGACGAGTCCCGCCGCGGGCCCCAGCGCCGCGGCTTCGGTGACCTGGACCTCGATCTCCTCGTCCCAGGCGCTCCATCTCGTGTGGACAAGCATGACGTGCTCCGTGATGAAAGGACATTCGCTGCACCCAGTATGCTCCTGCACGGCAAACATGCTGGTCAGCGTGCCGCGTGCACACCGCCGACCGCGGTGAGCGCGAACTGGACCAGGTCCTCGATCACGTCGGGTTCGGCGCCGCCGGATGCGAGCGGACCGGTCAGGACCTCGGCGGTGGCGCCGACCAGCGACGCCGCCACCAGCGGAACGTTCTGGGGCCCGAGTTCGCCGGCGGCGATGCCGTCCGCGACGGCGGCAGCGAACGCGTCGGCGAAGGTACGCCGGAAGATGAGGCGTTCCGCGTCGACCGCCGCGTCGACAGGTTCCGCAAGCAGCGTGTACGCCAGCTTCGGGTTGCGCAGGGCGCGTCCGCCGAAAGTCTCGATGACCGCCGCGATCCGCTCGGCGGCCGAACGGCCCGGCCCCGCAGCCATGTTCACCTCGGCGACCTCACGACCGACGATCTCGCGGAACACCGCGACCACGAGATCCGACTTGCCCGAGAAGTGCGTGTAGACACTGCCGGTCGCAACTCCCGCGCGGGTCGCGACCGCCGCGATCGTCAACGCCTGGTAGCCCTCCTCGGACAGCACCGCGACCGCGGCCTGGAAGATGGCGTCGCGTTGAGCCGCGAGACGCGCCTCGACGGCGGGGGTTCGACGATAGGCCATGGGATCAGTGTTCCAGTACGGCCTGCGAACCCACGATTCCCCCTTCCCACGCGGCCACCGCGGGTAGCGTCGAACCATGTCGGTGCGGACAGAGCGAAGCGGGCCCGTCACGACCATCGTGTTGTCCCGGCCCGAGGTGCGCAACGCGGTGGACGGGCCCACCGCGGCAGCTCTGGCCGAAGCGTTCCGCGAGTTCGACAACGATCCCGACGCGGCGGTCGCGGTCCTGTGGGGTGAGGGCGGCACGTTCTGCGCGGGCGCCGACCTGAAGGCTCTGGGCACGGACCGGTCCAACCACGTCACCCCCGACGGCGACGGACCGATGGGGCCGACTCGTATGGTGCTGTCGAAGCCGGTGATCGCCGCGATCTCAGGGCACGCGGTGGCCGGCGGTCTGGAGTTGGCGTTGTGGGCGGACCTGCGAGTCGCGGAGTCCGACAGCGTCTTCGGCGTCTTCTGCCGGCGGTGGGGCGTTCCGCTGATCGACGGTGGCACCGTGCGACTGCCCCGCGTCATCGGTGCGGGACGCGCGATGGACCTGATCCTGACGGGCCGCGCGGTCGACGCCGAGGAGGCACTCGCGATCGGCCTCGTCAATCGGGTGGTTCCGACCGGGCAGGCGCGGACCGCGGCCGAGGAGTTGGCCGCCGGACTCGCCGGTTTCCCGCAGACCTGTCTGCGCGAAGACCGGATGTCGGCACTCGAGCAGGAGGGGTTGTCCGAGGAGGACGCTCTGGCGTCCGAGTTCCGGCACGGCATGGTCGCGGTCACCGTCGACGCACTCGGTGGCGCCGCCCGGTTCGCGGCCGGCGAGGGCCGACACGGAGCCTTCGACGGATGAGGCTCGGCTGGCTGTAACGTCCGGTCCCATGGACCGGTTGACCATGGTGGACGAGATATTCCTGCGCCGACATCACGGCTACGGATTGCCGATCGTGATGCAGGGTCTGTGGCGCACCACCGAACCCGTGGATGCCGCGGTCCTCGAGTCGGTGCACGACGGACTCCGGCGCGGGGCGCTGGCCCGGCGGGTCGTCCGACCGCGGGTGCCCGGCGCCCGGCTGCGCTGGGATACCAGCACGGCGGCTCATCCCCTCCGCTACGACCGGGACCCGGTCGACGACGTGGTGCGGTGGGCCGACGCGCGGTCCACGGTTGCCGTCGACCCCGAGTTCGGGCCGGGGTGGGCCCTGTCGGCGGCGCCGGTCGCCGGCGGCGGCACCGTGATCTCGCTGGTGTGTTCGCATGTCGTCGCGGACGCCCGCGGTCTCGTGTCGGCTGTGGATGCGGCCCTCGCCGGACGGCCCCCGGGCCCGGCGCCGACGCGGACGTCCGACGTCGTGGACGCTCTCCGGACCGTCGGCACCGTCCTGATCGGTGGTGCCAAGGCGTCGCTGGGTCTCGCGTTCAGCGCCCGGCGCCGGCGTGAACTGCGCGAGTTCCGTGAGACGACGGACGCCGGCCGGCAGTCGCGGCCGCACAGCACCACCGGCACTTGCGCAGCGATCGTCGATGTCGACGCGGGGGCATGGGACGCGGCCGCCGCCGCCGAGGGCGGCACCGCGAACGGACTGTTCCTCGCCCTGGTCACTGCCGTCGCCGACGCAGCCGGTGTGCCGATGCCGCTGCACATCAGTGTGCCGGTCGACACGCGCACCTCCGACGCCGTCGACAATGCGATGGTCATCACCGAAGTGGTTGTGACACCGACCGATTCACTCGCCGACATCCGCGAGTCGAGCCGCGAGGCCTTCGCTGCCCGCCCGATGGGTGCACCGTCGGGGTTCCCTGAGGAGACCGCGCAGGTCCTTCCCGACCGGATCGCGGCCCGCCTCACCTCAGGGGCCGGTGAACTCGATGCCCTGTGCTCGAACATCGGGCGACTGCCCGACTCGCTGGCATCACTCGGTCCGTACCGCACCACCGGGATAGCGACGAGGGCGATGCACCCGGGACTCACCGTCGACCATCCGGCGCGAACCACCACCCACCTGTCTGCGTACCTGTGCGCACTCGACGGCACGTACACGTTGTCCCTGGTCGGCGTGGATCCGGTGCGCTTCGACAGCGGCGAGCGGTTGCGGGATCTCACGGTGGCGCATCTCGCGAAGTGGGGGCTCACCGCACGGTCGTGGTGAGGAGAGGGAACAGCAGAACCTCACGCGAAACCCCGCTCCCGGGCCTACCGTGGATTCATGGCTCCCGAAGAGTTCGATGTCATCGTGATCGGAGGCGGGCCGGCCGGGGAGAACGCGGCGGCCTACGCCATCGCCGGAAGCGACCGCACCGCGGCACTCGTCGAGCACCAGCTGGTGGGCGGCGAGTGCTCGTACTGGGCGTGCATGCCGTCGAAGGCGCTGCTGCGGCCGGTGGAGGTGCTCGGCACCGCGCGGCACATGCCGGGTGTGGAGGAGAAGGTCAACGCGTACGGACTGGACGTGGCGGCGGTGCTCGCCCGCCGGGACGGTTTCACGCACAACCTCGACGACTCGTCGCAGGTCCTGTGGGCCGATTCGGTCGGTATCGACGTGATCCGCGGCAGCGCGGCGCTCACCGGTGTCCGCGAGGTGACCGTGGGCGATCGGGTGTTGCGGGCCCGGCACGCGGTGGTCCTCGCAACCGGCACGACCGCCACCGTCCCCGGAGTCCCGGGACTGCGCGAGGCGCTGCCGTGGACGTCGCGCGACGCCACGAACGTCCGTGAGATCCCGAAACGCCTCGCGGTGGTGGGCGGGGGCGTGGTGGCCTGCGAGGCCGCGACGTGGTTGCACGAGCTGGGGGCCGACGAGGTGACGCTCGTCGTCCGGGGATCCGAGTTGCTCAGCCGCACCGAACCGTTCGCCGGCACGATGGTGGCCGAGAAGATGCGCAAGCACGGTATCGGTTTGCGCTTCGGCACGGGACTCGAGTCGGTGTCCCGGACCGACCCGTCGGACACCGGCATCGGCCATATCCACGGCGGACCCGTCACACTGACGCTGAGCGGCGCCGACTCCGACTCCGGAACGGAAGTCGACGAGATCCTCGTCGCGACCGGACGTACCCCTGCCACAGCAGGATTGGGGCTCGAGGCGCTCGGCCTGCCCGGCCGCGGTTACGTCGCCGTCGACGACCACCTCACGGCCGTAGGCGTCGACGGCGACTGGCTGTATGCGGTGGGCGACGTCAACGGCCGCTCCCCGCTCACCCACATGGGCAAGTACCAGGCGCGGGTGTGCGGCGACGTGATCGCGGCGCGGGCGGAGGGCCGCCCGCTCGACGGACCGCGGTTCGTGGCGTCCGCCGATCACGGGCAGGTGCCGCAGGTGGTGTTCACGACGCCGGAGGTCGCCGCGGTGGGCCGTACCGAACGTCAAGCCCGCGCAGACGGATTGGACGTCGAGGTGGTCGAGGTGGACATCGACGTCGCCGGCGCCGCCCTGTCCCGCGACGACTACACCGGACGTGCCGCACTGGTGATCGACCGGGCCACCGACACCGTGGTGGGCGCGACGTTCGTCGGGTCCGGGGTCGCGGAACTGGTACACGCGGCGACGGTCGCGGTGGTGGGCCGGGTGCCGGTCGAGACGCTGTGGCACGCGGTCCCGTCGTACCCGACGGTCAGCGAGGTGTGGCTGCGCCTGCTCGAGGCGCGGCGACAGTCCCGGCGCACCGGCTGATCCCTGTCACGGGGCGATCGGCGCGCTGAGCGCCGGGAACCAGATGTCGGTGAGCACTTCGGCCGCTTGCTCGCGGGGGACCTCGATCGTCCCCTGCAGGGCCCACCGGGTGAAGAACCGCTCGAGCTGGGCGACGAGCAGCTCGATCCGCAACCGGGCCTCGTCCTGCCGGTGCTGCGGCCAGCGCGCGAGGTACTGCGTCATCGAGTTGGGCAGGGCCACGATTCCGTCGCGGGACGTCTCACGGAACGTGGGTTCGAGGGCGACGGCCTCGTCCCACGCGGGCAGGATGTCCTTGCATTCGTCGAACCAGTCGATGGCCCGGTTCACCCAGGCCGTGAACTCGGCGCGGGAGCCGGTGTCGAGCACACGATCGAGGTCCGCATAGAACGCGAAGACGCTCGGCACCATCTTCTCCGTGCTGATAGCCCGCAGAATCTCGACCTTGCCGGGAAAGTGCAGGTAGAACGTGGCGCGGCTGCACCCGACCGCGGCGGCGATGTCGTCCACGGTGACCGCCGCGTAGCCGTGCGCGCAGAACAGTTCCCGAGCACACTCCATCAGCCGGGTACGGGTCCACCGTTTCTGTTCGTCCCGCAGGCTTCCCCGCCGGCTCTTGATCTCGTCCGCAGCAGCTCCCACGCCTAGACGATCGCCCACACGGACGGGCCCAGGCAAGTCGAATCGCTGATTCGAACTACGGATCGTCATTCACTTGACACATCGTCAGCCGGACTGAAATATGACGCACATCACCTTGGAGTGCGCCGGTGTCGACCACGGCGACGACTGCCCGCGTCGAAAGGAACCATCCCGTGACCAAGTCTGTCGACCCGCAGGCCTACATCGCGTCCGTCATGGCCGGATTGACAGGGCCGGGCGGCCCGTTCGAACTCCACGAAGAGGACGTCCTCGGCGTCCGGATACCGGTGATGAAGCACCGCGATCGGTCTCTCGGCGATGTCCTGGCCACGTCCATCACCTTCGGTGACCGCGACTACCTGGTGACCGAGGACCGCCGAATGAGCTACGCCGAGCACGGGGCGGCCGCTGCCGCGCTGGCCCGCGCCCTGCGCGAAAAGTATGGCGTCGGCAAGGGCGATCGTGTCGGCATCCTCGCCGCCAACGCCCCCGAGTGGGTCGTATCGTTCTGGGCCGCACAGGCACTGGGCGCGATCGCGGTCGGGTTCAACGCGTGGTGGACCACGCGGGAGATCGAGTACGGCATCGGTCACGCGCGGCCGTCGGCACTGATCGTCGACGCCAAGCGGGCAGCCGTCCTCGACGGACTCGACGTCGGCGTCCCGGTCCTCACGATGGAGCAGGACCTGCCGCAACTGATCGAGGAGTTCGCGGGCACCGACCTGCCCGACACCGACGTCGCCGAGGACGATCCTGCGGTGATCCTCTACACCAGCGGCACCAGCGGCCGCCCGAAGGGCGCCGTCCACTCGCACCGGAACCTGTTGTCCGTCATCGGATATCACCGATACAGCGACGCGCTGGCGGCAGCGTTCACCGGCGGCGACCCGCACTCCGATGCGCCGAGCGACCTGCGGTACCTGTTGACCTCACCGCTGTTCCACATCGCGAGCCTGCACAACCTCGTCGTCCCGCGTCTCGCCACAGGCAGCGCGGTCGTGATCCATCAGGGGTCGTTCGACGCGGACCGGGTGCTGCGGTTGATCGAGCGCGAGCGGGTCACCAACTGGGGTGCGGTGCCCACCATGGCGGGCCGGCTCCTCGAACACGACGACGTGACGCGGTACGACCTGTCGTCGCTGACCTCGTTCGCGCTCGCGTCGGCGCCGTCGTCTCCGGGTTTCCAGCAGCGACTGCGCGAGAAGCTGCCGTTCGCCCGCAACGCGCTGGTCGACAGCTACGGGCTCACCGAGTGCAGCACCGCCATTTCGGTGGCGACGCCGATGGATCTGCAGGCGTTCCCCGGCACCCTCGGCCGGCCGATCATCGGTGTCAGCGTGGAGATCCGCGACTCGCTCGGAGAGCCGGTGTCCGACGGGACCGAGGGCGAGATCTGCGCGCGCAGCCCGTACGTGATGCTCGGCTACTGGGACGACGAGGCGGCGACCGCCGCCGCCATCCGCCCCGGACGCTGGCTGCACACCGGCGACTTCGGCGTCATCGAGAACGGGATGGTGCGTCTCACCGGACGTCGCTCCGACCTGATCCTGCGCGGCGGCGAGAACGTCTACCCGGTCGAGATCGAACAGTGCCTCGACGAGCATCCCGCGGTCGCGGAGGCCGCGGTGGTCGGCATCGACCACGCCGACCTGGGACAGGAGGTCGGCGCCGTGGTGGTCGTCCGGCCCGGGATGTCGGTGACGGCAGAAGAACTGCGGGAGTTCGCGTCCGAACGACTCGCGTACTTCAAGGTGCCCACTCGCTGGAAGATCACCACCGACTCGTTGCCGCGCAATGCGACCGGAAAAACGATGCGCACACAAATCACCCTGTGAGCGACACCGTTTCCCGAACCCACCGCTGAAAGAGGCAAGTTTTCCGATGAGCTACGACGCGATCGTCAAGAACGGCCGATGGTTCGACGGCACCGGCGCACCGTCCGCGACCCGGCACCTCGGCATCCGGGACGGCCGGGTCGCCACGGTCTCCGCCGCGCCGATCGACGAGACCGACTGCCCGCGGGTGATCGACGCGGCCGGCAAGTGGGTGATCCCCGGCATGCTCGACATCCACACCCACTACGACGTCGAGGTCCTGCTCCGGCCCCAGCTGGACGAGTCGGTGCGGCACGGCATCACCACCGTGTTCGTGGGCTCGTGCTCGCTGTCGACGATCCATGTGGACCCGTCGGATGCGGGTGACCTGTTCGGCCGGGTGGAGGCGATCCCCCGCCGCCACGTCGTCGACGGCCTCGAGGAACGCAAGACGTGGAACTCGGCACGCGAATACGTCGATGCGCTCGAATCGCTCCCCCTGGGACCGAACGTCGCGGCGTTCATCGGCCACTCCGACATGCGGGCGGCGCTGATGGGTCTCGACCGGGCCACCCGCAAGGAGGTCGCACCCACCGGGGCCGAACTCACCGCGATGGAGCGGCAACTCACCGAGGCCCTCGACGCCGGGTTCGTCGGGATGTCGTCGCAGCAGTTGATGTTCGACAAGCTCGACGGCGAGGTCTGCCGTTCCCGCACACTGCCGTCGACGTACGCGACCACCCGGGAGCGTCGCCGGCTCAACGCTGTCCTGCGGCGCCGCGGCCGCGCGCTGCAGGGCGGCCCGGACGTGGCCCGCCCGCAGAGCATGATGGTGATGGCGCTCAGCAGCCTCGGCATCTTCCGCAAGCCGCTCAAGACGAGCCTGCTCTCGGCCGCCGACGTCAAGGCGATCCCCGGCATCGCGCGACTCTTTCCGCTGATGGCGAAGGTCCTCAACGGCCTCGGCGGCGACTTCCGGTGGCAGCACCTGCCGGTGCCGTTCGAGGTGTACTCCGACGGCATCGACCTCCCCGTGTTCGAGGAGTTCGGCTCGGGTGCGGCGGCGCTGCACCTGTCCAACCAGCTCGACGAGCGGCGGGCACTGCTGGCCGACGAGAGCTACCGGCGCCGGTTCCGCAAGGACTACGACAAGAAGTACGGCCCGCGGGTGTGGCACCGCGACTTCTTCGACGCCGAGATCGTCGAGTGCCCCGACGAATCGGTGATCGGCAAGACCTTCGGTCAGGTCGGGGTGGACCGCGGCGGCGTGCACCCCGTCGACGCCTTCCTCGACCTGGTGGTCGAATACGGCCCCAAGGTGCGGTGGCGTACCACGATCTCGAATCACCGGCCCGAGGTACTGAACATCCTCGCCGCCGATCCCGGTGTGCAACTGGGCTTCTCAGATGCCGGCGCGCACCTGCGGAACATGGCGTTCTACAACTTCGGCCTGCGCTTCCTGCGGCGGGTGCGCGACGCCGAGCAAGCGGGCACACCGTTCCTGTCACCGGAGCGCGCCGTGCACCGGCTCACCGGGGAACTCGCCGACTGGTACGGCCTGGATGCGGGGCACCTGCGCGAAGGCGACCGCGCCGATCTGGTGGTGATCGACCCCGCGCATCTCGACGCCTCACTCGACACGTACGCCGAGTGCCCGATCCCCGAGTACGACAACCTGTCCCGGATGGTGAACCGCAACGACGACGCCGTGTCCGCGGTCCTCGTCGGCGGCCGGTACGTCTTCGGTGACGGTCAGCCGGACCCGGTGCTGGGCTCGTCGCGGACCGGATCCTTCCTGAAGGCTCGAATCAGCTGAGTGCCCTGAGGCTTTCCAACCTGCTCGAGATCGGTGTCCGCCACTCCGCGAGATCCTCGGGCCCGTTCTCGGCCCACAACTCGTGGAGTTCGGAGGTGTCGCTGTCGGCGATCGTGCGTTCGAGGGTCGTGAGGATCCAGGCGCGCTGCTCCGCGGTCAGGGACCGGGCGTACCCGGCGGCGTCGATGCCCTCGAGCTGTACGGGTGCCGGGCGGAGGCCGTGGGCCACTGCGACGACCTCCGCGAGCGCGACGGCTGCCTGCGCGTCGTCCGCCTCGAGGTACTCCTCGTCGACGTGCCGGGTGTAGTCGTCGATGTCGAAGTCACCTGCCCGGATTGCAGCGAGCAGGTCGCCCGCTCCGTCGTTCTCGAACGGTCCCGATCCCCACGTCCCCATGCCTCACTCCTTCTGATCCGCCGGCCGGTCGGCCCGTTGCCACGACCCTACGGTCGGCCACCGACAGGTTGCTGACGCCGTCCGGCCCGGGATGCCATCCTGTCGTAGTGGCGTACAAGGGGTCTCGAACGACATCGACGCACGTCTGGCTCACTCCCGAGGACGAGGCTCTCGTCGGACGGGCCGTCACCGAGGCCGCTCCCGACGCGGCCTGGATGTGCAGCCGTCCCGGCCCCGTCGGCCTCCATCCGGTCCATCTGCACCGGGCGGTCGAGGAGGCGTTCGCCTGCGGGCCTGTGCAGGCCTTCCTTCTCCTGCCGTTCGGGGCCGCGCCGCCCGCCGGCGTCGAGGCGGCCGACGACGTCGGGACCACTCCGGGGCCGGCTCGGCGCGCGATCGTGCAACTCCTGCGTTCTCGGCTGGTGCAGGAGGAGTGGGGGCGGTGCCGGGACGACGACTCCCCGGGCGACGACACCGCATTCCAGGCGGGCAGGCTCGCGGTGCGGTGGTCCGAAGCCGAGGTCGATCCCGACACCGCTCGACTGTTACGCGAGCAGACCGCGGTCGTGTGGAAGGCCCTGCGTTCGGCGACGCGTCCTGCGATGCTCGTCGGCCCGGACGGACGGAGCGCCCGCGGCGGCCGCATCGGGCCGAGCGCGCGCAGCACGGTCACCACGACGGGGATCCCGCTGACGCGCGGGGGCACCGAACGGTGCACGCTCGGCTAGTTCGGGATCCGTTCCGGCTCGCCCGATCGCAGTCCCGCACCGACGTATAGTCGCGCCATGACCCCGAGCCTGGAAGTGGGCACCACCCACGGTGTCGTGCGCGGCCGCAGGATCGGCGACCTGCTCGCCTGGCGCGGAATCCCGTTCGCGGCGCCGCCGATGGGGCCGCTGCGCCTGCGCGCACCGCAGCCCGCCGAACCGTGGAGCGGAGTCCGCGACGCCACCGCGTTCGGCGATGCCGCACCGCAGCACCGGATGGGCTCGGCACTGCGGCCGGGCCGGTACCAGCCGATGTCCGAGGACTGTCTCACGCTCAACGTCCTCGCCCCGGCGACCCCGAGTTCGACGCCGCGTCCGGTCATGGTGTTCATCCACGGCGGCGCCTTCACGATGGGCACCACCGCGCTGGACCTGTACAGCGGGGACCGTCTCGTCCGCCGGGGCGATGTGCTTTTCGTGTCGGTCAACTACCGGCTCGGCTCGCTCGGATACCTCGATTTCAGCGAGTTCTCCACGCCCGAACGGTCGTTCGACTCCAACCTGGGCCTGCGCGACCAGGTGGCGGCGTTGGAGTGGGTGCAGCGGAACATCGCCGCGTTCGGCGGCGATCCCGACAACGTCACGCTGTTCGGCGAGTCCGCGGGTGCCACCTCGGTGACCACGCTGATGGCGACGCCGGCCGCGCGGGGGCTGTTCGCGCGGGCGATCTCGGAGAGTTCGGCACCGGTACTGGTGAACGACGCGTCCCGCGCGCGGCAGTGGGCGCGGGACTTCATGGCACTGCTCGGATCGAACGCGGACGACACTGGGGCGGCGGCGGCCGCCCTGTCCGCGGCCACCCCGGCAGAACTCGGCAGGGCGGGACACCGACTGGGCGCGAAGGTTCTCGCCGAGACGCCGGGGCTGCACCCGTTCGGCCCCGTCGTCGACGGCGACTACCTGCCCGTCACACCACTGCGAGCATTCGCCGACGGCACCGCGCACCGGATTCCGCTGATCATCGGCACCAATGCCCGTGAGGGCACCCTCTTCCCCAAGGTTCTCGACGGCCTGCCCACCGATGCCGCCCGCATCGACGCGATGTTCGCCCTCACCGATCCGGAGGCCCGAGCACGCGTCGTCGCCGCGTACGGCGGCTATCCGGATCCGGTCGCGGCGATCGACCTGGGCGGGGATCTGACGTTCTGGAGACCGTCGGTCCAGATCGCCGAGGCGCACTCCGCCCACGCCCCCACCTACTGTTACCGCTTCGACTTCGCACCGCGCCTGCTGCACCGACTCGGCCTCGGCGCCACACACGCACTCGAACTGTTCGCGGTGTTCGGGTACGGCGATTCCGCCGCGGGACGGGCCCTCACCGCGGTCGGTGGCCGACGTGGACTGCGTTTCGTCACCGAGCGAGTGCAGGAGCACTGGATCTCGTTCGCCCGCAACGGGTCACCGGCACCGTGGTGGCCTACCTACGACGCCGACGTACGCCGCACCCTCGTCGTCGACGTTCCCACCCGGATCGAACGCGATCCGGGCCGGGACCGGCGGCTCGCGTGGGCCGACTACCGCGGATACGGCGGCGAGGACCCGGCGCGCGGCCGCACCGGACCCGAGCATCGGGCATGACGGGCATCGGCCCCGAGGTCACCCTCCAGGACGGCGTGGTTCGCGGTCGCCGACTTCCGGACCTGCTGTCGTGGAGGGGGATTCCGTACGCAGCACCCCCGGTCGGGGCGCTGCGCCTACGCGCTCCGGAACCGGTGCGGCCGTGGGCCGGAGTGCTCGACGCCACCGACTTCGGGCCGCCGGCACCGCAGCAGCGCCGCCGGGGGGACGAGAACTGCCTGACGGTCAACGTGCTGAGGTCGGCGGAACCGAGTGCCGTCGCCCGACCGGTCATGGTGTACGTGCACGGCGGCGCGCACACGGCCGGGACGTCGTCGGATCCGCTCTACAGCGGCGCCGCGCTGGTCCGCCGCGGCGACGTGGTGTTCGTCTCGCTCAACTACCGCCTCGGCGCCCTCGGCTATCTCGACTTCTCCGAGTTCTCCACGCCCGAGCGACCGTTCGACACCAACCTCGGCCTTCGTGACCAGGTCGCCGCACTGCAGTGGGTGCAGCGCAACATCGCCGCGTTCGGCGGCGACCCGGCGAACGTGACACTGTTCGGCGAATCGGCCGGCGCCGACGCCGTCGTGACGCTGATGTGCACGCCGGCCGCGAAGGGCCTGTTCGCGCGTGCCATCGCCCAGAGCCCTCCCCCGGCCACCTCGAACAGCCGGGAACTGGCGGCGCGGTGGGCACGGGAGTTCCTGGACCTCGCGGGGGTGTCGCGGGCGGACGCCGCCGACTATCTCGTGTCGGCGGCGCCCGAGGCGCTCGTCCGCACCGCGGCCACTCTCAGCGCCCACGGGGCCGACGAGGTGCCCGGCACCCGCCCGTTCGCCGCGGTCTCCGACGGCGACCTGCTGCCGGAGCACCCGCTGAACGCATTCGAGGCGGGAACCGAACACCGGGTGCCGCTGCTGATCGGCACCAACGCGCACGAGGGGCGGGTCTTCCCGCGCTTCCTCGACATCCTGCCCACGAACCGGGATCGGATCGAGACGATGCTCGCCGACACCGATCCCGCGATCAGGACCCGGGTGATCGGCGCGTATCCCGGCTACCCGGGCCGGCGGGCCGCCGCCGATCTCGGCGGTGACGTCGTCTTCTGGGAGCCGTCGGTCCGCTGCGCCCACGCGCACACCCGGCACAGCGACACCTACATGTACCGGTACGACTTCGCGCCCCGACTGCTGCGCCTGAGCGGACTGGGAGCGACGCACGCGACGGAACTGTTCGCCGTGTTCGGTGCGCGGGGTGCCGCAACCCGCACCCTCACCTCGCTCGGCGGCCGCCGCGGACTCGACGCCGTGACCGACACGATGCAGGGCCACTGGCTCGGTTTCGCGCGCGGCGGGCGCCCGCTCGGGACCTGGCCGCGGTACTCGCTGGAGCGTCGTGAGACCCTGATCATCGACGAGGTGTCCCGCGTCGAGTCGGATCCGTTGCGCACCCGCCGCGAGGCGTGGCTGGGATACCGGCACCGGCACTGAAATATCCCGTGAGTTATGGTTGCAAACTGCAACCAAATCTCAGGCTGTGGGAGACCCGATGTCCGTGCTCGACAGGCGCCTGGGCGGCGACGGATGGGCCGCCCAGCTCACCAGGTTCGCCCTGGTGGGTGGATCCAGCAATGTGCTGTACGCGCTGTCGTTCCTCGCCCTCGATGCCTACGGGACGCTGATGGCGAACGCCGTCGGCGTCGCGACGAGCACGGTCCTGGCCAACGAACTCCATCGCCGCCGCACCTTCCGCGCCGCCGACCGGGTGCCCTGGTTCGCCGCACAGTGGGAGGGCGGCGCGCTCGCGCTCCTCGGCCTCGTCATCAGTTCCCTGGTGCTCGCCATGCTGCACTTCTTCTTCCCCGACGTCAGCGGTCTGGTCTCGATCGCGCTGGTGATCGCGGTCAGCGGCGTCGTCGGCGGTCTCCGGTTCATCGCACTGCGCGGTTGGGTGTTCGGCCGCCGGGACCGGCTACTTCAGCAGTCGTGACATCCGCCGGTCCGCGAGGACCTTCCCGCCGGTCTGGCACGTCGGGCAGTACTGGAACGACCGCTCCGCATACGACACCTCCCGCACGGTGTCCCCGCACACCGGGCACGGCATTCCCGTCCGTGCGTGCACGGTCATCCCGGCCCGCTTCTCGCCCTTGAGCCGGGCAGCCTCCTGACCGACCGAGCGCTCGACGGCGCCGGACAGTTCCGCCAGCATCGCGTCGTACAGCGCGTCCACCTCGTCGGGCGTCAGCTTGGACGCCGTCGCGAACGGCGACAGCCGGGCGGCGTGCAGGATCTCGTCGGAGTAGGCGTTGCCGATCCCGGCGAGCAGCGACTGGTCCACCAGCGCGGTCTTGATCCGGGCGGTGGTCGCGGAGAGGATCTCGCCGAACTGCGGGCGGGTCACCTCGAGCGCATCCGGCCCGAGTCGCGCGATGCCCGGCACCTCGTCCGGATCGGCGACCACCCACACCGCGAGCCGCTTCTTGGTCCCGGCCTCGGTGAGATCGAACGCGGGCGTCTCGCCGTCCGGGGTGAAGAAGTGCACCCGTAGCGCCAGCGGCCCCTTGCCCGGCTTGGGCGGCGCGGGGCTGGGGTTGTCGATCCAGCGCAGCCAGCCGCCCCGGGACAGATGCGTGATCAGCCACAGCCCGTCGCAGTCCAGCGCGAGATGCTTGCCGAACCGGCGCGCCCCGGTCACGTTGCGGCCCTGCAGCGCGCTGATCGGCGGATCGAACGTCTTGAGCACGCTCAGCGCGGCCACGTCGACGCGCCCCACCACCGCGCCGACCGCATGGTCGCGCAGGAACTGTGCCAGGGCCTCCACCTCGGGCAGTTCGGGCATGGGGTCAGCGTAGGCCCGGGCACCGACGGCCGCGCGCGGATTCGTCTCCCGCGCGCACTGTCGCGCGCGCAGGACGCCAGTTCGCGCGCGGCGTCGGGAAGCCGACCGCAGCAGGCTCAGCGACGGATCAGATAGATGTCCATGATCCAGCCCTTGCGCTCCCGCATCTCGGCGCGCACGCGGACGATCTCGTCCTCCACCTCGCGCAGCTTGCCGGAGATCAGGACTTCGTCGGGCAGGCCCAGGTAGGCGCCCCACCAGATCTCGGCGTCGTCACCGGGCACGTGGGTGAAGCTGCATTCGGCGTCGAGCATCACCACGGCCGTGCCGACACCGTCGGGCAGACCGTCGCGGAGCTTGCGGCCGGTGGTGACGTGGACGGGCTCGCCGATCCGGTTGAGGACGATGCGGTGTTGCGCGGCGAGGGACTGGATGCTCGTGACGCCGGGGATCACCGTGTAGTCGAAGGTCTCGTTGCCGCGCGCGAGGACGCGTTCGACGATCCGCAGCGTGCTGTCGTAGAGCGACGGGTCGCCCCACACGAGGATCGCGCCGACGCCGTCCTCGGCCGCGAACCTCTCCTCGAACACCTGGGCCCGACGGTCGTGCCAGTCGTCGACGACGGTGCCGTAGTCGGCCTGAGCGGAGCCCGCGGAGCGAACAGAAGGCACGTTGTTGCGCTCGCGCGGCGGGTCGACGATGTCGACGATCCGGTAGTCGCGGTCCATGTGCTCGGACAGGATGGTGGTCCTCAGGTCGACGAGTTCCTGCTTCTCGTCGCCCTTCCCGATGACGAAGAACACATCGGCCCGGTTCATGGCCTTCACGGCCTGGATCGTCACCTGGTCGGGGTCGCCGGCACCGATGCCGATCACGAGGAGCTCACGCATGGGGCAATTGTCCCGGCAACCGACGACCCCACCTAGACTCGGGTCCGTGCACTCGCCGTATGAAGACCTGCTCCGCCTCGTCATGGACACCGGAACGCCGAAGGCCGACCGCACCGGAACCGGGACGCGCAGCATCTTCGGACACCAGATGCGCTGGGATCTCGCCGAGGGGTTCCCTCTGGTCACCACCAAGAAGGTGCACCTCAAGTCCATCGTCTACGAGCTGCTGTGGTTCCTGCGCGGCGAGTCCAACGTCCAGTGGCTGCGGGAGCACGGCGTCACCATCTGGGACGAGTGGGCGGACGCCGACGGCGAGCTGGGCCCGGTGTACGGCGTGCAGTGGCGCTCGTGGCCGACGCCGTCCGGCGAACACATCGACCAGATCACCAAGGTCATCGAGATGCTGAAGACCAACCCTGACTCGCGCCGGATCATCGTCTCGGCGTGGAACGTGGCCGACCTCGACGACATGGCGCTGCAGCCGTGCCACGCGTTCTTCCAGTTCTACGTCGCCGACGGCAAGCTCAGCTGCCAGCTGTACCAGCGCAGTGCCGACCTGTTCCTGGGCGTGCCGTTCAACATCGCCAGCTACGCGCTGCTCACCCACATGGTGGCGCAGCAGGCCGGGCTCGAGGTGGGCGACTTCATCTGGACCGGCGGCGACTGCCACATCTACGACAACCACGTCGACCAGGTCACCGAGCAACTCTCGCGCGAGCCGCTGGCGTATCCGACGCTGAAACTGAACAAGCGGGACTCGATCTTCGACTACACCTTCGAAGACGTCGAGATCGTCGATTACCGCCACCACCCCGCGATCAAGGCGCCGGTGGCGATCTGATGATCGGTCTGATCTGGGCGCAGACGACGGCCGGGGTGATCGGCCGCGACAACACGATCCCGTGGCGCGTCCCCGAGGACATGGCGCACTTCAAGGACACCACCATGGGCCAACCCGTGGTGATGGGCCGGCTGACGTGGGATTCGCTGCCGCCGAAGTTCCGTCCGCTGCCCGGACGCCGGAACATCGTCGTCACCCGCCAGGACGGGTGGAATGCGGACGGCGTGGAGACCGCGCACGGCATCGAGCAGGCACTCACCCTGGCAGGCGACACCGCCTGGGTCATGGGCGGCAGCCAGATCTACACGGCGGCAATGCCATTCGCGGATCTGCTGTCGGTGACCGAGATCGACGCGGACATCGAGGGCGATGCCTTCGCGCCGAAGATCGGCGACGACTGGGTCGTCGGCGACGAGGGCGACTGGCACATCTCGGAGAAGTCCGGTCTGCGCTACCGCTTCCTCACCTACGTCCGCGGCTGACCGTCCCGCTCGACGGTGTCCGAACCGTTAGCCCGATAACCCGGATGTCTCCGGCACGGTGGGTCATACTGCGGGGGCACCGTCCCTGCAGTCTCCGGGAGTGACCTGTGATGGACAAGACCTCGCTGACGGCCCTAGCTCGGCAGCAACTCAAGCTGGCGGCCACGTCGTCCAGTGGGCGCAGTTCGCAGACCGTGTACGGCGGCCATCAACGCAGTCTGCGTCAGACGGTGATCGCGCTCGGCGCCGGCAGGAGCCTGGCCGAGCACGACAGCCCCGGCGAGGCGACGCTGATCGTGCTCAGCGGCAAGCTCGCGCTGATCTGCGGCGAGGACTCGTGGAAGGGCTCGACCGGGGACATGCTGATCGTTCCCGCGGCCCGGCACAGCGTCGAGGCGCTCGAGGACGTCGCGTTCCTGCTGACGGTCGCGAAGTAGTCAGACCATCTGCGCGTCGACGTCGGGCAGGAGCCCGATCGACAGCAGACCTTCGACGAACCCGCGCAACGCGGCCTCGTCCGCCGTGTCGACGGCACCCTCGACGACGATGAGCGAGGCCACCAACCGGAAGGCCCACTCACAGACCGTGCGGGCACTCAGCGCCACGAGTTGCTGCGGGGTGAACAGTCGTTCGAAGTGCGGGATCAGGAAATCGGATCCTCGTTCGATCAGCGGCGCCGCACGCACCGTGAACCACGGCAACACGAGGGCCGGATCGTCGCGAAGGGCCTTCTGCAGCAGCGTGTGCCGCCGCGCGTAACACACCGCGAAGACGATGCAGTCGACGAATCCGCCCTGCAGTCGGTCGCGGCCGCGCAGCACCGGATCGAGCTGGGCGAAGAACCGCGCGAGCTCGCGCTGGAACAGTCCCTCGAATATCGCGGTCTGGTCGCCCACATGCTTGTAGACGGTCGGCCGCGACAGGCCCGCTCGCTCGGCGATCTGGGCGTGCAGCCGCGTGCTGTAGCCGACGTCGATCAGGCACGCCTCGGCCGCATCGAGGATGCGTTCTCGAATCGCGGTGGGGCTCAAATCCTGTGCACGGGAGTTCACCGCAGAGAGTGTAGCGGCGCGGTCCCCCTGAACAGGCGCATCCGGCACTTCGGTGCAACCGCGTCGATCTCGCGACCTGCGACCGGATCGAAAGGAGTCCGGCGCCGACCCCCTCCCCCGAGGATCGACGCCGGACAGTCGAGGTGCCGTCGGCAGGCCACCACGACCCCGCCGAAGACAACTTCACCAACTGAATCGACGTCGGAGTGCAACGTGTTACACGTGCGGCGGAAAAAGTTCTCGCCACTATGCTGCGGGCATGGTGAACAGCGGAAACTGGAACTTCGGGGAGTTCGACAACCTGGAGGAGCTGCTCGCCGACATGCGCAGTCGACTGGTCGACAGTGTCGCGACGCCGGCCCGGCTGCGGGAACTGCTCGAGGCGGTCCTGGTGGTGGGCGCCGGACTGGAACTCGATTCGATCCTGCAGCGGATCGTGCAGGCCGCGACGACCCTGCTGGACGCGCGCTACGGCGCGTTGGGTGTGCGCGATCCCGACGGTGGGCTGTCCGAGTTCGTGTACGAGGGCATCACCCCGGAGGAACGGGCCCGGATGGGGCATCTGCCGGAGGGCCACGGGCTGCTCGGCCTGCTGATGGAGCACCCCCGACCGGTCCGGGTCGCACACCTGGGCGCACATCCGGCGTCGGTCGGCTTCCCGCCGAACCATCCACCGATGGACAGCTTCCTCGGCATGCCGATCATCGTGCGCGGACGGGTGTTCGGCAGCATCTACCTCACCGAGAAGCGGACCGGACCGGAGTTCACCGACGAGGACGAGACCATCCTCGACGCCCTCGCCACGTCCGCGGGCGTCGCGATCGACAACGCCCACCTGTTCGAGGAGTCCCGGACCCGGGAACGCTGGCTGACCGCGCTCGCGTCGTCCAACGCCCGCCTGTTGTCCGGCGGGTCCATCGACGAGGCGCTCGAGCTCCTGGTGACGCGCACCCTCGACCTGTGCAGGGCGACCGGCGCATACGTGTTGGTGGTCGAGGACGAGGACGGCGCCGTCGTCGAGGCGGCGGCCGGCGGCGACGGCCCGCGACCGGGTAGCCGGATCGACCTGTCGGGCTCGGACCTGCTGCCGGTGGTCCGCGCGCGCAGGCCCGCCCTGTTCACGAAGCAGGACCGCGTGGCCCCGTTCGCCGCCGGCAGCGACGCCCGGGTCGCGGCCCTGCCGCTGTCCACGACGTCCGGTGTCGCGGGCATGCTCGTCGTCACGCGCGAGGGTCTGGGGTGGACACCGGACGAGATCGCGCGGCTGGGCTCGATGGCCGACTCGGCCGCGCTCGCCGTCGAGTTCGCCGACCAGCAGCACCGGCGCCGACAGCTCGACGTACTGGCCGACCGTGACCGCATCGCCCGCGACCTGCACGACAACGTCATCCAGCAGTTGTTCGCGACCGGGATGAGCCTGCAGAGTCTGCTGCTCGACGAGAACGCACCCGTGCCGGAGTCCGCGGCGGGCACGCTCACCAAGTCGGTGTCCCAGCTCGACCGCATGATCCACGAGATCCGCACCACTATCTTCGACCTGCAGACCGCCGGTGAGCAGGCCCCCACCAGCCTGCGGCGACGACTGCTCGACGCGATCGGCGATCTGACGACCCGGTCGGTGCTGGTCCCGAACGTGCAGTTCACCGGCGCCATCGACACGCTGGTGCCGACGCGGATCCATCCGCACGCCGAGTCGGTGCTGCGCGAAGGCCTGAGCAATGCGCTGCGGCACGCGGACGCGACCACGATCACCGTCGCGATCGACGCCGCCGATCACCTGACCATCCGCATCTGCGACGACGGCGTCGGGGTCTCCGAGACGACGCGGCGCAGCGGGCTCGACAACCTGGCCCGGCGGGCCGAACAGTGCGGCGGCAGTTGCACCGTCCTCCCCGGACCCGGCGGCGGAACCGAACTGACGTGGCGGGTGCCGCTGCGGTGAGGCTACGCACGCGCCCATTTCGGCTGACTCCTGGAGCAACACCACCCCACATCTTTGACAGCACGTCAACTACCTGGGGAAACAAGTCAGTCAGCGCGTGCGCTCCGGAAAGATCAGAGTTGATCTTCTACCCGGTCCCTACGGGACACGAGCGGCTGGGCCTCCGTGAGGTGCATACGTACGACCTGCGTCATCGACTTCCTCTGCATGTTGATCTTTCGCATCAGCGTCTCGACCTCATGCATATTGGGACTTTCGTGATGTTGCACTACGTCACCGAGCGCATCGAAGCTCTTGTCGAGTAGCTCGCGTGTGTCTTCGTAGAGGTCCGTGATCGCCTGCTGAGTGTTCGGCTCTGTAACCATCATCAGGGCTGGCGTGAAGACCATCTCCAGATTCTTCAGTGCGTCGAGCCATGGCATGTACTCCGCATACAATCTTTCGGCTAGTTCGACAGTCCTCGACGGAGCGTTCGCGACTTCATAAATTGCCTCTCTAGCCCGGATGTACGGTTGATTAAGATCAGCAATCGCAGCCCAAATTGGCGGGATGGCCTTGAGCATCTCGTCTCTGCGCTTGGAGTCAAGCTCGTGGAAGAGCCGAGCGTCCGCCCGCTCGGCCGCCTCCTTCGCGTCCCGCCGGCCGAGCCATGTCTGGAGTAGCGCCGCGCTCACCGCCCCGAACGTCATCAATCCACCGAACCAAGCACCCGCCGCTGCCCATTCCGATCCTGTCCATCCAGACCATCGGCTGATGCTGGACACCAAGTACTTGATCAGAAAGAACAGTGAGAAGAGCAGGGTAGGCATGAGAAGTAGCTTGCTAATCCAGCTCAGCGTCATGTACCCACGGGGAGGCTTGTCACCACCAGCGCTCACGAGCTGACAACCCTGGCGTACCCGAGTGCACCCGCAACCAGCTCCGCAAACCCGAAGTAGAAGTGGCTCAGCTGGATCATCGCAGTTACGCAGGCATGCTTGTAGAAGGTCTCGTTGTACGGGTCGCTTGTCATCTCAGCGAGGCGCTCGCGGTGTTTACCCCAGTGCAAGCTGTCGCCGTAGTTGTAGGTGACGATAATCTCGTCAGGCTTCACGCCCATGAAGGTCTTCGGAACATCGGGACGATTGTCAGGCTGAAGGCGCTCACAAATCAGAGTTGCGGCCATCTTGTCCATCAGCTTGCCGCGAGAGCTGCGCCAGCTCTGCAAGATCTCACGAGTCTCCTTGGCCTGAGCCTCTTCAAGCTCACCAGCTGCCTTTTCGAGAAATGCCATGATCTTGGAGAAGCTTGCCTCGTCACCGGCGTTGTGGATCTGACGGAACGTAGTCGAGAAGCCGGTGAAAGCCTCGTGACTCGGCAGGTCACCATCGACAGACCACTCGCCATTGTGCGATGAGAGCGTCATACCACCGTCGTCGTTCACGACTGAGTACGAAGCGAGATTCTTACAGGTCTCGACGAACCGTTGCGCAGCCGCTCGCTCGGACTCGCTAAGGAAGCCCCGGAGGTAGGGGAACTCCGCTGGATCGTCAAGGTCGAACAGGTAGGTCAGCCGCCCCCAGTGGTAGTCGAAGCCCATCGGATCACGCGCGAATTCCTTCAGCGGCGCAGGGAACTTCAGCTCGACGGGCATGATCGTGTCTTCCAGCGGAATCGCGGTCACCTCGATGCTGTTTGTCAACAACTGACTCTCCGCGCCAGTGATCTTGAGCATGAAGCACGACGGGCCGTACTCAAGCGACATGAACCCTTGCTCAGGCATCGATTCAGAGGCCACTGTGGCAACGCGCTTCGCGACAACCCTCGCCGGCTTTGGCTTGCGGTTCTTGCTCCGACGCCCCGGACTCTTCCCCATCACGTACCTTTCGTTCGGTTTGTCTGCGCTTGATCGTACAAACCACCGCCGACACAATCGCGCGATCAGCCGTCGAACGACAACCGCCGGGTACAAAGCTCGGCACATTTGCGTGTCGCGCCTGCAAACAAGAAGCGAGCGATCAAGCCCGCCCCTCGCCCGGAGTTCGATCTCGAGGACTACGTGCGCCGGTCTACGGAGGCATCTGGCGTACCCGAGAAGATCGAGGACACCACTACCATCGTCAAGGCAGCTTCACTGCTTCAAAGCGCGCGCCGAGACCGAGAAGAAGCACGGGATAGACCAAAGGGGTAAGATGGGGAATCGCCTTGGGGTGCTTAGCGATTGGCGCACTCCTCCAGCAACACCACCCCACTTCTTTGACAGCACGTCAACTACCTGGAGAAACGGGGAGACTAGGGTCACGAGCCGGCTTGAAACCTGTGTCACACCGGCTTCACCTGTTCCCGCAGTAGTGAGCGGGGTCGCGCAGAGTTAGCGGACGGCGGTGGTAACCGGGTCAAGGAAGAAGTGGCACGACCGCTCCTCATAGCGGTCGACCTCTGCCGTGACGCTCAGGTTCGTCCCCACGCCGATCGTGTCCGGCACCGAGCCGACCCAGGGAAGATCGTTCAGGGTGCTCACACCACGGAACTTGAAATTCGGCCCGGGCGAGGACGTTTCGCTGAAGTCGCCCGCATTGATGAGGATTTCGGTTCTGGTACTCGCGCCCCCATGGGGTCCCATCGCGCCGATGTAGCCCGGGAACGCGATCGTCTGACCTCTATGCGCCGCAGCGAACGCTGCGATGTCTGGCGCGCAGTAGTCAGTCCCGGCGAGGATAGCCGCGAGCTCAGGACTGTTCTCAGGCGTGAGCACAACGTCATCAAGTTCCGGCGATGGCGTTGGTGCCGCGTCTGTCGATTCCGGGGACGGTTGTTCGCTCGGTGCAGCTGCCGTTTGGCTCGGCACAGGACTCGCGGATTCCGCTGGAGCAGTGTTCCTCTCGCCGCTCACCCCGATGGCGATGATGGTCGCGAGCACGAACACGCCGCCACCGACGATCCAAAGAAGCTGGCGAGACTTGGGCTTCGGGCGTCGGAACGTGATTTCCGTCTGCACCTTACCGGGCGCCTGAGAGACAAACTCCCAGCCATCGTCTTCCCACTTCTTGATGGTCCGCGACTCCATGCCGCGGATCGCGCGGACCGTCCTCGTCTCGTACCTGACTTCAGTGTCCGTTGTCATGCCCACAGCTCCCCCCCCCCAGATTCATGCCGAAAGTGACCGGCCTCGCAGGAGCCTACCGACCTCACCGCTTCCGCCCGATCGCGACGCCCCACCCAAATGCTCCGTTCGTTCGGGGATCGGCCAGTGCATCACTTCGGTCGTGATTTACAAACAACAGCACATTTCCGCCTCGTGCCTGCCAACAAGAAGCGAGCGATCCAACCCGCACCCATCGACGAGTTTGATCCCGAGAACTACGTGCGCCGGTAGTCCTGCACCACCCCGCGCATTGACAGCGCATCGACGTTCCGGGATAGGGGAGTCTTCGGGACGACGGGCCGCCGAACGTCGGGCATATCATGCGTTCAAACGCCACCGTTCGAAGGGATCACACCGCTAGGGTGTCGGCGCATGGAGCTCATTTTCCCGGTCTTGATCTTGGCACTAGTGGTCGGCCTCGTCGTCGCGACGAGCTCAACAAAGAAGAAGCAGCCAGCATCGTCGGCACCGATTGGCTATACAGACACCGGGCAACCGATCTATCAGGTGGTCGGCTACACCTCTGACGGCCAACCCGTAACTGCTGATCGCGTTGTAGGTGGCCGCCCGTACAGTCCCCGCACGAATTCACTCGCGGTGGTTGCGCTTGTACTCGGGCTGGTGGTCGCTCCCCTCGCTATTCCGGTCGGGCATGTCTCCCGAGCCCAGATCAAAGCCACTGGCGAACAGGGCAGCGGGATGGCTTTGGCTGGTTTGATTCTC
The DNA here is from genome assembly GCF_000738775.1 of Prescottella defluvii. Classification (GTDB taxonomy): domain Bacteria; phylum Actinomycetota; class Actinomycetes; order Mycobacteriales; family Mycobacteriaceae; genus Prescottella; species Prescottella defluvii. Next base: position 31,191 of record NZ_JPOC01000033.1, read on the forward strand.
GGCTACTTGTCACTTGTTGGAATTGTGGTACTCGTCGCCGTTCTCGCGAACCCCTGAGAATTGGAGCAGGGAGCATGACATGCTCCCCGTCCGCTTCACATCGAGACCTGTTTCAACACCGATTCGTCCAGTCGAGCAAGATTGGCGCACTACCGCCCTCCCACTCCCGGGTTCGGAAGAACGGGCAGCTCGTTTGCACGGACGACTGCGGCGCGTCTGACGGACTTCAATGTCGAGTAGAAGCCATTGTGTGCGTTGGCATCCAGGTTGAGTGGAACGTCCAGGCTGGTGATCAACTGGTGTTCCAGTACCCATGGTTCGGGATGACACACCCACGACACCAAGGCGTTCTCCGCCATCCACTCGGACAACGTCTTCTCTCCCGCCACGAAGGTCCGTCGATTGCCCGAACCAACTCGACGCAGTTCGATCCCCAGGCGATCCGACAGCAGGCACCCCAAAGTCTTGCGAAGTGTCGAGCCTTCCGCGTTCCCCGTGTAGTGGGTTCGGATGCGCTTGCGGATGTCCTGGGTGCTGGGCGCTTTCCCATTGGCAGGCGGCGCTGAGGGGCTGATTCCCGTATACAGCAGGGTCAGTCCGTCCTTCTTTGCACAGCTCGACGTATCGATGTCGGCCGGCAACTCCCGGAACCACCAGCCATAGACGCCAGGAGAGGCCGGCACCGGGCACGGACGAGACAGAACCTGGGCGCGGGCGAAGGGAAGCGCCGCCAGGTAGAGCGCGCTTTCGTTCGGGGAATCGTCAACGGTCGAGATCGTGGCCATGGCGAGGATGTTCGCACAGAGATCCGACAATCAAACACGTCGGTCTGATCTGCTTTGATGAGCACTTCGCCGGCACATGCCCACGAACCGGAGGCACTCAGGTGAATGCCATACTCGGCTCCGGAATCACACCAACCGCGACTAGCGGCGCCGGCTGCTTCGCAGTTCCGTCGCGAGGACCGCGGCCTGGGTGCGCCGCTGCATGCCGAGCTTGGCGAGCAGGCGCGAGACGTAGTTCTTGATCGTCTTCTCCGCGAGGAAGAGTCGCTCGGCGATCTCCCGGTTGGTCAGGCCCTGCCCGATCAGGTCGAAGACCGCGCGTTCCTGTTCGGACAGTTCGGCGAGCGGGTCGACGGTGCGCTCGGAGCGGATCCGCTGCATCAGCGCGGTCGTGGCGCGGCTGTCGAGGAGCGAACCGCCCGCGCCGACCGTCCGAACCGCCGAGATCAGGTCGGTGCCGAGGATCTGCTTGAGCACGAAGCCCGATGCGCCGGCCATGACGGCGTCGAAGAGGGCCTCGTCGTCGGCGTACGACGTGAGCATCAGGCAGCGCAGATCCGGCAGCACGGCCCGCAGGTCGCGGCACAGTTCGACACCGTTGCCGTCTGGCAGGCGGACGTCGAGTACGGCGACGTCGGCGCCACTGGACGGGATCCTGGTCATCGCCTCGCCCACCGAGGCGGCCTCGCCGACGACGGTGAGGTCGGGCGCGCTGCCCAGGAGATCCACCAGTCCGCGTCGCACGATCTCGTGATCGTCGACGAGAAAGACCCGGGTCATCGGTGCACCTTCCGTAGCTGTCGGAAACGACGCTACCGCGCCGCGTGCCCGTGACCGATGCCGGACCTCCCGCTGCACGGAATCCGATCTGCCGGCGGGGTGGGCGTCCCTCTAGCGTCGGTCCCGTGTCGGTGCGTTGAGAGGAGTCCGATGACGAGTGCGGCGGAGGCCACCGTCTACATCGTCGACGAGATGGAGGTCGTGCCCGGCCGGGCGCGCGCGTTCCTCGCGTCGTACCTCGAGCGGTACGCACCGGGGGCGAAGGCGCGCGGCCTCACCCTCGACCGCGTGCTGGTCAGTCCACCGGTGTGGCTCACCGATCAGTCGAACACGGTCACCGTGACGTGGACCGTGGCGGGAGCGGACGAGTGGTGGCAGCAGCGGTGGGCGGCGGGACGCGATCCCAGTGTCGCGCAGTGGTGGGCCGACGCCGACGACTGGCTGATCCGACGGAGTCGCAGCACGTCCTGCGCGGCCGACGACGTCACGGCGGTGACCAGTGTTTGAGGTCACGAAGCTGATCCGGTTCGCCGACGACATCGGTGAATCCGGCCGCGAGGCGCTTTTGTCGGGCCTCGCGTCCGATGTCGCGCCGCATGCACGGCACGCACTGGTCCGCCGCACCCTGCCGGGGGGAATCTCGGCCGGGGACGCCCTCGCACGATTCCGTTTCGACAGCGAATCCGACTGGCGCGCAGCGCAGAAGGATGTCGAGGGGCGACTGTGGACGGGGTCGGTCGCGCACGTGGATTCGGTCACGCACACCGGGACTGCGCGCCCCGCCCCCGGCGGGCGGCCGCCGACGGTGTTCCGGACGCTGCTCGTCGCGGTCGATCAGGCCACCGACCCGGAACTGGTGCGGCAGTTCGAGACCGAGACCGCTGCGATGCCGGAGTACATCACCTCGATCGGGGCGTCGCAGCTGAGCCGGGTGCACGACGCATCCGGCACCGCACGCTGGACGCACGTGTGGGAGCAGGAGTACGTGAGTCTCGACGGACTCACCGGGCCCTACATGACCCACCCGTACCACTGGGCGCACGTCGACCGATGGTTCGACCCCGAGCGTGGCCGACGGATAGTGACCGCGTTGTGCCACAGCTTCTGTCACGTCGAGGAGTCGATACTCGACAGCTGAGCCGCGGGGTCGGCCGGCTCAGCGTTGCACGATCCACGCGGCGACCTGGGTTCGGGACGTGAAGCCGAGCTTGGTGAGGATGTGGTCGACGTGGCCGTCCACGGTCCGTGGCGCGATCACGAGCCGTTCGGCGATGGCCCGGTTGGTCAGGCCCTCGGCCACGAGTTCGGCGACCTGCAGTTCGCGTCGGGTCAGTCCGTGGCCACCGCCGGTGGGCGCTGCCACGACGTCCGGGGTCCGCTCCCGGAGCGCGTACGCGATGGCTCCGTCGGTGCCCATCGCGGCACCGCGTGCGTGCGCCTCGCCGAACGCCTTGTCGCCGAGCGCCTCCCGTGAGGTGCGCTCACACCGATCGTGGTGGGTGACCAGGAATTCGAAGGCGGTGATCGGGCTGCCGGTGGCGGTGAACAGCACCTCCGCGGCCCCCAACAGCACCGCCGCCCGCTCCGGTTCCCGTTCCGCGGCAGTCCAGGCGAGCTCCTCGAAGCACCACGCCGCGCCGAACTCATTGCCCAGCAGGCGCAACAGGGGCAGAGAATCCTCGAGCAATGCCGTTCCCCGGTCCGTCTCGCCACGGCGCCAGAGCATCGAACCGTGGTCGGACATCGCCATCGCACGCCACATCACCTCGCCGCGGGATTCGGTGAGGGCGATGGCCTCGTCGTAGATGTCGGAGGCCCGGTCCTGCTCCCCCAGCACGTCGACCGCGAAACCCAGCCAGTACAGCGCCTGCACGAGATGGAACTCGTCGGTGACGGCCCGGAACCCCGCGACGGCCCGCTCCAGATCGTCGAGTGCCTCCGCCACGGATCCGCGGGTCACCGCGGCACAGCCCACCGCGAAGGCGGACAACGCTGCCGTGCCGGCATCCCCGGACCACTCGGACCGTTCGACCAGTCGCCGTGCGTCGTCGGCAAGCGTGGCCGCGGCGGAGGCATCCGTCTGCAGCGCAGCCAGCATGCTGTCGACGCACAACGCTCCGATGCGGTCCGCCGTCGAACCACCGTCTCCGCGCAGGGCTCGGTCGAGCCAGTACCGGCCCTCGTTGAACCGTCCCCGCACGATCCAGAACGTGTACAGCCCACCGGCCGTCCGCATGGCGTGACCGACAGACTCCGTCTCGTCCATGCAGAACTCCAGCGCGGCACGGAGATTCGACTGTTCGTGGTCGAGCTCCGCCATCCATTCCACCTGCCGGGGACCGATCCAGTCCGCCCGCGCGCGCAGCACCAGTCGTTCGTACCAGTCCCGGTGGCGGCGGTGCAGGGCCTCCGACTCCCCGACGGCCTCGAGTTTCTCCTGGCCGAACTCGCGAATCGTGTCGAGCATCCGGTACCGCACGGTTCGATCCGCTTCCTCCCGGATCAGGATCGACTTGTCCACCAGCGACGCCACGGCGTCGACGAGATCGGGGTCGACCGTCTCGCCCGCCAGCACGCCCTCCGCCGCCTCGAGATCGAACCCGCCCGCGAACACCGACAGGCACGCCCACAGCGCCTGCTCCTCCACCGTGCACAGGTCGTAACTCCAGTCGATGCTCATCCGCAGGGTCTGCTGGCGGCCCGGACCGGTGCGGCCACCGAGGGTCAGCAGCCGGAACTTGTCGCTCAACCGTTCCAGGATCTGGTGGACCGACAGGGCCCGCAGCCTGGCGGCCGCCAACTCGATCGGCAGTGGCAATCCCTCGAGCCGCTCGCAGATCTCCACGACCACGGGCCGGGTGTCGTCGGTCAGCACGAACCCCGGCACGGCGGCACGCGCCCGCTCCGCGAACAGTTCCACCGCGTCGGACGCCGGATTCGTTCCGCTCGCGTCGGGCACGCTCAACGGTGGGACGCGCATGACGGTTTCCCCACCGACCCCGAGCGGTTCACGGCTGGTCGCCAGGATCGACAACCCGGGGCAGGCCCGCAGCAGGGTCTGCGCGAGGTCGGCGACGGCGGCCACGAGATGCTCACAGTTGTCGAGCACCAGCAGCGTCCGACTGTCGGCCAGATGCTCGATCAGCACCTCCTGCGGAGGGCGAGCCGACCAGTCCTGGATGCCGAGCACGCTGGTGACCGTCTGCCCCAGCAGGTCCGGATCCCGGAGTTCACCCAACTCGACGAACCACGCGCCGTCGGTGAACACCCGCTGCGACTCCCGCGCCGCACGAAGCGCGAGCCGGGTCTTGCCCACCCCGCCCGAACCGATCAGGGTCACGAGCCGCGATTCGGAGAGCAGCCGACGGGTTTCCGCCACTTCTGCGCGCCTGCCGACGAAGCTGTCGAGCTCCTCGGGCAGGCCGCCTCTGCCGATCCGGACATCGGCTCGCACAGCGTCGTGCACGATTCCAAGATACGTCCGCCCCGTCGCATGGAGGCACTCTCGCCGGCCGGTCGCCGCCCCGCCCGGAAGCGCACGATCGGTCGGTTCACGCTCGGGCCCCCACACGACGAGCGCTACGATTCGGTTCGACCGTTCTGCTGCCGAAGGGAACCAGGAATGACCACGGGAATCGAACAGCGCGAGTTCCAGACGGAGACTCGCCAGATTCTGGATCTGATGATCCACTCGGTGTACTCCAACAAGGACACCTTCCTCCGCGAGCTCGTCTCGAACGCGTCCGACGCGCTCGACAAGCTCAAGCTGGAGGCCTACCGCGACAAGGAGCTCGAGGCCGACACCTCGGACCTGCACATCGAGCTCGAGGTGGACGCCGAGGCCCGCACGCTGACGGTGCGCGACAACGGCATCGGCATGTCCCGCGACGAGGTGATCGACCTGATCGGCACCCTCGCGAAGTCGGGCACCGCCGAGCTGCGCCGCAAGCTGCGCGAGGCGAAAGATGCTGCGGCATCCGAGGAACTGATCGGCCAGTTCGGCATCGGCTTCTACTCGACGTTCATGGTCGCCGACAAGGTCACGCTCCTCACCCGCAAGGCCGGCGAGAAGCACGGGACGCGCTGGGAGTCCAGCGGCGACGCGACGTACACGATCGAGGCCGTCGACGACGCCCCGCAGGGCACGTCGGTGACGCTGCACCTCAAGCCCGAGGACGTCGAGGACCACCTGTACGACTACGCGTCCGAGCGCAAGCTCCGCGAGATCGTCAAGCGCTACTCCGATTTCATCGCGTACCCGGTCCGAATGCAGGTCGAGCGTCCGGCACCGAAGAGTGACGACGACGCCGACGATGCGGAGCCGAAGACCGTCGTCGAAACCGAGACGCTCAACTCGATGAAGGCGCTGTGGGCCCGCCCGCGCAGCGAGGTCTCCGACGACGAGTACAACGAGTTCTACAAGCACGTCAGCCACTCGTGGGACGACCCGCTCGAGGTCATCCCGATGAAGGCCGAGGGCACGTTCGAATACCAGGCGCTGCTGTTCATTCCGACGCACGCGCCGTTCGACCTGTTCTCGCGCGAGCACCGCGCCGGCATCCACCTGTACGTCAAGCGCGTCTTCATCATGGACGACTGCGAGGAACTCATGCCCGAGTACCTGCGCTTCGTCAAGGGCGTGGTGGACGCACAGGACCTGTCGCTCAACGTCTCTCGCGAGATCCTGCAGCAGGACCGGCAGATCCGGGCGATCCGTCGTCGGCTCACCAAGAAGGTTCTCACCACGATCAAGGAGATGCAGCACTCCGAGGACGAAGCCGACCAGGACAAGTACCGGACGGTCTGGTCGCAGTTCGGCCGGGTCCTCAAGGAGGGCCTGCTCGCAGACTTCGACAACCGGGACATCCTGCTCGAGATCTCCTCGTTCCCCTCTACGCACAGCGAGGACGAGCAGACCACGCTCGCGCAGTACGTCGAGCGGATGAAGGACGGCCAGGAGCAGATCTACTACCTCACCGGCGAGTCCCGCCAGCAACTCGAGGCGTCGCCGCACATGGAGGCGTTCCGCGCCCGCGGCCTCGAGGTCCTGCTGCTGACCGACCCCGTCGACGAGATGTGGGTGACATCGGTCCCCGAGTTCGACGGCAAGCCGCTGCAGTCGATCGCGAAGGGTGAGGTGGACCTCGACACCGAGGAGGAGAAGAAGGACGCCGAGGCCAAGCGCGAGGAACAGGACAAGCAGTTCGCCGATGTCCTCGCGTGGCTCACCTCGACCCTCGAGGACCAGGTCAAGCAGGTGCGCCTGTCGACCCGCCTCACCGACTCCCCCGCCTGCATCGTCGGCGACGAGTTCGGCATGACGCCGTCGCTCGAGCGCATGTACCGGGCATCGGGCCAGGAGGTCCCGCACTTCAAGCGGATCCTCGAGCTCAATCCGGCGCACCCGCTGGTCGAGAGCCTGCGCGCCGCCCACGCCGAACGCGGCGACGACCCGAGCCTCGCGGAGACCGCCGAATTGCTCTACGGCACGGCACTTCTCGCGGAGGGTGGCGAGCTGGAAGATCCGGCACACTTCGCAAGAATGCTCGCAAACCGCCTGGCGCGGACCATCTAGGCACGTCCACCATCCACGCACGGCAGCGCCCGCGGGCGCTGCCGTGCGAAACCTGTCATGAACGTGCCCCGACTCGATTAGCATCGAGGCCATCTCGTTCGATTCCCTCGGGAGGCCGACGTGCACGGACTTGGCATCGATCTCGGAACAACGAACACTGTCGTCGGGACCCTCGAAGAGGGGATCGTCCTGAACGAACCGTCTTTCATGCTGGTGCGGAACAAGGATCCACACCGCGCCCTCGCGATCGGCCAGGACGCGCGCAACCTCGTCGGCCGCACGCCCGCGGGGATCACGCAGGTCCGCCCCATGCGCGACGGCGTGATCGTCGACCTGGAGTCGGCCCGGGCGTTCGTCGCGGCGGTCGTCGAGCAGGTCGCCCCGCACAGACGGTACGGGCGGCGGCCGAGGGCCGTCATCGCGACACCCGCCGGGGCCACCCCGCTCGAACGTCGCGCACTGCTCGAGGTCGGGCACGAGGCCGGCCTGCGCAAGGTCGCACTGATCCCCGGACCGGTGGCGGGCGCTCTCGGGTGTGGAGTCAATCCGCTCGAGCCTCGCGCCCACCTCGTCGTGAGCGTCGGCGGCGGCACCTCGGAGGTCACCGCGATCTGCTTCGGTGGCGTCATCTCGCACCGCAGTTGCCAACTGGCCGGTGAGGAGCTGACCGAGGCGCTGCACCACTACCTCCGCGAGGAGCACCAGATCATCGTCGGGGAACTCACCGCCGAACGCGCCAAGATCGGCGCACCCGACACCGCCGAGGACCACTCTCTCGTGGTGGAGGGCCTCGACGCCGTCACCGGTCGCGCCCGGCTGATCTCACTCGATGTCGAGGAGATAGCGGAAGCCCTGCGCCCGACCACGGCCGGCATCGTGCAGACGTTGACCGCATGCCTGGAAGACCTTCCGCCGCAGGCGATCAGTGACGTGATGTCCGAGGGTGTCCTGATGATCGGGGGCGGGGCGATGCTCCGCGGGCTGTCCCACCTGTTCGAAGAGTCGTTCGGCCTCCCCGTGAAAACCGCCGAGCGGCCACTGACGTGTGTCGCCGAGGGTGCCACGGCCTGCCTGGACCACCCGGAGGTCGTCGCCGCGTACAGCGGCTGATCTCCCGTATCCCCAGTCTCGGATCCCCCGCAGCATCTCATTCGCTGCGGGGGATCATTTGCGACAGTCGATCACCGACCGGGTTCCGGCGCCGGCGCCGGCGGAGGACCCGGCCGCTCCGCGAGGTAGCGCTCGAGAATCGCCTTGACCACGGGACCCGATGTCGCCGAACCGAATCCGCCACCGCGCACCAGTGCCGTGACGACGATTTCGGGGGACTCGAACGGCACGACCGCGGAGAACCAGGCGTTGAGACCGCCCGGCGCCGACGGATCCTCCGCGGTTCCGGTCTTGGCGCCGGCCGTCACCGGCAGCGTGGCGAGCTGGCCTGCCGTACCGGCCGCGGCCGATGCCCGCATCCCGGCGCGGACGGGACCGAGCTTGTCGGCGAAGGGAAGCCGCTGTGGCTCGCTCGTCGGAATCGGCGCACCCTCGCCGGTCCCGTCGGCGGCGGCGAGCTGCGGGGTGACCGTCGCCCCGGTGGCGATGCCGGACGTCCACCGCGCCACCTGGATCGGGGTGGCGATCACGGTGCCCTGCCCGATACCCATCAGCAGTGTCGAGCCGGGATACCAGGTGCCACCGATGTCGCCGACGTTCTCCGGTGTGCCCAGGAAGCCCGCGGACTCGCCGGGCAGGTCGATCCCCGATCTGCTGCCCACGCCGAGCTCGGAGGCGGTCCTCGCCATCCGCTCGGGACCGAGCAGTTCGCCGAGCTTGTAGAAGTACACGTTGTCCGACCACTGGATCGCGCCCAGCAGCTTGTTCGGCCCCATCGGCTGCCAGTTCGCGAAGGTGTGCCCGCCGTAGCTGTAGGCGGCGCCGGTCTCGATCACCTGCTCCGGGTCCAGGACCTGATCCTCCTGGTTCGCCGACGCCACGACGATCTTGAAGGTCGAGCCGGGCGGCGCCGCGGTCTGGTAGGCGTGGTTGAGCATCCTGCCGGGCCCGGCGCCGTCGGTCTGGGCTGCCAGCGCGACGGCGTCGACCGGCGGACCGTAGACGTTGTTGTCGTATCCGGGCACGCTGGCGAGCGCCAGCACCGCGCCGGTGCGGGCGTCCATCACCACCGCCGCGCCCAGGTCACCACCACTGCTGCGGACCGCCTGGGCCAGCGCATCCGTCGCCAGCGTCTGCAGCCCGACGTCCAGGTGCAGGCGCAGGGCGTGGCCCGGAACCGGATCCACGCGTTCGGCCGGTCCGACCAGGTTTCCGGCCGGGTCGACGTAGACGCACTGCCGGCCGTCGGTGCCGCGGAGCAACGCGTCGTACTGCTTCTCGATTCCCGCCCTGCCGACCCGGGACCCGAGCGCGAGCTGCGGCCAGCGTTCCATGTCCTGCGGATCACCGACGCCGACGTACCCGAGGACGGAGGCGAGTGTGGCGCCGTACGGATAGTGCCGCTTCCCGGAGGGCACGACGAGGACACCGGGTAGTTGCGCGTCGATGATCCGGCGAGCCTGATCGGGGGCGACCCGTCCGACGACGGCCTGCATCTCGTCCTCGCCGCGCTCCCCCAGGGTCTTCGTCAGCTCGGCGTCGGGCTCACCGAGCAGCGAGGCCAGCCTGGCACGCTCCCCGGAGTCGTCCTCGTCGAACATCCGGCTGACCACCGAGATGGAGTACTCGGGCACGTTGGTCGCGAGCGGCACGCCGTTCCGGTCGACGATCTCACCGCGCTCGGCGGGCAGTCGGATGCAGCGGGTCATCTGGGTGTCGCTCAGCGCGCGCAGTTCCGGACCGCGGCCGCTCTGCAACTGCCAGGCGAACACCGACATCGCCACGAGGAGCGCGCTGACGGCGAGGGAGCCTGCCGTGACACCCCGCGGCCGCCGTCGGCGCGTGGACGGCTGCGCCCACAGCGGCCGGCCGACACCGTCGCGGCGCACCGCGAGCACCAGCCCGATCGAGATGAATCCGACGACCGCGACGGTGCCGCCGTAGCTGAACATCGGGAGCGGCATTCCGGTCTGGGGCAGCACGGACAGGCTCGCACCGATCGACAGCACCGCGTGGATCCCGAACAGGCCACCGACGCCCGCGGCCACCAGGGCCGCCTCCCGGGTCCGGGCGCGTCGTGCGGCGAGCGCGGCACGCCACGTGATCACCAGGCTGGCCGCGATGACGGCGATCCCCGCGAACAGCCCCCACCCGTAGACGACGCTCGCGAACGCGAGGTCGTGCTCCGCTTCGGGAAGATACGCGGCCCTCAGTCCGAACATGGGGTCCCGGCCCAGTCCCCACAGTCCACCGCTGCCGACCGCGATGTCGGCCTGCATCGACGCCCAGCCCGACCCGCTCGGGTCGGCGTCGCTCGAGATGAATGTCTGGATCCGTTCGAGCTGGTAGGGCCGGAGGAAGAGCACGGCAATGGGCAGCGCGGCGATCCCCAATGCGAACAGCGGCATCAGCGGCGCCATCGGCACCCGGGCCAGGACCAGCATCAACAGCGCGACCGCGACGAGCACCACGGCGCTCGACAGGTCGGGCTGCAGCGCAACCAGCGCGACGACGCCGGCCGCGATTCCCAACGCCGCCGCCAACCGGCCGAACGTGTAGCCGCCGGCCAGGATCGTCGCCGACACCATGACCAGACCGAGCTTGACGATCTCGGACGGCTGAACGGTGAACAAGCCGAAGTCCAGCCAGCGCTGCGCACCTTTGACCGCGACCCCGACGAGCGGCACGGCCGCCAGCATCACGACCGACGCCGCGAGCGTCACCCACCCGAATCGGGCGAGGTTGTTCACCCGCATGCGCGACACGACCCACATCGCCCCGAGGCCGATCACGGTGAAGCACGCTTGACGGATCGCCTGCGACGTCAGTCCGATCGAAATCAGGTTGAGCAGGCCGAGGACCGCGAGAGCGATCGCGGCCGCGACGATCCAGGGGTCGGACTCACGATCGTGGCCGGCCGCCCGGCCGCCGTCGCCGATCATCAGCAGGTCGCATTCTCGGCGGGCACGTACAGCGGCTCCGACGCGGCGACCGCGGGGGCACTCGTGACCGCGGCGACCGCCAGGGCGGAACCGGCGGGCAGCGTGGTCCTGCTCAGTCCGTAGACGCCGTCCCGCCCCTGCTCGGCGGGCATGGTGACCTCACCGCCCTCGCGCACCTCACCGGTGCACCGGTCGTAGACGTTCAGCTTCCAGGTGACCGCACCGACCGCCGACGGGTCCAGGCGGACGTCCACCCGGACGGCGCACGACCGGCCGGGGCTACACGATCCGTCGGCGAAACTCGCTGTGACCCCGGCTATCTGACCCGCTGCCGCCGGAGCACCGGTGTCGACCGGCCCCGGTGCGACTCCACCCGCCGCGGCGCCGGCCGGGTCGGCCGGTTCGGGCGGCGGCGGTGACACCGGCTCGATGACGTTCGGCTCCGACGTATTCACCGGGTCGACGAGGGCATCCCAGCCCCGGCGCAGTTGTTCCCACGCGCGGGGAGCCGTCACGGCGACCGCGACGAGAACGACGATGGTGAGCAGCGCGAAAAGGACCTGACGCCGGGACAGGCGTCTCCGACGGCTGTGCCAGACCCGTCGCACCGGTGGGTACCAGCCCGTGCTCGGTGCGAGCGACCCGGCCGGGAGGTGCGACCCGTTCTGCACGTCGGTCCGGTCCTCACGGCCTTCCGCCGCGGGGCCGTCCAGCAGGGGCCGCCCTCTCGTCGCCCTGACCAGATCGCCGATCCCACGCCTGCGCCGGGCCTCGTCGGCCGGATCGAGCTCGGGAGTGACCACTAGACGAGCACGGTGCAGCAGATCATCGAGATCGGTTGTGCCCGAAATCGATTCGGTCAGATTGTCACCGAAACCGGACCCCCGGCAGTTCGCCGCGATGCTACGGAGCAGGTCCTCGACGGCACCGGCCACTTCGATCCGGGACGCGACGCTCCCGGAATCGTCGATCGTGAGCCGTCCATCGTCGGACACCATCGTGGTGTCGGCCCGCACCGCGACCGGGCGGCTACCCCGGCCGACGAGTTCCGACTGGTCGGTCAGGTCGGCCACCAGTTGCGCGGCTTGCGCCGGTGTCAGCCGTGCGACCGCGAGCAACTCCGGAAGTGTGACACCGACAGGAATCGGTTCGGGCGGTTCCGGTCGGTCCGTTGCGGGCTCGCTGCCGTTCGCATGGATGCCCAAGGCTGCTTCGTTCATCGCACATCCCCGAAACGATCTGCCTCCCGCGGGTGACACCGGATCGCAGCGGGTGGGCGGTGGATTGGGTTGCACTGGCTCCTGTCGAAATCCGTTGCGCCTGTTCGAATCTATTTAACTCCGATCCGGTCCGCGGAGGGGAGGAATCGAGAAGGCGGCGGGGCTCCCGGTTTGTCCGACTCGATCGGGCCCCGGATCATTTCGTAACGTAAGTACCCGTGTCGATCGAAGCCCCTCCCCCGATTCCCACGCCGGCGCGGCCCTGGCCCGCGCTGGTGCGTGTGCCGCGGAACGGACGACGCTGGCCGGGGACGGCGCGGGCAGCCGCGGCCGTCGCGCTGCCCGGCCTGCTCGGTGTCGCGCTCGGTCACGACCTCGCGGCTGCGACGGCGGCGCTCGGCGCCTTCGCCGTCGTGTACGGAGAAGGCCGGCCGTACCGGGTGCGCTGGCGGGCCGTCTCGGCCGCCGCAGGAGTGATGGTGGTCGCGGCAGCCCTCGGCGCGACCGTCGGCAGCGCGGTCCACGACGCGGCGTCCGCCGGTGGGTCCGCGCTGTGGCCGATGGCGCTGGTACTCGTGATGTCGGTGTTCGTGGCCCTCGCCGCCTTCGCCGTCGACGCGCTTCGCATCGGCGCCCCGGGCGCGTTCCTCCCTCTGCTCTCGGTGGAGATCGCATCGGCGCTGCCCGCGGCGGGAGTTCCCGTCGGCCACGTCGTCGGCTGGACGGTCGTCGGGGCGGTCACCGCCGTGCCCATCGCGATGTCCGGCTGTCTCCTGCGGCCACGCACCCCCGAACGCGCAGCGGTCGCATCGGCGATCGACGCGGTCGATGCCTTCGATCACGATCAGGGATCGGCGGCGCGACGGCATGCGGCCGTCAAGGCCGTCCACGCGGCGTGGCAGTGCCTGCACGACGCAGGCATCGCAGCGCGCGACCACCCGCTCACCCGGGACCTGCTGACCGTCCAGGACCGTTGCGTCTCGTTGCTGCACGGCAGCCCGGCGGTTCTCGACGCCGACGGCGAGGACCTGTCGCGGCGCGTTCCCGCACCGCGGCCGACCATCCGATTCCGGCTCGGCCGGGCGGCGCAACTGCGCGGCCGATCGACGCTCATCGTCGTGCGCCTCCTCGTCGCCTGCCCGGCGGCGGGCGCGGCCGCGATGATTCTCGGTGTCGCCCGACCGGACTGGGCGGTCATCACCGCGGCCATGATCCTGCACCAGGGCCCCGACCGGATCCTCGGGACGTATCGGGCGGCGCACCGCTTCGCGGGAACCGTGCTGGGCCTGGTCATCCTCGCCGCCCTGACCCCGATCGACCCGACCGGGACGGCGCTGGTGCTGGTGCTGGCCGCGTCGATGGCGGGCATCCAGGCGTACCTCGTCCGCAACTACGGAGTGGCGATGGTGTTCATCACGATCCTCGCGCTGCTCCTCGCGGGGCTCGGGTCACCGGACGACCTGACCGCGGTAACGCGGGATCGGCTGCTCGAAACGGTGATCGGGGTCATCGTCGCCGTCGTCGTTCTGTGGAGGGTGCTGCCCGCGTCGTACCGCCGGATCCTCGACGACGCCGACGCCCGGGTCGCGGCCACGATCGCACAGATCGACGCCGCATCCGACCCGGCCGAGGCACGGGAACTACGACGCGGCCTCGAGTTCGATCTGCACTCGGCGACGACGGCCGCGCTGGTGGCCGCGCACACCGACCCCGAGTGGACCGAGCTGCGGTGGGGGCGCCATCACCAGCTCAACGAGGCCGGCTACCGCACCCTGACACCGTCCGGGAGCGGACGCTAGGCGACGACCAGACTGTCCCGGGAAAGCAGTGTGCCGAAGTAACCCGCTTCGGGGTCGACGACCACGGTCTTGGACTCGCCCTGCCGGGCCAGGACCTCGCGAGCCATCTGCTCGAACGAGATCTTCTCGGGCCCTCCGATGTTCTCGATGCCACCCGACGGTTCACCTTCGGCCACACGCGCGACCTCGGTGGCGAGATCGTCGACGGCGATGGGCTGGATGAGCGCGTCCGGTACGCGCACTTCGGAACCGACGGTCATCGAGGCCGTGATCCGGTCGGTGAACTCGGCGAACTGGGTGGCGCGGACGATGGAGTGCGGAATCCCCGACGCCTCGATGAGCTTCTCCTGGGCAACCTTCGCGCGCAGGTATCCACTCGACGGCAACTGGTCGGCGCCGACGATGGACACCGCGACGTAGTGGCCGACACCGGCGGACTTCGCTGCGGCCAGCAGGTTGGTGGTCGACGTCGTGAAGAAGTCCATCACCGGACCGTCCTCGAAGGACGGTGAGTTGGACACGTCGACCACCACGTCGGCGCCGGCCAGAGCCTCGGCGAGGCCCTCCCCGGTGAGCGTGTCGACCCCGGCCTTCCGTGATGCTGCGACGGTGTCGTCGCCGTGCTCCCGCAGTGCGTCGACCACTTTCGACCCCAGCGTCCCGGTGCCACCGATCACGACGATCTTCATCGCTGTCCCTCCAGAATGTCGGGCGGAGCACCCGGGATCCACGCAATCGTCCGCGCGATCGTCCACGACATCGGGCGCAGAACCAGGCTAAGCCGTCCGGTCCCGGAGCCGCAGCACGATCACGCATCGCACCGGTATGTCGTGTTCCTCGGACGGGGTGGCGAGACTCGTCGACGGCGGGGCCGGATCCTGTCCGCAGCCCCGCCGTCGACGAGAACGACTACTTGTCGACGTTGCCCGACGGCACGATCAGCACCGGGCAGTCGGCGGTGTGCAGCATCGCGCGACTGGTGGATCCGAGCAGCATGCCCTTGAAGCCGCCGCGGCCGCGGGTGCCGACGACGACCAGCTGCGCCTGCTCGGCGTACTCGCTGAGCACGCGCACCGGCCGATCCCGAGCGACGACGCGCTCGACGACGACGTCCGGATAACGTTCCCGCCAGCCGGCGAGCCGCTCCGCCAGCACAACTTCCTCGCCGGTCTGAATGCTGCTCCAGTGCGGGTCGTCCGGGGTGGCGCCGAGGGACGGCTGGACGCTCACATCGCTCCACACGTTGACCGCGACCAGTGCGGCGTCGCGCATCGCGGCTTCCTCGAACGCAGCCGCGACAGCCGGCTTGCACGACTCCGACCCGTCCACGCCGACGACGATCGGGCCCTCGGTGGGCGGACGCCCGTCGAGGGTGCGGCCGCGGACGACCGCGACGGGACATGCGGTGTGCGCAGCCACCGCAGCGGTGACGGAACCGACGACCAGCCCGGTGATCTCGCCGTGGCCGTGCGAACCGAGGACCACCATCCACGCCTGCTTCGACAGGTCGATCAGTACGGGCGCCGGCCGGCCCTCGAGCTGCTCGGTGGTGATCTCGATCGACGGCAGGTCCTCGACGGACTGCTTCGCCAGGACCTGCGCACTGTCGAGACGCGAACGCGCGGTGTCACGCAACTCGTCCTGGAAGCTACGAGCCAGGTACGGCTCGGAGTAGTAGAACGCGGGGATGTGCACTGCGGTCACGATATGCAGGCGGCGCTGGTGCACCGAGGCGGCCCGAGCCGCCCATACCACCGCGTTCGATGCCGCCTCGGATCCGTCGACGGCGACGACGATCGCTTCGGTTGCGCTCATTGGATTCAGATTCTCCTTCGCCCATACAGACCGGTCGGGCACCATTGTCCCGGTTTCGACGGTCCTGCGTCCAAATCTTCGGTGCCGGCCGTCAGTCGACGATGGCCCGCAACTGCTCGATCAGCTTCACGCGCCCGGGACGGTCCGCCGCCATCGGCGTCACGTTGAGTGTCGTCACACCGGCCGCGGCGAACGCGGCGACACGTTCCTTGACGAAGCTCTCGGTTCCGATGAGGGAGACCGCCCGCACCAACTCGTCGGGCACGGCCGCAGCAGCCTCGTCCTTCTTGCCGGCCAGGTACAGGTCCTGGATCTTCTCGGCCTCCTCCTCGTAGCCGTAGCGGCACGCGAGATCGTTGTAGAAGTTCTTGCCCTTGGCGCCCATGCCGCCGATGTAGAGCGCGAGATGCGGCTTGATCCACTGCAGCATCGGCTCGACGTCGTCGCCGATCGCCAGCGCCGGGCCCGCGTAGATCTGCAGGTCACCCAGGCTCGGATCCCGCTTCGCCTTGCCGGCCGCGAGCGCCTCGCCCCACACCGATTCCGCCTTCTCCGGGTGGAAGAAGATCGGCTCCCAGCCCTCGGCGATCTCGGCGGTGAGCGCGACGTTCTTCGGCCCGAGCGAGGCGATCACGATCGGGATGCGCTCGCGCACAGGGTGGTTGATCAGCTTGAGCGGCTTGCCCAGGCCCGTGCCCTGATCCGCGGGCAGCGGCACCTGGTAGTACTTGCCCTGGTAGTCGACCTTCTCCCGGCGCCACACCTGACGGCAGATGTCGACCAGTTCGCGGGTGCGTCCGAGCGGGGCGTCGTACTTGACACCGTGGAAGCCCTCGATCACCTGCGGTCCCGACGCCCCGATACCCATCACGAAGCGGCCGTCCGACACGTAGTCCAGGCCGGCCGCCGTCATCGCCGTCAGGCTTGGGGTGCGGGTGTAGATCTGGAAGATCCCCGACGCCAGTTCCACCTTCGACGTCTTGGCGGCGAGGTAGCCGAGCTGACTGACGGCGTCGAACGAGTACGCCTCGGGGACGAAGACGATGTCCAGGCCCGCCCGCTCCAGGTCGGCGACCTCGTCGACGGTCTCCGCGAAACCTCCGCTGTAGTTCAAGCCCATACCGATGCGCACTTCGGCGACCCCACTCTCGTATCTGTCTGTGACCGACGTTACGGCGTAGTGGACTCTACGACCGCTCGGGCCGAACCACCATCACCGGGCACTGCGCCTTCTGCACGAGCTCGTTGCTGGTCGATCCCAGTAGGAGCCCCCGGAAACCACCGCGGCCGCGGCTGCCCACCACCACCAGTTGCGCCTTCTGCGACCACGCCAGCAGGTGGGTGCGGGGGCCGTCGATGTAGAGCTCGCGCTGGACGTCCACGTCCGGGTACCGGTCGGACCATCCGGCGAGCCGCTCGGAGAGCACCTCCCGTTCGGTGTCCTCGAATGCCCGGGGGTCGCGGATCCCGCGGTGTCCGCCGGCGAGCGTCCCGTGCGGGGTGTCGCTCCAGGCGTGGATCGCGACGAGCGGAACCCCGCGCTGCGCGGCCTCCTCGAACGCGACGCCGATGGCACGTTCGCTGGTGGGGCTGCCGTCGATGCCGACCACGACCGGACCCTCATCGGGGACCTTGCCGTCCCGCTCGTGGACGACGACCACCGGGCACACACCGTGGCTCGCGGCGTTGACGGCGGTGGATCCGATACCGCCCGCCGCGCCACTGCCGGACGCACCCAGGACCAGCGCCCGCGAGTCCTCGGACAGCGACACCAGCCAGCGGGCACCGCCCATCGTGGAGACCTCGGTGGAGATGTCGAGATCCGCGGACACCTCCCGGGCCACCGCGGCGGCACGACCGAGGATCTCCTTGCCCTGATCCTCCATCCAGCCGTAGATGCCCGCGACGTCGAGGTACGGCGCCCCGTAGGTGTAGGGCGAGAAGTCGAGGGCGTGGATGATCCGCAGCGACAGGTTGCGGGCCGCGCACATCCGTGCCGCCCACGTGACGGCCGCCTCTGCGGACGTCGAACCGTCCACCCCGACGACCACCGAATTGGCGTCCCGTGCGGCCGACGGCTCCCTGGTGCCCTGCTCCGTGCCCTGTGCGGTCATCCCGCTCACCCTCTTCCGTTGACGACGAATCGGTGTGGCATTCGTGGCCGACCCAGCCTCGGGTCGAGCCGATCGTGGTGCCGCCTTCGACGTTAGTCACTCGAGTGCGATTACGCGGGGATGCATGAGTCCCGTGTAGTTCGGGACTTAGTACCCACCCCGTGGGGGCGAAGGTCGGGACTTCGCAGATCGGACGGCGATGCGCGTCACATTGAATTGGAATCTGAGATTCCAATTTTCTACTGTCGTAGCCATGCAGCTCACGCAGTTCACCGATCTGGGCCTGCGGATCGTCATGCGACTGGCGGCCGACCAGCCCGCCGCCGACGCTCCCAGCACCCGAGCGGTGGCCGAGCAGCTTGCCGTGTCGTACACGCACGCCACGAAAGTTGTTGCACGGCTGAGTGAGCTGGGCGTCGTCACCACGCGCAGGGGGCGCGGTGGCGGCCTCTCGATCACCGAACTGGGCCGCGGCGCGTCGCTCGGCTGGCTGACGCGGCAACTCGAGGGCGACGGCGAGGTCGTCACGTGCGAGGGCGACAAACCGTGCCCCCTGCGTCGCGGCTGCCTCCTGCGTTCGGCACTGCGCGAAGCCCAGTCGGCGTTCTACGCAGCTCTGGACACGATGACCGTCCGCGACCTCACCACAACCGCCCTCACAACCGTGCTGCCGGCACCCACCGTTCCGGCAGTCGTCGAGCAGTAACCCCACTCGAACGACAGGAGAATCCGATGCTCTCGGAGGCCTCGAAGGAAACCGTCCGCGCCACGCTGCCCGCAGTGGGCGCCGCGATCGGCGACATCACGACGCTGTTCTACCGCAAGCTGTTCGCAGCTCACCCCGAGCTCGAGCGTGACCTGTTCAACCGTGGCAACCAGCAGCAGGGCGAGCAGCAGAAGGCACTCGCCGGCGCCATCGCCGCGTTCGCGACCCTGCAACTCGATCCCGATCCGGCGCGGGTGCAGACGATCCTGTCCCGCATCGCGCACAAGCACGCGTCGCTCGGCATCACCGCGGACCAGTACTGGATCGTGCACAAGTACCTGTTCGAGGCCATCGTCGAGGTCCTCGGCGAGGCTGTCACGCCGGACGTGGCCTCCGCGTGGGACGAGGTCTACTGGCTGATGGCGAACACGCTGATCGCGATGGAGGCCGGGCTGTACGAGCAGGCCGGTGTCGAGGCCGGCGACGTGTGGCGCAGAATCCGGGTGACGGGGCGCGCTCACCAGTCCGCGGACACCGTGTCGTTCACCCTCGCCGCCGCCGACGGCTCGGCCCTGCCGACGTTCGCACCGGGTCAGTACATCTCGGTCGCCGTCCACCTGCCCGACGGCGCCCGCCAGATCCGGCAGTACAGCCTCGCGTGCGGTCCCACCGACGCGCAGTGGCGGATCACCGTCAAGCGCATCGCCGGACAGGCCCTGCCCGACGGCAGCGCTGCCCCCGCGGGCGAGGTGTCGAACTTCCTGTACGACAACGTCTTCGAGGGCGACGAGCTGAGCGTTTCGCTACCGTTCGGCGACCTGGTCCTGCCCGACGACGACGCCCCGCTGCTGCTGGTCTCGGCCGGTATCGGCTGCACCCCGATGATCGGGATGCTCGAGCACCTCGCGTCCACCGAGGACAAGCGCAGCGTGTCGGTGCTGCACGCCGACCGGTCCGCCGCCCAGCACGCGCACCGCGCGGAGCTCACCGAACTGGTCGAGCGGCTGCCGTCGGGCGTGATGCACCGCTGGTACGAGGACCTGGGCGCCCGCGAGGCGTTCGCCGGGACCCGGGTGGGACGCGCGGATCTGACCGACGTCACGCTCGAGCCCGGCACCCGCGCCTTCCTGTGCGGTCCGCTGCCGTTCATGCTCGCGATGAAGGAGTCGCTCATCGCGCGCGACGTGCCCGCGGAGAACATCCACTACGAGGTGTTCGGCCCGGACAGCTGGGCCGGCGCCACCGCCTAGAGGCCCCTCGCGCCCGTGCGCCATTTCCGGTAGTTCCGGCTACCGAAATGGCGCACGGGCGACGGAGCCGCGCGGTCTGTTCTAACGTGAGGTGTGGCCCGAGCTCAGTTGATCCTCACGCCGCTGACCCCCGCGGCGATCTTCCTCGTCCTCACCGTCGACGACGGCGGCGAATCCGTGACGCGCGATCTGCTCTCCGACGTCGACGGCCTACGCAAGGCGGTCGGATTCCGGGTCCCGGATTCCGGGCTCGTGTGTGTCGCCTCGGTCGGTTCGTCCGCGTGGGACCGATTGTTCGACGGCGCCCGGCCCGCCGAACTGCACGAGTTCGTCGAACTCGACGGCGGTCGGCACCACGCTCCCGCGACGCCCGGAGACCTGCTGTTCCACATCCGTGCGGTGTCGATGGACCTGTGCTTCGAACTGGCGTCGAAGATCGTCGGACGGCTGCGGGGCGCGGCGACCGTCGTGGACGAGACGCACGGCTTCCGCTACTTCGAACAGCGCGACCTGCTCGGGTTCGTCGACGGCACCGAGAACCCCGAGAGCATCGAGGCCGCCGAGGCGGCGCTGGTCGGCGACGAGGACCCCGACTTCACCGGTGGCAGCTACGTGATCGTGCAGAAGTACCTGCACGACATGGACTCCTGGAACGCGATCTCCACCGAGGAGCAGGAACGCGTCATCGGACGCACCAAGCTCGACGACATCGAACTCGCCGACGACGTCAAGCCGTCCAATTCCCATGTCGCCCTGAACACCGTCACCGACGACAGCGGCGACGAGCGGCAGATCCTGCGGGTCAACATGCCGTTCGGCAGCCTCGGCGACGGAGAGTTCGGCACCTACTTCATCGGCTACGCCGCGACGCCGTCGGTCACCGAGGAGATGCTGCGCAACATGTTCATCGGCAAGCCCGAGGGCAACACCGACCGCATCCTCGACTTCTCGACGGCCGTCACCGGCAGCCTGTTCTTCTCCCCCACCGTCGAGTTCCTCGACTCCCTCCCTCCGGCGCCGGGCATCCGGCAGGCCGACACCGAAGGCACGAGCCCGTCTCCCGCCGCTGACGGATCACTCGGAATTGGCAGTCTGAGAAGGAGTTCCACACGATGAACAACCTCTACCGCGGTCTCGCCCCCATCACCGACGCCGCCTGGGCGTCGATCGAGGAGGAGGCGTCCCGAACATTCAAGCGGCACATCGCGGGACGCCTCGTCGTCGACGTCTCGGGTCCGCACGGCACCGACTTCTCCGCCGTCGGCCTCGGCCGCACCACCACCATCGAGGCTCCCGCCTCCGGCGTCCTGGCCCGTCAGCGCCGGGTCGCCCCGCTCGTCGAGTTGCGGGTGCCGTTCACGCTGTCGCGCGAAGAAATCGACAACGTCGAACGCGGCGCGCAGGACTCCGACTGGGATGCCGTGAAGGAGGCCGCGAAGAGGATCGCCTTCGCCGAGGACCGGGCGATCTTCGAGGGTTATGCCGCCGCCGGCATCGAGGGCATCCGGGCAAGTTCGTCGAACGCGCCGCTGCAACTGCCCGAGGACGTGCGGGACGTGCCCGAGATGATCAGCCAGGCACTGTCCGAGCTCCGCCTGGCCGGTGTCGACGGCCCGTACTCGGTGCTGCTGAGCGCGGAGGCGTACACGGAGGTGAGCGAGACGTCCGATCACGGCTACCCGATCCGCGAGCACATCAAGCGTCTCATCGACGGGGACATCATCTGGGCGCCGGCGATCGACGGCGCCTTCGTCCTGACCTCCCGTGGTGGCGACTTCGACCTACAGATCGGCCAGGACCTGTCGATCGGCTACCTGTCGCACGATTCCGAGACGGTCGAGCTGTACTTCCAGGAGTCGCTGACGTTCCTCACCTACACCGGTGAGGCCTCGGTGGCGTTGTCCGTCCGCTAGGTGGCCGTCGGAGTTGCTTCGCTCACCTGCACGTCACGAGGGTTGACAACACATCAGTAGCGAAGGCTAACCTAATCTCCGTTACCGAGGGGTGACGCATCGACCCCGGTCGATTCAGGAGATGAGGAGCAGCCTTCGTGATCGACGACCTGATCGAACTCGCATTCGCCCAGCACGTGGTGCGTGAGACGCTGCCCTCCCCCGACGGCTGCGACGAGTACGTGCTCCGACGCGCGGACGCTACGGACGCTACGGACTCGGTGGGCTCTGTGGACGCGTCGATCCGACTGTGGGTGCGACCGGACGGTCGATTCTCCCGCGCCCGAGGCGCCGAGGGCCCGCTGAGCCTCGGTCAGGTGATGACCGCCTGCGGCCTGTCCTACGCATCCCGTCGGACCACGGCCCCGACTGCCTGACTCACATGGTGGTGGAGGCACCGCGCCAGGTGACCGCCACGCCGCGCTCCTCGAGCCACGCCGAGGGATCCAACTTGGCACCGCCCGGGCTCCACACCTCGAAGTGCAGGTGCGGGCCGGTGGACTGGCCCCGATTACCGACGGTGGCGATCTGCTGGCCGGCGGACACATGCTGGCCGGTCGTCACCTGGTAGTCGTTGATGTGGCCGTACACCGTGGTGGTGCCGTCGTCGTGCTTGACACGCACCCACAGACCGAAGCCCGAGGCTGGCCCGGCGTCGACGACGACGCCGTCGGCGGCCGCGTACACGGGGGTGCCGATCGGCGCGGCGATGTCGAGACCGCCGTGGTGGCTGCCCCAGCGGGGGCCGAAGTCGGAGGTGAGCGTGCCGGAGACCGGCTTCACGGCCCGGGGCTTGGTCACCTGATCGAGGGAACCGAACGTGGACTCGGCCGCGGCCGTGAGATCACGCACGGCCTGCTGGACCGGCTGCGGCAGTTCCGCCGGCAGTTGCGTGGCCTTGAACGCGGCGATCGCCTGGTCGGGCGAGGGCAGCTGCGGCAGGACCGGCAACTGGACCTGAGGCAGGGTCGGGAGTTCGAGACCCGCGGGAAGCAGCCCCTCGGGAAGCTGGACCTGGGCGGGCGCTCCGACGGTGTCGGCGGCGGCGCTACCTGCGCCGAGCTGCGCACCGGCGGTGAGGATCGCACCCGTGGCCGCGGCGACCGTGGCAGCCTTCAGGCCGGCGCTCGGGCCGGAGGCCTCGCAGCGGTGGCGTCCCCGCACGGCGGTCGGGTCGAGCTCGAAGATCACAGCGTCGGCTTCCGTCCGGCGATGGCGTCCCACAGTCAGCTACCTCGTCAATTCGTCTACGGCCGCACACTTCCGGAGTGCACTCGATCTTGCTGCCGGGCCAAAGTAACAAATTCATATAGGTCCTGGCTAGCGTTACCGGATCTTTACCCGGACGGTTTCGGCCCGGCAGGCGCACACGCAGGACGATCCCGATTCCGGGGACGCTGCGACCGATTCATCCCGGACCGCCCCCGGCCGCTACACTCCCTACTGCGGAACAGCGCGATGGTTCGATCACGCGTTCACTTCGCCCCCGCCCTCGTAGCTCAGGGGATAGAGCACGGCTCTCCTAAAGCCGGTGTCGCAGGTTCGAATCCTGCCGAGGGCACCCTCGAAAACTTCTACGACAATTCGCCCCGGTCAGCGGAGCACGTCATCCGATGCCGGACCGGGCTTGGTGAGTTCTCCGAACTTCGCGTCCGCGTCGATCCAGTTCTCGGAGTTCCGCAGCGAATCGAGGGCCAGGTCGAACGCGTCGGCGAGCCACTCGTGACTGGCCTCGGCGAGCAACTCGTCCGCGGCGGAGTCACACTGCTGGTAGAACGCCACCGACCACACCTCGATGGCATCGACGTCGCTGGTCAAGCCGCCACGATCGTTTGTTGCCAGTACATAGCGGTTGAACTCGAAGTCGACCCGAATCGCGTAGCCGTCGGCCACGTCGACGATATTGGCGGGGCGGTGCGTCGCAGCGGCTAGCGTGACCAACGCGTCGTTGTAACGGTCGGCATGTTCCTGCTTGCGGGGCATCTGCCCTCATCTCTGCCTTGAAGTGGTCCCCACGGAAACTGCGGCGACAGCCATCGCGCCGGGGGCCGACACACGGCCGGTCCGTCGCATTCGCCGCAGTCATCCTAACGGAGCGGGCACCGCGATCCGGCTACGCCGAGGTCACCGGCCACCCTGGTCACTCGACCCGCACGTCGTCGGGGCGCTTGTCCTCCCGCACCCCGCGCCAGCTCGGGTGCCGCAGTCGGCCGGCCTCGGTACGTTCCCGATACCGCACTTCTCCGACGACGGCCGGTGTCACCCACACCGTGTCCCGGTCGACGTCCGGGACCTCCCCGACGAACGGACTCGTCGCGCACTCGAGGGGTGCCAGCATCGCGGTGAGGCGTTCGAGTTCCCGCTCTCCGAATCCGGTTCCGACCCGCCCGATGTAGCGCAGGCCGTCCGCGTCGGGGATGCCGAGCAGCAGCGACCCCAGCACCCCGCCGCGAGCGCCCCGGCCACGACGCCAGCCCCCGATCACTGCCTCCTGGGTGAGCCAGTTCTTCGTCTTGATCCACGCCGATCCCCGTTTGCCCGGCAGATAGATCGAATCGCGGCGCTTCGCGACGACGCCCTCGAGATCGTGGCTCTGCGCGACGACGTCGTCGACCGACCCCTCCAGCTGGGGCGGCACCACCAATCCGTCGACCGCCGCGGCCAGCGCGTCCAGAATGCGACGACGATCGTCGTAGCTCTTGCGGAAGAGGGAGATTCCGTCGAGATAGAGCACGTCGAACGCCCAGAACTGCGGCACTCCGCCGGCCTGCAGTGCGGGAAAGCTGGTCCGCCCCTGCCGGTCCAGGCTGACGACCTCCCCGTCGAGCACCACCCGGTGCCCGTCCAGCGTCCGCGCGAGGGACTGCAACGCCGGATATCGTTCGGTGACGACGTTGCCCGCCCGGCCCCGCAAACGGATTGCGGTGCCGTCGAACTCGACGATCAGCCGGATGCCGTCCCACTTCCCCTCGAACGCCCACTCGCCTGGGTCCAGGCCGTCGAGACGGCCCGCGGTGGCGAGCATCGGGGCGAGCCCACGCGGGAACCCGGTCCGGTCGCCGTCGCCGTCGTCCTTCATCAGATGCATCAGCCACTGGTCGCCCGCGGTGCGGATGAGGGCGTACCGGCCCTGCACACGGCGGCCGGAGAGTCGGACGATCACCTCGTCGTCCCGCCACTTCTCCGGTTCGTACGTTCCGGCGTCCCAGATGCTGACGGTGCCACCGCCGTACTCGCCGCGGGGAATGCTGCCCGAGAAGCTCGCGTACTCGAGCGGATGGTCCTCGGTGTGAACGGCCAGGCGGTTCTCCTTCGGCGACGTCGGCACACCCCGTGGCACCGCCCACGAGACCATCACACCGTCGCGCTCGAGCCGGAAATCGTAGTGCAGTCGCCGGGCGTGGTGCTCCTGGATGACGAACGAGTTTCCCTCGCCGCCTTCCGATTCCGTGCGAGGGATCGGCTCCGGAGTGCGAGTGGGATCACGCTTGCGGCGGTACTCGGCGAGCGGATCGAGCGGCGGGTCCAGTCCGGCGAGCAGGTCACCGTCCCGACGGAACCGGTCGAGGACCTCGTCGAACCGTAGGTGCCGCAGATCAGGGTCCTCGAGTTCCTCCCACGCGCGCGGTGCGGCCACCGTCGGCGCGGAACGACCGCGCAGCGAGTACGGCGCAACGGTGGTCTTCGCGACGTTGTTCTGACTCCAGTCCAGGAACACGCGCCCGCCGCGGACCGACTTCGCCATCGTCGCCGTCACCAGATCGGGGTGCATCTGTTCCAGACTCGTCGCCACCTTCTTCGCCACCGTCGACGCCCCACCCGGCGCCAGCGCCCGGTCCAGCGGCACGTACACGTGAATTCCCTTGCTGCCACTGGTGACCGGGAACGCCGTCCACCCGAGCGTCGCGACCAGGTCGCGGACCGCGAAGGCCACCCGCGCGCACTCGGTCAGCCCGACGCCGTCGCCCGGGTCCAGGTCGAACACCAGCCGCGTCGTGGGCCCCGGCTCGTCGTCGACGAAACGCCACTGCGGCACGTGCACTTCCAGAGCGGCCTGCTGTCCGATCCACGCGAGCGCCGCGGCCGAATCGATCAGCGGGTAACGGACGGTCCGATCCTTGTGGTGCACCGCCCGTCGGCTGAGCCAGTCCGGAGCGGACTCGGCCAGGTTCTTCTCGAAGAACGAGGGCTCGTCCACTCCGTTGGGCCAGCGCTTCCGGGTGACCGGACGATCGACCACGTGCGGGAGCAGGGCGGACGCGATCGCGACGTAGTAGTCGATCACCTCGCCCTTGGTCGTACCGGTCGCCGGATACAGCACCTTGTCGAGACGGCTCACAGTCAGCCGTCGGCCGTCGATCGTGCGCGTGGGCATCCGGGGCACCTCCCGTCACGGACTACCCACATTGTGCGCCCGCGCGTTCGCCTCCCGTCCGTATTTCGCGCCTGTGGGGACCGGGGGCGGGTCCGCTGTGCGATGTCGTTTCGTCGATACCGGTCACAACACCAGCACGCCCGTCAGGGCGATCAGGAACACCCACACGGTGGACGCCGCCGCCAGAACGAAGGGCCGGCCTCCCACCTTCTTGATCGTCGCCACCCGCACTCCGGCACCGAGTGCGAACATCGCGGCGGTGAGCAACCCCGTCTGGACGGACGATGCAACCGAGAGAACCCCTTCCGGAACGACTCCCGTCGACCGAACCGCCACGAACACGAGGAAGGCGACGACGAACAGCGGCAGCACCGGAGGCCGCTTCGTCGATACGGCCTCACCGGCGGAACGTCGACGCTGCAGCACGCTCAGAACAACGATGACGGGCGCCAGCATGACCACTCGCGCCAGCTTGACGATCGTCGCGACCGTCAACGCCGCGCCGCCGATGATGCCACCCGCCGCAACCACCTGTGCGACCTCGTGGATGGATCCACCGGCCAGCAATCCTGCATCGAAATCGCCGAGTCCGAAGGCACTCGCCACCAACGGGATCGTCGGAATCATCACGGTGCCGAAGATCACCACCAGCGCGACAGCGGTGAGGACCTCTTCTTCCTCCGCCTCCACGACGCCGTCCGCCGCCGCAACGGCCGCGGCACCGCAGATCGAGAAGCCGCAGGCGATGAGCACCCGCTGCGTCCAGGAGATGCCGAGCAGGCCGCCCACGAACATGGTGCCGACGATGCCCAGGACCACGATCGCGACGACCATCACGATGACACCCCAACCGAGGTCGAGGATGTCGCCCAGGACGAGTTGCAGTCCCAACAGGGCGATCCCGATGCGGAGGAGCTTCTTGGAGGAGAAGGTGAGACCGGGACCGAACGACGACGGCAGGATCACGAGGTTCGCCAGCAGCGCTCCCATGATGATCGCGATCAACAGCGGGCTGACCGCGGGGAGCAGATACTTCACGCCCAGTGCGATCAACGCCGCCGAGGCGGACAGGGCAACGCCCGGGACGTACGTGGAGAGTTTGGTCGTCAGCGGATCCCGAGGCCGAGGCGGTTCCACCACTCCGACGGATTGCGATTGTCCTGGTTGGGAACTCATAGTACGAGGATCCGCCGTCGGGGACCGGTGCGGTAGTGCCCGATTGGGCAACACCCCATGCAAATCTGATATCCCCCCGAGCCCCTCTACACTCACTGCATGCCACTTCACCCACTCGACTACACAGCGCTGGAATTGCTGGTGGGTGTCGATGATCTCGGAAGCCTCAGTGCAGCAAGTAAATTCGTCGGAATGGCGCAGCCGAACGCAAGTCGTGGCATTCGCCGGCTCGAACGACAGTTTGGCGTCGCGCTGATCCACCGGAGACCCACCGGATCGGTACTGACATCCGGCGGAGTGGTCGTCGCCCACTGGGCACGGAAGATCATGGCCGACACCCACAAGCTGCTCGAAGTCGTCGACAGCCTCAAGGAGGAACGCTCGAGAGGCCTCACGGTCAGCGCCAGCATGACCATCGCCGAGCATCTGATTCCCGTATGGCTGGGCAACTTTCGGGAGTCACATCCCGATCTCGCAATTCACCTGCAGGTGCAGAACTCGCATCGAGTGTTCGAGCAGATCGACGACGGTTCGTGCGAACTCGGATTCGTCGAGTCGCCGTCGATTCCGCGACATCTCGAGAGCACACCGGTCGCACGGGACCGGCTGGTCGTCGTCGTACACCCCGGCCACCCCTGGGCCCGACGCAGAAGACCTGTCACGGCAGCCGAACTCGCCCTCACACCGCTGATCGTGCGCGAGCCCGGCTCCGGTACTCGCACCACGCTCGACGTTGCACTCGAGGGACATCCCGGTGCACCCCCGATGCTGGAGCTGGGAAGTTCGGGAGCAATTCGCAGTAGCGTGCTCGCCGGCGTCGGACCCGCCGTGCTGAGCACGTTGGCCGTCGCCGAGCACGTGACGTCGGGCGATCTCCTGGTCGTCGACGTCGAGGGACTCGATCTCACGCGAACCCTCCACGCGGTGTGGAGCGCGCAGGGTCCCCTCCACAGCGCCGCCGAGGAGCTGGTGCGGCTTGCGCGCACTCGACCCCGGGAGCCGTTCGACGGCGAAGGGCCCGGCGGACCGTCTCGTCCACCGAGCCCTCGAGCCGATCAGGTCACAGCGCGAGATCGCGCCCGATGATCTCCTTCATGATCTCGTTGGATCCGGCCCAGATCTTCGTGACGCGGGCGTCCATCCAGGCTCGGGCGACTCGGTACTCCTGCATGTAGCCGTAGCCTCCGTGCAACTGCACGCAATGATCGAGCACGTCGTTCTGCACCTGCGCGGACCACCACTTGGCCTTGGCCGCGTCGACGGCGCTCAGCCCGGAATCGGCGTGCTCCGCCACCGCCGCATCGACGTACGCCTGCGCGACCTCGATCTTGGTGACCAGCTCGGCCAGCAGGAACTTGTTGTGCTGGAACGAACCGATCGAGTTCCCGAACGCCTTGCGCTCCTTGGCGTACTCGATCGTCTCCAGCAGGATCTGCTTGGCGTGCCCGATGTTGGTCACGGCAGCACCGATGCGCTCCTGCGGGAGCCGTTCCATCATCGCCACGAATCCACTGCCGGCCTCGCCGAGCAGCGCGTCGGCGGGCAGTCGGACGTCGTCGAAGAACAGTTCCGCGGTGTCGGCCTCGGGCTGGCCGACCTTGTCGAGTTTGCGTCCGCGTTCGAAGCCGGGGAGCGACGCGTCGACGAGGAAGAGGCTGATGCCCTTGGACCGCTGCTCCGGATCGGTGCGCGCAGCCACGACGACCACGTCGGCGGTGTAGCCGTTCGTGATGAAGGTCTTGGAACCGTTGAGGACCCAGTCCGAACCGTCACGGACGGCCGTCGACTTCAGGCTCGCCAGGTCGGACCCCGCGGACGGCTCGGTCATGCCGATCGCCGCCACCGCGTCACCCGAGGCCATTCGCGGCAACCACTGCTGCTTCTGTTCCTCCGACGCGAGGTCGACCACGTACGGGGTCACGATGTCGAAGTGGATCCCGAAACTCGACGCCAGAGCCATGTTGACGGCGGCCAGTTCCTCGGTCGCGACGGCATTGAACCGGTAGTCGCCGGCCTCGCTGCCCCCGTAGATCTCGGGAATCTCGAGACCGAGGATCCCCTGCTTGCCGGCCTCACGCCACACCTCGCGGGGGATCAGCTTGTTCTCGCTGTAGGACTCGACGTTCGGGACCACGTCCCGAGCCAGGAAGTCATGGACCGATGCGCGGAACTGTTCGTGATCGGCGGTGAAAACTGCTCTCTTCAACTTCGCAACCCTTTCCAACTCAACCCCCACCGGCTAAGCGTTCGCTTAGTTTGTGATGGGAGTGTAAGAAAGTCAACGTGGAACGCCGACATCGGGTCGGTGGATGCGCCGGAGGTCGGAGTCGAAATGTCATCGCAGTCAGCCGCGCCCCGCACGGACCGCCCCATCGGGGAGGCCGAGCAGCGACTCCTGGACTCCGCTCGCGACGCGTTCGCGGCCAAGGGCTACCACGGGACCAGCACGCGCGAGATCGCCGCCGGGGCGAACATGAGCCCCGCCGCGATGTACATCCATTTCCGGTCCAAGCAGGACGTCCTGGCCCGGCTGAGCCTCGAGGGGCACACCGCGGCACTGGCGGTCCTGCGTGCTGGCGCCGAGGCCGCGGGTTCCTCGACGAAACGCCTACGCGCCGTGGTTTACGCGTTCGCGTACTGGCACGCCGAGAATCACAAGACGGCCCGGGTCGTGCAGTACGAACTCGCCGCACTCGACGACGAGATCCACGCGCGGGTGGTGCAGCTGCGCCGGGACATCGTCGCGACGGTCCGTTCGATCATCTCGGACGGGACCCGGGACGGCGAGTTCGCGGTCGACAACATCGACGTCACCACCCTCGCGGTCCTGTCCCTGTGCATCGATACGGCGCGGTGGTACCCGTCCCGCGAACTGCACACGCCCGAGGCCGTGGGCGCATCGCTCGCGGCACTCGCCGAACGGATGGTGGACGCGGGTGCATGACGCCACGCACCCGTCCGCGCATCTAAGCGATCGCTCAGACCCCGGCTCGGTGGCTCACCGACCGCTCACCGAGTAGTCACCGTCGGCGTGCGCGGTCAGACGCCAGCCGCCGTCCACCTGCACGAGTTCCACGTCCGCGAGATCCGTGGTGTCCAGTTGCGGCCTCGCGGCGCCGGGGTACCAGGCTTCCAGCCGTCCGCGCCCCGTCCCACTGAAGCCGTCCGACGTGAGATCGGTGATGTCCCCCGGCGTCGCGCGCGGGTAGGCACGCGACAGCGGGGTGGCGAATCCCTCGGCCGTTCCCAGCGGCTCACCCGACGGGCAGTCGATGACGTTGAGGTTGCCCTGCGGCTTGCCGGTGTTGCCGTCCCGCACGGCATGCGGATCGCCGCACGCCTGCGTCCACGACCACCACGCGCCGCCCATCCGATGTGCGTTCGTGGCGTCGACGAACCGGTCCACGACCGCGGACTGCTCGTCGGCGTCACCGAACCAACCCCACTCTCCCGTCCACAACGGCGCGTCGTACCAGTCGGCTGCCGCCGCAGCGATCCGGAATCCGGACTCGAGGGAAGGGAATTCGCTGCTGACGGTGATCGACTGGTTGTAGAGGTGCGGCGAGAACACCACGAGCGGATCGGTGAGGTAGTGGCGGGGAGGAAGTGCGTCGATCCCGAACGCCGACCAGATCGCGCTCGGCTCGAAGAAGATCAGGTGCGGGAAGCCACCGGATTCGGCCTGCCGAATGGCCGTGATCGCACGCTGGTAGAAGCGGCCGATCTGGTCGGCGGCCAGGATCGGGCCCCGCAGTCCCGGGTTCGGCTCGTTGAGCAGGTCGTAGCCGGCGACGGCGGGTTCGTCCTTGAACTCGGCGGCCAGGCGGGCCCACGTCGCGACCAGTCGCCCCTGGATGCCCTGCTCGTCGTCGTAGAACGCCTGGAACGCACGGGCAACCGCCGGTGACGCCTCCCGGAGTCCACCGATGGTGCACGTCGTCCACCCACCGGTCAGCGTGGCCCATTCCGGTGCCCCGTCCCAGCCGACACCCGGTTCGAGGAGCGGTGGGCAGTCCTGCCCGGCCGGGGTCCCGATGAACGGACCCCACGCGTCCTGATGCATGTCGAGCACGGTGTAGATGCCGTGGTCCTTCGCGTCCTGGACCGCGGAGCGGATCCGCTGAACGTAGGCCTGGTCGAACGCTCCTCGGGTGGGCTCCAACGCCGACCACGACACGTTCAGCCGCACCACGTCGAACCCGAGCGCGGCCATTCGCGCGAAGTCCGTGCGGTCCAGCGGAGCCACCGTCGGTAGGTCGGTCCCGTTCTGCGCGTACTCGTTGAGCTGATTCACGTTCGTGCCGCGCAGCAGTACCGTCCGACCGTCGACGTCCTTGATCGTGCGGTCCTCGACCGTCAGCTGCGGAAGTGTCCACCCGTCCTCGAGGGGAGCCGCTTCCGCAGCCGGTGCAGCCTGCAGGGTCAGAGCCGTCAGGGCGATCAACAGCAACGCGCGCACGGTGAGCCTTCCTGTACAACCGTCCAAGTGCCCGCGAGCCTAGACTCGGATCCCCCGCGCAAGAGTCCGATTCGGAAATCTCGTACGCGGTCAAGGGGCTTCGGAAGGCTGCCGGATCTCAGACCAGCTCGCGTTTGAGGATCTTCCCCGTCGCGGTCATCGGCAACTGCTCGACGATCCGGACCTCGCGGGGATACTTGTAGCTCGCCATCCGGTCCTTCGACCACGCGATCAGGTCGGCGTCGGAGACCTCGGCACCCGGCTGCGGGATGACGTAGGCGCGCACCTCCTCGCCGTGACTCTCGTGCGGCACCCCGATCACCGCGGCCAACGACACCGCCTCGTGCGTCATGAGGACCTCCTCGATCTCGCGCGGATAGACGTTGAAGCCACCGCGCACGATCATGTCCTTGGCCCGGTCGACGATGTAGTAGAAGCCGTCGGCGTCGCGGCGGGCCAGATCGCCGGTGCGGAACCAGCCGTCGCGCATCACCTCCGCGGTGGCGTCGGGACGGCCGTAGTACCCCTTCATCACGTTGTGTCCGCGAATGGCGATCTCCCCCACCACGTCCGCGCCCTCGACGATGTTCCAGTCCTTGTCGACGAGCCGGACCTCCACGCCCCACAGCGGAATTCCGATCGAGCCGGCGCGGGGGTCCTGCTCCGGATCGCTGAACAGCGCGACCGGCGAGGTCTCCGACAACCCGTACCCCTCGAGAATCTGCACTCCGAAGCGCTTCTCGAAGCGCTCGAGGATCTCGACGGGCAGCGCCGCGCCCCCGGAGATGGCCTTGCGGAGATCGGCGGCGATCCGGCCGACATCGACCGAGTCGTCCACCGCACCGAGCAGGCCCCAGTACATCGTCGGCACGCCCGCGAACATCGTGATCGACTCGCGCTCCATGATCTCCAGCGCCGCACCGGCCTCGAAGCGCGGCAACAGCACCAGCGTCGCGCCCATCGAGAACCCGGCATTCATGTTGATCGTCTGCCCGAACGAATGGAACAGCGGAAGCGTCAGCAGGTGGGTGTCCGGCCGGCTCGGCGTGCTGTCGAACAGTCGGTTGGACGCCAACGCGTTCAGCACCATGTTCGACTGGCTCAGCTCGGCGCCCTTCGGCTGCCCGGTGGTCCCGCTCGTGTACAGGATCACGGCGGTGTCCGTCGCCTCCCGCACCACGGTCTCGAAGGTCGCCGGCTGCGCGGGGAGCACCGCCGACAGCGCCTCGATCCCCTCGCCGTACTCGCCGTCGCCGCCGATCACGAACATGGACCGGCACGAGGCGGCCGCACCGAAGCCCGCCCGCCCGTACTCCCCGATCGGCAGATCCGGTCCGCCCTCGAAGCAGAAGTACGCCGTGGCCCCGCAGTCCTGCAGGTGGTACGCGATCTCCCGCCCCTTCAACAGGACGTTGAGCGGAACGACCACGGCCCCCGCCTTGAGGATCCCGTAGTAGACGATCGGGAACCACGGGAGGTTGGGGCAGGAGAGCGCAACCCGGTCACCGGGCTCGATCCCGGACGCGACGAGGAGGTTGGCGATCTGGTTCGCCAGGCCGTCGGTCTCGGCATAGGTGAACCGGTCGTCGCCCAGCACCAGCGCGTCGCGGGTCGGGTACTTGCGGGCCGAGTCCTCCAGGAACATGGACAGATTGAGCATCGGGGCGTTCTCCCTCGGGCAGCGATCGTCGGCGGTCAGTTGGTCGGCGAGGCCGCGGCGCCGACCGTGGTCAGTAGTTCGTCGAGAAGTTCGGTGGCGCGGGGCCATTCGCCGTAGCCGGACGCCGGGTTGAGGTGTCCGACCTCGCCGAGGTCGACGAGCCGGGCGCCCCAGTCGCGCGCCATGTCGGCGACCACGGCGAACTCGGCCAGCGGGTCGTCGGTGCTGGCGGCGACGATGCTCGGGAACGGCAGCGGGCTGCGCGGGACCGGGTTCCAGCCGTTCGCGTCGAGGTCCGCCAGGGACGGATAGCCGGCGGGCAGCGGGGTGGAGAGGTCGGACGGGGTGGCCAGGATCGCGCCCGCGACGGGGCGGTCGTGGCGGGCGGCCCAGTGCACGGTGATCATCACGCCGGCGCTGTGCGCGACGAGCACGACGGGTCCGTCGATGTCGGCCAGGACGGCGTCGAGCGCGGCCACCCGGGCGTCGAGGCTGAGCTTGTCGTGCTCGAGCGGCGGGACCGTGCGGACCTTGTCGAGGCCGGCGGCCAAAAGCGTCTGCCAGTGGTCCGGGGCGTGGTCACGCAGGCCGGGAACGATCACGACGGTCGGGGATGCGCTGCTGGGCATGACAATTCCTCCAGAAGAAATCAGGGCGTGCGAGGCATTCGGGGTGGGGACACCGACGGGTCGGTGTCCCCACCCCGAATGCT
This sequence comes from Prescottella defluvii, assembly GCF_000738775.1. GTDB lineage: Bacteria > Actinomycetota > Actinomycetes > Mycobacteriales > Mycobacteriaceae > Prescottella > Prescottella defluvii. Next base: position 65,621 of record NZ_JPOC01000033.1, read on the forward strand.
GGGGTCGGTCAGGCGTGCTGGGTGAAGCCGACCTGACCGGGGCGACGGTTCGGCGCGTAGCCGAGCTTCTCGAGGGTCTCGTCGGCGCCGGAGTACGTGGTGCCGATCCGGTAGATGTCGCGGGCCTCCTTCGCGGTGGCGACCTCACGGCCGAGTTCCTTGGCGACGCGGACCAGCTGACGGACCTGATCGGCGGAGGTGATCTTGACCTCGCCGCTCGGCGCCCACAGGTTGTCCTCGTTGCCGCACCGCGCGTGCAGGCCCATCGCGATCGCCATCGTGTTCACCGGCAACACGCTGCGCATCAGCGTCTCGAGCGTCAGGCAGGCGCCGTCCGGGACCCGGTTGACGAACTGCATCATGTTGTACGGGTTCGGGCCGTCGAAGCCGCCACCGATCGCCACCCACGTGACGTTCAGCGGACCGGTGTAGACGCCGCGGCGGATCAACCGTTCGACGGTCTCGAGCTGCGGAATGCTCGACAGCTGGAAGTGCGGCTGGATCCCGGCCGCCTGCAACCGGCGCAGGTGCTCCTCGACCCACTCCGGACCGGCCGGCACCGTCATCTCCCGGTAGGTGTGCGCCAGGTCCGCATTCTCCAGGGAGGTGCCCTTGATGTCGCCCGGGGTCATCAGCTCCATGATGTTCATCTGGCTGGTATTGATCGCGATCGTCACCTGGTCCGGCTTCGGGTCCAGCTCGGCGAGCATGTGACGGACGTTGTCCGGCAACCACTTCGCGTCCGCGCCGTCACCCTCCGGCGCGAACGAGATCGAGCCACCGACCTGCAGGATCATCTCCGGCACCGCCTCCCGCAGCCGGCCCAGGAGCTCGTTGAACTTCGACAGCCGCTTCGAGCCCTTCCCGTCCTCCTCGCGGACGTGGATGTGCAGCACCGTCGCGCCCGCCTCGAAGCAGTCGACGGCCTGCTGGACGTGCTCGTCCATCGTCAGCGGCAGGTCCTCGGGGAAGTCCTCGACCGCCCACTCCGGCCCGTACGGCGCGACGGTGATGACCAGCTTGTCCTGGTTCTCCGGGAAGAATGCATCGTCATGGAAATGCATGGGTAACTCCGTTTCTGGATAGAGAGGTTCGGAAATCGGAAATCAGAACGGGCGGTCGCCGACGATCCCGGCGCGTTCCATCTTTCGGACGGCGGGCCAGTAGTCCTGGACCGCGTAGTGCTGGGTCGACCGGTTGTCCCAGATCGCGACGCTGTTCTTCGTCCACTGCCAGCGCACCTGGTACTCCGGGATCGTGGCCTGGCTCTGCAGGTACCGCAGCAACTCACCGGCGCCCGGGGCGTAGTCGATACCGCACCGGACGTTCTCCTCGGTGTGGTAGTTCGTGAGATGCGTCGTGAAGCTGTTGACGAACAGGATCTTCTCCCCGGTCTCGGGGTGCGTGCGGACCACCGGGTGCTCCGCGTCGGGGAAGCGCTCCTTGAGTTCGAGCCGCTTCTCCATCGGCAGTCGCGCACCGAAGGACGCCTCGATGCTGTGCCGGGCGCGCAGGCCCTCGATCTGCTCTTTGACGCGCTCCGGCAGCCGCTCGTACGCCAACGCCATGTTCACCCAGATCGTGTCGCCACCGACGGCGGGACCCTCGACGCACCGGAGCACGCACCCCATCGGCGGGTTCGCGCGCCACGTCGCGTCACAGTGGTAGGCGTTCTCGAACGCCTCCCGCGGGCTGTCGAGGTCCTTGTAGATCCGGACGAGGCCGGGATGATCGGGATCGCTGCCGACCACCGGATGATCCTCGAGGGAGCCGAAACGCTCGGCCAACGCGATGTGTTCGGCCCGGCTCATATCCTGGTCGCGGAAGAACAGCACCTTGTGATCGAGCAACAGCGCCTTCAGTTCGGCGAAGAGGTCGTCGTCGTGAGAGACGTCGGCCAGGTCGACACCGTGGAGTTCGGCGCCGATACTGCAGGTCAGCGGCCGGGCATCCATCGGCGACACGGGTGTGCCGGTCGCCGCACGGCCGTGCGCAAGTTCGACAGTGGTCATGGCACTCTCCTTCGAGCTGGAAGTGGTGGGTCGTGGCGTCGCCTCGTGGTGCGCCGATCCACCGAACGACGTTGCGTGGATGGATGGTTCGGGATCAGAACGAGAACACCGACGAGCCGATGCTGATACCCGACTCCAGGTCCCGGTGCGCCTGCTCGGCCTCCTCGAGCGCGTAGTGCTGATTGATCTCGATCTCGATGCGGCCGGCGGCGACGTGACCGAACAACTCGGCCGCGAGCTCGGCCCGCTCGGCGGGATCGGCGATGTAGTCGGCGAGCGCCGGACGGGTCACGAACAGCGAGCCCTTGACCGCGAGCTCCATGGCGTTGATCGGCGGGATCGGACCGGACGCCGTCCCGAACGCCACGAGCAGGCCCCGACGCGCCAGCGAATCGATCGACGACTGGTAGGTGGTCTCCCCGATGCTGTCGTACACGACCGGCACACCCTTACCGTCGGTGAGTTCGCGGACCCGCTCGGCGACGTTCTCCCGCTTGTAGACGATCACCTCGCCGCAGCCGTGAGCGCGGGCCACCTCGGCCTTCGCGTCGCTCGACACGGTGCCGATGACGTTGATGCCCAGCAGCTTCGCCCACTGACAGAAGATCAGACCGACGCCGCCGGCGGCGGCGTGCAGCAGCACCGTGTCGCCCGCCTTCAGTGACGGAGCGATCCTGCGCAGCAGGTAGGACGTGGTGAGTCCGCGCATCGTCATCGCCGCCGCGGTCTCGAACCCGATGCCGTCCGGCAACGCGATCAGGGAATCGGCGGGCATGACGCGCTCGGTGCTGTACGCACCGAGCGGGCTGCCGGTGTACGTGACGCGGTCGCCCTCCGCGAAGCCGTCGACGCCGGGACCGACCGCCTCGACGACACCCGCGGCCTCGACACCCATCCCCGCCGGCAGGGGCGCCGGATACAGGCCGGTACGGAAGTAGGTGTCGGCGAAGTTCAGCCCGACCGCCTCGTGCCGGATCCGCACCTCACCCGGGCCGGGCTCCCCGACCTCCACGGCCTCCCACTTCAGAACCTCCGGACCACCGGTCTCGTAGAAGCGAATCGCCTTTGCCATCGAAATCTCCTCAGCTCGCGACCGGACCCGACGGGCCGCTCGATGTGTGTGGTTGCCGAACGTTCACAGCAACCGATCCTGTCCGGGCGCAGATGCCGTCGGGGGGTTCCCCGGCATCCGGGAGGAGCGACGGTTCGCTCCCCGTCCCGGGCTGTGATCCAACTGACTCGACCGTATCCACGCGACGAAGCTCACACATGCCCCTACGGGACATATTTCTGTTCATTTCGGGACAGGGGAGCTCTCCCCACGGGTTGCGCCACCCCCACCCGGGTGGCACTGTGTCTTGCCACACACCCGCCCTCGCGGCGCAACCGGAGTCCCCCAGGAAGGTGATACGAGTGTCGAGGCCACTTGCGCGATACGCCTCGCTGACCGGATACATCGAGCTCAGCCACGCACTGCATATCGATCCGATCGCCCTGCTGCGATCCACGGGACTGGATCCGTCCGGCCTCGACCTGCAGGATCGCTGGGTACCGGCATCGGCGGTGCTCCGCCTGCTCGAAGTGTCGGCCACCGCATCCGGTCGTCCGGACTTCGCGCTCAAGCTCGCCGAGCGCCGGCGACTGTCCGCACTCGGGCCGCTGAGCGTGAGCATCCGCGAGGAACCCGACGCCCGGAGCGCACTGCGAACGCTGATCCGGTACCAGCACATGTACAACGAAGCCCTGCGCATCCGCATGTCCGAACGTGAGGGACTGACCACGATCAGAATCACCCTCGAACCCGGGGAACCGATGGCCGTCCGGCAGGGCATCGAACTCGCCGCCGCAGTTGTCCACCAGCTGCTGAAGAGTTTGCTGGGAGATCACTGGCGCCCGGTTGCGGCACTCTTCGAGCACAGCCGGCCACGGGATGACACGACCCACCGGCAGATGTTCGGAGCACCGCTGACGTTCGACGCCGACTACAACGCGATCGTCACCTACACGAGCGACCTGAACCAACCGAATCGCCTGTCCGACCCGCTTCTCCGCTCCTACGCGCAGCAGTTCCTCGACACCCTGTCAGCCCCCGAGGAGCCGACGATCGCCAACCGCGTCCGCGAGCTCGTCGAGCTTCTGCTGCCGACCGGGCGATGCTCCGTCGAACAGGTTGCCCGCAGTCTCGGGGTCGACCGGCGGACGGTCCATCGCCATCTCGCCAAGTCCGGACAGACGTTCACCTCCGTGCTCGATGCCACCCGCACCGAACTGGCGAACCACATGGTCAGCGGCGATCGGTACTCCTTGACGGAGATCTCGGAGATGCTGTCGTTCTCGACGCCGAGCAGCTTCTCGCGCTGGTTCAATCAGCAGTTCGGCACCTGCCCGCGGGAGTGGCGCAAGCGGGCGATCCCGGACGTCACCGCAGGGGCCGACACCTGACGGTCGACGATGTCCCGAGATGCACAGAATCGTGTCCCGGAGGGGAAACTATTGCGAACGGAGCCGAGCTAACGTGATCTGCGCCACGTCCACATCGGACAGTGGCTCACCTCACCCAGTCGACTCGCGAAATGAGCGCTGCCATGACCACACACCCCGATCCGTCCCCCACTCCGACCATCGATCGAATGCAGCAAGGGGGTAGCTGGAATCCGTTGTGGGATACCCTTTTCCGCTGGGACCCGGAGTGGACCGAGCAGTTCATGGCGATGAACGCGGTCCCGATCCGGCGCGGCGTGTTCCCTCCCGAATTCGTCGAATTGCTCAGCATCGCAATCGATGCCGCTGCCACCCACCTGTACGCACCGGGCGTCCGGCGACACATCCGCGCCGCCCTCGAACTCGGCGTCACCCGCGAACAGATTCTCACGGTCCTGCAGATGGTCAGCGTCCTCGGGATCCACGCCTGCAACCTCGGGGTGCCGATCCTCGAGGAGGAACTGACCGAGTTCCAAGCCCGACAACAGAACTGACCGTTCTCCGCGCCACCCCTCCCCCAGTCCATCCGCCTCCAGGAGCACACATGGGACTGCCTACGACCTCCCCCGAACAGGCGTTCGGAACCGTCGAACCCCGCCCGACGACGCCGGACCCCACGCCGGCGGGCCGGCGATCGCGCATCTATCCGTGGGTCGTCGCCGCCCTGGCCTTCGCGCTGCTGCTGTCGGACTACATGTCCCGGCAGGTCCTCAGCGCCGTCTTCCCGATGCTGAAGAGCGAATGGCTGCTGTCCGATTCGCAGCTCGCCTCGCTGACCAGCGTCGTCGCCCTCATGGTCGGCCTGCTGACGTTCCCGCTGTCCCTGCTCGCCGACCGGTGGGGCCGAGTGCGGAGCATCGTCGCGATGGCGGTGATCTGGAGCATCGCAACCCTGTGCTGTGCGATCGCATCCAACTACGAACAGATGCTGGCCGCCCGGTTCTTCGTGGGCGTCGGCGAGGCCGCCTACGGCAGCGTCGGGATCGCCCTCGTGCTGAGCGTGTTCTCCTCGCGCCTGCACTCGTCGTTGAGCGGGGCGTTCATGGCCGGCGGATCCTTCGGTTCCGTGGTCGGTGTCTCGCTCGGCGGCGTGATCGCCGTCAACGTCGGGTGGCGTTGGTCGTTCACCGCGATGGCCGTGCTCGGACTGATCCTCGTCGCCCTGTTCCGGGCCGTGGTCACCGAGTCCCGCCTCGCGCGGTACGCCGTGCACGACGACCCCGTCGCCCCGTCCGACGGCGTCGCCCGGTCGACCCCGGTGATCCGGGTCCCCGTCTCCACCCTGTTCACCAACCCGGCCGTGTGGTGCGTCTACCTCGCGGGCGGATTCCAGATGTTCACCGCGGCCGTCCTGCTGTCGTGGACGCCCAGCTTCTTCAACCGCTACTACGACATGGCGCTGGACAAGGCAGCCGGGGCCGCCGCGTTGTTCGTCCTGCTGGTCGGCACGGGCATGGTCGTGTGCGGCATCGTCACCGACCGGGTGAGTCGCACCGATCCGGCCCGCAAGTGGATGACCGGAGTCGTGTTCTGCGTGATCGCCCTGCTGTCGCTCGGCATCGGCTTCCAGTTGGACACCGGCGCACCCCAGCTGATCCTGCTCGGCATCGGCGCGTTCTTCTCCGCCGGCTGCTCGGGACCGACGGCCGCTATGGTCGCGGGACTCACCCACGAGTCGGTCCGCGCGTCGGCGCTGGGTACACTCACCATCGCCAACAATATTCTCGGTCTGGCCTTGGGCCCCTTCGTTATCGGCATCCTCGCGGATCGACTGGGACTGATCGAGTCCCTCCAGCTCGCGCCGCTCTTCTACGTCGCTGCCATCGCCGCGCTACTCGTGGGCCGGCGCGTCTATCCGGCGGGCCTGCGCAAGCTTGCATCACAGAGCACCGTGCCCGCCTGAGGTCCAGTGGCCGCTGAAATATTCAGCGATGGAAAGGTATTCATGAGCAAGATCTACACATCGGCAGCCGGCGCGGTCGCCGACATCCCATCCGGGGCGTCCCTGGCCGTCGGCGGGTTCGGACTGTGCGGCATCCCGGACGCCCTGATCGAGGCGCTGGGTGCCGGAACCTCGACCGATCTCGAAGTCTTCTCGAACAACTGCGGCACCGATGGTGCCGGATTGGGGCTTCTACTCGACGACAAGCGCATTCGCCGGGTCACGGCCTCCTACGTCGGGGAGAACAAGGAGTTCGCCCGCCAGTACCTGTCGGGCGAACTGGAAGTGGAGTTGACGCCGCAGGGCACGCTGGCCGAGAGGATGCGGGCCGGGGGTGCCGGCATCCCGGCCTTCTTCACCCCGGCCGGGGTCGGCACCCCGATCTCCGAGGGCGGCCTGCCGTGGCGCTACCACCCCGACGGTTCGGTGGCGCTCGGCTCGCCCGCCAAGGAGATTCGCGAGTTCGGTGGACGGCAGTACGTGCTCGAGGAGTCCATCACCGCGGACTACGCACTCGTGCACGCCCTCGTCGCGGACACCGAGGGCAACCTCGTGTTCAACAAGGCCGCGATGAACTTCAATCCGCTCGCCGCGATGGCGGGGCGCGTGTGCATCGCCCAGGCCGAGCGGATCGTCCCGGCCGGTGAACTGGATCCCGCTCACGTCCACCTGCCCGGCGTCTTCGTCGACCGGGTCGTGCACACCGGACCACAGGACAAGAAGATCGAGAAGCGGACGGTGTCGGCCGCGAAGGAGGCTACGCGATGACCGCAGTGATCGAGACGACCGGCTGGACGCGCGACCAGATGGCGGCGCGCGCCGCACAGGAACTCGTGTCCGGCGAGTACGTCAATCTCGGGATCGGCCTGCCCACCCTGATTCCGAACCACCTTCCCGACGACGTCGCGGTCACCCTGCACAGCGAGAACGGCATTCTGGGCACCGGTCCGTACCCGGTCGAGGACGCCGTGGACCCGGACCTGATCAACGCCGGCAAGGAGACGGTGACCGTGAAGGCGGGCGCGTCGTTCTTCGACTCCGCGATCAGTTTCGGGATGATCCGCGGCGGGCACATCGACACCGCGATCCTCGGGGGCATGCAGGTCTCCGCAACCGGCGACCTGGCGAACTGGATGGTGCCGGGCAAGATGGTCAAGGGCATGGGCGGCGCCATGGATCTCGTGCACGGGGCGCGCCGGGTCATCGTGCTCATGGAGCACACCGACAAGTCCGGCGCCTCCAAGGTCGTCGAGCGCTGCACGCTCCCCCTCACCGGGCGGGCGGTGGTGCACCGCATCATCACCGACCTCGCGGTGCTCGACGTGACCGGGTCCGGGCTGGTTCTCGTGGAATGTGCTCCGGGGGTCGACGAGGCGCAGGTTCGCGCCGCGACGGACGCACCGCTGGTGTGACGTCGGGTGGGCGGCGAGGATCTGCCGCCCACCCGACGCGTTCAGCTCGTGGCGCGACTGCGCATCGCTTCGACGAACACCCCGGGGATCTCTGCCGGAGTACGCGCGATGTGACTGGTTCCGCCGGTCGCCGTCGAGATCTTCTGCAGGACAGCCGCATCGGCGTCGTCCGTGATTCCGATCGTGACGATGATGACCGGACGCGCCGGATCCTGCTCCCGCTTCAGCGTCGCCAGCAGTTCGTCGAGCGAGATGCTCGACGGGTCCTCGTTGGCTCCGTCGGTGAGCAGGATGACGCTGTTGATCGCGTTCGGGTCGTACCCCTCCTGGACAGTGCGGAACGCCGCGAGCGTGGTGTCGTAGAGCCCGGTCCCACCCTTGACGAGTGAGGGCAATGTCCGGACGGCGTCGGTCATCCGCTGTCGATGACTCACGCCGTCGACCATCTCGTCCATCCGCCGGATGGGTGCCAGTTCCTTGTAGTCCTTGTCGCGGCCGCCCAGCCCGATCGAGAACGCCCACAGGCCCAGTTGCGCGTTGTCCGGGAACAGCGTCGCGCCGGTCTCACTGGCCTGCACCGTCAAGGCGATCCGGGTGTCGGAGCCGGCCCTCTCGTCCATCGAGCCCGAGACGTCCTCGACCACCAGCGCGCGCGATGGCAACGCCAGCACCGCGTAGCGCCGGAGGACCTGGGCCGTGGCCGCCGGGTCGGTCACCGTCAGAGTGTCGACCTCCCCTACGCCGCGGCCGGCGTCGAGCGGAGCCCGATCTGGTCCACGGAACCCGTTCTGCGACAAGGCCACCTGTCCCGCTTCCGTCGCCATCACCTCGGCCAGCGCGACGCCGGCCTCCCGAGCGTCGGCGTGCTCGGCGCCGGACGCCGTCGCCACCACGGGGTAGTCGAGGAACACCGCGCCCGAGTTCGGGACCGTCACCGCCAACTGCGTCGCCGCGTCGTCCTGGTTGTGCACCGCCACCTGTTGTTCGGTGGCGATCGCAATGCCCCCGTCGGCGGTGACGGCCGCGAGCCGTGCCGCGGCGTCACTCTGGTGCATGTTGGCGGCCTGCGCCTGGGCGATCGGGACGAGGGCGCCGGGCACGACGTCGGCGGGAACGGCACCGGCGTCCGACTCGGAGAGCGCCCCGACGATGGGTGCGACCGACACGCTGCTCGTGAGCGGATCACCGATCCGCAGCCCGGGCAGTTGCAGCGCGCTCGTCCAGGTCGCGAAGAACGGCATCTCCGACTCCCGCGCCACGATCACCACCGGGGTGGCCGCGATGGAGGTGGCCGCGACGTCGAACAGGGTTCCGGTTCCGCTGCCGGCTTTGGCGACCCACTGCGTCGAGTCGGGAATCCACAAGTCCGGTCCGTCCTGCCGGCCGGGCGCCCCGAGCGGGTCCATGCCGGACGCGGCTTCGATCCGGTAGCTGCGGCACCCGAGGTCCTCCGCGGACGCCTCGGCCGTGACGGCGGTGAGCACCGGCGCGATCGACGGATCCGCTGCCACCACGTACTCGCTGGTCGAGTCGCATCCCCCACCGCCGAGACTGTCGAACACGAAGTACCCACCGGCGCCCACCACGACCAGCGCGGCGAGCCCGATCACCCCGTATGTGACGACGGGCGACGTCGATTGCGTGCGTGGCGCGCTGTGACGACCGGCCATGGCTTCGAGACCTCCAGGAAAGGACAGGGAGCACGGGGGGACGGGATGATCGGACGGGCACCGCCGATCAGGCGTAGAGCGTGACGAACGTCTGCAGGGAGCTTTCGATGTCGCCGCGCAGCGCCTTCGCCACACCCGACCCGATCGGGCCGAACAGCGGCGCACCACCGAGTTCGATGTCGAGGGCGACCCTCGCGCCGTCGGCCGCGGGATCGACGCTCAGGACCAGGCCCAGCCTGACGCCGCCCTTGCCCTCACCCTTCAGGACCAGGCTGCGGGGCGGGTGGTACTGCTTCAACGTCCACCTGACGCGATTGCGCAGACCCTTGACCGTGACGACCGAGCTGATCGTGGTGCCGGCGCTCAGCTCGGCGGGCAGTTCACTGCGCCACCCCTCGTGGATGCTGAGCCACTGCTCGAATCCGTCGAGATCCGACGCCTTGGTCCACGCGTCCTCCGGACTCATGGGGACGTCGATCGACACCTTCAGCTTTGCCATTGACGGATCGTAACCAAAAGCAATGTGACGTACACGACTCACGCGCCCGATTCGGACATGCACCCGCGCGATGGATCTGCAATCGCGTCAGCTGCGCGATGCCGGTCCGGTGCGGGTGGACACCACCCGCACCGGACCGGCTCGATCGACCCACGCCGCTAGTGGGAGACGGCCTTCTCGACACCGACACCGGTGAGTGAACGGACCTCCATCTCGGCCTGCTTGAACGGGTCCTCGAGCTTGTTGCGCCCCACCCAGGTTCCGACGATGCCGAGGACGAACGCGAGCGGGATCGAGACGATGCCGGGGTTGGCCAGCGGGAACCACGCGAAGTCGGCGTTCGGGAACATCGACGTCTTGGCACCGGAGACCGCCGGCGAGAACACGATCAGCAACAGGCAGCTGATGAGACCGCCGTAGATGCTGAACAGCGCACCGGTGGTGTTGAACTTCTTCCAGAACAGCGAGTACAGCAGGGTCGGCAGGTTCGCCGACGCGGCGACCGCGAACGCGAGCGCGACCAGGAACGCGATGTTCTGCCCCATCGCGAGGATGCCGAGCACGATCGCGACGATGCCGATGACGACGACCGTGATCCGCGAGACCCGGACCTGCTCCTCCTCGGATGCCTTGCCGCGCTTGATGACACTGGCGTAGATGTCGTGTGCGAACGACGCCGACGCGGTGATCGCCAGGCCGGCGACGACGGCGAGGATCGTCGCGAACGCGACCGCGGAGATGATGCCGAGGAAGATCGTGCCGCCGAGTTCGAACGCGAGCAGCGGCGCCGCCGAGTTCTCCTTGCCGGGGGCGGCGAGGATCTTGTCGGGGCCGACCATCCTGGCGGCGCCGTAGCCGAGGACGAGGGTGAACAGGTAGAACGCGCCGATCAGGCCGATCGCCCACGTCACCGAGCGGCGGGCCTCCTTCGCGGTGGGCACGGTGTAGAAGCGCATCAGCACGTGCGGCAGACCCGCGGTGCCGAGGACCAGGGCGATACCGAGCGACAGGAAGTCCAGTCGCGACATGTCACTGACGCCGTACTTGGCACCGGGCGCGAGCACGTCCCGGCCGGCGACCGCCTCGTTGGCCGAGTTGTTCACCATGTTCTGCGCGTCGGCGAGCAACTGCGAGAAGTTGCCCTTCACCGCCATCAGCACCAGCACGAACATGATTCCGGCACCGGCGATGAGCAGGACGGCCTTGACCATCTGCACGTACGTCGTGCCCTTCATGCCGCCGATCAGCACGTACACGATCATCAGCACGCCGACGACCGCGACGACGACCGCCTGACCCGCGAAGTCCTTGATGTTCAACAGGAGTGCGACCAGGCCACCCGCGCCGGCCATCTGCGCGAGCAGGTAGAACAGCGAGACGACCAACGTCGACAGCGCCGCCGCCATGCGGACCGGACGCTGCTTGAGCCGGAAGCTCAGGACGTCGGCCATAGTGAATCGTCCTGTGTTGCGCAGCAGTTCGGCCACCAGGAGCAGCGCGACGAGCCACGCGACGAGGAATCCGATGGAGTAGAGGAAGCCGTCGTAGCCGTACACGGCGATCGCACCCGCGATCCCGAGGAACGACGCCGCCGACAGGTAGTCGCCGGCGATCGCGAAACCGTTCTGCGGGCCGGAGAACTGGCCGCCGCCGGTGTAGAAGTCCGACGCCTTCTTCGTCGACTTGCTCGCCCGGATCACCAGCGTCATGGTGCCGACGACGAACGCGACGAAGATCGCGATGTTGAACAGTGGATTGCCGACGTCGGTCGCCGACTCCTGCGCAAGAGTGGTGATCACTGTGCCGGTCCTTCCAGTTCGTCGCGGATCGCCGACGAGCGCGGGTCGAGCTCACGGTTGGCGAACTTCACGTACAGGGCGGTGATCACGAACGTGGTCACGAACTGACCGAGCCCGAGCACGATGCCGAGGTTGACGTTGCCGAACACCTTGGTGGCCATGAAGTCCGATGCGTACGTCGCGAGCAGGACGTAGATGCCGTACCACGCGAGGAAGAAGGCGGTCATCGGAAAGACGAAGCGGCGCAGGCGGCGGCGCAACTCCTGGAACTCCGGGCTCGCCTGCATGTCGACGAAGGATTGCGCGTCGGGAGCGGGCCGCGGCGGCGGTGCACCCGAACCGAGGTCGGTGGTGGTCATGGGCGGGCTCCTACGAGGCGGGCGACGGGCGTCGCGGGGTATGCGAAGCGACGCTAGTGAGAGCCAGATCACAGGAGAAGGGTGTGGCGGCAGTCACACGCCGAACTGTCGGCGCGTGCGCCGAACGGTCACCCGGGCGCGACGAATGGTCGGAGCGTTCCGCCCTGCGCAGCGGGAGTCAGGTGATCTCCGCGGTCGACTCCGGGTAACGCTCGGCCACGACCCGAGCCACGGTCGATCAACGTTCGGGTGTCCCCGTTCGGGCGCCGTTTCGGTGGTCGTGCACAAGTGACCGCCGCCGCGGCCCTCACCACCAGGCGTTGGCAGCCCTGACCGGCCGGCCGGTCGGCGGGGCGTCGTTGGCCTGCAGGTACAGCAGGCCTTCCCGTTCCTCTGTCGTCCACGAGCGGACCGGGAGGAGCTTGGGTGAACCTCCGACGCACTTGCCCTCGCCGTTCCAGCGCCACAGGTGGGCGGGGCAGTCGATGGTGTCGCCCACGACCCTGCCCTTGCTCAGGTTGGCGCCCATGTGCGGGCAGCGGGAATCGAGGACGTGGATGACGCCCGCCCGGTCCGAGTAGGCCACGAGGTCGGTATCGAATGCCCGGACGGCGTGCGGCTTTCCGTCACGCAGGTCGTCCGCCGTTCCGAGGCAGTGCCAATCCGACACGGGGTCTCCTTCTTCGGGGCGTGCACACGGGCCGCGCACGCAGACCCGTCACGTTCGCCGATACCGAGGAACCGCGTCAATCGTCAGACCCGCCCACCGGAAACTCTCGTCACGGCGAGCGCAGATCGCGCTCGCGGTCCCGGCCCATCCCCAGACGCTCCGGCGCGTGCATACGGGTGAAGATCCGGCCGATGTCGGCGGGGACCTGCCGCCGGGTGGCGATGCTCACCAGCACCATCGCCGCGAACGACAACGGGACGCTCACCGCGGCCGGATACCCGATCAGGACGGACGGCCACCCGTGCCACACGTCGTCCGACGGCACCCCGAGCACCGCGAGCACCGCCGCTCCCCCGCCCGCGACGAGCCCGACGATCAATCCGGCAGCGGCCCCGGCGGCGGTCAGCCCCCGCCACCAGATACCGAGGATCAGCAGTGGGCACAGCGTGGACGCGGCGACCGCGAACACCAGACCCACGGACCGCGACAGGTCCAGCGACGCCGCGCCGAGAGCAAGCACGAGCGGCACGGCGCCCGCCAGCACGGCGGCCACCCGGAAGTCCCGGATCCGACCCCGCAGCACGTCGGTGCTCAGGACGCCGGCGATGCTCACCAGCAGCCCCGACGACGTCGACAGGAACGCGGCGATCGCACCGGCCGCGACGAGCGCCGCGAGCAACTGGCCGCCCCACCCGGAGAAGACGGAACCGGGGAGCAGCAGCACCGCGGCGTCGGAAGTCCCGGTGATGAGCAGTTGCGGCACGTACAGCCGCGCGAACACCCCCAGCAGCACCGGGAACAGGTAGAACACCCCGACGAGCGCGATCACCACCAGCGACGTCAGCCGCGCCGCACGGCCGTCCGGGTTGGTGTAGAAGCGGACCAGCACATGTGGCAGGCCCATCGCGCCGAGGAACGTCGCGAGGATCAGCGAGTACACCTGGAACAGCGGGTGCGGGCCCCCGAAACCGCCGCCCGGATCGGCCCATCCGGCGCCGTCGGCGGGGGCTCCGGCGACGACGGGGACCGCCGATCCGGGGGGCAGGATCAGCGTCGTCCCCTTGCCGAACTCGTGCCTGCCGGCGCCGAGCAGGAGGTCGCCGGACGTGTCCCGGCCGTCGAGTCGTCCGTGCACCGTGACGCCGGTCGGGGTCGCCACCTGCACCACGACATCGGTGGTGATGTCGACCGATGTCTGCGTGGTGACGGTGGGCGGGGCGGGCGCGCCGACCGGGCGCGCATCGGAGAAGTAGTGCACCGAGAGCACCAGCGCCGGGACCGCCACCGCCGTGAGTTTGAGCCAGTACTGGAAGCCCTGCACGAACGTGATGGACCGCATGCCGCCGCCGACGACGTTGGCGATCACGATCACCCCGACCACGACGACGCCCACCCACCCGGGCACGCCCAGCAGGATGTTGAGGGTCAGTCCGGCCCCCTGCAACTGCGGCACCATGTACAACCCGCACACCAGGGCGACCACCACCATCGCGATCCGGCGCACGCGTACCGAACCGAGGCGGAACTCCGCGAAATCGGGCACGGTGTAGGCACCGGACCGGCGCAGCGGGGCCGCGACGAACAGCAGCAGCCCCAGGTAGCCGGCGGTGAAGCCGATCGGATACCACAACGCGTCGGCGCCGTACTTCGCGATCAGCCCGGCGACCCCGAGAAATGATGCCGCCGAAAGATATTCACCCGAGATCGCGGCCGCGTTCCACCGCGGGCCGACGCTGCGGGACGCGACGAGGAAGTCGGAGGTGGTGCGCGCCAGGCGAACCCCGTAGATACCGATGCCGACGGTGGCCACCGCTGCGGCGACCAGCGCCAGCACGGTGAGGAGCGGGATGGGCTGTCCGGTCATCGGTACCGCGCCTCAGTCGTCGACCAGATCGGGAAGTCCTGCTCGTTGCGCTCGGCGGCACGGATGTAGAACCACCCCGCCGCCAACAGGATCGGGAGCGGGGTGACGGCGAGCAACCACGGCACCCGGATGCCGAGCACCGCGACGTCGGCGACCCGCGGGAACGCGAGCAGCAGTACCGGGACGACGCCGAACGACAGCAGGACCGCGGCCGCGACCCGCAATGCCAGGCTGAGCTGTGCCCGGACCAGCCCGCGGATCATCGCGTCACCGACCTCGGTCTGTTCCTGCACCTCGACGCGGGTGCGCACGATCCGGGCCCCGCGCCGCTTCGCCAGCACCACTCGCTGCCGGGCGGGTGGGACGGGGCCCGCGCCGGTCACCGGGTATTCCAGTGCTGACGCGGGCCGCGGATCAGCTTGTCCTTCAACTCGCGCGTGTGCCGGCGGCTGACGGGCAGTTCGACGCCGGGGGCACTGCCCTGCGGACGCAGACACACCACGAGGCCCGAGCCGACGCTGCGGATGCCGGTCACCTCGGGCAGCGACACCAGATACGAGCGGTGCACCCGGAGGAACCCGGCGTCGGTCCAGCGGTTCTCGAGCGCCGAGATCGGGATCCGGACGAGATGCGATCCGGTGGCGGTGTGCAGGCGGGCGTAGTCGCCGTCGGCCTCCACCCACTTGACCGTCGAGCGCGGCACCAGCGTCGTGACCCCGCCCAGTTCGACCGGGATCACCTCGTCGGCCGCCGACGCGTCCTCGACCGCGTCGCGGGTGCTGCGTCGGCGCTCGACGATCCGGCGCACCGCCTCCTCGAGTCGTTCCTCGCGCAGCGGCTTGAGGAGGTAGTCGACGGCACCGAGATCGAAGGCCGCCACCGCCCGGTCCTCGTGCGCGGTCACGAACACCACCGACGGCGGATTCGCGAACTGTGTGAGGACACCGGCCAACTCGAGGCCGTCGAGGCCCGGCATGTTGATGTCCAGGAAGGCCGCATCGACGGCGCCGTCACGCAGGATCCGCAACGCGGTGGTCGCGTCGCCGGCGGTGAGCACCTCACCGATGCCCTCACGGGCGCGCAGCAAGTACGCCAGCTCGTCGAGAGCGGGGCGCTCGTCGTCGACGGCCAGCACAGTCAGTGGGCCATCCGAGGGCCCGTCAGCGGTCTCTTTCACAACGGATCCATCGTGCCACGTCGCCGCCGCGACGCGGACCGAGGTGGGCCGACTCGTCGGCGGTCAGGCCCGGATGCCCGGCCGGAACTTCGGCACCCGCATGCTCACCTTGGTGCCCGCGCCGGGTGCGGTCTCGACGACCAGCCCGTAGTCGTTGCCGAACGCCGCGCGCAGCCGGTCGTCGACGTTGGCGAGCCCGACGTGGGCGGACTCGGACGCGCTGGGACCACCGGGACGGGACTCGACGGCGTCCAATTCCCCCGAGCGCAGCAACTCCGGGTCCATGCCGACCCCGTCGTCCTCGACGCTGATCACGCAGTCGGTGCCCTCGTCGGAGGCGACGATCGTGACCGTCCCTCCACCCCGTTTGCCGGACAGCCCGTGCCGCACCGCGTTCTCCACCAGCGGCTGCAGCGCGAGGAACGGGAGCACGACGCTGAGGACCTCGGGCGCCACCTGCAGACGCACCTGCAGGTTGTCGCCGAACCGCGCGCGCTCGAGGGTGAGGTACCGGTCGATGTTGCGCAGTTCGTCGGCCAGCACCGTGTACTCGCCCGCCGACCGGAACGAGTAGCGCGTGAAGTCGGCGAACTCGAGCACCAGCTCGCGCGCACGGTCGGGATCGGTGCGGACGAACGACGCGATGGTTCCGAGGGCGTTGTAGATGAAGTGCGGGCTGATCTGGGCGCGCAGGGCCCGGACCTCGGCCCGGTCGATGCGCGCGCGGGACGCGTCCAGTTCGGCCAGCTCGATCTGGCTGCACGCGTACCGGGCCACCTCGGTGAGCGCCCCGAGCATCGCCGGCCCGGGCTCGGTGGTGACCGCCACCCCGAGCACCCCGACGACGCCGGTGCCCTCGATCAGCAGTGGCTGCGCGATCAGCGCCCGCACGTCGTGGTCGTCGCCGTTGCGGTCCAGGTCGGCGCGTTCGACGAGGACCCGCCGCTCCCCGGCGATCGCGCGCGCCGCCGCGGCGACGAACTGCTCCGACAGCCCGCCGTGGGGGCCGTTCCACGCCAGCAGGCCGCCGTCCGGGCCGGCGACCGCGAGCGACTGCGCGCCGGTGAGCATCCGCAGGTGCGGCGCCGCCTCCCGCGCGGACGTCTCGTCGAGACCGCGGCGCAGCGGCCGTGCCGCCAGCGACGCCGTGTGCAGCGTGTCGTGGACCGCGCGTTCGGCCGGCGTGGTGAGCACGCGTCGGGTCCGCATCGCGACGACGGTGAGGGCGACGGCGAGCGCGACGACGGTCACCGTCCACACGATCGCGGTCACGGCGCCTCCTGCCCGGCACACGTGTTCACGACGGGCGCGCCCACGAACCGGTCCGCGAGCCAGTCGACCGCGCCGGGCAACGCCTTCGAGTCGGCGTGCACGTCGTCGGCGCGGTACCGCAGTTCGATCACATCCCCCTGCCCGCACGCGCGCCCCACCGCGGCAAGGGTCCAGTCGGCCCGGATCAGGTTGTCCCGACCGGCGACCACCACCAGCAGCGGCCCGGCGGCCGGTTGCTGCGGCAGCGCGTCACGGGCCAACCACTCGCGCATCGCCGCGACATCACTGTTGCTGCGCGGCAGCGTGTCGGCCGGGGTGAGGGAGAGTGCCACCGACAGTTTCCGCGACGCCAGTTCCCCGGTGCAGGACCTGATCACGTCGCGATTGTCGGCCAGGGCGCCCCGGATGTAGGCGCTCGCATCGAGGTCCGGATGGGACACCGACAGTCCGTCGATCAGCATCGGCAGGAAGAACTGTTGCGGCACATCGAGAGTGACCGGGCCGTCGGAGACGATCGGCGTGAGATCGGCGGGCGGGGACAGGGCCGCGGCGCCCAGGAACTCGAGTCCGTCGCCGTACTGCGCCGCCCGCTCCGCGGCCGCCCACGACGCCTGACCGCCCTGCGACACCCCGATCGCCGTCCACCGGGCCGAGGTGTCGGGCACCAGATTCCGCGCGGCACGGACCCCGTCGATCAGGTTGTGCGCGGCCGTGACCGGCTCGAGGTACGGGTGCGGGCCGTCGGTGCCCAGACCCTCGTAGTCGGTGACGGCGACGACGAATCCGCGGGCGAGCAGATCCCGCACCAGCCCCGCCGAGCCCAGCAGGTCCGGGTGCCGCGACGGCGCACACTCGTCGAGCAGTCCGGTCGTGGGATGGCCGAGGGTGACGACCGGCCACCCGCCCGGCGGCGCCTGGCCGGGTGGCGCGAACACCGTGCCCGACACCTCGGTGCCGCGCGCGTCGATGCCGGACGTGGACCGGTACACGATCCGGTGCCCGGACATCCCGGCCCCGGCGAACGGTTCGTCGCGGGTCACGACACCCCGGTCGGCGGGGTCGGGTGGCGCGAGCGCACTGGTCGTCGGGGCAGCCGTCGGCGTCACGCGGTCCGGGGAGTCCACGGTCGCCGAACATCCCGCCAGCAGCGCCGCGCACGCGAGCGCGGCGAGGGCCGTCCGGATTCGGGTCACGGCTCGATTGTGCCCGTCAGCCGCGCCTGCGGCGCACTCTCTGCTCGGCGGCGGCTTCCTCGATGTCTCGCGATTCGAGTTCGGCGCGCAGCACCTCGTCGTCGAGGGTGCCGTCGTCGCGGGCCGCGATCAGCGCGCTGCGCTGCGCCTCGAGGACGCGGCGCCGGACGGTGTCGAACAGCGCGCCGGCACGTCGGAGCCTGGACGCGGTGCCGCCGTCGTCCTCTTCGGCCTCCTCGACCTGGGCCTGGGCGCGGACCGAGATCCGGACCCGGTCGAGGGCTTTGACGAACTCGCCGGGGTCGGCGCCGGACGGCGGACTCGCGGCGACCTCGGCCAGTGCACGGTCGGCCGCGTCGGCGGCGATCCGGCGGGCGAGCAGGGTCTGCTGCCGCGTGCGTTCGAGTTCATGAGGGTCGGCGACGTCGAGGCGTCGGATCACGAACGGAATCGTCGCTCCCTGGATCAGCAGGGTTCCCACCGCGACGACGAACGCGATCGCCTGGATGACGCCGCGCCCCGGGAACGGCTCCCCCGCCGCGGTCAGCACCGGGATGCCGCCCGCGGCGGCGAGCGTGACGACGCCGCGCATGCCCGCCCACGACACGACGAGTTTCTGCCGCCAGTTCATTCCGGCCTGTGTGGCGGTGCCGTGTCGGGGGGTGAACCGCATCCGGGCCCCGCCCCAGTTCAGGAACACCCACAGCGGACGGACCAGGATCACCACGGCCAGCACCGCGAACCCGTAGGCGAAGACGTGGTGGACGGGCAGTCCCTCGGCGGCGACGTCGTCGATGACGAACTTCAACTGCAGGCCCATGTAGGCGAAGACGAACATCTCGAGCAGCATGTCGAGCGTCGCCCACAGTGAGCGTTCCTGGATCCGGGTCGGGATCGACACGTTGGTCGCGTGGTGGCCCATGACGAATCCGGCGACGACGACGGCGAGCACACCGGAGGTGTCGAGCTCCTCGGCGGCCAGGTAGGCGGCGAAGGGAAGCACCAGTCCCAGAACGGTTTCGAGCGGTGAGTCGTACATCCGGGCGCGCACGAAACGCACGACGGTCGCGGTCACGAGGCCGATGGTGACACCGCCGACCACCTCGTACAGGAAGAACAGCATCGGTTGTTCGACGACGACGCGGGTGCCTGCGACGGACGCGACGCCGACGGTGAACAGCGTCAGCGCGGTCGCGTCGTTGAGCAGGCCCTCACCGGTGAGAATCGCGAGCACACGTTTCGGCAGTCCGAGTTTGCGGCCGACGGTGACCGCACTGACGGCGTCGGTCGGCGACACGACGGCGCCGAGTACCAGCGCCGCGCCGAGCGTCAACTCGGGCACCAGCCAGTTCGAGAAGAATCCGACGGCGAACGCCGTCACCAGCACCAGGCCGACACCGAGTCGCAGGATCGGCGCGATGTTGCGGCGCAGGCTCGACATCGAGAAGTCCAGCGCCGCCGAGTACAGCAGTGGCGGCAGGACCACCCCGAGGATGATCTCGGGGTCCAGTTCCAGACGGGGCATGCCCGGGATGAACGACGCCGCCGAGCCGACGGCCACGAGGATGAGGGGGACCTGCAGATCTCGACGTTTCGCCAGGCTCGTCACCGCGATCGACACGATGACGACGAGCAGTACGAGGGTTCCGTTCACACGACGATTGTGCCGTCGACCGGACCCCCGTCACCTGCTGCCGCGCCGCACCGTGCCTGGACGGCTCACGCCGTCACTCCTTCGGCGGCACAACCTTCTTGGCCGCCTCGGCAGCCTTGTCGATCTTGTCGCTGTACTTGCCGCCGGTCTTCTCGTCGGCGATGTCGGCCGCCTTGTCGATGACGTCCTGCACCTTGTCGGAGTGCTCGGCAGCGAGTTCCTGCCCCTTGTCGACCAGTCCCTTGACCGAATCCATGAATCCCATACCGACATCCTCCTCGGGTTCGTCCACGGCCACCATGCCGCCCGACAAGTTTCACACCTTCGACACGGCGTTTTCCACACCGGGTGCCGTCTCGTCGAGCGGTCGAACTTCCATCGGGCAGCTCCGGACGAGTTTGGTGCCCGCTTCAGGCGACCGCGGCGAGAAGGACCGCGGTCAGGATGAGCCAGTCCGGGCCTCGTAGTTTCTGTCGGATCACGTCGATCGGTAGGTGGCCGATGCCGATCTCGAGGACGAGCCCGTCGTAGGCGGTCGGCATTCGGGTCCGTAGTCGGTACGCCGCGCCGCACGCACCGACGACGCCGATCACCAGTGCCGGCACCGACCAGCCCACGAGTGGTGCCGTCGCAACCGCGACCGCCACGGCTGCACAGGCGGGGACGACAACCAGCGGTCGGCGTAGTGACCGATCGTCAGCACCGAGCATCCCTGCCAGCTCGGGATTGCACGACAGCTCCCGCAACCCGCTGCTGAACACCACGGCCGCAGCGAACACCGCCATCGCCTGTACCCATCCCGCGGCGATCGGCGACACCGCGCCGCTGATCGCCCACGCTCCGGCAACGGTGACTGCGGTGACGACGAACGACGACCGCCGGCGCAGATGTCTCAGCGCGTCGATGCGGATCAGAGCACGGGCCCGGCCGGGCGGCAGCATTCGCGTCGGCCGGTGAGCGATACGCCGCCACGCCCGTTCGTCGACCACACCGGTCAGCACACCCAGGTCCATGCCGATGACTGAGACTTGTGCCGCCACAGCGATATCGGCACCCTCGTCGAGTTCGGCGGCCGTGATTCGGCCGCAGGCATGCAGCGCGGCGGACGCCAGCGCCACGGACACGACCACGACGACCCCGACCGGGGTCCAGGCTACGGCGGCCCGAACCTCGAGGCCGGCGGTCGCCGCTGCCACCGCACCGGCGGCCGCCACTGTGAACAGGATCCGAACGGTCGAGATCGTCCGAGCCGGAAACACCCGAGCCTGCGTCAGCACCGCGATCGCGGCGACACTCACACCGAAAGCGGCCCCACCCGCCGCCAACGGTGCCCACGGCGTCACCGTTCCGGCGTACGCCGCCAGCCGCCCACCCGCGGCACCAACGATCGCAGCGACGGCGAATGTCACCAACGCCCTCGGACGGAGCATCGCCGCCCGGTCGGTCGGCGTGGTCAGCAGCCAGAAACCGTACTCCCGGCTGGCCGTCAGCGGTCCGACCGCGCGTGCCACCGCAGCACCGGACGCGACGACGGCAGCACCGGCCACCCAAGCCCACGTCTGGTTCCACTCGCCGGCGCCGGACAGCAGAGCCGAATCCGCCAGGGCGGTGGCCGGTCGGGTCGTCAACCACCAGACGAGCCCGGCGACGACGTAGACACCGAGCGCCGCCGTCACGATCGTGCCGGCGCGGTTGCCTCCAGGAGCGTGGGCGCGAGCGAATCGGCGTTGCATCGCCCGCACGGTGCGGGCGCTTGGGGCCGGCGCGGTGGAATCGGTCAGCGCCACGAGTCACCGTCCACTGTCTCGTCGGCGACTGCCGACACCAGAGCCGCGTCGTGGGACACGATCAGAACCGCGGTCCCGACGGCCTTCTCGGCGTCGATGCGGGCGACGAGCCACGCACGCCCGTCGGCATCGAGGTGTTGTTCGGGTTCGTCGAGTACGAGCAGCCGCCGGGGCCGAACGAACGCGGACGCCAACGCCAACCGTCGACGTTGCCCGCTCGACAGGGTCACCGGAAGTTGGTCCGCGGCACCGGACAAGCCGACGTCGGTGAGGGTCCGGGTCGCCAGCCCGTACGGGTCGGGCATCCCGTGGGCGGTCGCGACGAGCTGCAGATGCTCGTGCGCCGTCAGGTGGGCGAATGTGGCGCCGTCGCCGACCACCGACGCCACCGCGGCCCGGAAGCTGGGTGAGGATTCGTCGACGGCGGAACCGTCGACCGTGACGGTGCCACCGTCGAGCCGGTCCGCGCCGATCACACACCGCATCAACGTGGACTTTCCGGCACCGTTCGCACCGACGATCGCGCAGCACCGGCCCCCGGAGACGTCGAAGGTGACGCCGGTGAAGACAAGCAGGTCACCGAAGCGGCGTTCGGCGTTGCGGACGGACAGGACATCGACGTCCGGACTGGAAGGATCGAGCATGGGGTACTCCCGTATTCCTCGAGGAAAGAGCAGGTTCGCGAGGAAGCAGGGACCGATCAGACCTACGCGGTAGGAGTGGCCCCTGCGAGGAGGCCGGGAGCTCGAGGTCGACGGCGGCCGGGAGCATCGGGATGTGAATGACGGCGGAACGCGCCCCGCAGGCGCTTCTCCTCGCCGGTCGGGCCGCGGGTGGTGCGGCCGAGCCCGAAGATCAGGTCGTCGGCGCGCCAGACGAGGACGAGCGCAGCGACGGCTGCGACGGCTACTACCAAGCCCGCCAACAGGGACGTGGTGTCGCCGGTGGACGCGATCCCCAACGCGAGAAGTGAGATGGCGGCCCACAACAGCAGAAAGACCAGCACGTCCGTGCTGCGTCTCCAGCCATAGCCCATGCCGCGGAGCCTATCCGAGGAGTCAGGACGGTCGGCACAGGTTCGTGCGCGAGTTTCGTCCTGGGTGATCACCGACCGCTCAGGCTGGTCCCGGTGCCGGCATCGGACCCGATCCGTCGCCGCCACGCGCCCAGCGCGGCAGGATGAAGATGCCCTCGGCCTCGATACACACGCCGTCGGGACCCGCCAGGTGGCCGGTGACGAAGGTCTTGACCCCCTCGACCCGGTCGACGCGTGCCTCGGCGTGGAGCTTGCCCAGCGGCGTCGGCCGCCGGTAGCGCAGCGTCAGGGTCGCGGTCATGCCCGGTGTGCCGGCAGCCTCCGCGGCCTCACCGAGAATCTGGTCCAGCACCAGAGCCGACACGCCGCCGTGGGTCAGGCCGGCCGGGCCCTCGTACGGCATCCCGAGGTGGAAGTCCGCCCAGACCAGTCCGTCGGGCTCGCGGTTCACGGTCAACGGCGGTGCGACGGCGTTGCGCAGGCCGGTCGCGGCGTTACCCCAGGTCCGCTTCGCGCCCGACGCGCCCCATCGCACACCGTACGAGGTGGGCCGGGTCTGCTTGCCCAGCAGTTCCTTGGCCGCCTCGATGTGTTCGCGGGCGCGGGCGATGTCCGCGGCCTCGACCTCGGTGGCGAGGGTCAGCTCGATCAGTTCACGGACGCTGTCGGTCAAGGGGCCGTAGAGGTCCGCCTCCCGGGCGATCTCGTCGTCGGTCGCCCCGTCGTAGACGTAGAGGAGCTTCTGCTGCTCGGTCGAATCGGTCACACTGCCTCACTCCCACTACGGAACCACCACGCGACATGCATCATGCACGTGATGTGAGCGACGCGAACGACCGCCCCGGGGCTCGGGCCCGTACGAGGGCCGTGCCCGAGGCCCCGGGCGCTCCCCGTCAGTCGAAGCCCAGCCAGGAATCCGGGGCGAACACCTCGTAGTGGATGTTCTCGGGACGGACCCCCTTCACGACCGCGATCTTGCGGACCTGCCGCATGAACTGGGGCGATCCGCACAGGTACACGTCGGCGTTGCGGTCCCAGTCGTGCCGGCGCAACTGGGCGATCCCCTGCCCGAGGTCATCGGCGTAGAAGGTCTCGATCGACGCCCGGCCCGAGTACGCACTCAGCAGTTCCTGGACCTGGCCACGGTGTCCGAAGGACGCCTCGTCCCTGTCGATGTGGAACACGTGCACCGGGCGGGTGTCCTCCTCCTCGACCAACCGCTGGAGGACGGCGACCGTGAGCGCGGAACCCACGCCGGACGAACCGAGCACGATCGGGCCGTCGGCCGGAATCGGATACGTAGTGCCCGCCGGGATCGACACCACGAGGGGGTACCCGACACCGACCTCGGCGATCAGTTTGGTCGACACCCGGCCGCCCGGCACCGCGCCGACGGTGAACTCCCAGGTGCCCGGGTCCCTCCCCTTCATCGCGGTGTACTGACGGATCTGGCGACTGCCGTCCTCGTAGATCACCGAGACGGAGATGTACTGACCGGCCTCGAACCGATTCATCGGGGAGTGCTCGTCGCCGGCGAGGGTGAACGTCCACACATCGGGGGCGATCTCGCGGCGCTCGACGACCGTGAGTGCGGACCAGATCTGTCCGGTGCGCACCCCGGCCCGCTCGTACATCCCGGCCTCCTGCCGGATGAGCGAGTTGGCCATGAGCCAGTACACCTCGTCCCACGCCGCTGCGACCTCCGCTGTCACCGCGTCCCCGAGAACCTCGACGATGGCCTTGAACAGCGCACGATGCACCAGATCGTAGTGCACCGGAGCGATGCCCAACGATGCGTGTTTGGCGGCGATTCGCGACATGACGTGGTCGATCGGCGGGGCATCCTCGGTGACCAGCAGGGTCGCGAAGGCCGCGATCGCTCCGGCCAATGCCTTCTGCTGCTCTCCGCTCTCCTGGTTGGTCTGGTTGAAGAGGTCCTTCTCCAGCGTCGGGAGGCTGTCGAACAGATTCTTGTAGAAGACACTGCTGATCCGACCCAGATGGGCCCCCACCACGGGCAGGGTCGCCTCGATGACGGGCAGGGACGCAGGCGAAAGGAGCGATGAGTTCGGCGCAACCACAGCTTCGGACATCAGATCGTCACGACCTTTCGAGACCAATGAACAACAGCAGACAATCCGTCACCGACCCCCTGGTGGAAGGCGACCTGCACGGACGAGTCGGACACCCCTTCATGGAATCGCGGACCGAACCTGTCCTCGAGGGTGAGGACCAGGCGAGCGACCGGCCCCGAGACGTCGGCCGCGCCGGCATGGGAGTGATAGAGGGCGTCGGATTCCTGATACACCTCCAGGACGCCCTTCAAGTAGTACTGAAGTTCCAAGGCCTCCAGATACGCGGCCAGTTCGTTCGTACCCGAACCCCAGGCCTCCGTCTCACGGATCAGGGAATCGATTTCACGGGATGTCGCGAAAGGTTCGTATCGAAGGGATTCACGATGATCCGAATCCGCACCCACCCCAGACCGGGTCAGGGTCATCTCTCCAGCCCTTCGTTCGCTGCCACACAAGAGGTTCCGTCACTACGGGAAAGCGCTCGACAGAACACGGGTGGGGCCATGTCGAAACGGCCCCACCTTCGTGTTCAGACGTATCGAGTTCTCAGGATCGGAGCCAGGAATCCGGCCCGAACACCTCGTAGTGGACGCGGGACTCGGCGACGCCGGCCACGTCGAGCAGCTTGTGGGTGGCCTCCACGAAGTCCACCGAGCCACAGATGAGGGCGTTGTCGGAGTCCTCGAACTCGAGGCCCTCGATCGCGCGCGCGAAGGTGTCGTCGGAGTCCGAGTAACAGAAGATGTGCTGCCCGCCCAGCTTCTCGACGAGATCCACGGTCGTCTCCGCGAAGGCGTGCGATGCGCTGTCCTGGTCGGCATGGACCACGACGACCGGATTGGCGCGGCCCTGGGCGACCATGCCGCCCAGAATCCCGACGAACGGAGCGTTGCCGATCCCCTTGGACAGCAGGAATACCCGGCCGTCACCCGCGGGCAGGCCGACGTCACCGAAGGGCGACGACGCGATCACCGTGGATCCTGCGACGACGTGGTCGTGCACGAAATTGGACACCTCGCCGCGCGGATCGCTCGTGTCCCGCTTGACCGCAACCTCGATCCGGCCGGCGCCGAAGTCGACGATGGAGTACTGGCGGAGCTGACGAGCGCCGTCGGGAAGTTCCACTCCGAGCGACAGGTACTGGCCGGGAACGGGCTCGTGGAAGCCGGTGGCGTCGAGGACGAGTGACACGACGTCCTCGGTACGCCTGACGACCTCGAGGACCTGCACCTCCCGGAGCACCGTGTCGGGGTCGACGTCGGCCTCCTTGTAGAGCTGCTTCTCCGCATCGATCAAGGCGTTGGCCAGGAGCCAGTACACGGCGTCCCAGGCCTCCGCGACTTCAGGGGTCACCGCGTCGCCGAGGACCTCCACGATGGCCTCGAACAGGAAGGTGTGCACCACGTCGTACTGGGTTTCACGGACGCCGAGCGACGCATGCTTGTGCGCGATCCGACCGATCGTCGCGCGCGGATCCTCCCCTGTCTCCGAGATCAGCAGCGACGCGAAATTGGCGATGGAACCGGCCAGTGCCTTCTGTTGTTCGCCCCGCGCCTGGTTGCTCCTGTTGAACACGTCGCGTTCGAGCGTCGGAGCCGCATCGAACAGCTTGGTGTAGAACAGCCCGGTGATGGCGCCGATGTTCTCGCCGACCACGGGCAGCGTCGCACGGATCACTTCGGCATGCTTGTCCGACAACAGTTGCACTGAAATGGCTCTCCCCTTTATCCCGACCGAAAATCCATTGGTCCTGTCGTTCCTGCGCGCTGGACTCTACGACAGCGATCACCGAATTTGTCGGGATTGCACAACATACGTTCGAGCGGGCGGCGATCAGGCTCCGTGGACGCCGGGAAGGTCGCCGCTCGACGCGAACAGACGCCGATGCTCCCCGTGAATTCGGCCGGTCACCCACCATGCGATCTCGACCAGCACGACACCGACGAGCCCGATCGTGAGCGCGCCGGTCGTGGCCGCCACGTTGGAGGGATCGAGCTTGAAGAACTCGCGGGTGAAGTCGAGCCCGAACAGGACGACATATCCGAGCACCGAACCGGCGAGCAGCACGATCTTCCACCACGTGTAGGGGCGGGCGACCACCGCCAGCACCCACAGCGCGATCATGATCAGGGTGATGAGCGCAGTGGTGCCGGCCTGCTCCACCTGCTGTTCGGTGGCCTCCGGTCCCGCGTACGCGAGCAGGTACGACACGTACGTCGCGACACCGATGATGACGCCGGACGGGATCGCCAACCGCATGACCCGCCCGACGAAACCGCTACGGGCCCTTTCATTGTTCGGCGCGAGCGACAGGATGAACGCCGGGATACCGATCGTGAACCAGGCCGCGATCGTCACGTGCCGCGGCAGGAACGGGTACGGCAGCGGATCGAAGCCGAAGATCTGCGCCAGCACACCGGAGATCCCGATGAGGAAGGCGAGCAGGACCGAGTACACGGTCTTGGTCAGGAACAGATTCGACACGCGCTCGATGTTGCCGATCACCCGACGGCCCTCGCCAACGACGTACGGCAGCGTCGCGAACTTGTTGTCCAGCAACACGATCTGAGCCACGGCACGGGTCGCGGGGCTGCCGGAGCCCATCGCGACTCCGATGTCGGCGTCCTTGAGCGCGAGCACGTCGTTGACGCCGTCCCCCGTCATCGCGACCGTGTGCCCGCGGGACTGCAGCGCGGACACCATCGCCCGCTTCTGGTCGGGTCGCACCCGACCGAACGTGGTGGACTCGTCGAGGGTGTCGGCGAGCTTCTCGGGATCCTCCGGCAGCTTGCGCGCGTCGATCGCCCGGTCGCCGCCGGGCAGTCCCAGCGAGCCCGCCACGGCACCGACGGACACCGCGTTGTCACCCGAGATGACCTTGACGTCCACCTTCTGGCTCGCGAAGTACTCGAGGGTCTCGCGGGCGTCTGGGCGCACCTTCTGGTCGAGGACCACGAGGGCACGTGGGGTGACGACTCCGGGCGCGTCCGGGGCGTCGACCGCTCGATCGCTGCTGCCGAGCAGCAGCACGCGCAGGCCCTGGGCGCCGATCTCCTCGGCCTGCCGGGCCATGTCGCTGTCGGGGTCGAGCAGGACGTCGGGGGCGCCGAGCAGCCAGTTGCCATTGTTGCCGTACGACTGGCCGCTCCACTTCTTCGCGGACGAGAACGGCGCCACCGCTGTGGGTTCCCAGCCCGGATCGTCGGACAGTGCCTCCTTGATCGCGAGCATGCTCGCGTTGGGGCGCGGATCGTCCGCCGCCATCGCCGCGAGGGCGCGCGCCGACTGGGTGTCGTCCGGTCGGGCGGTGCGCACCTCCGACAGTCGCATGCCGTTCTCGGTGAGCGTGCCGGTCTTGTCGGCGCACACGACGTCGACTCGGGCCAGACCCTCGATGGCCGGTAGCTCCTGGACCAGGCACTGCCGCTTACCGAGCCGGACCACGCCGACGGCGAAGGCGATCGACGTCATCAGGACCAGTCCCTCGGGGACCATCGGCACGAGTGCGGCGACCATGCCGTTGAGCGCGGGACCGATGTCCTGACCGCTCGAGAACAGCTGGTTGTAGATGATGAGCAGACCCGCCGGAATCATCAGGTAGGTGATGAACTTGAGGATCTTGTCGATGCCCGAGCGCAGTTCGGAATGCACCAGTGTGAACTTGCTGGCTTCCTCGGCAAGCTTCGCGGCGTACGCGTCCCGGCCCACCTTGGTCGCGCGGTAGGCGCCGCTGCCGGCGACGACGAAGCTGCCCGACAGCACCTGTGCACCGGCGGGCTTGTGCACCGCGTCGGCCTCACCGGTGAGCATGGACTCGTCCACCTCGAGGGCCGATGCCTCGACGACGCTGCCGTCGACCACGATCTGGTCGCCGGGACCGAGCTCGATGATGTCGTCGAGCACCACGTCCTTCGGCGCCACCGCCGCCGTCGCGCCGTCGCGGCGCACCATCGGCTTGGCCTGGCTCACGATCGCCAGCTGATCGAGTGTTCGTTTGGCGCGCAGTTCCTGGATGATGCCGATCCCGCTGTTGGCGACGATCAGCAGACCGAACATCCCGTCCACGATCGAACCGGTCGACAGCACGATGATCAGCAGGACACCGAGAATCGCGTTGATCCGGGTGAACACGTTCGCGCGGACGATGTCCTTGACCGAACGACTCGCTCGGTCGGGAACGTCGTTGGTCTGCCCGTTCGCAACCCTGGTCGCCACCGCATCGGCCGTGAGACCGTTCTCGATGTACCGGGGATCGGTCTCGAGGGTGCCGACAGCGCCGCCTTCGGTGGGGTCGTCCGTTGCCATGACACGAAGGCTATTCCAACCCGGACCGTTTGCCACAGACGGTTCGCGGCGCGCCCGCTGCGGTCCACGCTGGGAGGGCTACCCCAGTTCCTGCCACCACGCGTTCCGGGCGGGCGGACGGAGGCCGTCGACGCGTTGCCCCACCATCGGCACCGCCATCGTGACTCCGGCCGCCGTGGCCGCGGCCGCGACCCGGGCGATCGGCTCGCCCCACGGGTGGAAGGCGAGGTTGAACGTGGCCCAGTGGATGGGGATCAACAGCCCGCCCCCCAGGTCGAGGTGGGTCCGCACCGCCTCCTCCGGGTTCATGTGGATGTCGGGCCAGCGCTCGTCGTAGGCGCCGACCGGCAGCAGCGTGACGTCGAACGGCCCGTACGCGCGGCCCAGATCCGCGAACCGCGGCGTGTAGCCGGAGTCGCCGCCGAAGAACACCTTCCGGCGCGGCCCGGCGATCACCCAGGACGCCCACAAGGTCGTGTCCCGGGCGATCCCCCGCCCCGAGAAGTGCCGGGCCTCGGTGCAGGTGAGGGTCAGTCCGGCGACCTCGGCCTGTTCGTCCCAGTCGAGTTCGACGATCCGTTCGTCCGGGACGTTCCAGCGTCGCAGGTGCGCCCCGACGCCGAGCGGCACCACGAACACGGTCTCCTGCGTGCGGGCGAGGGCGGTGACGGTGGCCTGGTCGAGGTGGTCGTAGTGGTCGTGGGAGATCACCACGGCATCGATCGCAGGGAGGTCCGCCAACGACATCGGCACTGGATGCATACGTGCCGGACCCACCACGGACGACGGCGAAACCCGTTCGCTCCATACAGGATCCGCCAGTACACGGCGGCCGTCGACCTCGACGAGCACACTCGAGTGCCCGAACCAGGTCACCGCGAGCTCGCCCGCGGCGGCCGGGGCGAGCGGCGTCGCCAGTGGAATCTCGCGGCGCGGGCGTCCCGTCGTTCCGCGGGTGAGGAACGCCTTCGCCAGGCCCGACTGCGAGCCCGCGGGCAGGGACGAGCTGGGATCGGAGTTGTGGAACCGACTGTCGCGGTATCGCGGTGACGCCGCCGCGTACGGCTTGATCGCGGCGCGCGACGCACCCAGCGCCGGCACCGTCCCCCACGCCGCCCGTGCCACCAATCCCGCGCCTGCGGCCGCTGCCGCGACCAGGACACTCCTGCCGATCATCGCCGTCCCTCTCCCCCACCCGATCTGCTGACTCACCGGCCCCGGAACTCCGGTGCACGCTTCTGCGCACGGGCCGCGCGGGCCTCCTGTGCGTCGTCGCTGCCCCAGGCCGCGAACAACGCGGCGAGCTGCTCCTCGGTCTGCGGCTCGCGGGTCCCGTCGTCGTTGAACACCATCTTGAGGTGACGCACCGACAGCGGTGCGAGCTCCGCGATGGTGCGCGCCCACTCCTGTGCGGCGACGAGGTCACCGACCTTGTTCGCCAGTCCGCGTGCGAAAGCCTCGTCCGCCGAGAGCATCTCGGCACCGAGCAGCATCGTCCGGGCCGGCCCTCCACCGACGAGCGACACCAACCGGCGCACCGTCCACTTGTCCACCGTGATGCCGAGCTTCGCTGCCGGGATCCCGAACCGCGCCTCGGGTGCGACCACGCGCAGATCCGACGCGAGCGCGAGCTGGGTGCCAGCTCCGATCGCGGGGCCGTTGATCGCGGCGATCACCGGGATCGGCACGGAATCGATGGTGTGCAGCATCTCGAGCAGCGTGTCGGTGAATCCCTCGGCGTAGACGTCGCCGGACAAGTCGGCACCCGCGCAGAACGCGGTGCCCTGGCCGGTGAGCACGACGACGCGGGCCTCTTCCGCGACCGCCTTCTCCAGGCCCTCGCGGAGCGCGATGCACAACTCGGAGTTGAGGGCGTTGCGTCGATCCGGACGCTGCAGCTCGAGCGTGACTACGTGGCCGTCACGGCTGGTCCCGATCATGTGGATCCACTCGCTTTCTCGGATGCGGAGGTGGTGCGCCCCGAACAGTACCTGTCACGCAGCATCCACAGACAAAACGAGTTCGCTGGAACAACGGACCCGTCGGAGGCGTTGCGGCAGATTCAGGCTATTCCAGATCGGAGGGCGATGGACACCGATGTCGAGGTCGTGGTGATCGGGGCCGGGCAGGCGGGCCTGTCCACCGCGTACCACTTGCGCCGTTTCGGGCTGGCACCCGAACGGGAGTTCGTGGTGCTCGACCACGCGCCCGGACCGGGCGGGGCGTGGCAGTTCCGCTGGCCGTCACTGACCCTGCAGACCGTCAACGGCATCCACGACCTCCCCGGGATGCCGTTCGCAGAGATGCTCGCGCCCGGCGCCGAAACGGTCCGGGCGGCCGACGCCGTCCCGCACTACTACGGGCTCTACGAGAAGCGGTTCGAGTTGCCCGTCCACCGCCCCGCGCACGCCACCGTCGTGTGCGATCGCGGCGGGCGACTGGCCGTCGAGACGCCGGGCGGCACCTACCGGACGCGCGGCCTCGTCAACGCGACGGGCACGTGGGAGCGCCCGTTCGTGCCCGCGATCACCGGCGCGGAGCGGTTCGGCGGACGCCAACTGCACACGCGCGACTACCGGTCGGCGAGTGAGTTCGAGGGCAAGCACGTGATCGTGGTCGGCGGCGGCATCTCCGCGGTGCAGTTGCTCGACGAGATCTCGTGCGTCGCGACCACGACCTGGGTCACCCGTCGCGAGCCGCAGTTCCGGGAGGAACCTTTCACGCCCGAGATCGGCCGGGATGCAGTGGCACTCGTCGAGGACCGGGTACGACGTGGGCTCCCACCGGGGTCGGTGGTGTCGGTGACCGGACTGCCCGTCACCCCCGCGATCCGGGCCGCCCGCGAGCGCGGCGTCCTGGACCGGCTGCCGATGTTCTCCGAGATCACCGAGAGCGGGGTGCGCTGGCCCGACGGATCCGAGCACCGAGCCGACGTCATCCTGTGGTGCACCGGTTTCCGCTCGTCCCTCGACCATCTGGCACCACTGCGCCTGCGGGGTCCCGGCGGCGGCATCACCATGACCGGCCGTCTCGCGACGCAGGTGGCGGCCGATCCCCGGGTGCACCTGGTCGGGTACGGGCCGTCGGCCTCCACGATCGGCGCCAACCGTGCAGGACGCGCGGCGGCCCGGGAGTTGACCCAGTACCTGTCGGGCTGACTCAGTCGCGGTCGGCCTTCACGATCGGCGGTATCGCGTAGCTGCCGTCGAGGACGGCCTTGTCGGGGATGTACATGCGCAGTAGCGGTCGGAACGAACCCGTCGGTGTGGGAAGCCAATTCGATCGTGCCGTCGGATCGGCGGGTTCGACCGCGCTCAGCGTCACCGTGAGCGAACCGTCGTCGCCGTAGACGAGCCCCTCGGTACGATCGCCGATCGAGTACCGCTCGAGCGGATTCGAGACCAGGTAGTAGTTCGGCATGCTGTACATGGTGATCGACCAGAAGGCACCCACGGGCGGGGTGGGCGCGAACGTGATCGTGTAGGTGTGATCGCCGGCCAGTTGGTCACCGTCGGAGTCGGTGTAGACGGGACTGTAGGCGGCCTCGTACCCGTGGTTGCCCCACAGACCGCCCATCGCCGCCGCCGCACGCAGCCCGATCGCTTTGGCACGATCCGAGATTCGCCACTCCGGCGCGTCGATCGTTCCGATCTCGAAGAAGTCGTCGTTGTAGTCGAACACGTGGAAGGTCTGGTGCCAGCCGTTCACCACGGCGTCACCGGCACCCGACTTCAATGCATCCTCCACCTTCGCGCGCCCCTGCGTGGCTCCCTCGATCAGGATCTCGACGAGAGCCGGGTCGGCATCGACGTAGGGCGACGGCCCCGCCTCGAGTAGTCCCAACGGAGCGAACGCCTGCTGCAGCGCCAGGTCTCGGGGCGCCGGCGGGAATGCCTGCAGATACAGCCGCAGCTTCTCCCAGAACAGAAGTTCCTCCGGCACTGCAGGATCCGGTTCGGGCAACCCCTCCGGATCGGTGGAGGTCATCGCACTGAGCGCGGTCTGCTCCTGCAGCTTCCGAACCCGGGGAAGGTCACCCGGTCCGTCACACGCCCACCGACCGACGACCGACACGATCCGCGTCGAGCAGTGCACGGGCATTGCACCCGCGGGCAGTCCTCCGGGCCAACCCGGCGGCACCAGCACGTAGGTGCCGGCCTGGGTTCCCGTGGCTCGCTTGCCGATGTAGGCGAAGTTGTTGGTCCATGCATCGACGAACTGGAGGACGAAGTACGCGTCCGCCGTGTCGGGCACGTCCAACAGCAGTGGACCGACACCGAGGTCGAGTTGCGCCATCGAATACACGGTGTCGTTGTTGATCGAGACGAAGGTGTCCTCGGGACCGGCCAGATCCGTCGCGTGACTGAAGGAATTGAACGGTGCCGCCGCGTTGGCCCCGACCCCCGTCGTGACGAATCGTTGCACCTGGGACAGGTTGAACACCGGAGCGAAACCGTAGATGAACGCCAGGACTGCCGACTCGACGCTGACTGCCGAATCGCTACTCGGGTTGGTCATGGCTCATTCCACCACCGTCGCCGCGCTTGCGCTCGCGATCGGCGAAGTTTGGGGTCATCATGGTCTGGTGACCGAATTCCCCGCGTGGGCACGCTCGCTCGACCTCACACCTCATCCGGAAGGTGGCTGGTACCGCGAGACGTGGCGCAGCGAAATCGAGCTACCCGGTGTGGCACTGCCGAACATGTTCGGCGGCGCCCGCTCCGCCGGGACGGCGATCCTGTTCCTGCTCGAACCCGGACAGCAGTCGGCATGGCACTGCGTGCGCGGCAGCGAGATCTGGCTGTACCACCGCGGCAGCCCGATCCTCCTCGAACTCGGCGGCGACGGTGACGCCCCGGGCGAGCCGACCACGCACGTCGTCGGGCCCGACATCGAGGCCGGGCACAGCCCGCAGATCGTGGTCCCGCCCCGCACCTGGCAACGGGCCCGCCCGGTGGACGACGACGCCGGCCTCGTCAGCTGCATCGTTGTCCCCGGCTTCGACTTCGCGGACTTCCGCCTCGAGGGCCAGGAGTATCCGACGCCCTCGCCCGCGCAGTTCTGAGGTCGCGCCGGGGACGACCCCCGGCAGGTCAATCGTGGACGTTGTCGGCGAGGAGAGTTCGGAAGTCGGGTGCGAGTTCCACTGTTTCGCCGCCGTTGTCGTGATCGACGAGACGAACTCTCCCGTCGGCGGCGATCCAGATCGGGTTGCCAGATCCGTCGTCGGCGATGACGACACCGTCGATGAGCATCCCGTACGCCTCACGCGCCCGGGTGGTCAGTTCGACGCTGCTCTCGTTTCCGAGGATCGAGGCGTTGTCCCACGCGTGAACGGGCACACCGACGAAACAGCCGCCCCAACGGCCGACGAACTCTTCGTAGTCCGGATCAGGAACGAGACCCAGGACCGTCAGCCCCTCCCGTAGTTCAGCCGATGGAACGGGCCGGCCGGAACCATAGGCGGCCACCGCGACTTCGATGCGTGCGACGAGTTCGGCGCC
Source organism: Prescottella defluvii (assembly GCF_000738775.1). Taxonomy (GTDB): domain Bacteria; phylum Actinomycetota; class Actinomycetes; order Mycobacteriales; family Mycobacteriaceae; genus Prescottella; species Prescottella defluvii. Next base: position 100,332 of record NZ_JPOC01000033.1, read on the forward strand.
GAGAGACATGCCGCGATCGTATCGCCGGGAAGCCCGCGACCGCCGGACTGCCGACACATCGGGGTGCAGATCAGGATTCGGTGAGCGCAGTCAGCCACAACCGCACCGTGGAACGAAGCCGATCGACACGCGGCGCCGCCGAGTCTGCGAGCATCGACCGAGACCCGTAGACGGCGTCGAACACCAACCCCTCCAGCAAGCTGATCAGGTCGTGCGCCGCACTGCGCGGGTCGGTCGCACCGAGCGCGTCCATCAATGCAGTTGCCCTGTCCACCGAGAAGAGGCACCCGGCGAGCGCAGACCGCAGCTCCTCGTCGCCGGCGGCATCGACGGCGAGCGCACAGCGCGCCAGGACGTCCCGGCGCCGATCGGTCACCAGCAGACCGATCTGCTGGGCGATCAGGTCGGCTGCGCCGTCGACCGAGGGCGGATCGTCGGCGGTGTGCGCCTCCACGAACGCCGCCCGCGACCTGTCGGACAGCCGTCGAATGGCACCGCCCACCAGCGCATCCCGCGTCCGGAAGTAGTACGACGTGGAACCCTTCGCCAGCCCCAGCCGCCGGTCGATCGCCTGGTGGGTCACGCCGTGGTTGCCCCCCTCGGCAGCAAGATCGAGGGCGGCATCGCAGATCGCTTCGCGACGGGACGGACGGTGACTCATGTCTCCATCCTGCCAGACTCTACGATGCTAGAGTCCGATCATGCGATGGCTACGACGTACGCCCCGCCCGGTCCTCCCGGTATCTGCCGCAGCGTTCGACGACGCGGCACGAGTGGCGGGGTTCGTGCTCGATCACGCTCAACGACAGGCGGTCTCGCGGATCTGCGACACCGCTGGACGGGGCGTGTACCTGTGGGGCCCGGTCGGCCGCGGCAAGACCTGGCTCGTGTCCACGTATTTCGCGGCACTGCCCACCGAACACAAGCGACGCGTGCACTTCCACGAGTTCTTCCGCGAACTGCACACCGAGATCCGTCGACACCGCAACGATCTGGATGCAGCCCTCGCTGCCATGCTCGACGGTGTCGAAGTGCTGTGCTTCGACGAGTTCCACGTCCACGACATCGCCGACGCGAAGTTCGTCGAACGACTCCTCCCGACATTGTCGGCCAGGCAGGTCACCCTCGTCGTCACGTCGAACTATCCCCCGCACCGACTGCTGCCGAACCCACTGTTCCACGACACCTTCACGCCGACGATCGAGCTGATCGAGCAGTCGCTGGAGGTCGTCGTGGTCGACGGGCCGCGCGACTATCGCACCGGCTCGGATCACGCCGCCGGGTTCTCGGCCGGACACTGGGTCGTCCCAGCAGACGCGGAGCAACTCGCACTGCTCGGGCTCGGGCGTCCCGATCCGACCGAACGGCGAACGATGTCACCGTGCGGGCACCCGATCGTCGCACTGCGCGCGGAACCGGACTACCTGTGGCTCGACTTCGCGGATGTGTGCGAGCACACGACGGCACCGTCCGACTACCTGGCACTCGCCGCACTGTTCGACCGATGGGTGATCAGTGGGATCCCGGACCTGGCGCACACGGGACACGAAGCGGCACAAAGGTTCGCGAACCTCGTCGACGTGTTGTACGACAGGGACGTTCAGGCCACCTTCCTCGCCCGCCGCTCCCTCGATTCGCTCACGACCACGGGACAGCTTCCTGTCGACATCGATCGGATCCTGAGCCGGCTCGGACAGTTGCGGACACTGCCCTCTGAAGCAGTTCCGGCCGCCGCCGGTGCGAAAGCACCTGCGGCGGCCGGAACAACGACCGAATCCGTCAGCTGGGAGTAGCAGCCGCCTCGGTGTCGGCCGTGACCTCGCGCACCGGCGCACCCTTGCGCGGATTGACGAAGAACAGCACGACGGCGAAGCCCAGCATCAGCACGGCCGCGGGCAGCATCGCCGACTGCGCCATCGCGGTCGCGAAGGGTTCGCGGACCGCCTCGGGCAGCTGGCCTCCCATGAAGTGGCCCTCCCCTGCCGAGGCACCGCCGCTGACACCGACCGAGGACAGCTCGGCGGTGATCCGCGATGTCATCAGGGCGCCCATCGCGGCGCTACCGAGCACGGCGCCGACCTGACGGGTGGTGTTGTAGACACCCGAGCCGGCCCCGACGTGCGCCATGGGCAGGTTCCGGGTCGCGGTCGCGGAGACCGGCGCCCAGATGAACGCGTTGGAGGCGCCGATGACGGCCATCGGCAGCAGGATCTGCCAGATGGGGGTGGTCGGGGTCAGTCGCGTCGCCAGCCAGGCGGTGGCGAGGGCGAAGACGAGGAAGCCCGGTCCCGCGATGAACCGCGGGTGCGCCCGGTCGACGAGCTTCCCGACGAACGGGGCGAGGATGCCGGTGACGATCGCCATCGGCGCCATCAGCAGGGCCGACTGGGTCGGCGACAGGCCGGTGACGGACTGCGCGTAGTACATGAACGGGAGCATGACCGCGGTGATGGAGAAGCCCATCGCCATGATGCCGAGGTTGGCGACCGAGAAGTTGCGGTCGCGGAACAGTCCGAGCGGAACGAGCGGTTCGTTGCGGTTGACCTTCTGCCACCACACGAACGCGATCATGAACACGACGCCGACGCCGATCAGCACCCAGGTGCGGGCGTCCCAGTCGTACGAGTTGCCTTCCTGCAGACCGAAGACGATGCAGAACAAACCGATCGCGCTGAGTGCCACACCGACGAGGTCGAACTTGTGGTTGCTGGTGGGCAGCACCGGAACCAGTCGCCACGCGAGGACGAACGCGACGACGCCGACCGGGACGTTGACGATGAAGATCCACTCCCAGCCGAGGTTGTCGACGAGGACGCCACCGAGGATCGGACCGACCAGGGTCGCGACGCCCGCCACCGAACCCCACAGGCCCATCGCGGCGCCGCGCTTGTCCGGCGGGAAGATCCGGGTGATGACGGCCATCGTCTGCGGCGTCATCATGGCCGCACCGAGACCCTGGAAGACGCGGGCGACGATCAGCATCTCGATGCCGCCGGCCAGGCCGCACCACAGCGACGCGAGCGTGAACACGACCAGACCGATGAGGTACATGTTCTTGGGGCCGAACCGGTCGCCGAGCCGCCCGGTGACCAGCAGTGGGACCGCGTAGGCGAGCAGGTAGGCGCTCGTCACCCAGATCACCGCGTTGACGTCGGCGCCCAGTTCCGCGGTGATGACCGGGTTGGCGACGGCGACGATGGTGCTGTCGACCAGGATCATGAAGAAGCCCAGGCAGAGGGCCCACAGGGCCGGCCAGGGCTTGACGTCGGTTTTCATTGGTTGCCCTTCTGATGTGCAAGCCGTGCGGATTCGAGATGTTCGTCCGTGACCCAGGGAATCTCGCCGCGGCCGACGCGGTCCACGAAGTTTCGCAGCCAGTCGAGTTCGGCCTGCGTCATCGCGCGGGTGTAGGAGAACGGGATGGTGAACAGTTCCGGGACGTCGCGAGCGAACTCCGCCAGGTCGTCGAGTGCGGCGAGTTCGGCGACGAGTGCCTCGATGCGCCGGTCGAGCAACGCGAGCGCGTCGACGGATTCCAGATTGTGCAGTTCGGCGAGGCCGAGAGTGAACGTCGGGTACTCGGGTGCCGGAGCGGCGACGGTGTCCGAGACCCACTGTCGCACCGCGGCGCGCCCTGCGTGGGTGATCTCGTAGGTGGTCCGCTCGGGGCGGTTGCCCTGGCGGCCGGTGCCCAGCACGGCCACCAGTCCGTCGCGTTCGAGGCGTTCGACGGCGTGGTAGAGCGAGCCCGGCCGGACCTTGACGATCCGTTCCTTCCGGCGGGTGACGAGGAGTTGGTACATCTCGTACGGGTGCATCGGCCGTTCGAACAGGAGCGCGAGGACGGACACCCCGAGAGGTGTGACCGATCGCGGCAACATTCCCGTCACCCCACTTCCGCGTCGAATATTCCGCGTGGAATATACGACCGGGCGAACCCGCGGGGCAATCCTCACCGGGGGCCTGTGACCGGGAACACCGCACCCACCGGGGTCAGCTGAACGTCGCCGGATCCGGGCCGAGACGGCCGTCCGGGGAGTCCAGGGAACCGATCGCGAACATGTCCTCGGCGGTGAGTTCGAAGCCGAAGACATCGAAGTTGCTCGCGATCCGCTCGGGCGTCACCGACTTGGGGATCACGACATTGCCCAGCTGGAGGTGCCAGCGCAGGATCACCTGTGCGGGCGTGCGTCCGTGCGCGTCGGCGATCGCGCCGATGGTGGGATCCCCGATCGTGGTCCCCTGCCCGAGCGGACTCCACGCCTCGGTGACGATGCCCATGTCGGCGTGAACCGAGCGCAGTCGGGCCTGCCCGAAGCCCGGGTGCAACTCGATCTGGTTGAGGACCGGCGCCTCCCCCAGCGCCTCGACCAGGCGTTCCAGGTTCTCGGCGGTGAAATTGGAGACCCCGATCGACCGCACCCGGCCGTCGGCCTTCAGCTGCTGGAAAGCCTTGTACGTGTCGACGTACCGCCCCTTCGCCGGGGCCGGCCAATGGATCAGATACAGGTCGAGGTAGTCGAGCCCCAGCCGCGCGAGGCTGTCGTCGAACGCCCGCAGCGTCGAGTCGTAGCCCTGGTCGTCGTTCCACAGTTTGGTGGTGACGAACAGGTCCTCACGGGCGATACCGGAGTCGGCGAGCGCCCGCCCGGTACCGGTCTCGTTGTCGTAGATGCGGGCGGTGTCGATGCTGCGGTAGCCGACGCGCAGCGCCTCACCGACGGCGTCGTACGCCTGATCGTCGGGCACCTGGAACACCCCGAAGCCCAGTTGCGGAATCGTGTTGCCGTCGTTCAGTTCGACGGCCGGTACGGAACTGATGGAGGTCATGTTCGGGCAACCACCGCGGCGCCTCCACATGTTCCCGGGCGTCTCAGGAAGTGGACACCCGGGAACATGTGGTCGCCGCGTCGTCGACTACTCCTGCTTCAGCGCCAGGGCCCGCAGCCGCTCGACGGCCTCCGGCCCCACGTTCGCGAGCCGAGCACCCGGTTCGTACCCGACGGCGATGAGCCGGCCGGTGAACGGGAAGGCGCCGTGGGTGAGGTGGTTGTCCCACGACACCGGGGAGCGCCGGTCGATCCCGACGTCGATCCCTTGGAAGAGCGCCTGCCCTGCCATCGAGGAGACCCGCGACAGTTCCCCGACCCGCCGCCCACCGACCTCGAGGCCCACCGTCAGCGTGGACGCATCGTGGGCAACGACGTCGAGCACGAACTCCTGACGGCCGGGCGTGAGATCCGGGTGCCGGATCTCGTCCACGGTTCCGTACGCGTTGTGGACGTAGCGCAGTCCGTCGTCGTCGAGGTACAGGCCGTACCCGCTGTACTGTCCGCCGTGCGCGACCAGCGTCCCGCGGTCACCGATCGCGAGATCGACGTCGACCGTGATGCGGTACGACCGCAACGCCACCAACTGGGCCGAGCGATAACGTTCGAGCGTCGGCGTACCGGGGAGTATGCGCACCGGCTGCGACATCGCCGACTCACGGGCCGGCCGGAGCGCGCGTTTGAGACCACTGCCCTCGTCGAGCGGGAACACCTGGTTCTCCCAGGCAGCCCGTTCCCACCGTTTCGACAACTCGGCGACCCTGTCCGGATGCGCGTCGGCCAGATCCGTCGTCTCGGTCGGATCGGATCGGAGGTCGTACAGTTCGTATTCGTTGTCGTCGAACGGATCTCCCGTGACGTGGCGACTGACGATCTCCCACCCGTCCTCGTAGTAGCCGCGGTGCCCGAACATCTCGTAGTGCTGTCCGCCACGATCGTGCGGAGCGTCACCCGAGGCCATCGTCCCGGCAAAGCTGCTGCCGTCCAACGGTTTCAACGGGACACCCTGCCGATGCTCGACGTCCCGGATTCCGGCCAGCTCGAGCAGGGTCGGGTAGAGGTCCACGGCGTGGACGTACTGCCGACGGATCTGTCCACCGCACTCGGAGACCCGGCGGGGCCACGACAGGACCGTCGGGACGGTGTGACCTCCGGCGTGCGTGTTCACCTTGTAGAGGCGGAACGGCGTGTTCGACGCCATCGCCCATCCCCGCGGGTAGTGCGGCATCGACCTGGCCGTCCCGACGAGGTCGATCGTCTCGAGATCACGCGCGAAGCCGTCGGCGCGGCCGCCCTTGTCGTGAAAGCGGCGCAGGGCATCGAAGTACTGCATCGTCCCGTCCTCCTCGCCCTCACGCGAAGCGCCGTTGTCCGACGTGAACAGGACGATGGTGTTGTCCCACTCGCCGAGGTCCTCGAACACCGCACGCACCCGGCCCAGGCTCTGGTCGACACTGTCGACCATCGCGGCGTAGACCTCCATGTAGCGGGCGAACACCGCCTGCCGGTCCGCGTCGAGACCGTCCCACGGCGGCACCGAATCCCCGGCCTCGGCGTTGCGCGGCGACAGGGCGGTGCCGGGTCGGACGATGCCCAACTCCTGCTGGCGACGGAATCGGTTCTCTCGCAAATCGTCCCAGCCGCCGGAGTACGCTCCACGGTGCCGGTCGATGTCCTCCGGTTTGGCATGCAGCGGTGCGTGGACGGCGCCGTGCGCAAAGTAGAGGAAGACCGGCTTGGCGGGGTCGGCGGCCTTCACCGACTTCACCATCCGAACAGCCTCGTCGGTGATGTCGTCGGTGAAGTAGTAGCCGGGCGGGTAGCTGTCCGGCGAGACCTGTTCGTTGCCACGCAGGACGGCCGGCGGGTTGTGCAGATCCGTCATGCCGCCCAGGAAGCCGTAGAACCGTTCGAATCCGCGCTGCAGCGGCCACGAGTCCATGGATGCCGCGTCGTGGTCGTCGTTGTCCTTGCACAGGTGCCACTTCCCGACCGCCATCGTGGCGTAGCCGGCACCCCGCAACGTCTCCGCGACCGTCGGCACGTCGTCCGCCAACTCCATTGCCAGCGATGGGAAACCCGGATCCGCATGGGCGACATACCCCACGCCGGCGGCGTGCGCGTTCCGCCCGGTCATGAGGGCGGCCCGCGTGGGCGAACACATGGGGGTGACATGGAAGTTGGTGTACCGCAGACCCTCGTCGGCCAGACGGTCGATGTTCGGTGTCGGGATCTCCGAACCGAAGCACCCGACGTCGGAGTATCCGAGGTCGTCGCACAGGATCACGACGATGTTCGGCGCTCCCTGCGCAGACGGCCGCGGCGGCCAGTGGGACTCGGAATCGGCGATGGTCCTGCCGACTCGGCCACGGAAGTCGTTGTAGGCGCGACGCTCCGGCGGGAGATCGAGTGGCACACCGCGTTCGTCGAACTCTGTCTCAGTCATGAACGAGAACCCTTTCGCTACTTCGCCATGCCAACGTGGCGGAGGTCGAAGATGCCGAGGTTCACCCAGGGCATGCCCTCGGTGCCGGTCACCCTCGACGTCGATACGGTCGCGTTGGTCTGGTTGCAGATCGGGACGAACATCGCCTCCTGCAGCGTCAGATCCCAGATCTGGCGGTACAGCGGCGCCCTCTCCTCCTGCGTCAGAAGCGGGTTCGCGGCCTTCGCAGCCAGTTCCTGGATCTGCACGTTGCCGTCGGCCAGGTCGTACGCGCCGGTCACGAAGTAGTTGACGGTCTCGGCCGGATCGCCCTTCGGGCTGAAACTGTTGGCGACCGACGCCTGGAAGTCACCCGCCATGTAGCGCGGTTCGGCCTGCGCGATCGGCACCGGATTGAGTTCGGCGTCGATCCCGGCCGCCGACAGCGCCGATTGGATGACGTTGGCCGGCTTCTCCGTGTTGGTCCCCGCCGAGAACGTCAACTCGACCTCGATGCCGCCGGATTGCTGCACAAGGCTTTTCGCGGCGTCCAGGTCGAACTGGTACGGGTACGTGTATCCCTCGTCCGAGGACCAGTCGCCGGCCGGATGCAACTGCCGGGTGGGCTTGCAGGTGCCGGAGAAGAGCGCGCTGATCGCCGCCGGATCGATCGCGTGTGCCACGGCCTGCCTGGCTACGGGATCGGCCAGATCACCCCGGGAACGCATGTAGAGACCCAGGACGTTGCGGAACTGGACCTCCGTCACGGCGAGGGCTCCGGTGGTGGAGAGCGACTGCGCCTCGACGACCTCGTTGGCCGAACTCACCCAGGCCAGGTCGAGCGCACCGGTCTTCAGCCCGTTCAGCCGGGTGCTCGCATCCGAGATCGACTTGAACTCGATGCCGGCGAGCTTGCCGGCCTCGGGATCCCAGTTCGTGCCCTCCGCCCGGGCGAGAGTGACCGATTCCTCGGGCACGTAGGCGGTCACGACGTAGGCACCCGATCCGGCCTGGCCGGGGTTGCTCCGCAGATCCGCACCCGAGGCGATCGCGCGGGGGCTCACCATCATTCCGACGTTGGAGCTGAACACGCTCGGCAGTTCCACGCCCGTACCGGGCGCGAGGTGCAGGCGCACCGTGTGCTCGTCGACGGCGTCGACGGTCGTGACGCCTTTCAGCGCCGCGACGACGGTGCTTCCTTCCATCGTCTTCCCGCGCTGAATGTTCGCGGCGACCGCGGCAGCGTCGAACGCGGCACCGTCGTGGAAGGTGACGCCCTGTCGCAACTTCAGTTCCAGATACGAGCCGTCGGGTGCGAACTCCCACGATTCGGCCAGTCCCGGCTCCAGCTTGCCGTCGCCATCGACGACGACGAGGCGATCGAAGATCGGGGTGAGATACGCCCACCCACCGACGTTCGGCTGGAGGTACGGGTCGAGGTTGCGGGTGGGGGCCGCCGACGCGACGCGCAGGACCGCGTCCGGGTCCGTCGGCCCGGACGCGCCCTGGGCGGCCGGTGTGGTCCCGCCGCCGCATGCGGCGGTGAGGAGCAGGCCCGCGGCGGCCGCCGCCGCCAGGGCCGTTCTGCCGATCCTTCTGGTCATCTGTCGCACTCCTGATCGAGAGGTGAAGGGTGAGGCGTCGTCAGTGCGACGCGAGGAAGGACTGCTTCTTCTGCGCGAACGCCGGGATCACGCGATCGTCCCCGAATGCGAAGTGCACCCGGTGGATCCGGCCCGGGAACGTGCTGACGGAGCCGGCGGCGTACTCCGGGCTGACCGAGGTCCCGCGTTCGGCCCCGACGGTGAGCATCTCGTCGATCGAGAAGTTGAACTTCAACGTCCGCGCGAGCGCGCCGGCCCCCACGGGCACGCCGTCGACGAGCATCCGGATCTGCGCACCGGCACCCAACTCGCCTCCCGCATAGCGTGACTCGATGACGAGTGTGTGCCGTCCGGGGGTGAGCGCCTCCGTTCCCCGCACGTAGGTCCGTTCCACGTCGGCGTAGTTGTAGCAGTAGGTGAGCACACCCTGCTTCACGTACACGGACCAGCCACCGAACTGACCGCCCTGAGCGATCAGGACGCCGTCCGCGGCCTCGGGGACGTCCACGTCCAGCGTCAGGGTGAACGACACGTTCTTCACGTCGGGGGCGACGTCCTCGGGCAGCGGGCCGATGTCCGGCGGCAGGTCGATCTCGGTCCGGCCTTCCAGCGGGGTGCGCCGACCCGCGATCGCGGCGACGAAACGCTCGTTCAGCCGATCGTCGAGGGGGAACACCTGATGTCTGCGGGCCTCCCGCTCGAAGATCTCCTGCAGTTCGGCGAGCTTCTCCGGGTACTCGGCCGCCAGGTCGCGCGTCTGCGTCCAGTCGCCGGTGGTGTCGTACAACTCCCACACGTCGTCCTCGAACGCCGGCAGCGTCACGCCGCGCCTCCACGGGACCTTGTGCACCGTGACCGCCGTCCAACCATCATGGTAGACACCGCGATTGCCGAACATCTCGAAGTACTGCGTCGTGTGCCGGTCGGGGGCGTCGGGGGCACCGAACGAGTACAGCATCGACACTCCCTCGATGGGATCCTGCGCCACACCGTCGACCGAATCGGGTGCCGGGATACCGGCCGCCTCGAGAATGGTCGGCACGACGTCGATGCAGTGATGCCACTGGTGGCGCACCTCGCCGGACGCCGCGACCGCGGCCGGCCAGTGCACGATCATCCCGTTCCGGGTGCCACCGTAATGGGACGCCACCTGCTTCGCCCACCGGTAGGGCGTGTTGGTGGCCAGGGCCCAGCCGGCCGGGTAGTGGGCGTAGCTGTCGGGTCCACCGATGTCGTCGAGACGGGCGTGGATTCGATCGACGTCGTCGGTCAGGTGGTTGATGTGCAGCACCTGGTTCAGCGTCCCGTACAACCCGCCCTCGGCGGACGCACCATTGTCCCCCAGCACGTAGAAGATCAGGGTGTTGTCCAGTTGGCCCAGCTCCTCCACAGCATCGATGAACCGGCCTGTCTGAGCGTCACAGTGTTCCGCCATTCCGGCGTAGGTCTCCATCAGACGCTCGGCGACGACCTTCTGAACCGGGGTGAGGTCCTCCCACAGTGGGACGCCCTCCCCCCAGTCGGCGAGTTCGGCGTCGTCGGGGACCAGTCCCAGCTCCTTCTGCCGAGCGAGGATCGTGTGCCGTTCGGCGTTCCATCCCTCCGAGAACCGGCCCGCGTACCTCTCCCGCCAGCCTGGTGGGACCTGCAGCGGGTCGTGGCACGCGCCGTAGCTGAGGAGACAGAACCAGGGCTTGTCCTCGTCGACCATGTCCAGGGTGCGGACCCACCGGATGGCTTGATCCGCGAGATCCTCCGAAAGGTGGTATCCCTCTTCCGGTGTCCGGGGCGGCTCGATCCGAGTGGTGCCGTCGATCAGGTTCGGGTAGTACTGGTTGGTCTCGGCGCCGATGAAGCCGTAGAAGCGGTCGAAACCCTCCCTGGTCGGCCACCGGTCGAACGGACCCGACTCGGCCAGCTCGATGGGCGGTGTCTGATGCATTTTCCCGAATGCGCCTGTGGCATAACCGTTGTACTGAAGAATCTGCGCGATCGTCGCCATCGACCGCGGCCGGAGGGAGTTGTAGCCCGGTGCATTGGTGGCCAGGTCCGGCAGAGCACCCATACCGACGCTGTGATGATTGCGGCCGGTGAGCAGCGCTGCCCGGGTCGGACCGCACAGTGCGGTGGTGTGGAACCGCGAGTACTTCAGCCCACCGTCCGCGAGCCTCTCCGCCGTCGGCATCCGGCACGGACCGCCGTACGCGGACGAGGCGCCGAAGCCGACGTCGTCGAGGAGCACGACGAGGACATTGGGCGCCTGCCCCGGCGGACTCGGCTGCGCCGCACGCGGAAACGGGCGCTGCTGCTCGCGGTAGTCCCGCGCCGACTCCGGATACTCGGTGGCAGGAGCGGCCGGCAACGTACGTCTGGTCATGCTCTCTCCTCGCGACACGGACACACTCGCTTTCGAGACGTGGATCGGGTGGTTCCGAGACCGTGACACCGCGCCGACGACGAGAGAAGACCGGCTTCCCACCCAGCGGGAGGGGCGCTGCGCGTGGCCCTGCGCCGCACCCCGTCCGGGAGCTGTCCCGCTGGCCGCCACAGTGCGCGTGCACGGCCGCCGCTCGCGTCCGATCCTCACCGAAGCACAGCCGAGCATGAGGAGAGGCGCTGATGACTGACAATTCGTCACCCGAGTACCGAGTAATCGAAGGCGGCAGTAATCCGACCCGATTCGCCCGTGGATGGCACTGCCTCGGGTTGTCACGGGACTTCCGTGACGGAAAGCCGCACCAGGTGAGCGTTTTCGGCACGCAACTGGTCGTCTTCGCAGCGGAGGACGGGGAGTTCGGTGTCCTCGACGCCTACTGCCGGCACATGGGCGGCAACCTCGCCCTGGGAACGATCAAGGGCGACACCGTTGCATGCCCGTTCCACGACTGGCGATGGGGACGGAACGGTCGCTGCACCGACATCCCCTACGCGCGCCGCGTTCCCCCGGTGGCACGGACCCGCGCCTGGCACACGCTCGAGCGCAACGGCCAATTGTTCGTGTGGCACGATCCCGAAGGCCGGGAACCGGACGCGGACATCCCGACCATCCCCGAGACGGACTCCCCCGAGTGGACCGACTGGACCTGGGAGTCGATCCTGATCGAGGGAGCGCACTGCCGGGAACTGATCGACAACAACGTCGACATGGCGCACTTCTTCTACGTCCACAATTCCTATCCGACGTACTTCAAGAACGTGTTCGAGGGTGACGCGGCAACGCAGATCATGGAGAACCGTCCCCGACCGGATCGCAACGCGGGAGTCCACTTCGGACAGTCCGATTCCAAGGTGCACTCGGAGGCAACGTATTTCGGCCCCTCGTACATGATCGACAGGCTGACCAGCTCGTCCTCGATGCGCACCGTCGAGACGATTCTGATCAACTGCCACTACCCCGTCACACCGGACTCCTTCGTTCTTCAGTACGGAGTCATGGTCAAACGGCCCGACGGGATGTCGGCGGAACAGGCCGATGCGATGGCCGCGCAGTTCGTGTCGGGCGTCGAGAGTGGCTTCCTCGAAGACGTCAAGATCTGGAAGAACAAGACCCGGATCGACAATCCACTCCTCACGGAGGAGGACGGACCGGTCTATCAACTCCGACGCTGGTACAGCCAGTTCTACGTCGACCGCGCCGACGTCACCGCCGACATGACCAGCCGGTTCGAGAACGAGGTCGACACCACCCGCGCCCGCGCCAACTGGGAGCGGGAAGTCACCGGAGCCGCCGCAGAATGGAAGGTGGCTCCATGAAACGGGGAGTCGCACTGAATGAAACGAACGAGCGTGCCGCCGAGCGCTCGCCGTGGTTCTACATCAGGATCATCGGTTCGCTGATTCTGTTGTCCGAGGTGTTCGCCTACGAGTTCAACATGGTCAGCCCCGGACTCCCGGAGATCGCCCAGGAATTTTCCACCAAGGATCCGGGGCTGACGATGACCGTCGTCTTTCTCGCGTCAGCCGTCATCGTGCCGCTCCTCGCGAAGCTCGGCGACCTGTACGGCAAGAAGCGGATCATCCTGATCGGTTCGACCGTCTTCGCCGTCGGCACGGTCATGAGCGCCATGGCCACGAGCTATCCGCTCTTCCTCGCAGGACGAGTGCTGATGGCGTTCGGCCTGGTCGGCCCCGTCGTCACCTACGGACTCGTCCGTGACCTCTTCCCGCCACGGCTGGTCCCGATCGCGATCGGCGGCCTGGGTGTCGGCTTCGGCGCCTCGGCGGTCAGTGGTCCGATGATCGGCGGCTGGCTGATCGACAACCACGGTTTCCGCAGCGTGTTCTGGTTCCTGCTCGCCTACGTGATCGTCATGGGTGCACTCGTCGCGTTCGTCGTGCCGGAGAGCCCGAACCGGACTCGTCAGGCGCTCGACATTCGGGGAGCCGCCCTGCTCGGTGCCGGCGCCGGCGCGCTCGTACTCGCCAGCTCGGTCGCGAGTGTCCGGATTCCCGCCGTCATCGCCGGCATCGCGCTGCTCGCCCTGTTCGTGTGGGCACAGAAACGCACCGCGGAGCCGCTGATCTCGGTGTCTCTGCTGGCGAGCCCGAAGCTGTCGGCGAGCCTGCTCGTCTCCGCATTGATCAGCTTCATCCTCGGCGCCAACGCCGTGCTGATGCCGCAGATGCTCCGCACCCCGACCGTTCCCGGAGTGGTGGACGGAATGGGGCTCACTGCTTGGGAGTTCGCGCTCTACATGGGTCTGCCGATGGGCGTGACGGCGGCAGTGTGCGGCTTCCTCGCCGGGTGGTTCGCACGACGGTTCGGTCCTCGTCTGGGAATGCTGATCTCGGCGTTCGGCTGGACGGGCGGCATGGCGATCGTGGCGATGGACTGGGTGGAGTCGGAGATCCACGCCGTCGTGATCGGCATGCTGCTCGGTGTCGGTCAGGGCTTCTACATCGCCTCGTCGGCGAACATGATCATCGAGGCGGTACCGGCGAGCCAGCAGGGCATCAGCGCCTCCATGAAGTACACGCTCGACATGATCTTCAGTGCGCTCGCGGCGGCAGTCAGCGGTGCCATTCTTGCCGCGCACGTCGCCACGGTGATCGAGGCGAAGAACGTCACGATCTTCGGCATGGACGGCTACCAGTCTGCGTACATGGTCCTGGCGGTCACCGGCGTCGTCACCATCGTCGCCACCCTCCTGATGCGGCACGGCCGCACCCCGGCCACCGGTGGAGTCGCTGCCGACGCGGTCGCGGCCACCCACTAGACCGACCACACCCGACTCGGTGGTGCGGCCCGCAGTGCGGGCCGCACCACCGAGTCGTCACACCCAGTCCCCCGCGTGTACGGAGCCGAGGAGCTTGATCATCATGGCGTCGGGGACACGCTTGGTCGACGAGATCGAGCGCTGCGGTTCGCCGCCACCCTCGTTCGACATGCCGGCGACAACGCGCCGCGTGGCTTCGGTCAGCATCGGCCCGAGCCGGTCGAGGGCGTTCGGGCGGATACGGCCGGTGAGAGTCAATGCCGAATGGGTACCGTCGCTGTTCCGAAAAGCCTTCGCAGCTCCGCTGATTCCGACGAAGGCCTCTTCTCTCGCATGCCCGATGCCTCCCCGGCGCCGAGTTCGGTGCAGTTCGAGATGCAGTTCGGTCCTGGTCGGAATCGTCCACGCCGTGCGCTTGACGAGGGTCGCCGGAAGCAGCCTGTCGACGATCTCGGGTTCGTGCGACGCGAGTATGGCCTTACCGGCAGCAGTGGCGTGCAAGGGAAGCCGGGCACCGACGCGAGTCGGCACCGACGCAGCACCGCTCCCACCGATCTTGTCGAGCACGACCACGTGAGCTCCGTCCTCGACGCACAGATGCGCCACCAGCCCGGTCTCGTCGGCCAGTGCCTGCAGCAACGGGGCAGCGGCGACGCGAAGTCGGAAGCGGTCCGTCGGTTCTCGCGCCGAGAGGATGCCGCCACCGAGCATGTATCCGTCCTGAACCCGGCGCAGCCAGCCGAACCGGATCATCTCGTCGATGATGCGATGCGTCGTCGAGCGCGGAAGCCCCGACGCGCTGGCGATGTCGCCACCGTTGAGGCAGGACTGCGGCGTCTCGAACGCCCTGACGATCATGGTCATCCGCTCGATCATCGACGTGCGGCGATCTTGTCGATCCCCGGCGACTTCGGTGGTGCCGACCATTGATGCGCCTCGAGAACTGGTCGTGGGTGATGCGGTGTGCAGAACGATCTCCTCCCCGGTTGTGGAGAGGAACGATAGAGAGATCCGGCACGTGACACCCGCCACATTCCACCCAGTGAGAACGCGACGACAGATCGGTGAGGAGGTCAGAGGAAGACCAGTTCCTCCTCGATGTCCCTGCCCATTTCGCTCCGGCCGAACACCGCCAGCATGGGTTCGAGATCGTTGACCCGATGCGAGCAACCCACATGGACGTCCCGCCACGCACGCTGCACCGGCGAATCCGTCGACAGGCAGGCGCGCCCCCCGAGGCGCACCAGTCGCTCGACCACGGTGAGGGCCAGTTCGCCGGCGAGTACCTGATCCCGCCGAGCCCGAGCCTGCAGTTCGACAGGTGTGTCGCGGGTGGTCGCCGCGATCACCTCGAGTTCCCGCGTGTTCCGGTCGAGGAGCATGACGGCCTGGTCGATCTCGGCGGCACAACGCCCCACTGCCGCGGCGACACGTTCTTGCCCCGAACCCGTTCCTGCCGTGAGGGTGTCGGTCGGCGCGTCCTGCAGTTGCGCTATCAGTGCCGCGTAGGCCGCCTCCGCCGCACCGATCAGCGGTACCGTCAGCGCCGTCGAGAACAGCGACGCGAGCGAATGCCGGTACAACGAACTGCGCGACAGGCTTCCCCGGCGACTGGCGCGCACATTCCGTCGGCTCGTGCGATACACCCGATATGCCGGCACCGGGACATCGGTCATCCGGACGTCCGCGTTCGCGGCAGCGCGGAGTCCGACACACTCGGTGGCGTCCGTCATCTCCACGTCCGCACGGGGGACGAGTGCCAGTCCGTGTTCGACCGGGTCGCCTGCCTGGTTCAGGATCAGCGCTCCGACGAACACCCAGTCGCTCTCCGCGAGACCGGAGACGAACCGCCACTGGCCGGACAGTCGATAGCCGTCTCCGTGCGGACACAGTTGTCCGGTGTGCTGATAGGACGAGGCGACGAGACTGTCGGGGCCGGAGTTCCACACGTCGCTCTGTGCCCGCTCGTCGAACAGTCCCACCTGCCAGGAATTGACCATGAGCGTGGCGGCGACCCAGCCGGTCGATGTGCATGCACGCGAAACGATTCGGACCACGTCGAATGCCTCGCTCGGCGTCGATTCGAGGCCCCCGAACCCGGCCGGAGTCATCATCCGGAAGACGCCGATCTCGACGAGCGCGGCGATGGCCTCGGGCCGCAGCCGTCCGGTCCGGTCCGTCTGCCGGGCTCCGTCGGCGATCTCCCCGGCGGCGTCTCGAACGTGGTTCAACAGCGACGCTGACATCGTCGGCTCCTCATCGGCGAACGAACATTTGGATGAATCGGCAACCCACCGGCACGCCGTGACTCCACATCTCACCCCAGAGGCCGACCGGCGTCCAGATTCGCCCTCCCGCTGGCTGAGAACGACCGTGTCCGCGACGATCGCGGCGCTGGTTGAGTCGACCGCTGTAGGCAAGAACGAGAGAAGAGGTGGGAAGTGAATCGGCTTTCGGACAGGACGATCGTCGTCACCGGCGCGGCGAGCGGGATCGGCCGGGCCTGTGCGGTGCGCAGCGCCGAGGCCGGTGCGGCGGTCGTGGTTGCCGACCGGGACATGGGTGGGGCGCTCGAGGTGGCGTCCGCGATCTCGTCCGCAGGCGGGCAGGCACAGGCGTTCGAAGTCGACGTCACCGACACGGTGCGCTGCGAGGAGATGGCGGACTTCGCCGTCGAGTCGTTCGGCGGCCTCGACGGCCTGATCGCCGCGGCGGGGATCAGCGCAGCATCCCAGCCCGGAGATCCCCTCGACCACGACGGACTCGGAGCAGGGCTCTCCTGGTCGACCGAGGTGTGGCATCGCGTCCTCGACATCAACCTCGACGGGCTCATGTACTGCAACCGTGCGGTGGCCCGGCACATGATCGCCTCGGGCAGCGGCGGATCCATCGTCAACATCGCATCCATCTCCTCGGCCTGGACCAGCGGCAACGCCACGGCCTACTCCGTGTCGAAGTCCGGCGCATGGATGTTGACCAAGGCGCTGTCGATCGAACTGGCCGAGTACGGAATTCGGGTCAACGCCGTCGGCCCCGGGTTCACGGAGACCCCGATGACGGCGACGACGCGCGCCGACGACTCCGCGTCGAAGAGCATCCTCGAGCGCACACCGCTCGGCCGGTTCGGCCGCCCGGAGGAAATCGCCGACAGCGCAGTCTTTCTCAGCAGTGGCGAGGCCTCCTTCGTCACCGGCACGATTCTGTACGTCGACGGCGGATTCAACGCCTACGCCCGCTGACGATCACGCCGATCACCCGTCCCGGGCCGCCGTCCGCGCCGTTGCGCTGCCGTCACCGTTGGGCCTATCTTCGATCCAGGTGGTCTGATCTCCGGAAAGGGGCAGGCAATGAACCTCGGATACCGGCTGGCGTATCGGCTCGGCTTCACACCCTGGGAGAACGCCGGCCGCAGCGTCTTCAGCCGGCAACTGGACCACCTCCTGGGCAGCGTTCGGCCACCCACCGAATCGGGCGCGGCAACGGCCCTCGACCTCGGCTGTGGCACCGGTGACCACGCGATCGAGCTGGCGATCCGCGGCTGGTCGGTCACCGCGGTGGACTCGGTCCCACTCGCGATCGAGCGAGCGCGCGCGAAACTGCCCATCGCCGGCGCCGACGTGACGTTCGTGCTGGGCGACGTCACGAACCTGCCCGCGTACGTCGATCACGGGTACACCCTCGCCCTCGACGTCGGATGCTTCCACGGCCTCACCGACGCGCAGCGCACCGCGTACGGCAACGGCCTGACCGCGGTCACCACACCCGGTGCGCAGCTGCTGATGTTCGCGTTCTCACCCGGCCACCGCGGCCCGCTGCCCCGGGGCGCGGCGCGGGCCGATGTCGAGCGGGCCCTCGGCGGCTGGACCGTCGTCGGGGACGAACCCATGGACGCCTCGAGCGCGCCGGGCATCCTCGCGAAGGCCGAACCCAGATTCTTCCGCCTGGTCCGCAACTGACGAAGCGGCCCACCACATCGTCGATGTGGTGGGCCGCTCCGAAGGGCGTCAGGCCTGGATCAGTCCCGGATCAGTCCTTGATCGTCCGCTCCGCGGCGTCGCGCGCCGCGATGTAACCGAACACGAGACCCTGGCCGATCGTCGCGCCCGCGCCCGGGTAGGTGTGCCCGAACGCGTTGGCCGCCGTGTTGCCGATGGCGTACAGGCCCTCGACCGGGGTGCCGTCCTCGCGCACGACACGGGCGTGTTCGTCGGCCTGGACGCCGCCACAGGTGCCGAGGTCGCTCAGCGTCATCTTCACCGCGTAGAGCGGCCCGTTCGTCAGCGGCCGCAGGTTGGGATTCGGCTGCTGCGTGGGATCGCCGTAGTAGCGGTCGTAGGCGCTCTGGCCCCGCCGGAAGTCGCTGTCGGTCCCGGTGGCCGCGTCCTCGTTAAACTTTCGGAACGTCTCCGCGAACGCCTCCACCGGCAGCCCGACCTTGCGTGCCAGTTCGGCCGGATCGGACGCCTGGTGCGCGATGCCCGCCTTGTACCACGACTCCGGGAGCGGCTGACGCGGGAACAGCCCGGCCGCGAAGATGTAGCTGTTGCGGTACTTCTGGTCGAACACGATCCACATCGACTCGACGGGGTCACCGGCGCGCTCGCGTTCGAGGACCTTCTGACCGTAGGACATGTAGTCGATGGATTCGTTGATGAACCGGCGACCGGTGTGGTCGACGATGAACGATCCGGGGAGCGAGCGCTCGGCGAGCAGGACGGTCGGCGGACGCCCGGGCAGGGCCGCCACGGCGGGGAACCACCACGACTGGTCCATCAGGTCGGTCGTCGCACCGATTTCCTGGGCCAGCTTGATCGCGTCACCGGTGTTGCCTTCCGCACCGAGGCTCTCGTGCTCACCGAGTTGCTCGGACTGGTACTTGTGTCGCATCGCCATGTCGTGGTCGAAGCCACCGGCCGCCAGCACCACGCCGCGGCGCGCGGTCACGGTGACCTCGCGGCCGCCCTGCTCGACGACGGCACCGGTGACCCGGCCGCCCTCGGTGATCAGCCGCACCAGTGCGGTCTCGGTCCACACAGGGATCCCAGCACGCACCACGCCCGCGAACAGGCCCGCGGCCAGCGCGCGCCCACCGGCCATGTACTCGCGGCGCAGCGCGAGGCCGCCGACGCCCTGGGCGAGACGCTTGACGATCCGCGAGATGCCCTTGGTGGGCACCCGCGCCATGAGGTTCATCCACTTGTAGTCGGCGCCGGTGGTCGGCATAGGCAACTGCGCCTCCATCAGACCGGGGCGCAGACGCGGCCGCTCGGCTCCGAGGACCGAGGCGTCGAACGGGAGGCACTCACAGGTGCGCCCGATCGCCGATCCGCCGGGCAGTTCGGGGTGGTAGTCCGAGTAGCCCTCCGCCCAGAAGAACTTCATCGGGGTGGTGCGCTGCAGCAACTCGACGGTGGCCGCCGCGTTGTCGACGAAGGCCTTGCCCCGCTCGGCGGGCGCGGTGCCACCGACGACGGCATCGACATAGGTCTGTGCTCGCTCGCGGGAGTCGCCGGCGCCGGCCTCACGCAGGATCGGATTGTCGGGCAGCCAGAAGGCGCCGCCCGAGCGGGCCGTCGATCCGCCGACGTACTCGGTCTTCTCGACGATGAGCGCGGACAGTCCCAGCTCCTTCGCCGCCAGGGCAGCGGCCATGCCGGTGCCGGAACCGACCACGAGCAGGTCGACGGTGATGTCGTGCGCGGTGGGTGCTGCCGCTGCAGGACTGATAGCCATGAGTGCTCCTTCGCCTGGTTGTGGGAGCACGATAAGGAGATCCGGCGCCCCCCGACAGGCGGCGGTCCCATTCGGCGGGAGAACGGGTCCCGGCCAGTGGAATCGGGGGCGTTTTTGCGACCCACGTCACACCATACTCGGGCCATCTCGTCTGAACGGACCACCGATCAGGCAGGCCATTTCCCGAAACGTCGGGATCGAAACACGAAGGGACCGATCAATGATCGACGCAGCGAAGTACGGGCCGTGGGCCGTCATTGCGGGTGGCTCGGAGGGTGTCGGCGAGGAGTTCGCCGTCCAACTCGCCGAGGCCGGACTGAACCTGGTGCTCCTGGCCCGCAAGCCCGAACCGCTCGAGGCCGCCGCCGAGAAGGCCCGCGCCAAGGGCGTCGAGGTCCGGACGCTGTCGGTCGACCTCACCGCCGCGGACATGCTCGACAAGATCCGCAGCGTCACCGACGGCCTCGAGGTGGGCCTGCTCGTGTACAACGCGGGCGCCAACACCTACGGCCACGAGTTCGTCACCGGCGACCTGGACCGGTTCCAGCAGGTCATCGACCTCAACATCACCGGACAGCTCAAGCTGATCCAGCACTTCGGCGCACCGATGACGGAGCGCCGGCGCGGCGGCCTGCTGCTCGTCGGCTCGATGGCAGGCTTCCTGGGCTCGGCCCAGATCAGCATCTATGCGGGCGTGAAGTCGTTCTGCCGCACCTTCGCCGAGGGCCTGTGGCTCGAAATGCGCGAGTACGACGTCGACGTCCTCGAGATGGTCCTGGGCGTCACCCGGACCCCCGCGATGGCCCGCGCCGGGCTCAACATGGACATCCCCGGCCTCAACGTCTCGGAACCCGCCGACGTCGCGGCCCAGGCTCTCGCCAACCTCGGCAACGGCCCGGTGGTGGTCGCGAAGGGCAACGAGGTGGCCGTCGAGAAGCGCAGCGGTGGCGACCGCGCCAAGATGCTGCTGGCCGCGCAGGCCGCCTCGAAGGCGATGCTTCCGCCGGAATCCAAGTAGCCCGCCGCACCACGAAAAGCATCTACTGCAAGGCAGATTCGAACGACGAGGGGATCGGATCATGATCGACATCGCCAAGTACGGGCCGTGGGCCGTCATCGCGGGTGGCTCGGAGGGTGTCGGGGCGGAACTCGCGGTCCAACTCGCCGAGGCCGGACTGAACCTCGTCCTGCTGGCGCGTAAGCCCGAACCGCTCGAGGCCACCGCGGAGCGCGCACGCGCGAACGGCGTCGAGGTGCGCACGCTGTCCGTCGACCTCACCGAGGCGGATGTTCTCGACAAGATCCGCACTGTCACGGACGATCTCGAGGTGGGCCTGCTCGTGTACAACGCGGGCGCCAACACCTACGGCCACGAGTTCGTCACCGGCGACCTGGACCGGTTCCAGCAGGTCATCGACCTCAACATCACCACTTCGCTGAAGCTGATCCAGCACTTCGGCGCCCCGATGAAGGAGCGCCGGCGCGGTGGCCTGATGTTGATGGGTTCGATGCAGGGCCTGACCGGGTCGGTACGGATCAGCATCTATGCGGGCGTGAAATCGTTCTGCCGCACCTTCGCAGAGGGCCTGTGGCTCGAAATGCGCGAGTACGACGTCGACGTCCTCGAGATGGTCCTGGGCGTCACCCGCTCCCCCGCGATGGAGCGCGCCGGGCTCAACATGGACATCCCGGGCCTGCATGTCTCCGAGCCGGCCGACGTGGCCGCACAGGCCGTGGCGAACATCGGGAACGGCCCTGTCTTCGTGACGAAGGGCAACGAGGAGAAGGCCGAGCGCCGCAGCGGCGGTGACCGCATCCAGATCCTGCTCGACGCGCACGACGAGGCGCTGCTGATGCTTCCACCGGAAACGGTGTAGTTACAGCGCTTTCCGGGTTCGGTCGCGCCGGCGCGACCGAACCCGGATCTCGTTCCAAGGGCTGTCAGCGGCCGACGAGCCGCTCGGACAGCTCCCACAGTTTCTCGGCGGTCGCCGGATCCACGGCGTGGTCCGACGCGCGGCCGATGGCGCAGTCGGCGAGATAGGCGCCGCCCGCCGGGACGAGTTCGGGTGCTGTCGCCGCCCACACCGACGTCGCGGCCGCGGCCGGGATCGACTTGAGGTTCGTCAGCAGGCCCGGCTTGCCGGCACTCATCGCCTTCATCTCCGCGAAATCGTCCCGGGACATGTGCCGGGACAGCCCGGTCGCGCACACACCGGGGTGCACGGCGAAGGCGTGGACCCCTCCGTCCGCATACCGCTGCTGCAGTTCGACGGTCATGAGCACGTTCGCCGCCTTGGACTGTGCGTACGCGACGAACTTGTCGTACGGCCGCTCGCGGAAGTTCGGATCCGCGAGATCCACGGCGTGCGCGTGGTGCGCGTCCGACGACACCGTCACCACGCGCGACGCCGCGCCGGACCGCTCCGCCGCGGACTGCAGGTTCGGCAGCAGCAGCGTGGTGAGCAGGAAGTGGCCGAGATGGTTGGTCCCGAACTGCAACTCGAATCCGTCGGCTGTGCGCGCGAACGGGGTGTACATCACGCCGGCGTTGTTGATCAGCAGGTCGATCGGCTGCCCGTCCAGGCACTCGGCCGCGGCGCGGACGCTCGCCAGGTCGGTCAGGTCGAGTGCGGTGACGAGCAGCTCGGCACCGGGCACGACTTCACGGATACCGTCCGCCACGACAGTGGCCGCGTCGCCGTCCCGGGCTGCGAGGATCACCGTCGCACCGGATGCGGCCAGCACCCGGGCAGTTTCCCCGCCGAGACCGCTCGTCGCCCCTGTCACCACTGCGGTCCGACCCGTCAGGTCGATGCCGTCGAGCACGTCATCGGTGACGGTCTCGGATCCGAAAACGTTCATTCCCAAGGCAATTCCTTCCAATCTGTGGATACCCGCGACGTCCACTCCGGTTCGCGTCGTTCGAGGAACGCCCGCACCCCCTCGGCGGCGTCGGCGCTGCCCATCACGCGATGATGGAGCCCGGTTTCGTAGTCGGCGACCTGCTGCGGCGTGAAACCGTATCGCGCACTGTCCCACAGCAGTCGCTTGCTCAGTGCCGCCGACATCGGTGCGACGTTGGTGACGATGTCCCGTGCCAGTTCCCGTGCGGCGGGGAGCACCTCGTCGGCGGGCAGGCTGCGACCGGCGATGCCCAACCGCACCGCCTCGGGTCCGTCGAAGGTGCGTCCGGTCAACAAGATCTCCGCCGCCGCGGCCATGCCGGCTGCACGGGGAACCGTCCAGTGCGACATCGCATCCGGAACGACACCGCGCCGCACCTGCGGGATCGCGTACTTGGCGTCGTCGGCCACGATGCGGATGTCGGCCTGCATCGCGATGGTGAGGCCGATCCCGATGGCGTGCCCGTTCACCGCCGCGATCACCGGTTTGCGGAGCTCGAACGCAGGCGGGGTCACCGGGGAGGCGGTGAAGTCGTCGCGCGTGGGCGCGGCGAAGGTGTCCGGCCCCGGCGTCAGATCGGCGCCCGCACAGAACGCCGGGG
The DNA here is from genome assembly GCF_000738775.1 of Prescottella defluvii. Lineage (GTDB taxonomy): Bacteria > Actinomycetota > Actinomycetes > Mycobacteriales > Mycobacteriaceae > Prescottella > Prescottella defluvii. Next base: position 123,647 of record NZ_JPOC01000033.1, read on the forward strand.
GCGTGCCCGTGAGCACCAGTACGCGGACGTCGTCGTCCTCGTCGAGTTCGCGATACATCTGCCCCAGCAGCCGGCCCATCTCGCCGGTGAACGCGTTGCGCCGCTCGGGTCGGTCGAGCGTGAGCACCGCGACACCGTCGGCGACCTCGAGGCGGACGTCGCTCACGGCGCGAGAGCCTTCACGGCCGCGACCAGTTCCGCGATGTGCCGGTCGCGGACGGGATACCCGGGGAAGTAGCAGCAGACCCGGTCGGCGTGCTCGCCGAAGCGCGCGACGATCTCCGCCGCGCACTCCTCCGGGGTTCCGTGCACCGCGAGCGTCGCGAGCATCTCGTCGTCGACGAGGTCGGTCATCGCCGCGAACTCGCCCTGCTTCGACAGCGCGTTGAGCCGGGGTTGCAGATCGGCCCGGCCCTCCACCTCGAGCACCGGACGGTACGCGGGTGTGGATCCGTAGAACGCGAGCAGCACGCGCACGCCCCGGGACGCCGCCGCCAACTCTTCTGCAGTGCGTCCGACACCGACGATGACCTGTGGGTAGATCTCCAGGTCGCGGCGCGTGCGGCCGGCCCGCGCCAGTCCCTCCGCCACCGCCGGCAGGGTGCGCTCACGGAAGTGCCGGGCACTGTTGAACGGCATGACGAGCAGACCGTCGGCGACCTCGGCGGCGGTTCTCGTCATGATGGGCCCCAGGGCGCCGAGACAGATCGGCGGCGGGCCGTACGGATTGGGGCCGGGGTCGAAGGTGGGCGCCATCAGCGTGTGCGTCGTGAACTCCCCCTCGAACCGCAGCCGCGAATTCCCCTCCCACGCATCGAAGATCGCCTTGATCGCGAGCACCGTCTCGCGCATCCGGGCCGCCGGACGCGACCATTGGGCCCCGTACCGCTTCTCGATGTGCGGACGGATCTGCGAGCCGAGCCCGAGCCGGAACCGGCCGCGGCTGAGCACCTGCAGGTCGTACGCGGTGTGCGCGAGGTGCATCGGACTGCGCGGCAGTGCGATCGCGACGTTGGTCATCAGGTCGACGTCCACCGCGGCGGCGGCCGCGACCAGCGGCAGGAAGACGTCGTGCGGGCCCTCGAACGTGAACAGGCCGTCGACGCCGAGGCTCACGAGTTCCCGCGACCGAGCGGCCGCAGCCTCGGGCCTGCCGTCGAGTTGGACATCGATCTTCACAGTGCTCGCCCTCTCGCCCCGGCCGCGAAGTCGCCGGCATGCGGCGAGTCCCATGTATTACGTTACACGCTAACACGTTATCCGGACCCGTGGTCGGGAATCGAGCAGGAAACTGCTGCGCACCAAGGAGGTTCGATCGGGCACCCCGGGCACCGGCACCTCCCCTCGATGCGGTGCGCGGTGTCGCGATCCGCCGCCGGCATTCAGCCGAGCAGCACCTGCGCCTCTCCGCTGAACACCGTCGCGCCCGCTCCGTTCACCGTCACGAGTGCGAGATCGGCAACCGTTCCTCCGCCGTCGTGATTGTGCAGCCGGGTGACCTCGACACGGGCAGTGAGGGAATCACCGGGCCAGACCTGCGAGATGATGCGCCCGCCGAAGGCCCGGACAGCGGCGTGACCGAAGCGGTCGGTGATCGCCCGCCCGGTCATTCCCATCGTGAGCATGCCGTGCGCGAAGACTCCGGGAAATCCGCGCTCCCGGGAGTAGACGTCGTCACTGTGGAACGGGTGGAAGTCGCCGGACGCACCCGCGTACATGACGAGTTGGGTGCGCGAGAGATTCTCGGCGAGCACCACGGACCAGGCACTGCCGACCGCGAGATCCCCCGGGGGAGAGATGGAGTCGACCTCGTCGATCACCTCGGTCGAACTGCCGGCAGGCCCGGATCCGCCGGCCGACGCGGGCTTGTGCTCGACCATGGCCGAAATCCAGTGGGCGGTCGCGACGAGCTCGTCCTCGATGTCCCGGTAGTCGGTGAGGATCTCGGTGAACGTCATGACGCCGGCGCGGCGGCCACGCTTCTCCCAGGTGGCCCCGGGCCGCGAATCGACCGTCAGCACATCCCCGGCGCGAACGGGCCGATGAAAGACGAAGTGCTGCTCCATGTGGAAGCCGGACTGCTGACTGCCGTCCCGGGGCTGGGATCCGACCCACGCGATTCCCGGCCGCGGCCGCCGGGAGTAGGTGGGATCGAAGTGGTCTGCCGCCATGAGGAAGGTCGGCGGCGCGGCCAGGGCGTCCGGGCCGGTGCGCGTCAGCCTCCCGATGTCTTCGAACACCGGGTCGGTGTCCCCGATCGCCCGCGCGAACTGCAGGAGATGAGAACCGTGAACGACGAACTGGTACATACGACCTGCCCTTCAGACGGAGAGAACGATCTTGCCGAAGAAGTCCGACGACTCCATGAGCCGGTGCGCGTCGGCAATCCGGGCGAGTGGGAAGACCTCGTGGACGACGGGCCTCACGGATCCCTGCTCGACCAGACGGAACAGACCGGTCAGCACCCGGCGCATGCTCTGGTCGTCGGGGCGCCCCACGCCGAGAATCGACAGACCCTTCTCGAAAACCCGACCGAGATGGAGTTCGGCGAGGTGGCCTGCGGTGACACCGGTCGTCACGTAGCGACCGAAGGGCCGCAACGAACGGACGGCGTCGGCGAAGACGGGCGCACCGACATGATCGAGCACCACGTGCACACCCGCCCCGCCGGTATGGTCCCGAACACCCGCGACGATGTCCTCGCGGTAGTGGTCGATCACCACCTCGGCACCGAGTTCGATTGCACTCGCGCGTTTGTCGTCACTGCCCACCGTCGTGATGACGCGGCAGCCCGCGGCGCGGGCGATCTGGATTCCGAAACTACCGACACCACTGCCGCCCGCGAACACCAGGACGTCGTCACCCGGACGGATCTGCGCCCGGTTGATCAACGCGTCGTACGCACTACGCCCGGCCGTCGGTATCGCCGCGGCCTGCTCGTACGAACAGCCGGCGGGCAGCGGCAGGGTCCGTACCGCCGGAGCCACCGCGAGTTCGGCATGGGCGCCGTGCCTTCCGATCGCGACGACGTCCGCCCCCGGGACCAGATCCGGATACGTGTGCCGCGCGGCCTCGCCGACCGCCACGACCGTGCCCGCCATGTCGCGACCGCCGACGTGCGGAGGTGTGATCCGCATACCGTGCGATCCCTCGCGCCAGTACACGTCCACTCGGTCCAGCGCCGTCGCCCGGACCCGGATCAGGACGTCATCGGGACCCGGCGTCGGATCCGGCAGATCCCCGACACGCAGGACGTCGATACCGCCCTGCTCGGTGTGGAATGCGGCTCGCATCAGGTGTGGGCTCCTCGACTCGGCGGCGATCGATGGACCTCGGCCTACGCCCACCTCCGCGAACATCCCACACGATCGACGCGTCACCGGCGGTGGTTCCGCTGAACGGAACGACACACACCGCGAATCTCCGGGCCGGGACCGTCCGGGGATAATCGACGCGTGACTGCAACACTGCGTATCTCCGGCCTCTCCGCGTCCCGGGGCGAGCGCACGCTCTTCTCCGACCTCGACCTCACCGTCGCCCCCGGCGACGTGATCGGCCTGGTCGGCGCCAACGGGGCCGGGAAGTCGACGCTGCTCACGACGCTCGCCGGGGTCGGGAGCGCGGATGTCGAGGGCACGGTCACACTCAGCCCGCCCGACGCCACCGTCGGCTACCTCGCGCAGGAACCCGACCGGATCGCGGGCGAGACGGTGCTCGAGTTCCTGGGCCGGCGGACCGGCGTCGCCGCCGCCGAGACCGCGATGAACATCGCGGCCGAGTCCCTCGTGGACGGCGGCGAGGACCTCTACTCCCCCGCCCTGGACCGGTGGCTCGCGCTCGGCGGAGCCGATCTCGCCGAGCGCGCCGAGAAGGTCCTCGCCGACCTCGGCCTCGACGTCACCGGCGACGCCCACATGACGGACCTGTCCGGCGGCCAGGCCGCACGGGCCGGCCTGGCGTCGCTGCTGCTGTCGCGCTACGACGTCCTGCTGCTCGACGAGCCGACCAACGACCTGGACCTGCCCGGCCTCGAGCAGCTCGAGCAGTTCGTCGCGGAGACCCGCACCGCCCTGGTGGTCGTCAGCCACGATCGGGAGTTCCTGGCGCGCACCGTGACCGGGATCGTCGAACTGGATCTCGCGCAGCAGCAGATCGCGGTGTACGACGGTGGGTACGAGTCGTATCTCGCCGAACGCGAAGTGGCCCGGCGGCACGCGCGCGAGGCCTACGACGAGTACGCGGGCAACCTGTCGGCGCTCGAGGACCGCGCCCAGATGCAGCGCAACTGGCTCGAACACGGCGTCCGCAACGCGCGCCGCAAGGCCAAGGGCGGCGACTCGGACAAGATGGGCCGCAAGGCGCGCGCCGAGTCCACCGAGAAGCAGGCCGCCAAGGCGCGGCAGACCCAGCGCCGGATCGAACGGCTCGACGTGGTGGAGGAGCCCCGCAAGGAGTGGGAACTGCGGATGGAGATCGCCGCCGCCCCCCGCAGCGGCGCGGTGGTGGCGACGATGAACGGCGCCGTGGTGCGCCGCGACGGATTCACGTTCGGCCCGGTCACCGCACAGGTCGACTGGGGTGACCGCATCCTCATCACCGGCCCCAACGGATCCGGCAAGTCCACACTCCTGAGCGTCCTGCTCGGCAAGCTCACCCCCGACGAGGGCACGGCGACCCGGGGATCGGGCGTCGCTGTCGGCGAGATCGACCAGGCGCGTGGACTTTTCGAGGGCGACGAGCCGCTGTCCGACGCCTTCGGCGCGCAGGTGCCGGACTGGCCGGAGGCCGAGGTCCGCACCCTGCTCGCCAAGTTCGGCCTCAAGGGGCACCACGTCGTGCGGCCCGCGTCGTCACTGTCGCCGGGCGAACGCACCCGCGCGGCACTCGCGCTACTGCAGGCCCGCGGGGTGAACCTGCTGGTGCTCGACGAACCCACCAACCACCTCGACCTGCCCGCGATCGAACAGCTCGAGCAGGCGATGGAATCGTTCACCGGCACCCTGCTCCTGGTCACGCACGACCGGCGGATGCTCGGATCCACCCGCAGCACCCGCCGATGGCGCATGAACGACGGGCGCCTGTCGGAGGAGTAGGTACTTCGCGCCTATCCCAGCAGGGCCTGCCCCAGGTATTCGCCCTCGCGGCAGCCCGGCAGGATCGCGAACACCGCGGACCCGATGGGCGTGGACCACTGGTTGAACATGTCCAACTCGGCGAGGCGCTGCTGCACCGGCACGTACTGGGCGTCGACGTCGGCCTGGTAGGTCACGAAGATCAGCCCCGAGTCGGAGATCCCGACACCGTCGGGCGCCTCGTCGTAGTTGTACGCCCGGCGATGGAACCGCTCGCGCGGGCCGTGGGGCCGGGCCCGCGCGATGTGCGAGAACTCGGAGATGATCCGGAGTCCGCCGGGTCCGGTGGCCTCGAAATCCGGTGCGTCGTGCTCGGAGTCACCGGTGAGCGGGGAACCGTCGGACATCCGTCGGCCCATCACCTCGTCGCGGCCGGGGGTGTCGAGTTCGTCCCACCCGTCGAGGTCGAGGTGGATGCGCCGGATCACCATCGACGTCCCGCCGGCCATCCACGACTGCTCGGCGCCGTCGTCCCAAACCACCTGCGCGAAGTCGTCGCTGCCGGACTGCGGGTTGACGGTGCCGTCCACCTGCCCCATCAGATTCCGCATCGTGGTGCCGTCCGGTTCGCTGCCGCGGGCGCGACGGAACCCCCGCTGCACCCACTGCACCGTCGCGGTGTTGCGGGCGGCCTTGAGCAGCACCCGCAGCGTGTGTGCCACGGTGATCGGATCGTCGGAGCCGACCTGCAACATGATGTCGCCGTCACTCCAGCGGTCCTCGAGCCGGTCGATCTCGAACGGCGGCAGCGGCCTGCACCACGACGGCCGCCGATCCTCGAGTCCGGCGGCACGGAACACGCCCGGGCCGAATCCGACGGTGACGGTGAGCCGGGCCGGCGCCGTCGCGAGGTCGGGTTCGGTGTCGGCGAGTGCGCCGCGGCCGGCGGTGAGCCTGGCCGCGTCGTCGGTCCACACCCGCATCAACCGGATCAGCGCCGCACGATCGGCTCCGGGAAGCAGATCGAGTCCGACGAACGTGGTGTGGGCCTGCGGTGTCGTCTCGATACCGGCCTGATGTTCCCCGTGGAACGGGACCACCGGCGAGACCTCTTCTGCCGCGGCGGGGCGGGCGACGACGACGCCCGCCCCCAGACCGAGACCGACACCGCCGACAGCGGCGGCACCGGCCCCGAGCAACCGACGACGGCTGAACTCAGCCACTGTGCGCCTCACCGTGGGTCGTTTCCTCTGCACCGGCGGGCGCCGCACCGTGGTCGCCGCCGCTGTAATCCTCACGGGCACCGGTGAAGTCACGCACCTGGGCGGTGAACTCGGTGGTGGCACCGTCCACGAACTCGAACGTGAACGGAACATCGGTGCCGGCCTGGACCGGCGCGGGCAGGTCGAACAGCATGATGTGGTCGGCACCCGGCTTCAGCTCGTACGAACCGTTCGCGGGGATGACGACACCGCCGTCCTTCTCACGCATCTTCATCGCACCGGTGCCGTCGGGTGCCATCTCGTGCAGTTCGACGCGCGGCGACACCCCGGTGGTCACCGCGGTGAGCGTGACCTCGGAGTCCGAGTCGTTGACGATGGTGCCGAACATCGACGTCATGCCGCCGTCGGCGGCCTTGATCCACGAGTCCTGGAACGAGACGGCGGCGGTGTCGGTCTTGGCACCGGAAGTGTCGGAGTCGCTGCTGCAACCGGTGAGGACGAGGCCGGCGGCGACGCTCGCGCCGATGACGAGGGTGCGGGTACGGGTGAATGCCTTCATGGGTGTGTTCCTTGTTTGGTGTGCGGGCGCGCGGCAGCCGCACAGGCGCGCGTAGGCGCGGCCGGCTGCGTTGTGCCGGGCGCTGCCCGCGGGGCGTGGGAGGACACGCGTCGGCGGCGCGAGACGGCCGTGACGCGGTGAGGTGAAGTGGTCAGCGGAAGGCTGGTGGCCCGCGGCGCGCAATGGGACCGGCGTGCACCACCGACAGCAGTGGGCGGACGTCGGCAACGACGTGCGGCGCGTCCGGCTCGAGCCGGACCGGCAGGGCCGCGAGGATCCGCGGCAGGATGCGGCGCAGCGCGGCGTAGGCGCGGGGGCCGATTCGTTCGGCACCCGCGATGAGGGCGGCGCACAGCACGACGGCGGCGGAGTGCGCGAGCAGCATCGGCCCCGTCAGGTGCGAACCCGTGTGGATGCCGGCGTGCGCGTCACCGAGCGACAGCGCGAGATGGGAGAGCACCTGACCGGCGGCCACGACGGGCACGAGCCACATTCGCCGGACGGCGAGCGCGGGCACCGCGACGACACACGCGGCCAGCACGGTGGCGACACCGGCGAGCAACATCAGGGTCAGTCCGTGTGGGGCTCCGCCCCCGGCGATCCCGTGCGCACCGATCGCCAGCGCGACCGAGGACCCGGCGACGGCGATGCCACGCACTTGACGTGCGAGCTCCTCACCTGGGCCGATACGCATGCCCAGAGGTTACTACAGGGCGTCGTTTGGTCCGGCCCCCGGTAGATACCGACCGCGCATTCGATTTGACAGATTGTTGGGTTTTCCCAACACTCTGTTGCATGAGTCCGGTGCGGCGCGGGGCCAACCTCCCGATCTACAACCGCATCGGAGTGCTGCGCGCCGAACGCAGGATCAGCCGGGCGCAACTCGCCGAACTGATCGAGGTGAACCCTCAGACCGTCGGCGCGCTCGAGCGGGGCGACCACTACCCCAGTCTCGATCTGGCGTTGCGCATCTGCGCGGTGTTCGAGCTTCCCGTGGAGGCCGTCTTCTCCCGCACACAGTTCGGCCCGATGTCGGCCGAGCTCTACCCGATCCACCCTGCCGAGAAAGGCTGACATGTCCGGCGCAACCCTCGTCGACCGCTACGAGGACTTCCGCACACGACGATTCCTCCGTCGAGAGGCCCAGACCGCGAACTGGCTACCACGCTGGCGCACCCGGGCCCGCCGTCGAACCCTCGTCGTCGTCCTGGCCGTCTTCTTCACCGGGATGTTCGTGACCTCGATCGGCTCGTACTTCGCGGACGCGTTCGCGCTCGGCTGGCTGGTCCTCGCCGTGCCGTTCCTCCCGACGTGGACGATTCTGCAGATCGTGTCCAGCCGGCAGTCCGACGCGCCGAGGCTCGCGCTGGACGAACGGGAGATCACCGAGCGCAACAGCGCCCGGTCGATCGGACTGACCACGCTGCAGTGGCTGATTCTGCTGCCGATCTTCGCGCTGGTCTGGGGTGCGGGCTTCGACGGCATCGACCATCGAGCCCTCGCCTACGCCGGTGGCAGCACCGTTCTCTCCGCGCTGCTCCTCGGCGGCTGCCTGCCCGCCATGATCCTCGCCTGGACCCTCCCCGACCCCGACCCCGACGACCACCTGGAGCCCGCATGACCGGACAGACCCTCACCTTCGACGGGATCTCGAAACGCTACGGCGATCTCGTGGCCCTCGAGAGCCTCAGCTTCGAGGTCCGCCCCGGCGAGATCTTCGGGTTCGTCGGCAGCAACGGCGCCGGCAAGACCACCACGATGCGGATCGCGCTCGGCGTCCTGGCCGCGGACAGCGGCGAGGTCCGTCTCGGCGGCAAGCCCGTCGACCTCGAGGTGCGTCGGTCGATCGGCTACATGCCCGAGGAGCGCGGCCTCTACCCGAAGATGAAGGTGGGCAGCCAGCTCGCGTACTTCGCGGAACTGCACGGGCTGTCCCGCACCGAGGCCGCCGAGGCGGTACGCCGGTGGACCGAGCGACTCGGCATCGCCGAGCGTGTCGACGACACCGTCGACGCCTTGAGCCTGGGCAACCAGCAGCGCGTGCAGCTCGCGGCCGCGCTCGTCCACGATCCGGCGGTGCTGATCCTCGACGAGCCGTTCTCGGGGCTGGACCCCGTCGCCGTCGACGTCATGAGCGACGTCCTCGTCGAGAAGGCGAAAACCGGTGTCCCGGTGATCTTCTCGAGCCACCAGCTGGACCTGGTGCAGCGGCTGTGCGATCGGGTCGGGATCGTGGCCAAGGGACGGATGAGCACGATCGGGACCGTCGACGAACTCCGCAGCCGCGGCGACGTCCGCCTCGAGGTCCACGCTCCCGCGGCGCCGCCCGGGTGGGCCGACCACCTCCACGGCGTCACCACCGTCAGCCACACCGACGGACGCACCCTGCTCGCCCTCGGCGCGGACGCCGACGACCAGGCCGTCCTCGACGCCGCCCGCAAGACCGGTCCGGTGCACGAGTTCACCGTCCGCAAGCCGTCCCTGACCGACCTGTTCCGAGAGGTGGTGTCCGCATGAGCGGCACACGAGAGCGGGCGGGAATCAGCCCGGTCCGCGCGATCGCGCTGGTGGCCCGCCGCGAATTCCTGACGCAGGTGTCGAAGAAGAGCTTCGTCATCAGCAACGCGATCATCCTGATCGCCATCGTCGGCGGAATCTTCGCCGTGTCCCTTCTCTCCGGACGCGACGACGACGACCGCGCGAAGGTCGGACTGGTCGGTGACCAGTCGCTGAGCGCCTCCCTGATCGCGACGGGGGACGCGGCCGGCAACCCGGTCGAGGTGACCGAGATCCCCGACGAGCAGACCGCCCGCACCCAGGTCGAGAGCGGCGACCTGGACGTCGCACTGCTCCCGGGCACCGGCAACGGCGTCACCGCGATCACCGAGTCCGAGATCGACGCGGCGCTGCGGGTCGTGCTCGACGGTGCCGTCGCGGCGCAGGCCCAGTCGGCGGCACTCGCCGCGCAGGGCGTGGACGCCGCACAGTTGTCCGCGACCGTCGCGGACGCCGTCGTCACCGTGGAGTCGATCGATCCGCCGGACCCCGATCGCGGACAGCGCATCGCGCTCTCGACGGCCGTCGTCTTCCTGCTCTACATGCAGATCATGGTGTTCGGCATGTACGTCGCGATGGGCGTCGTCGAGGAGAAGTCGTCGCGCGTCGTGGAGTTGCTGCTGTCGACGCTGCGGCCACTGCAGCTGTTGTGGGGCAAGGTGATCGGCATCGGTGCGGTCGGACTGTCCCAGCTGACCGCCTACGGCGTCGCCGGGGTCGGCACGGGTGTCGCGACCGGGGTGCTGACGCTGGGCGGCACCGCGTGGGGCACGCTCGCCGGAACCCTCGGCTGGTTCGTGCTCGGCTTCGCGTTCTTCGCGGTGCTCTACGCCGCGACCGGCTCGATGGTCTCGCGCCAGGAGGACGTCAACTCCACCGCGATGCCGCTGACCGTCCTCGTGATGGCGATGTTCTTCTCCGCGTTCACCGCCGTGCAGGATCCGGACGGCACGCTGTCGAACGTGCTCAGCTGGATTCCGCCGTTCTCCGCGATCCTGATGCCGCTGCGCATCGCCGCGGGTGTCGCGTCCGCCGCGCAGATCGCCGGCACGATCGCACTGATGGCGGTGGTCACCATCGCGATGTCGGCCCTGGCCGCACGCATCTACAAGCGCTCGATCCTGCGGATGGGTGCGACGGTCTCGTGGCGCGAGGCCCTCGCCCGGTAACTAGGCTGGAGCCGTGACGGCCGCCGCCGCTCCTCGAGCGGCGGCGGCCGCTTCGTAGCGAAGTGGAGGAAATCCGTGGCCCCGAAGAAGATCTCGGCCCGTGAGCTGATCGGTCAGGTGTTCGACGCCGACAGCTTCGTCTCGTGGGACACCGCCCCGGTCGACGTGTCCCCCGATCCGAAGTACCGGGCCGAACTCGACGCGGCCGCGGCGAAGTCCGGCGTCGACGAGTCCGTCCTCACCGGCACCGCGACGCTCGGCGGACGGCGGGTCGCGGTGATCGCGTGCGAGTTCGCGTTCCTCGCGGGCTCGATCGGGGTGGCGGCATCCGAGCGGATCGTCGCCGCGATCGAGCGAGCGACCGCGGAGGGACTGCCGCTGCTCGCGTCGCCGACGTCCGGCGGCACCCGGATGCAGGAGGGCACGCTCGCCTTCGTGCAGATGGTGAAGATCGCGGCGGCCATCGCGGCGCACAAGGCCGCACACCTGCCCTACCTCGTGTACCTGCGGAACCCGACGACCGGCGGCGTGTTCGCGTCGTGGGGGTCGCTCGGGCACGTCACGATCGCCGAACCCGGCGCCCTCGTCGGATTCCTCGGGCCCCGCGTCTACGAAGCGCTGTACGGCGAGAAGTTCCCGGAGGGCGTCCAGACGTCGGAGAACCTGTACCGCAACGGTGTGATCGACGGCGTCGCGTCGACGACGCAGTTGCGGGACCTGGTCGAGCGCGCGCTGCACGTGCTCGTCGATCCCGCGGATCCCTTGCCCGCCGCGGCGGATCCCGTTGCCGAACAGGATGTTCCGGACGTCCCCGCGTGGCAGTCCGTGATGATCTCGCGCCGCGCCGACCGCCCCGGCATCCGCGAACTGGTCCGGCACGCCGCCTCCACCCGGGTGCCACTGAGCGGCACCGGCCAGGGCGAGGTCGATTCGACCGTGCTGCTGTCACTCGCCCGCTTCCAGGGCCGGCCGTGCGTGCTGTTCGGACAGGACCGCGCGGGCCAGTCCGCGCTGAACACGATGGGCCCCGCCGCGCTGCGCGAGGCCCGCCGCGGGATGCGGATGGCGGCGGAACTGCGGTTGCCGCTGGTGCTGGTGATCGACACGCTCGGTGCGGCGCTGTCGAAGGAGGCCGAGGAACGCGGCCTGGCGCCGGAGATCGCGCGGTGCATCTCCGACCTCGTCACCCTCCGCACCCCCACGGTGTCGGTGCTGCTCGGTCAGGGCACCGGCGGCGGCGCGCTTGCCCTGCTGCCCGCCGACCGCGTCCTCAGCGCCCAGCACGGCTGGCTCGCACCGCTGCCGCCGGAGGGCGCCAGCGCGATCGTCCACCGCGACACCGCCCACGCCCCCGAGATGGCGGCGGCGCAAGGCATCCGCGCCCGGGACCTACTGCGTGACGGCGTCGTCGACGCGGTCATCCCCGAACTCCCCGACGCGGCCCTCGAACCCGTCGAATTCTCCAAGCGCGTCGGCGCTGCCATCGCGCGTGAACTCGTCACCCTGGGTGACATGCCGGGCGACGACCGGATCGCCGCCCGGGTCGCCCGCTATCGGACGTTGGGGATGCCGGGAACAGCACAGCGCTGACCCCACCCGTCGACACGGAGGACACTGGAGGGGCACACCTGCTCGGGACCACGACACGGGGGACGAGGAAGGGGCCACCATGAATCAACCTCGAGGGGTCGGCGCGACGGCGGTGTTCGTCGCGGCGGCACGCGCCCTGGAGAGCCGGCGCGAGGATCGACTCTTCGACGATCCGTGGGCCGGGGCCTTCGTCCGCGCATCGGGCTGGAGTCCCCCTGCCGAGGTACTCGCCGAGGCCGGTCGCGAGGAACTCACCACCTGGATGGCCGCGCGGACGAAATTCCTCGACGACTTCGTGCTCGAGTCAGTCGCCGGAGGCTGCGGTCAACTGGTGTTTCTCGGCGCCGGGTTGGACACCCGGGCGTTCCGGCTGCACTGGCCGGCGCCGGTGACGGTGTACGAACTCGACACCGCGGACATGCTCGACTTCAAGGCGTCGGTGGTGGCAGATGCCGCACCGGCCGCGGACGCCACCCGGGTGCCGATGCCGGTGGACCTGCGCGAGGACTGGCCCACCGCCCTGCACGACGCCGGATTCCGTGACGACGTCCCGACCGTGTGGGTGCTCGAGGGACTGCTGATGTACCTCACACCCGAGGACGTCGACGCCCTGATGACCCACGTCGGCGAGCTGTCGGCCCCCGGCAGCACCCTGGGCGCCACCGTCACCACCGTCGACGCCACGGCCGTGATGGACGATGCGCCGATCTTCCAGGACAGCCCCCTCAGCCGCGAGGAGTGGCTGGAGTTGCTGCGCTCCAACGGCCCGGACGACCCCGTCGCGTGGTTCGACCAGTACGGCTGGCGGGCGCGGGCCTTTCCCACCGCCGACCTCGCCGTCGAGTACGGACGCACCCTCCCCGACGTCGACCACCTGCACCGGAACCGCCCGGGAGACCGTTGGATGGTCTCGGCCACCAGGGCGTGACGACCTAAGAGATCGGCCGGCCGCGCGCCGCGGACCACTCCGCCAACTGGTCCAGCGCGGTTCGCGCAAGCGCCGCAGCCTCGTCCCGGTTGACGCGGGAGAGCAGGAGCGCACTGATCGACAGCGACGTCAGGAGACGGGTGCGATGGACGATCCGATCGGCCGGGGTGTCGGGGTCGAGGGCACGCAGCGCGTGGGCCAGGGCCGCGGCCAACTCCGATCGGTAGGCGTCGACGACCGCCCGCTGGGCGTCGTCGTGCGACGCGAAGCCGGCAGCACTGTTGAGCAGCAGACAGCCACGGCCCGGGTAGTCGTCGGGCAGGGATTCGATGGCCTCGACGACGCTGCGGTAGTAGCGGGCCGCGGCATCGGGCGCGGTGGGCTCGTCGGTGAGGATGCGCAGGCGCGGGCGCACGACGCGGTCCAGGTAGTCCTGCACGGCGGCGTCGAACAGGCCGCGCTTGCTGCCGAAGGCGTTGTACAGGCTCGACCGGTTCAATCCCGTGGCCCGCTCGAGGTCAGGGATGGACGTGGCCTCGAAGCCCGTGTCCCAGAAGAGGTCCCGAGCATGGCCGACCACGGCGTCGGTGTCGAACTCCTGTGTTCGCGGCATGACGACCCTCACTTCCGGTTGTGCAACGACCATTACAGTATATATTGAAACGATCAGTTCAAAAAAGGAGGAGTGCCCATGGTCGTCGCGGGACTGATCCTCGCCGCGCTCGCCGCCGCGTTGCACGTCTACATCTTCGTCCTCGAGTCCCTCCGCTGGACCGCCCCGCGCACCCGCGCGACCTTCGGCACCAGCGCCGAGGAGGCCGCCGCGACCAAGGAACTCGCCTTCAACCAGGGCTTCTACAACCTCTTCCTGGCGATCGTCACAGCCGTCGGCATCGGCGGCGTGCTGATCGGCGCGACCGCGGTGGGCTCGGCACTGGCGTTCGCCGGAACCGGATCCATGCTCCTCGCGGCGCTCGTACTGCTGCTGTCGTCGCCGGACAAGGCCAAGGCGGCAATCACCCAGGGCACGCTCCCCCTCCTCACCGTCGTTCTCCTCGCGCTCGGACTGATCCTCTGAACCCCGCACACCACCGAAGGGACACACCCATGTCGACCAGCACCCAGATCCAGCTCATCGCCCGCCCGGTGGGATGGCCCACGCCCGACAACTTCCGGACCGTCTCCGTCGACCTACCCGACCTCGCCCCCAACCAGGTACGGGTGGCCAACGAATTCCTCTCCGTCGACCCGTACATGCGGGGCCGGATGAACGACGTGAAGTCCTACATTCCGCCGTTCGCGCTGGGCGAGACCATGACCGGTGGCGCGGTGGGCCGGATCGTCGAATCCACATCACCCGCCCACCCCGTCGGCGCCGTCGTCGTGCACGACCTCGGCTGGCGCGACGTCGCACAGGGTGACGCCACGGGTTTCCGTGTCGTGGAGGACATTCCGGGAGTGCCGATCTCCGCGTACCTCGGCATCCTCGGGCTCACCGGACTGACCGCGTACGTCGGGCTGATGCACATCGCCCACCTGAAGCCGGGCGAGTCCGTCTTCATCTCCGGTGCCGCCGGCGCCGTGGGCACCGCCGCCGGACAGATCGCCCGGCTCGAAGGGGCCTCCCGGATCATCGGTTCCGCGGGCACCGCCGAGAAGGTGGCACTGCTCACCGACCGCTACGGCTACAGTGCGGCGTTCGACTACAAGCAGGCGCCCGTGCGGGAACAGTTGCGGGAGATCGCCGGCGACGGCATCGACGTGTACTTCGACAACGTCGGCGGCGACCACCTCGAGGCAGCCCTCGACGTGATGCGCAACGGCGGCCGGGCCGCGCTGTGCGGGGCCATCTCCGCCTACAACGCGACCGAGCGCACCCCCGGCCCCGACAACATGGCCAACATCATCGTCCGGGGCCTGACACTGCAGGGCTTCACCCTCGGCAACTACACCCACTTCTTCCCCGAGTTCGCCGCCAAGATGGGCCCCTGGCTGGCGGCCGGCGACGTGGTGTTCGACGAGACCGTCGTCGACGGCATCGACAACTCGGTCGACGCCTTCCTCCAACTCATGCACGGCGCCAACGTCGGGAAGATGCTCGTGAAGATCTGACGCCGAGTTCGGCCTGAGTGCCCATTCCTTCGGGCTCGACGCGGCTTCCCGCCCGCTCGGCCCGGGAGTGGGCGCTCAGGCCGATCCGTGCCGTTCACCGACCGTTCGACACCGCCCGGCGCTCGCCGATTCCCATCGGCACCGCGGGGCGCGCCGAACGACCACCGGTCGAATACTGTGTTGTGTGCATCACAGATGCGTGGTCAGTTACCGAGAGGACACGAATCGATGAGCTCAGCCGAGCACGCAGCAGGCGCGTACGCCGAAGCCTTCCGCGCCAGTGTGGAGCAGCCGGAGAAGTTCTGGCTCACCGCCGCCGAGGCCGTCGAGTGGGACGCCGTACCGACCCGTGCCCTCGACGACACCGACGCGCCCTCCTACCGCTGGTTCCCCGACGGCACCCTCAACACGTGTTTCAACGCGCTCGACCGGCACGTGCGCGACGGCCGGGGCGACCAGGCCGCGCTGATCTGGGACTCGGCGATGGTCCCGGCGCAGCGCACGTACACGTACGCCGAACTGCTGGCGGAGGTCGCCCGGTTCGCGGGTGTGCTGTCCGAGCAGGGTGTGGTCGCCGGCGACCGCGTCGTGATCTACATGCCGATGATCCCCGAGGCCGCGATCGCGATGCTCGCATGCGCGCGGATCGGTGCCGTGCACTCGGTGGTGTTCGGCGGCTTCGCGGCCAAGGAGCTCGCCACCCGCATCGACGACGCCCAGCCCGTCGTGCTGGTCACCGCGTCCGGCGGTCTCGAGCCCGGCCGGACCATCGAGTACCTGCCGATGGTCGATCAGGCGCTGGGCATGTCGGCGCACCCGCCGCACACCGTCATCGTCAAGAACCGGGAAACCATTCCCGGGTCGGCCGCCGACTACCGCGACCGCGGAGCCGCCTGGTTCGACTGGGACGAATTGACCTCGGACGCAAGCGATGCCGACCCGGTTTCCGTCGCGGCCACCGATCCGCTGTACATCCTGTACACCTCCGGCACCACAGGAAAGCCCAAGGGCGTCGTCCGCGACAACGGTGGTCACGCCGTCGCGCTCACGTGGTCGATGCGCAACATCTACGACATCGGCCCCGGCCAGGTCATGTGGACCGCGTCCGACGTCGGCTGGGTCGTGGGGCACTCCTACATCGTGTACGCGCCACTGCTCGCGGGTGCGACGACGGTGATGTACGAGGGCAAGCCGGTGGGCACCCCGGACGCCGGTGCATTCTGGCGAATCATCCAGGAGCACAACGTCTCCGCACTGTTCACTGCGCCGACGGCGATCCGCGCCATCCGCAAGGCCGACCCGGAGGCGACCGAACTCGCCAAGTACGACATCTCGTCGATGACGACGCTGTTCGCAGCCGGTGAGCGCCTCGACCCCGACACGTACGTGTGGGCCACCGAGAAGCTCGGCGTCCCGGTGATCGACCATTGGTGGCAGACCGAGACCGGCTGGGCGATCTGCGCGAACATGCGTGGGCTGGAACCGATGCCGATCAAGGCCGGCTCCCCCACCGTCCCGGTCCCCGGCTACCGGGTGGGCATCGTCGACGGCGAGGGCACCCCGGTCGAGGCCGGCACCGAGGGCAACATCGTGATCGCGTTGCCGCTGCCTCCCGGTACCCTGGCCGGGCTGTGGCGCGACGAGGATCGCTACGTGAAGTCGTACCTGTCGACGTTCGACGGCTACTACCTCACCGGCGACTCCGGCTACATCGACGAGGACGGCTACGTCTTCGTCCTCGGCCGCAGTGACGACGTCATCAATGTTGCCGGGCACCGCCTTTCGACGGGCAGCATGGAGGCCGTGGTCGCGGCGCACCCGGCGGTCGCCGAGTGCGCGGTGATCGGTATCCACGACGAACTCAAGGGCCAGCGCCCCAGCGGCTACGTGGTCCTCAAGGCAGGTGCCGAGATGGACGAGGAGGTGCTGCGCAAGGAACTGGTCGCGATGGTGCGCGAGCAGATCGGCGCCGTCGCCACCTTCCGCGACGTCACCGTCGTGCAGGCGCTGCCCAAGACCCGCTCCGGCAAGATCCTGCGCAAGACGATGCGTCAGATCGCCGACAACGTCGAGTACACGGTCCCGTCGACCATCGAGGATCCGTCGGTGATCGAGGACCTCGAGAAGCTGCTACGCGGCTGACACCCACCCACAGGAAAGGCTCCGCACCACACGGTGCGGAGCCTTTTCTCATTTCGGCCAAATAGGATTATTCGAACCAAATCAACCAAACGACATATAAGTTAAAGAACCCAAACCTGCAGGTCAGGACCAGTGCGAGGGTTGACGATCACGGTATGATCACGGTATATTCACGAACAGGGTTTCACCCGACCCTCGATTCCGACGCCACCGATTCGCATTTGCCCGAGGGGGAGAATTGTCCGCAATCGCCACGCCGTCCGTCCACGCCATCCTGCGCGATCTCGTCGCGAACAGCCCGCGCCGCCACTTCCTGCACGATCCCGAGGGCGTCGAGTTGTCGAACCAGGCCGCCCTCATCCGTGAGTTCGTCACCACGGTCCAGGCATGCCTGGAACACGACCTGAACGCGCTCCGCGAATCGGAGCGCAAGGAGCGGTCCACCGACCCCGAGTGGGCCGCCGGACCGGGCCTGCGCCTCGTCGCGGCGATCGCCCAGTACGACGAGATCCTGAACACGCTGCTCGACGCCGTCGTCCCCCTCGAGGCCGGACGCGCGACGACGGTGTGGACACTGCTCGGGTCCGCAGCGGACCGACTGCGCATCCTGGCCGCGCTGGAATCGCCCGCGGGCGACCGGGTCGCGGGGCAACTCGCGGCCGCATCGGCACGCGCGCGCGGCCGACTCGCCGCCGCGGCAGCGTCCGACAACCTCGACCTCGACCTCCCGGCCGCGTTCGTCTCCGCGGATCCCGCCGCGACGGAACCCGACAGGATTCCGCTGCCCGCGCCGCACGAGCCCGTGGCCGCGCTGATCGACCTCGTCGGTCTCGGCGCCGCCACCGCACGCGACGGCGGACCGTTGAACGTGGACGCGCTGCTGGCCTCGCCGCACCCGACCGACTACCAGCACCTGGCCACCGTCGGCGGCTACCAGTTCCACCTGGTGCTCGAGATCGTGCGCGAGTCCACGGACGCGCTGTGCTCGGTGGCCGACCTGCTGACCCACGAGTCGGTGTGGAGCGAGTGGGCCGCCGACGTGCGGGCGGCCGTCGAGTACGCGTGGGCGTGCATCTGACGGCCCGGCCGGCCCGGCCGCGCTAGCGGTGGGCCGGTTCCGGGTCGACCAGGACGCAGCGTGCGCCCGAGAAGATCGTCGGCATGCACTTGTTGCAGTGGATGCACAGGGACCGGGTGCCCGACTCCGCCTGAATGCGGTTGACCAGGTCCGGCTCCCGCAGCAGGGCGCGCGCCATCGCGACGAACTCGAACCCCTCCGCCATCGCCTGATCCATGCCGGCGCGGTCGGTGACGCCGCCGAGGAGCACCAGCGGCATCGTCACCGCAGCCCGGATCTGGCGTGCCTGCTCGAGCATGAACAATGGCTCGTACGGGTACGCCTTGATGAAGGCCTTCCCCACCATCTGCACACCCAGCTTGACCGGTTGCGGCATCGCGTTCGCGAAGTCACGGACCGGGGCGTCGCCCTTGAACAGGTACATCGGGTTGAGCAGCGAACTGCCCATCGTCAACTCGAGTGCGTCGAGACTGCCGTCGGCCTCGAGCCACCGGGCGACCTGGATCGCCTCGTCCACCCAGAAGCCGCCTGGCACGCCGTCGTCCATGTTGAGCTTGGCGAGGATCGCGATCCGGTCGCCGACGGCCTCACGGACGGCCCGCGCCGTCTCGCGCACGATCCGCGCCCGGTTCTCGAGCGATCCGCCGTAGTTGTCCTTGCGGCGGTTCAGCTTGGGGCTCAGGAACGAACTCGCGAAGTAGTTGTGCCCGAAGTGGATCTCGACGGCGTCGAATCCGCCCTCGATCGCGGTCCGGGCCGCGTCGGCGTGGGCCTGGGTGATCCGGGCGATGTCGGCGGGTGTCGCCGCATCGATCGGCTTCATGCTGAGCGGGCTGAACAGCTTCGACGGTGCCAGCGCACGAAGTCCGTTGGACTTCTCGTTCGCGACCGGACCGGCATGCCCGATCTGCGCGGACGCCGCGGCGCCCTCCGCGTGGATCGCGTCGGTCAACCGGCGCAGTCCCGGGACCACCTCCGGACGCATCCACAGCTGCCCACGCTCGGTGCGCCCCTCCGGTTGCACGGCGCAGTACGCGACGGTGGTCATGCCGACACCGCCCGCTGCGGGCCGCCGGTGGAAGTCGATCAACTCGTCGGTGACCAGCGATTTCGGCGTCCGCCCCTCGAACGTCGCGGACTTGATGATGCGATTGCGCAGCGTGACCGGGCCGAGCTTGACCGGCGCGAACACATCGGGGGGAGTGATCTGGGACACCGCGGAACCTTCCGTCGAGGGACGCGCCGAGGCTATACCGATGCCAGCGGTCTCGAAAGTGGGGGTGTCCAACCAGTGGGATGCCCCTGGGTTCGTCAGCGCAACTCGCCGTACCGCGCCAGCGCCTCGCGCCGTTCCTCGGCGTGGTCGACGACCGGGCCGGGGTAGCCATCCGGCCGGCCGGCCTTCAGCGCGTGCACCGCCTTGCCGTCGACGCCCCGCAGTTCCGGCACCCACCGCCGCACGTAGTCACCGGTCGGATCGAACTTCTCGCCCTGACTGATCGGGTTGAACACCCGGAAGTACGGGGCCGCATCGGTGCCGGATCCGGCGGTCCACTGCCAGCCGTGCTGGTTCGACGCGAGGTCGCCGTCCACCAGCCGATCCATGAAGTACCGCGCCCCACGCCACCACGGCAGGTGCAGATCCTTGACCAGGAACGACGCGACGATCATCCGCACCCGGTTGTGCATCCACCCCTCGGCCGCCAACTGGCGCATCCCGGCGTCGACGATCGGGAAACCGGTGCGGCCCGCGCACCACGCCGCGAACAGGGCGTCGGCCTCCGCGCCGGTGTCGTGGCGGATCGCGTCGAACTTGCCGTCGTAGTTGCCTCGCGCACTGTCGGGGCGCTGGAACAGGATGTCCGCGTAGAAGTCCCGCCACGCCAACTGCCGCCGATACTGCTCGGCGCCGTGACTGCGCCGGCGGGCCAGGTCCGCGAGCATGGTGCGCGGGTGGATGTTGCCGAACTTGACGTACACCGACATCCGACTCGTGGTGTCGAGGTCCGGGCGGTCGCGTTCGTCGTCGTAGCGGATCAGGTCGTCGTCGCAGAACTCGCGCCACCGGGCCATCGCCGCGAGCTCGCCGGCCGCGAGCCCCGGCCCCGACGGCGCCGGTATCGCGACACGCCCGCGCAGCCCGTCGACGTCGTCGGGATCGGTCCACACGGCGGTGTCCGCGCCGGTCGACGCAGGCGCGCGCCAGCCGTGGTCGAGCCACCGCTTGAACCACGGCGTGAAGACCTTGTAGGGGCTCCCGTCGTCCTTGGTCACCCGGCCGGGCGCGATCGCGTACGGCGATCCCGTGGCCACCAGCCCGACCTGCTCGGCGACCGCAGCGTCCCGCTCCCGGCCGTACGGCCCGTAGTCCGCGCTGACGTGCACCTCTTGCGCACCAACTGCTTTCGCGACGCGTGGAATCACCTCGGCGGGATCGCCGCGCATCACCAATAGGCGTCCGCCCATCTGCTCGTCGAGCGCGGTGAGGCTGCGGTACAGGAAGTCCCGGCGGGGACCGCCGGACGGGCCGAGCAACCGGTCGTCGAGCACGAACACCCCCAGTGGCCGCTCCCCCGCCGCCGTCAGCGTCGGTAGGTCCGCCAGGCGCAGATCGCGCCGAAACCACACGAGCGATTCGGTCACGTCGTCCTCTCCGTCGGTGATGCGTGCGTGCACCCCACGGTAGTTCAGCGGTCGCGAACCGAATCCGGCTCCGAGGACCTGGCGGCCACGCCCTCGGACCCAGCCGCAGCTTCGGCCTCCGACTCGGCCTCGGCCCGGCGCCGACGCACCACCCGCACCGCCACCACCGCGAACAGCGCCAGCACGACCGCCAGCAGGATGCCGGTGTCGGACACCGTCCGGGCCCACTCGCTCAGCGTCACCTGAAGCGAGAACTGCTCGTCGACGCCCATCACGGACCCGAGGTTCGCGGTGCCGTCGGTGACGAGAAAGAGGATCCCGAGCGCCACGAACAGCAGTCCGGACACCAGCGACGTGGTGTGCGTGCGCACCGGCCCGAGCGTGATCGGCCGGCCCCGCAACCACGGACGCCGCCCCAGGTCGAAGCGGTCCCACAGCAACGCCAGCACGAACAGCGGGACGGTCATCCCCAGCGCGTAGACCGCCATCAGCAGACCGCCGTAGCCGGCGCCGCCCCCGGCCACCGCGATCGTGAGGACGCTGCCGAGCAGGGGGCCCGAGCAGAACCCGGCGAAGCCGTACACCGCGCCGAGTGCGAGCACCGACACGGTTCCGGAGATGCGGACCGACCCGGCCGCGCGTTGCGCGGGCGCGAACGCGAATCCCCGACCGAACACCGTCATGACGCCGAGCACTACCAACACCAGGCCGCTGACCGTCGTGACCGTCTCGCGGTGCCGGGTCAGCAACGATCCCATCGCCCCCAGACCGGCGCCGAGCGGTACCAGCACCGCCGCCAGGCCGACGTAGAACACCGCGGTCCGGGCGGCGAGGCGTCCGACACCGTCGAAGGCGTACGCGAAGAAGGACGGCAGCAGCAACGCCGAGCAGGGACTGACCAGCGCGAGCAGGCCGCCCAGCAGCGCACCGAGCAGTCCGATGTCGGTCACGGCAACTGCCCACCGGTCTTCTCGATCAACTGCTCGAAGACCGACAGCGGTTGGGCGCCGAGCACCGGATACCCGTTGACGATGAACGACGGAGTGCTGGCCACCCCGATCATGTTGGCCTCCAGGACGTCCGAGCCGATCTCACGGTCCAGCGAGGTGTCCGCGGCGTCACCCACGAAGCGGTCCAGGTCGGGTACACCCGCCTGTTCCGCGAATCCGCGGAGAGCGGCCTGGTCGAAGGTCGGGTGTCCGCGATCGGGTGCGGCGGCGTAGAGCGCCGAGTTGAACTCCCAGAACCGGCCCTGCGCGGCGGCGGCTCGGCCGGCGCGGGCGGCGATCATCGACTCCTCGCCGAAGATCGGCAGGTCACGCCATTCGATCCGCAGTTTTCCCGCCTCGACGTACTTGTCGACGAGCGCGGGTTCGGTGTCCCGGCTGAACTTCGCGCAGAACGGGCAGCGGTAGTCCGAGTACACGACCAGCACCACCGGGGCGTCGACCGGTCCGCGAGCCAGCGGATCGCCGTCCACCCGGCGCGACAGGTCGCCGACCGGCCCGATTCCGGTCGCGAGGTCGTCCTCGGCGGCGGCCACCGGCGCCGACGCCTCGTCCGAGTCGCGTACCCGATCGACCACGAGGAATCCCACCAGCAGCAGCGCGACGACGCCGAGGACCCCGAGCAGCCACACGTCCCGCCTGATCCCGAGCAGCTTGCTCCGCGACGCCATCCGTCCTCCGTCCGTTCGCCCACATCTCACCCATGACTACTGTCGGGGATACTACATGCAACTACTATCTTGCTTAGTAGTTCAGGGCGTCCGCCGACGAAGGGATACCGAGCACCGTGGCCGAAACTTCCAGCAGCGGAATCCATTTGCTACGAGCACTCGCAGCCGGTGCGGTGACCCTGTTCGTGGTGGGTGTACCGACCGACATCATCGACACCCCGTTCTTCGGGCGCGAGGTGCCGGTGCGCTGGTGGGAGTACCCGGTGCTCGCCGCCACCGTCGTGCTGACCGCCCTGTGGTTCGGGATCCGGCCCGGCGCCCGGCAGACCCGTCCGACCGGCGCGATGGCCGGCGTGATGCTCGCGGTGTTCGCCGTCGGCTGCCCGGTCTGCAACAAGATCGTCCTGCTCGCGATCGGCACCAGCGGCGCCCTGGGGTTCTGGGCACCGCTGCAACCGGTGCTCGCGGTGGTCTCGCTCGCCGTGCTGACGGTGGCCGTGGTGCTGCGCCGCCGTCAGAGCCTGTGCGGGCCGGACTGCGCCGTCCCCGCCGAGCGGCCCGAAACGGTTCAGGCCCCGAGCATCGCGCAGTAGGCCGCGAACGCCGCGACGACGCCGGAGAACACCGTCAGCACCGGCAGCGCCGACAGGGTGAGCGCGAGCGGATAGTGCAGCGCCTGCGCGCCCCGACGCGACGCGCGCGATCCCGACAGCCACACCACCCGGTCCTCGACGAAACCCGCGGCCGACATCGCCGCCGGCCGGGCATCCCGCGCCTCACCGGGCCAACTCTCCAGCGCGGCGCACACCGCCCCCGAACCGCACGACGCGGCGGCGTGCCGGTCCGCCGACAATTCCACCAGCACCCGGATCCACGTCGCCCCCACCCGCGCCAGTGGGAGCACCGGGACGGCGGCGTGCAACGCGCCGGCCCACGCCACCAGCAGGTGGTGACGCCCGGTCAGGTGGGCGCGCTCGTGAGCGAGGACCGCCGCCCGGGCCGACGGTTCGAGTGCGATCGCACCCGATCCGAGCACGATCGCCGGGGTGCGGCCGCCGATGCTGTACGCGGCGCCGCCGTGCCCGGCGAGGTGAAAGACGTCGCCGCCGTCGGCCCCGGTGGGACGCCCCACCAGGCGCAGCACCGACGCGTGCTCCGCGGTGACCCGGCGATGACGGAGCAGCGCCCGTGAGACGACCACGACGATCCGTCCGAGCACGAGCAGGCCGACGGCCCAGAACGTCGCCTCGACCGCGGAAAACCAAGGGACGGTACCGTTCCGGCGCAGGGAGTTGACGCACGACAGCGTCGACGCCGGCAGCAGGTGCCACCGGTCCCCCGGCCTCATCCACAGGACGAGCGGCACGGCCGCCACCACCGCGACGAACAGCACCTGCGACGACAGCCAGGCCGCGAGGGCCACCCGTGGGTGCCGGTGGGGTGCGGCGAGCAGGGAGAGCCAGCGCGGCGCCGCGAACCCGAGGACCGCCGCGGCCACGGCCAGACCGACCGCGGCGATCATCCGGCATCACCCGGTCGGCGCGTCTGCGTTCGGCGGGCGGCGCGACGGAGGATCCTCGACTCGTCCTCCGATGCGGAGTTCGCGAAGTGCAACATGACCTGTTCGGCGTCGCCGCTGGACCGGAGCACCTGCCGAACCAGATCGGCGGCGGTCTCCTCCCTGCTGCGCGCGGCGCGGTACCGATAGGCCCGTCCGATCCGCTCCCGCGACACCATGCCCTTGGTGTGCAGGTTGTCGAGCACCGTCATCACGGTGGTGTACGCGAGCGGACGCGGCGACCGCAGTCGATCCATCACGTCCCGTACCCGCACCGCTTCGTCCACGCTCCACAACACGTCCATCACGGCGGTCTCGAGCTCACCGAGTCCGATCACGCGTCCACCCCGGCGATCAGCAGGGCGGTCGTCAATTCGATGTGCCGGCGCAGTTCGTGGACTGCGCGGTCGGCGTCCCGGTCGACGGCGGCCGCGGCGATCCGGTCGTGCTCGGCGCCGACGTCGCGCCGGCCGGACTCCGCGCCGCGGACACTCCAGCAGCGGTACACCTCCGAGACGTCGCGCAGCGATTCGGCGATGCGGACCAGTCGGCCGTTGGGGCAGGCCCGCAGGAGTGTGCCGTGGAAGTTGCCGTGCGCGGACAGCCACGCCTCGGTGACGCGGCCGTCCGCGTCGACGGCCGGCGTCCGCGCCAGGGTGTGCCGTGCCGCGAGCACCGCCGACTCCCACTCGATGTCGCCGTGCGCGATCGACTGCCGCAGCGCCTCGGATTCGATGAACACGCGGGTCTCGGTGAGCTCCGACAGGTCCGGGACGGACACCGGCACCACCCGGAAGCCGAGTTGCGCCTCGGAGACCGCGAGCCCCTGTTCGACGAGCCGGGGCAGGACTTCCCGCAGGACACCGGTGCTCACGCCGTAGCGTTCCTGCAACCGGCCGAACGCGAGCTTCTCCCCCGGTGCGAGTGCCCCGCCGAGGATGTCGGCCCGCAGCCGCGCGTGGATCTCGTCAGCGCGGGTTCCGCTCTCTCGTGCCATGCCGCAAGTACAGGGTGATGCGGATCGCCAGTCAAGTTTCGAAATTATATTGCCTTTCCGACACTTCTCGGATGTACTGGTCGTCACCCACCACCGACAGGACGTGACGACCGTGCGCATCGCCAACCTCTCCGGACGAGCAGTTCTCACCGACGGGCATCGAGCAGTCGACGTCCACACCGCCAGCGCGGGACGCTTCGGACCCGACCTGCCCGGCGTCTACGCCGAGTGGCCGGCCTTCACCGCGTGGGCGGCCGCCGCGAATCCCACCTCCGGCGCGGATCCCACCTCCGGCGACGGATTCGACGTCCGCGACCTCGGCGCCCCTTCACCCGCGCCGAGTCAGGTGTTCGCGATCGGGCTCAACTACCGCGACCACGCGGCGGAGACGGGACTCGACGCACCCGACGCACCGCCCACCTTCACCAAGTTCGCGAGTTGTCTCACCGGACCCGAGACGGATCTGCGCCTGCCCACCGACACCGTCGACTGGGAGGTGGAACTCGTCGCCGTCATCGGCCGCGAGGCAACCGCCGTGACGGCCGCCGACGCGTGGAAGCATGTCGCCGGACTCACTGTCGGACAGGACTTCTCGGAACGGACCTCCCAGATGGCGGGTCCCGCACCGCAGTTCTCGCTGGCCAAGTCGCACCCCGGTTTCGGGCCGACCGGACCGTGGCTGGTCACCCCGGACGAGTTCGCCGACCCGGACGACCTCGCCATCGAGTGCGCGATCGACGGCGAGACGGTCCAGTCGGGCCGCACGTCGCAGATGATGTTCCCGGTCGCCGACCTGATCGCACACCTGTCCGCGGTGTGCACGCTGCGTCCCGGTGACATCGTGTTCACCGGCACACCGGCCGGTGTGGGGGTGGGGCGCAGTCCGCAGCGGTTCCTGGCCCCCGGCAACGTCGTCACCACTCGGATCGAGGGCATCGGCGCCCTGGTGCAGCGCTGCGTCGCCGGCTGACCGGTGCCCCCGCGTCGGGCCGGGCGGCTCCGCCGAACTGGTGAACAGGATTCACAATGAACTAACGTCACATCCCGTGACAGAGACGCCCGCCCGCCACGACGCGATCGACCGCGCGTTCGTCCTGGCCGATCACCTGTCGGCATCGATGGAGGACGGCGCGCGGCAGTTCGGGCTGACCACCGCGCGCACGCGAGCGCTCTTCTGCATCTACGAGCACCCCCCTATGACGCAGCGCGACCTCGCGACTGCGCTGCGGTGCAGCACCCGCCAGGTGACGGCACTGGTCGATGCCCTCGAGAGCTCCGGCCACCTGACCCGCGAACCGCACCCGAGCGATCGACGCGCCCACATCGTCACGCTCACCGGTGAGGGACGCGCCGTGGCCGAACGCATCCGCGAACTGCGCCGCCTCACCGCGGAAGCGCTGCTCGAGGGCATTCCCGCGCACGACCTCGACGCCTTCGTGTCCGTGGCCGACATCTTCATCCGCCGCGCCGCGACGCCACACCCGGCAGCCCCGCTTCCGGGCCCCGGTTCCGCGCGACCGGGCACAATGCTCACGTGAGCACCCCCGCAACAGTCCTGGTCGTGGACGACGACCCGGACGTTCTCGCCTCGCTCGAGCGTGGGCTGCGGTTGTCCGGGTTCACCGTCCTCACCGCCGCCGACGGCGCGATCGCGCTGCGCGTGATCGCCGACGTCGAACCCGACGCCCTGGTGCTCGACATGAACATGCCGGTCCTCGACGGCACCGGCGTGGTCACCGCGCTGCGCGGCATGGGCAACGACATCCCCATCTGCGTCCTCAGCGCCCGCAGTTCGGTCGACGAGCGCATCGCCGGCCTCGAATCCGGCGCCGACGACTATCTCGTCAAGCCGTTCGTCCTGGCCGAACTCGTGGCCCGGATCCGCGCGATGCTGCGGCGCCGTTCGACGGCCGTCGGCCCCGTCACCGAGCCACCGTTGACCGTCGGCCCGCTGTCGATCGACCTCGCCGGCCGTCGAGTATGGCTCGGCGACAACGAGATTCCGTTGACCAAACGCGAATTCGAACTGCTGGAGGTGTTGGCCCGCAACGCCGGGGTGGTGCTCGGCCGGGAGCGGCTCCTGGACCTGGTGTGGGGCTACGACTTCGTCGCCGACACCAACGTGGTCGACGTCTTCGTCGGCTACCTGCGGCGCAAGCTCGAGGCCGACGGCACACCGCGACTGCTGCACACGGTGCGCGGCGTGGGATTCGTTCTCCGGGAACCGGCGTGAGTCGCGCGCATTCACTGCGCGCGCGCGTCGCGATGGCGACGGCACTGGGCGCCGTCATCATCGTCTCCGCCGTCGGCGTCTTCCTCGCGCTCGCGATCGCCCGGAACAATCTGCAGCAACTGGATCGGCGGCTCGAGACCGCGTCCCGGGTGCTGGTCGTCAATGCGCCGGCCGCCGCACCGTTCCTCAACATCCTCGGCGACGGCGGCGCATTCTCCGTCACCATCCGGGTGGGCGACAAGGTCGTCTCCAGCACGTCGAGCCGTCTTCCCGTGCTCGAACCGGGATCGCACACCGTCGACGTCGACGGCACCCCGTTCCGGGCCTTCACCGCACCGCTCGGCCCCGACTCCGCTGCGCTGCTGTCGGTGGCCGTCCCGCTCGCCGAGGCGAAGGACCCGACCACCGACCAGCAGCAGCAAGTCGTGCTCGTGAGCGTGCTCGCGATCGTCGCCGCGGGTGGACTCGGCTGGATCTTCGGCGGGCGGGCGGTGCGGCCCCTGGTCGAACTGACCCACCGGGTCAGTCGCCGCGACCGCAACCTCGCGACCGCCGCCTCCGGGGTCCGCGAGGCCGACGAACTCGCCGCCGCCGCCGGCGCAATGCTGCAGGACGTCACCGACGCGCAGTCCCGCACCGCCGCCGCCCTCGACACCGCACGCGACTTCGCCGCCGCCTCCGCGCACGAACTGCGGACCCCGCTCACCGCGATGCGGACCGACCTCGAGGTGCTCGACACCCTCGACCTGTCCGACGCCCAGCGCGCCGAGATCCTCGGCGACCTCATCCGCACGCAGGGGCGCGTCGAGGCCACCCTCACCGCACTCGAGCGGCTCGCGTCGGGCGAACTGTCCAGCGAGAAGGACCACGTCGACACGGATCTGACGGAGTTGTGCGACCTCGCCGCCGAGGACGCCCGACGTCAGCACCCCGGCGTCGCGGTGACCGTGGACGCACCCCCCGGGCTCGTACTGCGCGGGCTGCCGGCGGGGCTGCGGTTGGCACTCGACAACGCCATCGCCAACGCCGTCCGTCACGGTGGCGCGCGGCACGTGGCAATCCGCGCGACCCGCGGCGCGCCGGGCACCGTGACCGTCACCGTCGACGACGACGGCACCGGCCTTCCCGAGGAGGAACGAACCGAGGTGTTCGAACGCTTCCGTCGCGGCAGCGGCGCCGCGAAGGGCGGGTCCGGACTGGGTCTCGCGTTGATCGCTCAGCAGGCCCACCTCCACGGTGGCCGGGCACACTTCGAGGACAGCCCACTCGGTGGCGCGCGACTGGTGGTGTCCCTTGCGGGTTGACGGACGCGACATCCCGGTCGCCGGCAGTCTGCTGCAGCCGTTGGTCCGGCGCACCAGCGACATCCTGCGGGTGGTCGTCGCGGTGATCCTGCTCGGCGCGGTCATCGCCGGTTCGGTGATCACCCGCAGCGAGTGGGACGCGCTCGAGACGTCGGTGTCCGACATCGTCGGCATCCTGTCGCCGGGGGTCTCGGACACCGTCTACCTCCTGTACGGGGTGGCGATCCTCGCGCTGCCGTTCGCGATCCTCATCCAGCTGATCATCGGGCGCCGCTGGAAGCTGCTGGCCGGCTACGCCGCTGCGGGGCTGATCGCCGGCGTCGCCCTGTCCTTCACCGGAACTGGCCTGGCCGCGCCGCAGTGGCACCTCGACGTCTCGGACCGCGTCGACACGTTCCTGTCCCAGTTCCTCGACGACCCCCGCTGGATCGCGATGCTCGCGGCCGTCCTGACGGTGTCGGGACCGTGGCTGCCCAAGCGCTGGCGCCGCCTGTGGTGGGCGCTGCTGCTGGCGTTCGCGCCGATCCACCTGATCGTCAGTTCCATCGTCCCCGCCCGGTCGATGCTGGGGCTCGCGGTCGGCTACCTGGTGGGCGCCGTCATCGTCCTGGTGGTCGGCACACCGGCACTGGAGGTGCCGCTCGAGTCGGCCGTCGAGTCGCTGCAGCGGCTCGGTCACCGCATCACCGCGTTCCGGGTGATCTCACCGGCGGGCAGCGGCCCGCTGGTCCTCGGCGCCGCACGCGACGACGGGCAACCGGAACTGATCGTCGAACTGTACGGACAGAATCAGCGCAGCCGCGGCGCCATCCGTCAGGTGTCGCAGTGGCTGGCGTTGCGCAGCAGCGAGAGCGCGCCCGTGCACGCGTCGCTCGCGAGGGCCGTCGAGCATCGCGCCCTGATGTCGATCGCGGTCGCCGATGCGGATCTCGCGGCGACCAAACCGATCGCGGTGTCCGCCCTGGAGCGTGGCTGGAAGCTGTACGCGCATCCCGCCTCGCACGGCGTGCCCGTCGCGACGCTGGCGACCGATCACCCGCAACCCCGCGACGCCCTGCTCGCAATGACGTGGCGATCGCTCGGCGAGCTCCACACCCGCCAGATCACCCACGGGGACCTGAGGGCGAGCGAGATCCGAATCGACGACGGCCGGGCCCTGTTCGACGGGTTCTCGTATGCCGAACTCGGGCCGACCGAGGCGCAGATCCTCTCCGACACCGCGCAGCTGCTGCTGACCACGGCAGCATTGTTCGGCGTGGAACCGGCCGTCCGGGCCGCGCTGGAGGCGCAGGGCCGCGACCGGATCCTCGCCGCGTCCGGCCGGCTCACCAAGTCGGCGATGCCGTCGCGGCTGCGCAAACCCGTCCCCGACTCGGCGGCGATGCTGTCGGCGATCCGCGACGAGGTGGGTCGGCAGACCGACATCGAGAAGATCGCCCCC
The DNA here is from genome assembly GCF_000738775.1 of Prescottella defluvii. Classification (GTDB taxonomy): domain Bacteria; phylum Actinomycetota; class Actinomycetes; order Mycobacteriales; family Mycobacteriaceae; genus Prescottella; species Prescottella defluvii. The sequence goes on from NZ_JPOC01000033.1 coordinate 153,930, forward strand.
GAACAGGTCACCCGATTCACCCGGAACCAGATCATCCAGTTGGTGCTGCTGATCGGCCTGGTCTACGTCGCCTACCCGTTCATCAGCCAGGTGCCGACGTTCCTCACCGAACTACAGACGGCGAACTGGTGGTGGGCGCTGGGCGGGCTGGTGGTGTCGGCCCTCACCTATGTCGGGGCGGCGGCAGCACTGTGGGCGTGTGCCTCCGAACTGGTGCGCTACCGGCACCTGCTGATCATGCAGGTCGCGAACACGTTCGCCGCCACCACCACCCCGGCCGGCGTCGGCGGCCTCGCACTGAGCGTGCGTTTCCTGCAGAAGGGCGGTCTCGGCACGGTCCGGGCCACCGCGGCGGTGGCCCTGCAGCAGACGGTGCAGGTGGTCACCCACGTCGCACTGCTGATCTTCTTCAGTGTGGTGGCCGGCCGCGACGCCGACCTGTCGCACTTCGTCCCCCGGGGCACGACGCTGTATCTCATCGCGGGCATCGCCCTCGGCGCGGTCGGCACGTTCATGTTCATCCCGAAGGCGCGGCGCTGGCTCAACGACGAGGTCCGCCCCCAGCTCACCGAGGTATTGGGGTCGCTGGCGGAACTGGCCCGCAGCCCGGGCCGATTCCTGCTGATCGTGCTCGGCAGTGCGGGCACCACCCTCGGGGCCGCTCTCGCCCTGTGGGCCAGCGTCGAGGCGTTCGGCGGTGGCACCACGTTCGTCACCGTCACGATCGTCACGATGATCGGCGGCACCCTCGCGTCGGCCGCGCCGACGCCGGGCGGTGTCGGCGCGGTCGAGGCCGCGCTCATCGGTGGTCTCACCGCGTTCGGGCTGCCGGTGGGGATCGCGGTACCGTCCGTACTGTTGTACCGAGTCCTGACGTGTTGGCTGCCGGTCTTCTGTGGCTGGCCGACTCTGCGTTGGTTGCAGAAAAACGACATGGTCTGATGGTTTGTGTCCGATAATTCAGGAACGTCGGGGGAACTTTCGGGCAACCCGTAGCAAATCGTGACGTAGACCCGATAACGAAAGTGATATACACACGTCCAGAACCGTGGGGGCACAGCCACGCTCCCCGGCCGACCACCGAAGGCGAGTAAGTATGCGTGTTACCAAGAAGTCCCGCCGGCTCAAAGCGTTGATCGGCGCCACGACGGCGACGGTCGCCGCACTTCCCGTGTTCATGGGGGCAGGGGTGGCCACCGCCGCGGCGCCGACCGCGTCGGGCGCCGAAGCGACGAAGGTTGCGAAGGCTGCAGACGCCAACGGCGGCACCTACCTGGTGTCCGCAACCCAGGGCAACGGCAACAAGATGAAGCTGGTCGTCCGCTCGGAGTCGATGGGCCGGGACATCCCGCTCGACGTGATCCGTCCCGCGGACACGTCCAAGCCCGCCCCCACGCTGTACCTGCTCAACGGTGCCGGCGGCGGCGAGGATTCGGCGTCGTGGCAGAAGCAGGCCGACATCGGCACGTTCTTCGCCGGCAAGCAGGTCAACGTCGTCACCCCGATGATGGGCGCGTTCACCTACTACACCGACTGGCAGAAGCCGGACGAGGCCCTCCACGGCACCAACAAGTGGGAGACCTTCCTCACGCAGGAGCTGCCGCCGGTCATCGACTCGGCGCTCGGCACCACCGGTGTCAACACCCTGGCGGGCATCTCGACGTCGGGCACCTCGGTGTTCAACCTCGCGCTCAAGGATCCCCAGCTGTACAAGGCCGTCGGCGCCTACAGCGGCTGCGCGGACACCGCGACCCCGGTCGGCCAGACGTACATCCAGATCGTGATCGCGGCCCGTGGCGAGGCCGACGTCGAGAACATGTGGGGCCCGGTCGGTAGCCCGGACTGGATCGCTCACGATCCGATCATCAACATCGGCAAGCTCAAGGGCGGCCCCAAGCTGTACGTGTCCAACGCGTCCGGCCTGCCGGGTCCGCACGATCGCCTCGACAGCCAGGGCATCAACGGCAACGTCGGGACGCTGGCCAACCAGGTCATCGTCGGCGGCATCATCGAAGCGGCCACCAACGAGTGCACCCACCGCCTCGCTCGGGCAGTGAACGAGAACGGCATGCAGGATCAGGCCCGGTTCGACTTCAAGCCGGCCGGCACCCACTCGTGGGGCTACTGGCGTGACGATCTGAACAACTCCTGGCCGATGCTGGCCGACGCCATGGGCACCCCCCGGTAGTCACCTGCAGTAGCTTCACCACACTGCGACAGAAAGAGCGCCCCGGCTTCGGCCGGGGCGCTCTTTTCGCGTCTCGTCGTCACACACGTCCTGTGGAACGACTCAGGCCCCGCACCGATGATCGGTGCGGGGCCCTGAATGCGTAAGTGCTACGCGGCTACTGGGTGCCCAGCAGGTCGATGACGAACACCAGAGTCTTGCCCGACAGCTGGTGACCGCTACCGGCCGGACCGTACGCGAGCTCCGGCGGGACCGTGAGCTTGCGGCGGCCGCCGACCTTCATGCCGGGGATGCCTTCCTGCCAGCCCGGGATGAGCCGGTTCAGCGGGAACGCGACGGACTCCCCACGCAGGAACGACGAGTCGAACACCTCGTTGGAGTCGTACTCGACACCGTGGTAGTGGACGTCCACGACGCCGCCCGGCTGGGCCTCGGCACCGTCACCGATCTCGATGTCCTCGATGACCAGCTCGGCCGGGGCCGGGCCCTCGGAGGGCTCGATGACCGGCGGCTTCGGCGGGACGACGACATCGAGCAGGTCGATGACGAACACGAGCGTCTTGCCGGACAGCTGGTGACCGCCACCGGCCGGACCGTACGCAAGCTCCGGCGGGATGGTCAGCTGACGCCGACCGCCCACGCGCATGCCCGGGATGCCCTCCTGCCAGCCTGCGATGAGGCCCTGCAGCGGGAAGGTGATGGATTCGCCACGGCTCCACGAGGAGTCGAACTCCTCGCCGGACTCGAACTCGACGCCGAGGTAGTGGACCTCGACCTTGGCACCCGGGGTGGCCTCGGGGCCGTCACCGACGACAATGTCCTTGATGACGAGTTCGGTGGGCGCGGGGCCCTCCTGGAAATCGATCTCGGGCTTGGTGCTCATGGTGTGTCCGATCAGTTGTAGTCGGGCAGGACAGGTCAGCGAGCCGACAGGTCCACGTAGCCGCGCTCGGTGTAGCCGGTGTAGATCTGACGCGGGCGGCCGATCTTGGTGGCCGGATCCTCGTGCATCTCACGCCAGTGCGCGATCCAGCCGGGCAGCCGGCCCATCGCGAACAGCACCGTGAACATGCGCGTCGGGAAGCCCATCGCGCGGTAGATCAGGCCGGTGTAGAAGTCGACGTTCGGGTACAGCTTGCGCTCGATGAAGTACTCATCGGTGAGCGCGGCTTCCTCGAGAGCCTTCGCGATCTGGAGCAGTTCGTCGTCGCCGCCGAGCTTGGCCAGGATGGTGTCCGCAGACTTCTTGGCGATCGCCGCGCGCGGGTCGTAGTTGCGGTAGACGCGGTGCCCGAAGCCCATGAGCTTCACGCCGTCTTCCTTGTTCTTGACCTTGCGGACGAACTCCTTGACGTCGCCGCCGCTCGCCTTGATCTCGTCGAGCATCTCGAGCACGGCCTGGTTGGCGCCGCCGTGCAGCGGGCCCCACAGCGCGTTGATGCCGGCGGAGACAGACGTGAACAGGTTCGCGTCCGACGAGCCGACCATGCGCACCGTCGACGTCGAGCAGTTCTGCTCGTGGTCGGCGTGCAGGATCAGCAGCATGTCGAGGGCCTTGGCAACCTCGGGATCGACCTCGTACGGCTCGGCCGGGAAGCCGAAAGTCATCCTGAGGAAGTTCTCGACGAGACTCAGCGAGTTGTCCGGGTACAGGAACGGCTGACCGACGGACTTCTTGTAGGCGTAGGCCGCGATGGTCGGCATCTTCGCCAGCAGTCGCGTCGTCGACAGCTCGACCTGCTCCGGGTCGTCGGGGTCGAGCGAGTCCTGGTAGTACGCGGACAGCGCATTGACGGCGCTCGACAGCACCGGCATCGGGTGCGCGTTGCGCGGGAACCCGTCGAAGAACCGCTTGAGGTCCTCGTGCAGCAGCGTGTGTCGACGGATCTTGTCCGTGAACACCTCGAGCTGGGCTTCGGTGGGCAGCTCCCCGTAGATCAGCAGGTAGCTGACCTCGATGAACGTCGAGCGCTCCGCGAGCTCCTCGATGGGGTATCCGCGGTAGCGCAGAATGCCCTGTTCACCGTCGATGTAGGTGATGGCCGAACTGGTGGACGCGGTGTTCACGAAGCCCGGGTCGAGCGTCGTGTAACCCGTGTTGGCAAGGAGCTTGCCCAGCTCGATGCCGTCATTGCCTTCAGTCGCCTTGGCGATAGACATTGTGTGCTCGCCACCGGGGTAGCTGAGTGTGGGCTTGTTGTCATTCTCAGCGGGCACGGAAGGATCCCTCTCAAACTCAGACCAGTGAGTAACTTCGTAACATTCAAGTAGAAACTAGCCGCCCGTGAGGTCCGATGCCCACGGAGGGTCCGCCCCAGGCTTGGAAACTGTGATCTCGGCCGCACGTGCCGCGAAATCCAGGGCGTCCTGCCATTGTCCCCCGCCGAGGCCCCGGACCGAATCGGAATCCAGCGCCCGGTGCGCGTCGAGCCAGTGCAGCAGCGCACCGTGGACCGTGTCACCTGCACCGATGGTGTCCGCGACCGTCACCCGGCGACCGGGGACATCGACGTGGAGCCGACGTGTGCGCACGCTCAGTCCGTCGGGGCCGTGGGTGGTGACGACGGCGGACACGCCGCGATCGAGCCATTGCGCCGGCGTGGTGCCGTCCGGGCCCCGTCCCAACCATTGGACGTCGTCGTCGGAGACCTTGACGATGTCGATCGACGGCAGCAGCTCCGTGAAACGGCGGCGGTAGTCGGCGGGAAACACGTCCGGCCGCATGTTGGGGTCGACGATCGTGAGCCGTCCCGTGGCCCGGGAGCGGCGCAGCAGGTCGGCGTACACGCTCGCACCGGGTTCGAACACCAACGAGAGCGTGCCGAAGGACACCGCCGCCACCGACGCCGGCCACGGTCCGGGATCGGTGACGAGACGGTCGGCGGTGCCGGCCGCGTGGAACGTGTATCGGGCACCACCGTCGGGGCCGACGGCGGCCACCGCGAGCGTCGTCGGTTCGGGCCCGCGCTGCGTCGTCGAGACGTCGACGCCCGACGCGACCAGCGCCGCGACGAGCCGGTCCCCGAACGGGTCGGTGGACAGCCGGGAGCAGAAGGCCACGCGACTGCCGAGGCGGCCGAGTGCGGTCGCGACGTTGAAGGGGCCGCCGCCGAGGTGCGCCGCGAACGTGGTCTCCCCCGTCGGTACGAGGTCGACGAGGGCCTCCCCGCACACGACGATCCGCGGCTCAGACATGTTCGGGTCTGCCCGTTCGGCCGACGCGGTACCGGACGAACGCCGGGAACGCCAGCATCGAGACGACCACCCCGATCACCACCAGGACGCCGCCACCCGCGGAGGCGACGGCGGTGCCGAACAGGAACGCCGCGCCGCCGTGCAGCACGTCACCGATCCGCGGGCCGCCCGCGACGACGACGGTGAACACGCCCTGCAGTCGGCCGCGCATGTCGTCGGTGGCGACCTGCTGCAGCATCGTCGAGCGCAGTGCCGCGGAGATCATGTCGACGGCGCCGCCGAACGCCAGGAAGCCCAGCGCGAGCCACAACAGCACCGCGGAACTGCCCGGGGTGGCGATGCCGACGACGACGCCGAAGCCCACCATCGCCAGCCCCCACAGCACGATGCAGACGAGCACCGCGCGGCCCTGGTAGCGGATGCGCGGCAGCCAGCCGGAGAAGACGCCGCCGAGGACCGCGCCCGCCGACATCGCGGCGAACAGCAGTCCCAGGGCGAGGCCGCCGCCGCTCGGGTCGCCGAACGTGTCCTCGGCGATCTGCGGGAACAGTGCCCGCGGCATGCCGAACACCATCGCGATGATGTCGACGACGAACGACGCCAGCAGTACCTTCTGGGTCGCGAGGTACGCGAAGCCCTCCCCCAGCACCCGCAGGCCGACGCGCCGCGCCACTCCGGTCGGCGGCAGCGCGGGCAGTTTGATCACCGCCCACAGCGTCGCGAGCAGCGCGATCGAGTCCAGCAGGTAGATCAGCGCGAAACCCAGGTGCGGGATGAGCACGCCCGCGAGCAGGGGTCCGGCGATCGCACCGAACTGCATCACCGTCATGTTGAGCGAGTTCGCGGCGGGCAGGTCCTTCAACGGCAGCAGTCGCGGGATGATCGCGCTGCGGGTGGGCGAGTTCACCGCGAAGAACACCTGTTGCAGCGAGAACAGGCACAGCAGCAGCCACACGTTGTCCGCACCCGACGCGGCCTGCAGCCACAGCAGCACCGACGTGCCGATCAACCCGACGGTCGTGATGATGATCAGCTTGCGACGGTCCATGACGTCGGCGAGCGCGCCGCCCCACAGCCCGAAGATGACGAGCGGGACCAGCCCGAACAGTCCGGCCAGGCCGACGTACGCCGAGTTCTGCGTCATCGCGTAGATCTGCACCGGCACCGCGACGACGGTGAGCTGGCCGCCGATGACCGTGACGATGCCGCTGGTCCACAGCCTGCGGTAGTCGGGGTTACGCAGCGGTGTGGTGTCGGCGAGCAGTCCCCGCATCACGGCTGGAGGCGTTCGACGATCCACGCGCCGTCGACCAGACGGGTGCGGATCCGGTTGTGCATGCGGTTGGGGCGGCCCTGCCAGAACTCCACCGACTCCGGTCGGATCCGGAATCCGCCCCAGTGCGCCGGGACCGGGATGTCGGAGTCGACGCCGAAACGTTGACCGGCGGCGACGAGTTGGGCCTCGAGGTCCGCGCGTGTGCCGATCGGGCGGGACTGGTTCGACGCCCACGCCCCGAGCCGGGAACCGCGGGGGCGGCTGGCCCAGTACTCCGAAGTGACGTCCTCGCCGGTCTTCTCCACAGGGCCGCGGACGGTGATCTGCCGGGCCAGCGGAATCCACGTGAACGTCACCGACGCGTAGGGAGTCGCCGCGAGCTGACGGCCCTTGTCGGATTCGTAGTTGGTGAAGAACAGCACCCCGTCGGCGTCGAGACCCTTGCACAGCACCGTGCGCGTGCAGGGGTGCCCGTCGGCGTCGACGGTGCCGAGCACCATCGCGTTGGGTTCGGGCAGTGCGGCCTGGACGGCGTCCTCCACCCAGCGCCTCGCCAGCGCGGACCAACCGTCGTCGAGCCACGACGGCTCCAGGTCGGGGTCGACGACGGGGCGCTCCGGCCCGATCTCTCCGTAGCTCACCCGCATCGAGGAGAGGTCGGACTTCCGGGGACCCTCGCGTGGGGAATCTGGTGGCACAGCCTCAGACGGTACCCCCGGGTATGCGCTGACCAGGTGACCGGTGACACCGGCTAAAGTTTGGGTACCAGGCCCGGCGGCGCATCCCGCACCTGACAGTTACCGCAGTAGTCGAAGGCTGATTCGGTCGAAGGCAGTGCAACCCCTGAAGCGGGATGCACTCGGATGAGGAGAGTCCAGGAGCAATGGCACCAAGCGCTGTAGTACCCGAGGATTTCGTCAGCGGCCTGGAGGGCGTCGTCGCCTTCACCACCGACATCGCCGAACCCGACAAGGACGGCGGCGCGCTGCGCTACCGCGGTGTCGACATCGAGGATCTCGTCGGTAGCCGCGTCACGTTCGGCAATGTGTGGGCGCTGCTGGTCGACGGCAAGTTCGGCCCCGGCCTGCCCCCTGCCGAGCCGTTCCCGCTGCCCATCCACACCGGCGACGTCCGCGTCGACGTGCAGGCCGGTCTGGCGATGCTGGCACCCATCTGGGGTTATCAGCCGCTGCTCGACATCGACGACGAGACCGCCCGCGAGCAGGCCGCCCGCGCGTCCGTCATGGCGCTGTCCTACGTCGCACAGTCGGCGCGCGGCATCTACCAGCCCGCCGTCCCCCAGAAGCTGATCGACGAATGCCCCACCGTCACAGCACGTTTCATGACGCGATGGAAGGGCGATCCCGACCCCGCGCACATCGAGGCCATCGACGCCTACTGGGTGTCGGCCGCCGAGCACGGCATGAACGCCTCCACCTTCACCGCGCGCGTCATCGCGTCCACCGGCGCCGACGTCGCGGCCTCGCTGTCCGGCGCGATCGGTGCGATGTCCGGCCCGCTGCACGGCGGCGCCCCGGCCCGCGTGCTGCCGATGATCGAGGAGACCGAGTGCACCGGCGACGCCCGCGCACTGGTCAAGGGCATCCTCGACCGCAAGGAGAAGCTCATGGGCTTCGGGCACCGGGTGTACCGGGCCGAGGATCCCCGGGCCCGCGTGCTCCGCGCCACCGCCAAGCGCCTGAATGCGCCCCGCTTCGAGGCGGCCGCCGCCCTCGAGCAGGCCGCGCTCGCCGAACTGCGGGAGCGTCGCCCCGACCGCGCGATCGAGACCAATGTCGAGTTCTGGGCGGCGGTGATCCTCGACTTCGCCGAGGTGCCGGCGCACATGATGCCCGCGATGTTCACGTGCGGCCGCACCGCCGGCTGGTGCGCGCACATCATGGAGCAGAAGCGCCTGGGCAAGCTCGTCCGCCCGGCCGCGATCTACACGGGCCCGGAGCCCCGCACCCCCGACTCGGTCGAGGGCTGGGACCAGATCTCGCACAGCTAGACCAGTTGGACCGTCACCACAACCGAGAAGGACAACTCGCACCGATGAGCACACCGATCATCCCCGCCGACCTCAAGCCCGTAGACGGCCGCTTCGGTTGCGGACCGTCGAAGGTCCGCCCGGAACAGCTGCAGTCCCTGGTCGACGTCGGCGCCTCGGTGTTCGGCACCAGCCACCGGCAGAAGCCGGTCAAGGACGTCGTCGCCCGCGTCCGTTCGGGTCTGCGCGACCTGTTCGCGCTGCCCGAGGGCTACGAGGTCGTGCTCGGCAACGGCGGTTCCACCGCGTTCTGGGATGCGGCCGCATTCGGTCTGATCCGTGAGCGCTCGCAGCACTTCACGTACGGCGAGTTCTCGTCGAAGTTCGCGTCGGTCGCCAAGGGCAACCCGTTCATCGGTGATCCGATCGTCGTGTCGAGCGATCCGGGCACCGCGCCGGCGATCGTCGCCGACGGTTCCGTCGACCTCATCGGCTGGGCGCACAACGAGACCTCGACGGGTGTCGCCGTGCCGGTGACCCGCCCGGCGGGTTCGGAGAACGCGCTCATCGCGATCGACGCCACCTCGGGTGCCGGCGGTCTGCCGGTCAACGCCGCCGACGCCGACGTCTACTACTTCGCCCCGCAGAAGTGCTTCGCCGCCGACGGTGGCCTGTGGATCGCGCTGATGAGCCCGGCCGCACTCGAGCGTGTCGCCGAGATCAAGGCGTCGAACCGCTGGACCCCGGAGTTCCTGTCGCTGCCGATCGCGGTCGACAACTCCACCAAGGACCAGACGTACAACACCCCGGCGCTCGCGACGCTGCTGATGTTCGAGAACCAGATCGCATGGATGAATTCCAACGGCGGCCTGGACTGGACCACCGCGCGCACCAAGGATTCGTCGGACCGCCTGTACTCGTGGGCCGAGGCGTCCGAGTACGCGACGCCGTTCGTCGCCGATCCGGCCAACCGCTCGCAGGTTGTCGGCACCATCGACTTCGCCGACTCGGTCGATGCGGCTGCGGTCGCGAAGATCCTGCGCGCCAACGGCATCGTCGACACCGAGCCGTACCGCAAGCTGGGCCGCAACCAGCTGCGCATCGGCATGTTCCCGGCGATCGATCCCGAGGACATCACCCAGCTGACCAAGAGCATCGACTGGGTCGTCTCGCAGCTCGGCTGATCTCCGGCCGGATCCCGGCAACTTCCGCATTCGAGGGCGGGCGCGCGCAGGCGTGCCCGCCCTCGTTGCGTCTCCCCTCCCTCCCCCGCGC